>CALRDH010000008.1 GCA_943354835.1 candidate division WWE3 bacterium | reverse complement strand
AGTCGCATTAAAAAAGAAAGAAATAAAAAAAGAGGACATTGTTGTAATGGAGGAAACCGATGAGATGTGTCCAGAATGCGGAAAAAATAAGTTGATAATAAAGCTTGGTAAATTTGGTAAATTTTTAAGTTGTTCTGATTATCCTACGTGTAAGTACGCAAGGCCTTTGGAGTCTGCGGATTCAACTGGACCAAGTTCCGATTCACCAGAAATACTTGAACTTTTGAAAGATCCATGTCCAGAATGTACGGGTAAGCTTGTTTTAAAAGAAGGTCGATTTGGGAAATTTGTAGCTTGTGAAAATTATCCAAAATGTAAGTTCACTAAAGCAATCCTTAATAAAACGGGTCTTAAATGTCCGGATTGCGGTGAAGAGCATGGTGGCGAAGTTATTCAAAAAAAGACGAAAAAAGGCAGAACATTTTTTGGATGTTCAAGATATCCTGATTGCAAATATGCAACTTGGAAATTGCCAGCCAAAGACGAAGATCAAAAATAGTCTTGTTTCTTTCTTTGTTGCTTGATATTATTCCGTCATCACGCATTGCCGGATTAGCCTCTGATCCTACGATTTCCGGCAAGAGGGAAAAGAGGCGACCATAAAATCAAATGAATAATAAAAATATAAAACTACCTTCAGTCGAAGAAATGCTACAAAGTGGAGTTCATTTTGGACACCAAGTCAAAAGATGGTATCCAGTTATGGCTAAGTTTATATATGCAGTTGAGAACAAATCTCACGTAATCGATTTGTATAAAACATCAGAACTTTTGGCTAAATCATGCGACTTCTTATATGGAGTTGCTAAATCAGGAAAACAAATTGTAATTGTTGGAACAAAAAGACAAGCTTCATTGTCAGTTGAAAAATACGCAAGAGAATGTGGTGTTCTTTTTGTAAATCAAAGATGGTTGGGTGGAACTTTTACAAATTTCGATTCAATTCGAAGTAGCTGGCTTGAGCTTCAAAGATTAGAAAAAGGTAAAGCAGCAAACACATTCTTAAAATACACAAAAAAAGAACAACTTTTGATTGAAAGAAAAATTGAAAAGCTAAATCTTGTTGTAGGCGGAATTCAAAATATGGAAAAGTTCCCAGGGGCGATAATTGTTGTTGATGTTAAAAAAGAAGCAACAGCAGTTCATGAGGCAAACGCATATAATATTCCGGTTGTCGGAATCGTTGACACAAATAGCAATCCAAAAAATACAAACTATGTCATTCCTGCAAATGATGATGCTATTAAATCAATTGATCTTTTGTTATCAGTATTATCAAGTGCAATAAAGCTAGGTTATGAAGATCACAAAAAGGATCTAGAGAAACCAGCAGAAAAGCCAGCAAAAGTAGCATCAGAAGAAAAGGCCAAAGAAGAGCCAAAAGTAGCAGAACCAAAAGCAAAGCCAAAGGCTCCTAAGGTTGCAAAAGCTGATAAAGTAGTAAAGAAAGCAAAAAAGTCCAAATAATTTATACTCTAATTATGGATCTATCAAGTATTAAACAACTCCGCGAAGAGACAGGTGCAGGTGTTATGGATGCAAAAAATGCATTGGATTCTTGTGGCGGTGATATTTCAAAAGCAAAAGAATTTTTAAGAGCAAAAGGACTTGAAAAAGCAGGGAAAAAATCAGAAAGAGAAATTAAATCTGGGCGCGTTTTCTCATATATTCACGGCGGTGGAAAAGTTGGCGCAATCATAAAGCTTGGATGTGAAACAGATTATGTTGCGAAAAATGAAATGTTTGAAAAACTAGGGAACGAAGTTGCGATGCAAGTTGCAGCAATGGCTCCAGAAAATGTCGAACAACTTTTAGAACAAGCCTATATCCGTGAATCAGGAAAAACAATTTCAGAACTTGTAAAAGAAGCTATTTCAACAATTGGTGAGAACATAACCATTTCAGAAATATCACGACTTTCTGTTTAATAATTATTTCCGGCTTAGCGTTTCGCGTTCGATTAGCAATCTAAAACCATTCTATATTTTTCACGATATTTTCACATACCCCGAGCATTTCTGATATTTCCAAGTATTGATCATTTGATAATTCTGGCATATTTTCGGTTTGTCTCCATTGTATGGTTAAATCAGAATCTATCCATATTCCACGATGATCGTGCCCTTTTGGACTTAAAACTACGATTATTGGAAAAAAAACTTTTGATCCATCTCTTTCTCTTAGACCGAATCCAAGCCCGATGCCAAATCCATCTTTCGTTAGTCCAGCAATTTGATAACTAAAACTATTTAATGCGTTAAGGCCTTTGCTTGAACTGCGTTGCAAAGTTCTTAGTTCTTCTTCACGCATTGTAAATTTTATGGGGGCTTCATCAAATAAGCTACTAGGATTATCTATAAATTTACTAACAATATCAGCCGTGATTGGGGATTCTTCATCAATGTAATACTTTGGTCGCTTTGTATCGGTGCGAATTGTTTGAAATGATCCATCAATAACAACTCTGCTACTATTGCCATTATCTTCGTCTTCGAGTTTCTTGGATAGTGTTAAGAACACATGATTATCAGCACGTTGGCAAAACATTGTATTTCTTGGTGTACGCCCTTCAGCTATATTCATTGATAGGCCTTTTTCTTCGAGCTTTGTAGACAATGCAATATATAAATCGCGGGCAAGGTGTATAGAAATGCCAAAGCAGTCGCTACCAGTGGATTTTGGATTGGCAAATATTTTAGAATCAATATGGACGTATTCATAACCCGCAAAATCGGAAGTATATATTGAATTTGGTTCTGATAACAGTTCTAAGAACTCCTTGGGCTTATGGTATGCGTATTGGTATGAGGTAACGATTTGACAGAGGATTTGTATTGATTCCTCGTCTAAATCAAATTCGTTTTCCAAAATTCTTTGTGCGTCATCGGAAATTATTGGGTTGATTGTTTCAATGCCACCCTCTCTTGGTTCGGATATTTGCATACTATACCCTTAATTATATGATAGATCTTGGATAGAATATAGTATTATCTGGACTGGATTTGTGTTAAATTGTCTTCATGAAACATGAAGATCTTGTATCACACATAACCAATGTTAAAAGTTTTTTGTCTTCCGAGTTAAATAAGATTCGAACTGGAAGAGCCGTAGCTTCACTCGTCGAAGATATTAAAGTCGATGCGTATGAAGGTTCGGCTGCACTTCCTCTAAATGAGGTTGCTAGTGTATCTGTTCCAGATTCACAAACAATTTTAATTTCTCCTTGGGATAAGTCTGTTATCAAAAAGATTGAATCAGCCATTATAGCTTCCGAAAAAGGTTTGAATCCTATTAATGATGGTGTGAATTTAAGAGTTCCGATTCCAGCTATTACAGAAGATAGAAGAAAGTCTTTAGTCAAAGAGATTTCCGCATTAATTGAAGCTGCCAAAATTAAAATTAGGACATTAAGACAAGACGTCATTAAATCTATTGAAGAACAACAAGATAATGGAGTGATTTCAGAAGACGACATGTATAGAATGAAAAAGGATGTTGAGGCTGATGTTTCAAAAGCGAATTTAGATTTAGAAAGAATGGGCCAAGAGAAAGAGGATGAAGTTATGAATAAATAATTCATGATTCCACCTATCCTCTTATTTTTATTAATTTTATCGATTTTAGTTTTTGTCCATGAACTCGGGCATTTTCTTGCAGCAAAAAAGAATGGTGTGGATGTAGAAGAATTTGGACTTGGGATTCCTCCACGTGCTATTGGCAAAAAATTTGGTAAAACTTTATATTCTTTAAATTGGTTGCCAATCGGCGGTTTTGTCAAAATCCGAGGTGAAGACTATACGAATTACGACCCCAAAGATAAGTCCAATTTTATGAATAAATCGCCACTTCAAAAATCCGTTATTTTATTGGCCGGTGTTTTTATGAATTTCGTTTTGGCTGTTGTGATTTTCTATTTCATATTAGGTAATCAGGGATTTAAATCTAGCCCGATACTTTTGATGGATGATTATGTGTTTCCTTACGGAAACACGGAAAGTTTGCCTGCTGTAGTTACATTTGTCGAAGACGGAAGTCCTGCTTATAAATCCGGAATAAAGTTTGCAGATAGAATTGTTTCAATAACTGATGGCACAACTACGGCTAATATTAATGACACTAATGATTTAAAAGATTATTTAAAGGATAAAACTGGTGTTGAGGTTGTTTTAAGGACTATAAATATTAATACTGATGAATCAAATGTTTATAAGGCTGTTCCGGAATATAGAGAACAAGCTGGACAAGCGGGGATAGGCGTTGGACTTGGTGAAGCTGTAAGAATTGATTACGGAAGCCCTGTAGGAAAAACTTTTTCGGGTTTTTCCCACGCAGGAAATATCATCGCTTATTCATTTAGCATGATGGGAAGTTTATTTGCACAGTCTTTTGCAGAAAAAAGTTTGGCGCCAGTTTCTGCAGGGTTTTCAGGACCGGTTGGCATTTTTGGAGCTGTTAAGTCTATCTTGGATTACGGTGGGAGCAAGGTTTTCATTACTATTTTAGATTTGTCTGCTGTATTGTCGTTATCACTTGGAATAATGAATCTTCTACCAATCCCAGCTTTAGACGGTGGCAGATGGATGTTTGTTCTATACGAATGGATAACTCGCAAAAAAGTTTCAAGGAAATTCGAAGACAAAGCTCATCAAATTGGATTTGCATTCTTAATCGGACTTCTGCTTCTTATCACGGCTAAGGATTTATTCAATCTTTAGTGCTAAAATTTCGGCAATGAAACAATCAAAACTTTTCACAAAATCAAAGAAAGAGTCTCCGGCAGATGAGCAAAGTAAAAATGCACAGCTTTTAATAAGGGCTGGCTATATCTATAAGGAAATGGCTGGGGCTTATGTTTTTTTGCCTTTGGGTTTAAGAGTCATTTCCAAGATTAAAGCGATCATTGCGAGCGAAATGGATGCCGTTGGCGGTCAAGAGATCTTAATGACAGCTTTGCAAAGAAAAGAATTATGGGAAGTTACAGATAGGTGGAGTGATGAAAATGTTGATGTTTGGTTTAAGTCCGAATTAAAAGGCGGTCAGCAACTTGGTTTTGGATGGTCACACGAAGAGCCTATTTCTGAAATGATGAAGCAATACGTTCACAGCTATAAAGATTTGCCTGTTTATGTTTATCAATTTCAAACAAAATTTAGAAATGAATTAAGATCAAAAAGTGGGATTTTGCGAGGTCGCGAATTCGTAATGAAGGATATGTATTCTTATTCAACGGACGCTTCTGAACACGATAAGTTTTATAAAGACGTAATTGACGCTTATATGCGAGTTTTCAAAAGAGCAGGACTTGAAGATTATGTTTATGTAACTTCTGCTTCAGGTGGGGCTTTTACTGAATTTAGCCATGAGTTCCAAGCGATTTCTGAAGCTGGGGAAGATACAATTTATGTCGATAAATCAAAAAAGGTTGCTATAAATGATGAGGTTTACAATGAAAAGACGCTTAAAGATTTGGACTTAAATGAAAAAGATTTAGAAAAGGTAGCTTCAATCGAAGTTGGAAATATTTTTGATTTTGGAAAGATGAAGTCAGAGCAGTTAGGGCTTACTTTTACAAAGGAAGACGGAAATACTGAATATGTTCATTTGGGCTCTTACGGCATTGGTGTTACAAGGCTTATGGGAACAATCGTCGAAATTTTTAATGATGCCAAGGGCATTATTTGGCCAGATTCAGTTGCGCCTTTCCAGGTTCATTTAATCGGTTTAAATCTTGATAATGCGGATGTTTTGAAGAAGGCGAATGATATATATGACGTATTATCGAAGTCAGGCGTTGAAGTTTTGTTTGATGATAGGGAAGTTTCGGCAGGAGAAAAATTTGCTGATTCTGATTTGATTGGTATTCCTTATCGTGTTGTCGTTTCTGCAAAAACGGCTGATAAAGTTGAGGTTAAAAGAAGAGATTCTATTGAAACTAAGATGTTAGAAGTGAATGAACTTTTGAGTGAACTAAAAAAATGAGTGAAGACTGTATTTTTTGCAAGATAATTAAAAAGGAGATCCCGTCGGAATTGGTTTTGGAATCAAAAGATTTTATTGCAATCAATAATATTCATCCAAAGGCTCCAATTCATATTTTGGTTATGCCAAAAGCGCATATTGAGAAAGTCGATTCAATTTCAGGAGTAAATAGAGATCTATGGTCAGATATGATACTTTTTGCAAATGAAATTATTTCGAAATTTGACCTTGATAAGTCAGGGTACAGAATTATCAATAACGGTGCAGGATATAATGGGGTTGATCACGAACATATTCATATAATGGGTGGCAAAGATTGGAAGCCAGGGGACGGGCTTTAAAACTCTATTGCGAATATATTCTGCATTATATATACTTCACGTGTTGCTTTTTACAGAAGTTTATTAATTAGGAGGTGTTTTTTTCTTATGACAAAGGGCGTATCAATAGATTTAAGAGAATCAAATAAATCAGTCGAACAGGCTTTAAGAGAGCTCAAAATGATAATGGAAGCTGATATAGAATCCATTAAAGAGAAGAGATATTATATTAAACCTGCAAGGCAAAGAAGAGAAAAAGAAAAAGTTAAAAAGGCTAATATAAGAAAATATAACAAGTATAGTTAATTTGGAACTAATTTTCTTGTTGAATACAATAAAGAAAGTACAACAAATACAGCTAATATGTTGCTTGAAAAACTGCAAACAGATTCGATAGATGCATTAAGAAGTGGTAACAAGACAAGGTTATCTACTTTAAGGTTGCTTATATCCGAGGTCAAAAATTCTCAAATAGACATTATTGCCGAAGGTCGTGAAATGACAGACGAAGACGTATTAAAAGTTCTTTCAAAAGAATTGAAAAAACGAAACGACTCCATTGAGGCGTATACTTTTGCAAAAAGGCCAGATTTAGCGGAAATTGAATCAGGTGAAGCCAAGGTTATTTCAGAATATTTGCCTGCTCAAATGACAAAAGAAGAAGTAGAAGCAATTGTCTCCGGCATAATTGCTGAAGGCGCTTCTGACTTTGGAGATGTTATGAAAGCCGCGATGACAAAAATCGCTGGAAAAGCAGACGGAAGAGTTGTTAGTGAAGTTGTTAAAAGCCTTTTAGGTTAATGATCCTCTTTGTGGTGGATTCCTAGTAGATGAAGTACTCCGTGTTCGACTAGTTCTGCGATTTCTTTTCTAAAGTCTTTATTTCCATATTCCTCACATTGTCTTTTTGCTTGGTCGATGTTAACTATTATGTCTCCGATGTAATATTCTCCGTCTGGTATTTGTTCATCGATATTAAAAGATAAGACGTCGGTTGGATAGTCTTTTTTTAAGTGCTTTTTGTTTAATTCTTGTATCTCTTTATCTCCTACAAGGTGAACATTTATTTTTGAATTTTTCTTGATTTCATCGGCCATGCGCCAATAATAGCATGATATACTGCGACTATGAAGATGATTGTAGGTCTTGGAAATCCAGAAACAGAATATTCATATACAAGACACAACGTTGGAAAAGATGTTTTAAATGAAATTGTTGGAGACTCGGTTGAGTGGAAGGAAGATAAGAATTTGGGAGTTTTTGTGGCTAAGGATTCCGGATGCATTTATGTAAAGCCGATGTCATACATGAATGATTGTGGGCCTTCGATTTCTAAAATTTTCAATTTTTATAAAATTAGCGCTTCTGACTTACTTATTATTTATGATGAGCTAGATATTTTTATTGGTGAATATAAATTGGCAGTTAATAAAGGTTCAAGAATTCATAATGGAATATTGTCTATAAACGAAAGTCTTGGTTTTTCTAATTATTGGCATTTAAGAATAGGGGTTCGTGATTTAGATATTCCTTCGAGTGTTCAAAAAACAGGCGTAGATCCTGCAAAATATGTTCTTCAAAAGTTTGTAGTATCCGATAGAAAAAAGATCCAAAATCTGATTCAAACCTCTGTGGCGTCTGCCATAAAAGACTGGTTGAGTAAAAAATAGAGACTTACACCTCGTCCCCTTGAATGGTAGAACTATATCATTCCAGTTTCTGGAATTTTTCTATGTTTTATACAGAATATCGACCGCAAAAATTCAGCGAACTAATAGGGGCAGACCACATCGTATCAGCGATAACTGGGGCTTTGGCCAAAGGTAAACCTGCTCACGCTTACTTTTTTTATGGATCTCGTGGAATCGGAAAAACCACGACAGCAAGACTCTTGGCCAAAGCCTTAAATTGCGAAAATCCTCAAATTTCGCCAATCTTTGAACCGTGCGGAAAATGCCAAAGCTGTATATCCGTTCATAATGGAAACCATCTTGATCTAATAGAGATTGATGCAGCCTCAAATAGGGGAATTGAAAATATACGGGACATAAAAGAAAACGTAGTCCTTTCACCTTCGATGGGAAAAAATAAAGTCTATATCGTAGACGAGGTTCACATGTTAACTTTAGAGGCCTCAAATGCTCTTCTAAAGCTTTTGGAGGAACCTCCGACACATGCTTACTTTATTTTATGTACAACAAATCCAGAAAAAGTAATTGAAACAATTAAGTCTAGGTGTCAACAGTTCCAATTCAAAAGGCCAACTATAGAAGAGCTTAAAAGAAAGCTTTTATTAATAGCAAAGGATAAGAACTTTGAGATTGCTGAAGATCAAATTCAGAAGATTTCAAAAAGTGCCAAGGGAGCTTACCGCGAAGCCGAAACAATTTTAGAGCAACTTATAAATGGAAATTCTGATGTTGTTAGCGATTTATTTAATACCAATTCCGATTATAAGTATCTTGGGGAAATGATAATAAAATCAGATGTAGCCTCGGCAATTGAGCATATAAATAAAATCTATCTTGATGGTAACAACCTTGATGTGTGGACTGAAAAATATATTTCCTATTTAAGGAATCTTTTGCTAACTAAAGTTGGTGTTAAAAATGTTTCTAATGAATTTATAGATCAAGACGATGAATTCATGAAGAAAGCTTCTGTCCAACTAATCCAAAAAATGGTTAAACGCTTCACGCAGTCTTTGTCCGAATTCAAAACGGCGATTATTCCGACTTTACCATTAGAAATGGCTTTGATTGATCTTTTGATAGAAAGTATGTCTGTAGAAAAGCATGTATCGTCAACTCCTCTTGAAGTCCATATTCAAGTTCAAGAAAAGGAAAAAACAGAGACTGTAAAAGCACCTAAAGTTCCAGTTGTATCAAAAGACTTTCCATATAAAGATCTAATTGAAGCTGTGAAGCCACATAATCACTCAATCTATTTGGTTTTGTATTCATGTGATTTTAGTAGTTTTGATGGAAAGTATTTGTCATTAACTGCATATTATTCATTCCATAAAGAAAGAGTTATGAGTTTAAAGGTCAAAGATATAATTCAATCTGAAGCCGAAAAATTGGTAGGATGTCCTGTTGTGCTTAAGTGTTCCTTATCTGATAAAAAGCCTGACGCTAAAATGCTTACGGATAAAAATGTTAAGTCC
>CALRDH010000007.1 GCA_943354835.1 candidate division WWE3 bacterium | reverse complement strand
TCTTTCTTTTTTAATGCGACTAATTTATCAAAAGGAATGTAAAAATCCTTAATTAATTTTCGCCACTCTAAATCGCCTAAAGCAACGCTATCAAGACCTTCTTCCATATCAGCTGTAAAATCTATATCTACAATTTGTGGGAAATGCTTAACTAAAAGATCATTCACAACCAATCCGTTGTCGGTTGGAAATAAAGACCTTTCATCTTTGCCAACATATCCACGAGCTTGAATGGTCGAAATAATAGAAGCGTAAGTAGAAGGCCTACCGATATTAAAGCTTTCGAGTTCTTTTACTAAAGAAGATTCATTGTATCTTGGTGGCGGTGACATTTCCTTTAGCTCAACTAACAGTTTAGACAAATCTAATGATTCCCCAACTTTTAGCGCTGGTAAAATCTCGTCTTTCTTTTTGTTGTAATAAACCTTTAAATATCCATCAAATATAACGACGGAACCTTTTGCTTCAAATACATATTTGTTTGAAGAGTCCTTAACTAAAACCTTTGTGTTAGCAAAAATAGCCGGAGACATTTGAGTTGCAACAGTTCGCCTCCAAATTAAATCGTAAAGTTTTTTTGCCTGCTCAGTAAGCGACTTTGGAAGGTCTTCTGATTTTAAACCTATACCAGTTGGGCGAATAGCTTCGTGAGCTTCTTGAGTCTTTAAATTGGCTTTGGATTTAAAATATCTTTCGTGTACCAAAATGTACTCTTTAGGATATGTCTTTTTAATGAAATCTCTGATCTCCGAAATACTACCATCACTAATTTGCGTACTATCTGTACGCATGTATGTAATATATCCAGATTCATAAAGCTTTTGAGCAAGCTGCATTGTTCTTTTTGGGGCATATCCAAGATTTGATGCACTTGATTGCTGTAAGGTTGACGTCGTAAAAGGTGGCGAAGGATGACTTTTTGACTCTTTTGACTCAACACTTGCGACTTCAAATGTAGCCTTTTCTAAATCGTTTTTTATTTTGGAAGCCGATTCCTCGTTATCTATTAATGTAAGCGAGGTCGTATATTGCCCTGCAAACAAGTCGAATTTCCTTCTTGTATATATACTTTGTCCATCAATAGTGACAAGTGGTGCAATAAAAGTTTCTTTATTTGAAAATTCACCTTTAATTTCATAATATGGACTTTTTTCAAAACCTTTGATTTCTCTTTCTCTTTCTGCAACAAGCCTTACGGCGACTGATTGAACACGTCCAGCTGAAAGACCATACCTAATTTTTTCCCATAAAAGCGGTGACAATCGATATCCGACAAGTCTATCCAAAATTCGCCTTCCTTGCTGTGCATATATTAAATTCATATCTAACTTACGTGGTTTTTTAAATGCATCTAAAACGGCTTCCTTTGTAATAGAGTTGAACGTAACTCTAAATACCTTAGGGCTTACGCCTTCTTTATTTTTTATTTTGTCCGCAATGTCGTAATTCAAATCTTTTTCTGTGACTTTTAAATCTTTATCACCATTAATAACGTTCGCAACATGCCAAGCAATAGCTTCACCTTCGCGGTCAAGATCTGTAGCAAGATATATCGCATCAGAAGTTTTGGCTTGCTTTTTTAAATCACGCACAACATCTTTCTTATCAGGTGAAATTACATATTCAGGTTCAAAATTATTTTCAAAATCTACACCAAGCCCTGATTTTGGAAGATCACGAATATGTCCAACAGACGACACAACAGTGTAATCATCACCTAAAAAGCTTCCTAATTTCTTCGTTTTTGACGGAGATTCAACTACCACCAAATTTTTCATATTTATACAGTCTAACACTAACTAATAGAACTCAAATGGCGATTTGCCATTTGCCCAGGCGGTCTTTCTTAATATACATAGCAATTTCCAAAGACGTTAATGCAATATTTGTTTCGGGAATATCTGAACCTAAGTTAAGACAAATTGCCTCTATGTCTTGCGGCAACAATTCGCACTTCAACAAATCAATTATCTGCGATTCTAGTTTATTTTGCGATTCAGGTAAACCAGATATCTTACCAATCTGTAGTTTTTGTGCAGAAATACCTAAGAAATCCAATACATCATTTGCATCATCTATTAATATAGCTCCAGACCGAATTAAAAAATGCGAACCCTTACTAACTGGATTAAAGATAGAACCTGGAACCACAAAAACGGTTTTACCTTGGTCGACTGCCTCGCTAGCAGTAATTATGCTTCCTGACTTCATACCTGCCTCAATTATTACGACGCACTTTGATAACCCTGAAACAATCCGATTTCTGGCAGGAAACGTCCATCCTTTTGCGCATTCAAAATCTGAATATTCAGAAACGATAAACCCGCAGTTTTTTGAAATGATTTCATCTGCAACCTCCTTTGCGTATCTATATTTACTTATGTTTTGAATTCCATATCCTAATACTGCTATCGTGCGGCCGCCGACTGCAATCGCAGCTTTGTGAGCTTCAATATCGGCGCCATACATAAGACCGCTTACAATAGTCACGCCGGCGGCCGCAATCTTTGATACTAGATCTTTACATGCAAGCCTTCCATAGTTTGTTATTTTTCTTGAACCAACAACAGCAATAGCATTTAAATCAGACTCAAAAGGACTTCCTAAAATGTTTAAGCTTTTACATTTTGGATTAATCGATTTTTGCATCTCTACAAGATATTCTGGCAGTTCTTGGCTTTTATCTCGAAAATCAATTCTTTTTATTTCCATAACCAAATTTTAGGGTTTAAAAATTAATTAATATTGAAGAATATATGAACTCCTTATAAATAATTAATTAAATTTCATAAACCTTGTTGTCTTTTTTTAGTAAAAATGCTTTAATACTCACATGTCACGAATTTGCGAAATGTGCGAAAAAAAGTCTCAAAAAGGAAAAAAGATAGCCCTAATCTGGGGAGTCAAGTACAGAAGTATAAGACACAGACAGCCTAATTTGCGAAAAGTAGCCTTACTTGTTGAAGGCATTGAAGCAAAAGCAAAGGTCTGTACTTCTTGCCTAAAAACAATAAAGGCAAACAAAGTAAGCGGCATAACAAAAAGAGATTATTCAACCAAATAACCTATTCCGTGCACTGTCTCAATAAAATTCTCATTAAACGGTTTTTCGATTTTATCTCTTAATCTTTTTATATGAACGTCTACTGTATTAGTAAATGGATTTATTGACGAATCCCAAACATTTTCTAAAATTTCATTTCGGGTTAAAACTCGACCTTTATTTATTAGCAAAAATTCAAGCAACATAATCTCTTTCTTTCGAAGTTTCAATCTTTGTTTTTTGTATGACGCTCGCCTTCTCGCCCTATCAACCGTGATTCCTCTTAATGTTAGGTTTTCTAAAGTTTTAGTATCGCCGACATTAGCCCTTCTTATTAAAACATTTAGCCTTGATTTCAACTCTGATTTACTAAATGGCTTAACAAGATAGTCATCAGCACCTTTTCTAAAAGCAATATCTTTATCTGCAACAGTGGATTTTCCTGAAATAACTATTATCGGAACATTTTTAACACGAGCTTTTATTAAAGCGCATAAATCTTCACCATCCATATCTGGCAAAACCAAGTCCAAAATAATCACATCATATGGATTATAATATGCTAATTCCTCAGCTGAGCTTGCATTAATGGCAGTATCTACAACGTAATCATCTTCTAAAAATCTCCTTAATGTTTTGATAACCCTTGGATCGTCATCTATTAAAAGTAGTTTCATAAAGAAACAATACAATTAGAAGTGAAACTTTTCATTAACGAATTATTAAAATTTTTTAAACGGGAAATGAACGGAATTGGATTATTATTTAAGCTTTGCGTTTTCTTTGTGAAGAGTTCGTTTTCTGCACCATTTACAAAACTTTTTGATTTCAAGTTTATCTGGTGTATTTATCTTATTTTTTTCTGTGATGTAATTTCTGTGGTTACAATCGCCACAAACGAAAAGCATCATTTGTCTTTGTCCCTTTTTTGCCATGTGGAGATTCTACCAATAACAGACGTAACAATGCAAGACAGAACTATAAATGGATAAGACCACCCGCTTTGTCGTGAGTTTCCAAGTCAACCACGAAAGTCAACGGTGGGCGCTCTAAGGTTCCAAGCAATGCTAAGAACCTACGCGAGTTCCCTAAAATAAGCTTGTGGTGATTGCTTATTAAACCCACGTACATTGCAGGTAATTTGAGATTCATCATCTCAATAAAAATTCTATACCAACAATAAAACATGTCAAGTGAAACGCATTGACAACATGTTGTACAACATATTAAAATATACTCACTATGTTAAAAACGTATTTATACCTACCAGACCAAATGAATGAAAAAATCGGAGTAATCGCCAAAATGCAAAATGTTAGTAAAGCGCACGTGATAAGGCGTGCATTAGAAATAGGCATGCACGATAGCCATAGACAAAACACTGCTTCTGTACAAGCTCTTTCTCAAATTGCCGAACTTGGAAGAAAAACCGCTGTAAAAGGGCCAAAAGACGGAGTAGAAAATTTTGATAAATATCTATACGAAAAGGATTGGAACTAAAATGAACAACTCTCCAATCATTATCGTCGATGCAGACGCCATAGTCGCACAAGCTTCACAAAACGATAATTTACATGACAAAGCTGTAGCAATTTCTGAAAAATTAGCACAACTTAACGCACAAATATTTTACCCAGTAACAGCCATCACAGAAGCCACGACACATATCCAAAGGGTTTTAAGTAGTGGCGCAACCGCTTACGGGACCGCAATGATTTTCGCCAATCCAAACATTAATGTTATAGAAGTCAATCAAGATACTATAAAAAACGCTATCAAATTTTTCAGCCCAAACACAAGTAAAAAGAACACATTATATGACTGCATAATCGCAACAATTGCTAAGGAATATAAAGCTGATGCCATTTTTAGCTTTGACAAATTCTACAAAAAAAACGGATTCAAACTAGCTTCGGAATTATAAAATCCTCAACCCTCTTTGCCTTACTGCTTCAAATATTATTACTGCGCACGAAACCGAAACATTTAAAGAGTCAGCAATTCCTTGCATCGGGATTTTGATCTGGTGTGTATTCTTCAACCAAAAGTCAGAAAGGCCATCTGCTTCACTTCCGACGACAATGGCAGTGGACTTTTTATAATCAACGTCAGTGTAAATCTCCTTTGTCAACAAAGAAGCCCCATACAAGTTTATTTTCTTGTTTTTGATCCATTCAAAAACTTCTTCGCTACTTCCGGTTGCAAATGGAACTGAAAAGACACACCCAACACTCGCCCTTATTACATTTGGATTGTATAAATCGGTTTTTGGATCACAAACGATAATCGCGTCAACTTTCGCTGCGTCTGCCGTTCTAAAAATTGCACCTAGATTCCCTGGCTTTTCAACGGTTTCGATAATAATAATTAATGGATTCTCTGACAAATTCAAATCATTTAAACCTTGTGGCCTAGACTTAAATACAGCAATTACACCATCTGAAAACTCCCTATATGCAAAGTTTTCGAAAATACTTTGACCAATATATATTATTTTTTCAACATCAACTTGAAGTCCTGGATTTTGTTTATGGCCAACCTCCGGGCAGTAAAATACATTTTCTAATTGATATCCAGACTTTATTGCCCTTTCCACTTCCCTTTCGCCTTCAACGACAAAAAGGCCTTCAGCTTTTCTAAATGAAGACTTATCGTACAACTTATTTAAAAATTTAACTTTAGGGTTTTGGTTACTTGTAATAATTTCCGTTAACACTTATTAATATAAATCAAATGGAGCCTAGGACAAGATTCGAACTTGTGACCTGCTGTTTAAATGCAAGATTTCATCTTGCATTGATCGAAAGTAAACTTTCGATCTCAAAACTCTGGAGCCATCTCTGGGATTCGAACCCAGGACCTACGGTTTACAAAACCGTTGCTCTACCAACTGAGCTAAGATGGCATGGAGCCCAGGGTGAGAGTTGAACTCACGACTTCTTCCTTACCATGGAAGCGTTCTACCACTGAACTACCTGGGCGTATTCTACCATTCAAAACCTCACCATTCTATCACCGAGAATTAAAACAACAAATTAGAAATAAAATTCACAATTGGGAAAATAATTCTCTCAACACCTCCAGTAACTAGTAAAACTACAAGTATAATTAATCCGTATTTTTTTGTTTCTTCCCACTGAAGCGCTAAATGTGGAGGCAAAATGCCAGACATAACCTTAAATCCATCTAATGGCTCAATTGGAAGTAGATTGAAAATCCCAAGAGTTATATTCAATAGCGCAAAATTTTGAAGGAAAAAAGGCAATACATCAGACTGATAAACAAATGGTGTCATTGATAAAACGGCGCAAATTCCAGCCATTATGAAATTTGAAACAGGTCCAGCTAATGCAACTAAAGCAGTATCTCTTCTTAAATTTCGAAAGTTAAAAGGATTAAAAACGACTGGTTTTCCCCAGCCTATCCCTGCAAATATAATTAATAAAGTTCCCCAAGGATCAAGGTGAGAAAGCGGATTTAGTGTAAGCCGTCCTTGCACTTTTGGCGTATCATCCCCAAGCTTTACTGCCATAAATGCATGTGCTGCCTCATGAATAGTAATAGCAAGAACAACCATCAACAAAAGAATGATCCCAACAATTGGTGTATCAAGGAACGTAGAAAAAATCATAACAGGAGTATAAACGAGTTTTCATTTGCAATCAAAAGAATTTTAACTAGAATGTGTTTATGAACATCTTTAGTGTATTTAGAAAATACTCACCAAGACCGCATACAATATCATTTAAACACGCTTGGGACGGCGTTAAATTCGCCTTCAGAACACAACCAAACTTTAGATTTCACATTGTCGCATTCACAATCGCCATGATTGCTGGATTATTGTTTAAAATCTCATACCTCGAGTTCCTTTCAATTATATTAATTAGTGGAATTGTTTTTTCAATGGAGATGTTAAATACTGCGCTCGAAGCACTTGGAGATGAAGTTGCAAAAGGTCAATTTTTGGATTTAATTAAGGTTTCTAAAGATGTATCAGCTGGTGGAGTTCTGCTTTCAGCAAGCATTGCAATAATTCTTGCGATTATTATATTTGTACCAAAACTGCTTTCTGCGTTATCTCTATTGTGATTTTAGACTCTAGCACTTATAATTTTTGAGTGTTTGACCCGATAAAGTTTCTTACAGAAACAAAAATAGAGTTAGAAAAAGTAACTTGGCCAAAAAAAGGCGAAACTATAAGATTGACGCAGGTAATAATTATTGTTACCCTTATTGTCAGCTTTTATCTTGGTCTGCTTGATTATTTGTTTAGTCAGCTTGTAAAATTTTTGATAAGTTAAAGTTAAAATATGGCAGAAGACATTCTAGAAACAACTGAAAGAAAAGAGGCTCCAGCTACTATTAAGTTTACAACGACACCGAATGCAGATGCATTTTGGTATGTTGTTCACACTTATTCTGGACACGAACAAAAAGTTGCTATAACACTTGGCGAAAGAGTTCATTTAATGGATCTTTCAGATAGAATTAATGAAGTCTTAATTCCTACGCAAAAGAAAATAGTAATATCAGGTGGAAAAAAGAAAGAAATCAAAGAAAGAATGTTTCCTGGGTATATATTAGTTAAGGCCGTGGTTGACGATAATGTCTGGCACGCAATCAGAAGTACACCAGGTGTGACAGGATTTGTTGGAATCGGAAATAAGCCAACACCACTATCAAAAAAGGAAGTCGATTCAATCATTAAATTCATGAAACTCGATAAGCCAACTTTCGAAGCCAAATTCAAAGAAGGCGATGGCGTTAAAGTCACAGACGGAGCATTTAAAGACTTTTTGGGCAGAGTAAATAAAGTAATGACAGACCAAGGTAGACTTGAAGTCTTGGTTTCGATTTTTGATAGAGAAACACCAGTAGAAGTTGATTTTGCACAAGTTGAGCCAGTATAATCACTAAAATTTAAATATGCCAAAACTAAAAACAAAAATAAAATTAAATATTCCAGCCGGCAAAGCTAACCCAGCACCTCCAGTAGGACCAGCACTAGGTCAACACGGAATTCAAATAATGCAATTTTGCAAAGAATTTAATGAAAGAACTAAAGATATGTCTGGTATTACTCCAGCAGAAATTAGCGTTTTTGATGATGGTTCATATACTTTCATTTTAAAAACCTCCCCTGCTGCAAGTTTAATTCTTAAAGCAATTGGCAAAGAAAAAGGTTCTGGAGAACCAAACAAAACAAAAGTTGGAAAAATGACAAAAGATCAGGTAAGAGAAATTGCAGAAGCAAAAATGGCTGATTTGAATGCTCGAACAGTTGATCAAGCAATGAAAATAGTTGAAGGCACCGCAAGAAGTATGGGTGTCGAAGTCGATTCAAAGTAATATGGCAAAAAAAATAGTCGATCAAACAGTAACATCAGAAGATTTGGAAAAGCTCGAAAGAAAAGCTCAAAAAGTCGAAGAAACCAAAGCGAGAAATAAAGATAAGGTACAAAAAACAAAAAAGAAAAGAAGTGCAAATTACAATACATCAAAAAAGATTTTGGATAATTCAAAAGCATATTCAGTTAACGAAGCGGTAAAGTCAATCCGAAAAGCCTTACATACAAAATTCACTGAAGCTTTAGAATGCCATATAAACCTTGGTATAGACACTAAAAATTCTGACCAAAGAGTTAGATTTACAACTTCCCTTCCAAACGGAATCGGAAAATCAATAAAAGTTCTAGTAATTTCGGCTAGCGACAAAGGCAAAGAAGGAAATGTTTTATGGAGAGACGTAAAATCAATTGATGAAATCGTTTCAGGAAAATTAAAACCAGAAATTGATTTTAATGTAATTATCGCTTCGCCTTCTGTCATGAAAGATTTAGGAAAAGCTGCAAGACTTTTAGGTCCAAAAGGTATGATGCCTTCACCAAAAACAGGCACTATCACAGATAAACCAGAAAAAGTTTTAGAAGATTTATCAAAAGGACAAGTTGAAATTAAAAGCCAACCAAGTCATGCGGTATTGCACCAAATAGTTGGGAATTTTTCTTTCAAAGACGAGGAGTTAATCGAAAATGTTAATCATTTGTTACAAGAATTACAGAAAAATACTCCATCAAAAATGAAGAAAAAGCTAATACAAAAGGTGTTTTTGACATCAACGATGGGACCAAGTATACGTTTGACAGGATTTTGATTTGCGTTTAGAATGAAGGTCGTAAGTTTGGGATAGTTTCCTAAGACAGCGGAGGCACAGTTACATTTCGCTACGCGAAATGGTAGACGGAGTCGTTAAAAGTTTCACCCCGCCGAGGAGAATAATATGTCAAAAAATATAAATATTAAAAAAGAAATAGTCAGTGAAGTTATTTCACAATTTGATAAATCCCCTTCTACAGCGGTACTAAATTATACTTCTTACACTTCAAATCAAATAAACGAATTAAGAGGTTTACTTTTTGATCAAGGTTCAAAATTAAAGATAGTAAAAAACACACTTGTTAAAAAGATTTTGGGACACTTAGATGTTGATACAGATCAAGAGTTTTCTGGTCAGAATGCAATTTTGATTCCTTCAAAGGAAATGCCAGAAAATTTCATACCAAGCCTAAAAATAATATTTGAATTTATAAAAAAGGCAGAAAAGGGAAAAGTTTCAATTGGCGTTTTAAACGGCGAAATAATAACAGGAAAACAAGTAGAAGCATTGTCAAAGCTACCAACAAGACAAGAGCTTTTGGGACAAGTCGTATATGGACTTATGTCACCTATTCGCGGATTTGCATATACAATGAATGAAATTCCAAGTAAATTTGTTCGAGTCTTGGGGGGAATAAGGGACTCAAAAGAAGCGTAAAAACGCTTTCATGAAAGAGGTGAATACAATTATGGCAGAGGATACACAAAAGGCAGAAGTCGCTGCAGAAGCCTCAAAGGCTTCCGTTAAATTATCTGGAGATGCACAGAAAGTCATGGAAATGGTCGAAAAAATGACCGTTTTAGAACTTTCAGAGCTTGTAAAAGCGATGGAAGAAAAGTTTGGCGTTTCTGCAGCAGCTCCTGTAATGATGGCTGGGGCAGCAGCACCAGTCGCACCAGCAGAAGAAGAAAAGTCAGCTTATGATGTAGTTATAGTCTCAGCAGGAGAACAAAAAATTGCAGTCATTAAAGCTGTTCGTGAGCTCGATCAAACACTTGGACTCGTAGATGCGAAGAATCTCGTTGAAAAAGGAGATGCAGTCGTTCTAAAAGGAGCTAAGAAAGAAGCAGCAAATGAAGCGAAAGCAAAGCTTGAAGCAGCTGGAGCAAAGGTAGAACTTCGGTAAAACTGGGGTCGGTATTCCAAGGCGGGTCGCTAGAAGCGACCCGCCGTTTTTTTTCCTTTCGTTTTATATGTACCTTTGATCATAGTCATTCATACATACCAATGTCAATAATATGTACTAGTAGTCTAATTTACAATCCACCAGTTCACCAGAGTGTCTTTTTCAAGCGGTGTATCAGTATATATTCTTATTGAATTTTGGACTACTTCATATGTAAATATTGACGTGGAATTTTCTGCAGTTACGAATACCAAAGATTTCGAAGTTAATGCAGTTGTATCAACAATTACCTCGCTTGACCCACTTAATATAGTAACTTTACCCGCAGAAGCACCGGCAACATCTGATGTATCAATATTATATTTATGAGCAATTATTTCACCCAAGATTTTTATCGAGCCAGTGTTTGTCATTACGATTTTTCCACCAAAGACTTCGATATCTCCAGCTCCATAATCATTTTGAAGTTTTAATACATCACCTGCAACATTTATGGAATTGCTTTCGGAAGATAATGTCATTAAGCCGACTGTTAAGTTCCCTGTTGCCATGATGTTTGTGAATCTGGAATCGCCCATGACGCTTAAGTTTCCATATAGAAGTGAATCACCTGAAATCATTAAATCTGTTAATGAAGTTGATCCAGATAAGTCAACGGAGTTGCTACCAAGAGCTAAATCATCATTAGACCCCATAAACCATGACGGAGATATAGCAACCTCGATATTCGACTGATTTTCATTGTTATATTCGGCGTCGTTAAGGGCATAACCGACTATCATGCCTTCTGTAATTGCCTTGACTCCAAGACCACTATTTCCACTTGATACAGTTACAGCATCGCCTTTATATACATTTCCGTTTTCGTTTGTGACGGTTATAACTACCCTTCCCCGGGTGACAACAGTTGCCTTGCTATTCACCGTATCTATGATCGTTGCAACGCCTAAAATATTATCCCTGTTATCGCTGTTTGCTTGAATAACTCCACTTCCATCATACGAGACAATGGTATTTTCTAAAACATCACTACCTGCATCATATTCCTTTTCGAATTGGCTGCCGGAGATACTATTTTCAATGCCTGAGATCTTTGACTCCAAACTATTCTTAAGTGACTCAAAATCACTTTGCAAAGTAATTAAGCTTTGATTATTCGCAAGTAGATCAATAGATTGCGTTGGATTGCCTGACATAATCACGTTTCCAAATTCGTCCAAAGTCAATGTATTTGCAGGAGTTAACGATGCTACCGCCTGGGAAACCAACAAGTTTACTTCGTCTTCAATCTTCATGGCAGCAATTCGCTCTGATACCTTTTCTTCAACACTTTCCACCGTTAGCGATTTATTTCGACGAGAAATCATGACCTGTATCGTCCCAGTGCCGACATTGCCCGAAGTTGCAACCGTCCCCTGTCCCTCAAACCCCTCCAAAGCCACTCCCACTGTGCTATCCCCTGCATTTGCTTTCATCAAATACCCCGGTGTACTTGATGCTGTTAAACTATCACCAATTCGCACCTCTCCGTTTTCATTACTTACTTTTGCGGGAATCTGTCCTAACATGGCGATAGTTTTGTAATTTTTATTGTTTATAAATTCAGGCTTTGCATTTCCAACTAATGCTGGTTTTGTCGAAACAATTCCCATAATATTTGGATCAGAAATATCCTTGCATCTTAAAACAGAATTTGGATTTAATACATCTATACATACCGCCTCTCCTGCCTCTAAATCTGTATCTATAGTTTTAAAATATTCCGCATAGTCAGCAGCAGGAGTACTTCCAGTTCCGTCGTAAGAATAATCTCCTTCTGCATCTACTTTAAACACATTAGAACCAGTATTTTGAACATTAAATAATAATTCGTCAGCACTCAAGACATCAGAATTAGCAGTAAGCTTGCCATTAATATAAGTATTGTGAGCTAGAATTCCATTTCCAACAAAGTTATGGGTTCCTTCAACCTCAATATCCCAGACCTTCTCACGGCCTACTTTTTTAATGGAAACTATCTCGTCGAAGTCTAGCGTCCCAGTGCCGATATTGCCCGATGTTGAATCCGTCCCCTGTCCCACGTCCCATTCTTTTGTGACTGCAATTTTATCCCCCACTTTAATTTCACTAACCTTTTTCCATTTTGATTTAAACATTTTCTTTAACCTCCCAAAACTTTTTCCACGACATTTGCAAACGCATAATTTTCATTCGTAATGCTAATAAACTCTTAATTTGTTCTTCAAAGAATTCCACCTCAATATCTTTATTGTACATATCTCTATACTGCTCCAAATAAACAACTGCTAAGTTACATTTAAGCATTGAATCTTCCAAAACCGCAATAGCTTTTTCTTTATCGCTAAAGCGTAATGAATGGGCAGTAGCAATAAGTCTAGGAATTGCAATAACACAAACATGCAATTCTTCTTGTGACAAAATCCTTTTTACTACTGCAACACAAATTGCAAGTGACTTTTGATAAACTTCTAAATCTAAGAAGCTTTTTACAGGGCGTTTTGGACTATAAGTTTTTGTGTAAATCATATTGGCCTTAAACTTTCAACTTTTTCAACTGTTTTATTTACTAGATAAGTTCCTTCTTGCGTATCAATTTTCTTTCTTCTTTGCGCCCTTTTAGGCTTATGCAACAAATGTAAAGGATAAAATTCAAAATAGTCTTTTTCGTCAAACCATGCACACTTAAACTCAAAAAGTCGAAGTCCAGTTAAGCGAGACAAAGCCATAGCATACAAAGTCAACTGTTCAATTGGTTTTTCCTTTTCGGCTTTCGGCTTGTAATCTAAAATATGAATCATCCCATTTCGGATCTGAAGAAAATCTATGTGACCAGTTATTAACTTCGGCAGTCCATTTGAGACGTCCATAAGGTCGGCTTTTTCAACTTCGGCACTGGGACGATAAACCTCAAACCCCAGCTGACTTTGCATGTGTTCTATATCCTCCCTAGTTAAATATACTGGCACCTCGGTTGCCACCGTAACCGAATCATTGTATAAAAAGAATTTTTGCAATGCCTCATGACGGCTTTTTCGGTCTTTAACCGATTGCAATACAAATTTTGCAATCATTGTTGCATAGTTTTCTTTCCCTCTTACAATCATAGCTGTTTTTGAAAAAAACAACGGTGATTCGGAAGCCCTGGAAATGTCTTCTCCCATATTTTTTGCGGAAAAATATTGATGCGGACATTCACCAGGAACCATTTCTAAAAATTCTTTAAGCGGTTTAAAAGTTTGATGGTGAAAATGCTCTTGCATTATAAGTTCACATTTAGCCTGATGAAAGCGATATCTATATAATTGACGATGTGCAAGGGTTGCGGTAACTACCATGTTAGCAGGTGAATACTTCTGCATCGCAAAATCTCGCATTCGCAAAAACGGCATTCGATCCTTAAACTCGTGAAGCCAGTTGGATAAAGTCGACGCCCCAATGCCGACTTTTGAATCCGTCCCCAGTCCCACCTTCCTACAGCTTTCCTCCAATGAATATCCCAGGTTATAAAAAGATACTGCGTCAAATATAGTAGCAAGTGGATAGTGTTTTCCTTTGACCGAATGAGGTGTAAAGGTTTTGTTGCATTCCAAGCATAATAATAATTGAACCCGTTCTAGTTTTTTTTGCCGAAATCCTCGCTTTACAAATTTTTTGGATGCACAATATGGGCAAACCAAGGAATCGCTTGCAATCTTTTGTGGCAAAATCTCACGAATAGGAGAGGGTGAAACCTCACGAGTTTTGGAGATTTCAGCATTTCCTCTTGTAATCGTGATAAATTTTTCGCTTAATTTCTTAAATATTTTTTTCATTTTTATTTTAAATTCTTAAAGAATTCTCCAAGACTATAGGTCGCTCCAGTGCCGACTTTGATACCGAAGTTTCAATCAAAGTTAAATACGGGTGGTTAATTGTGGTTCTAATTTTGCGTCCAGATTTAGTTGTAAGTTCATATACGTCATGAACATCCATATCCATAAGTTTATTAATCCTAGACCACCCCAACGTCCCTTGCCCCTCATCCAGCGACAATACCTCATCCCCTTCTTGTACTTCATCTATTCTGCAATAAAAATAGTCGTAATCATCACTATCTTCGGCTTCATCACCATCTTTGCGTCTCTTCCTTCTTCTAATCGGAAGCATCGTATCCCCAGTAACGCATTGACCGTCGATATGTAACGTCCCAGTGCCGACATTGGCCGACGTTGTTCTTAATACATTCGTAAGCGAAGCAATCTGAATCTGTTGCTCCTGGATCGCTTTAATTGCATATGGAATGACGTTTGAAGCATTCATTTGCAATAATCCATTTGGTCCAGTAGAAACACTGTTTGGGAAAACTGTCTGATACTCTTGGGCAATGAACCCATATTGATCAACGTCCTGAATTTCTGGATGTCCAGAAAGATAATCGCTTGTGTATTTAAACTTTACTGGATTCAGCTGAGAAATTACTATAAGTCCATCTGGGATGGCTTGAATATTTGTTTTAATACGCGAGTCAGAAGTATTTGTCCACAAAGTTCCAGTTGAAAGTCCGGCGGTTCCAACCACATCAAGTTTATGACCCGGTCCCGTCGTCCCGATGCCGACGTTGCCACCGCTTGTGATTCTAACCCGTTCCCCATATCCCAAAGTGTTGTCTTTCGTATAGAATGTCAAAAAAGATTGTGGTATTGTATATCCGGCGTTAGGAGTTAGCGTCGCTCTTATAGAGGCGCTCTCAAATTGAGTCAGACTATTCGGATTATTGGTCCTGAAGCTAATTGCGTTTGTCCTGGCATTGGCGTCAGCGTAAGCAGTAGGATTTATAAGAACAACATCACCTGTACTGTCGCCAGGACCATTGCTAGACGAAACTACAAGCTTTCCAAGTGGTCCCGTCGTCCCGATCCCGACGTTGCCGTTTTCTCTAATTACCATAGCAGTGCTGGTCACGTCGCCAGTACTCACATAGAACTTCAACGCATTGTCATTAATTCCTACCGAATTAGCTGGAACATATCCTGTCATTCCTGAAACTCGTGTGGTACTAGTAGCTGATCTAAATTGCACTCTTCCCATTTCCCGATCCCATGCACGTGAGATTGCAACAAGGCCACTGTTTGTCACTAATAAACCACCATCACCACTCGATGCATCGGATGAATAATTAATATGCAGTAAATTCCCCGGCCCCGTCGTCCCGATGCCGACGTTGCCGCTCGTGTTTAACACCATCCCAACACCGCTGTTCGTAGTGTCTATTCCCCAGCCAACCGTGGTGGTGTTCAAAAATATAGTGTTCAAATAATGGCTGCGGGTGCTATCAAACATTAATGTTCCATAATCGGTACGCGTAGTCTGCAGGCCAATATACTGCGTCGTACCGGCTTTGATGTCCAAAGACGCGGAATTGAAGTTATATATATTGCCGCCGTAAGTTCCAACATACAAAGTATCTGTCACCCTTGACGAGCCACTAACCTCTAACTTGTACCCAGGACTCGTCGTCCCGATGCCGACGTTGCCGGCTGCTGAAATTCTCATCCTCTCACTGGATACAGTATCAGATTCCCCCATGGTGAAAAAAGCTAATGCGGGATGTAAGTAATCTGGATTAGAAGTTTCGAAAATAGTTGCAATTTTGGAATAATATTGCGAAGAAGAATACCCCAGTTGTATGGCTGCTCCATTACCTGCAGCACTACCTCCAGCAAGCGGATTATAAATGCCTAAAACATTTTCTATCGCAGATGTTCCACCGCCTTTTACTTCCAATTTATTTCCAGGTCCCGTCGTCCCGATGCCGACGTTGCCGCCGTTTTGAATAGTCACATTAACAGCTCCATTTGTCCCAAACTGCAGATCTTTTGCTGCACCTTGCACAAGAAATCCTGAATATGCAGTTGTGTTTGCAAAAGTAGTCCCAGCAACACTACTTTCTACTCCCCAATAAAGTTGACCCGTACCATTTAGTGCTAAACCATAAGAACTGCTGGTACTTGTAGATGCAGCCTGTCTAATATTACGACCATCTCCTACAATATGCAGTTTAGTATCAGGTGCCGTCGTCCCGATGCCGACGTTGCCGCTCTTATCAATTGTCATCCTAACGCCAGAACTAGTTCCACCGTCGTGCGTCATGAACGCAAGACTTTCGTCGTTATACGTACCATCCCAAACTTGATCCACCCGCATGCCCGTAAGATTACCGAGGCTGGCAACCGCGCTACCAAAATACCAACTCCTCGCACCATTGTTCGCTGCGGCGGCCTGCTGGCTACCAACGATATTTCCACTGTCGATTTGAATACTTCCTGCGACGTGCAATTTCTGCGAAGGTGCCGTCGTCCCGATGCCGACGTTGCCGTTAGCTTGTACTGCCATTGTCGGATTAGTATGAGAAGCTGTTCCACCTATCCAAGCATTAGCAGATGTGTCAAGGGTAAATGGTATATATCCATTTGGATAATCATATGCTCTAAAAGTACCACCACTTGGACTATACCAACCCCAAGCCAAAGCATTCGTTGCTCTTCCATAAACATCTAATGCACCAGATGAACCTCTGGCTGCAACTTGCCCAATTACTTCAAGTGTTCGACCCGGTCCCGTCGTCCCTATTCCGACGTTTGTGCCATTAAACCAGAAGTTATTTGATCCTGTTTGTGTATTTGAATCACTCCAATATGAAACTTGATTTGCGGCTCCACTTCCATCTGTTAATGTGCTTCCCCATACTCTTGTATCTATTGTCCTT
>CALRDH010000006.1 GCA_943354835.1 candidate division WWE3 bacterium | reverse complement strand
ATAAAATCATAACAATAGTAAAACAGGGTGGGGGACTTGGAAGCAGAAAATCAGTAAGTATTCCTCAAGCCGATGTAGATGTTCCAACTTTAATGCCAAAAGATAAAGAAGATGTTGCATTTGCAGTCAAAGAAAATTTTGATTTTGTTGCATTATCATTTGTTAGAAACGCGGCGGATATTACGACACTCCGAGCGCTTCTAAAGAAACTTGGTGGAAGCCAAGGAATTATCGCAAAAATAGAAACATTAAAATCAATTGAAAACATGGACGAGATCGTCGAAGCTTCAGATGGAATAATGGTAGCCCGCGGAGATCTCGGAGTCGAAGTCCCAATAGAAAAAGTTCCAAGAATACAAAAAGAACTTATACTTGCTTCAAGAATTCATTTCAAACCAGTCATCGTTGCAACACAAATGCTTCTTAGCATGGTACAAAACCCAACACCATCAAGAGCAGAAGTTGCAGACATCGCAAATTCAGTTTTCGATAAAACAGATGCCATAATGCTTTCCGAAGAAACAGCAACGGGTCTTCATCCAGTAAAAGTTGTGAACACAATGTCAAAGATTGCACGTTATAATGAAATTCACGAATTCACAGATGATTTGGTTCTTAAACCAACAAGTTTTGAGGAAATTGTAATTTCAGCCTCAATTAAATTCGCAAGACAAACGCCTATCGGTGAAGAAGAAATAAAAGGTTACATAATATTCACGGAATCAGGAAAATCTGCGCGTGTATTATCAAGATTTAGACCACCATTACCAATTTATGTATTTTCATCTCATCAAAGTGTAGTTAGAAAACTGGCTTTATCATACGGTGTCGTTGCGAACCACATGCAACTTCACAAAAATCCAGTGAATAACATTAAATCTGCAATCAATGTTTTGAAGAAAAATAAATTGATTGATAAAGGCGATAAATTAATTTCCATATTTGGAAATAATGTCGGGGTTCCAGAAGCAAACAATACAATAAGCATTGTTTCAGCTTAAATTTTTATCTTGAATGGAACTTTTCGTGAACCTCTTTTAGATGTTTATTTGTAACGTGTGTGTAAATTTGCGTTGTTGAAACATCTGAATGACCAAGAAGCTCTTGAACAGACCTTAAATCAGCACCAGACATTAATAAATCAGTCGCAAATGAATGCCTTAAAACATGAGGAGTTACATCAACAGATAAACCCGCCATTCTTGCATATTTTTTAACCATGCGCTGTATTGATCTTGGAGTTAAACGCAAAGACTCACCAGTTGGATCATTTTCTTCCATAATTTTTCCGCTATACCTTACAAAAAGTGGTTTAAAAGGATCTTTCCTTGTAGCCAAATACTGTTTTAGCCATTTCGATGCGGAATCTGAAAGATAGACTGTTCTAAGTTTACGACCTTTTCCAACAATTGCGAATTCACGTTTTTCAATAATCTGAAGTGAAAGATTATCCTTATTTAGTCCTGATAATTCACTAATTCGCATACCTGTGCTAAAAAGTAATTCAAGCATAGCGCGATCGCGAACACCGCTTTTTTTGCTTAAATCCTGAACACGGACAAGATCATCAATTTGAGCTTCATTTAAAAATTTCGGAACTCGTGGTTCAGTTTTACCAAGAACTATTTTATCTGGCGCTAAAACCGAATTAAAGCCTCGTTCTACAATCAAATATCTTAGAAAGGAACGTAGCGCGGTTAAGTATCTATTTTGAGTATTAAACCTTATTGGCTTGTTACTTTTGCCACTAATTTTTCGATTCAGGTATAACCTAAAATCGCGTATAACATCTTGAGATATCTCTTTATAACTTACGACGTCTGATCGCGATGATCCGCTGACCCAAACAACAAACTCTTTCAAATAAAAATGATACATCTTGATAGTTCCTTGCGAGAGATTTTTTTCGACTTCACAGTACTGCAAAAAATCATTTACTAGATGTTCTACGGTTAATGGAGACTTTGATGTTGGTTTGAGTTCCGACAATGTGCTTATCGAACTTTCTGTTGTTATATTTGGCATTAAATATAAAGTACGACGTCTAATATATAACGTCAATAGGATTAAGATGACACTTATCGGATTTGCTGGTCTCTCAAATCATTACAGGGGCCAGCTATATACAGGCGTAGAGTGCTAAATCGCAATGATGGATGGCACACAAATCTGACATGACAAAATCAAATTTTCGGAGATTTAAGACATATAAATTCATAAAAACATGTATAAGGTATAAATAGGAAATAAATAAGAAAAGGGGATTATGTATAAAAGTTTTTAATTAGTTAATTAAACAACTAATTAATTCAACAGATACAATCAATTTTTTTTGTATAAAAGAGAGGGTATAAGCACACAGCTGACACGTCGTAAAATGCATCTTTTACGACGTCGGGCTAGACAGAAGCTTCGATTGTCACAATTTTGGCAAAAATGCAAAAATAGGGAGAGGCAATTAATTACCCTCGAATTTCGACCGAATTAAAGATTAATTATCAAAAAATTATCCCTATACTTTTTAATAATTAGCAATTAATTAGCCCCTTAATTATTTGTACTCAACTTATCCACAAGCCGCGAACCAAGGCGATTTCGTTGTCACGCCAACATATAACTTGACAAACTATGACAATCTACCCTATAGCATTATCAAGGCGGTCTTTACTTTGCGAGCATAAATTGACGTCGCAAAATGTATGACAAAGTACCCTATAGTTTTTCAGCTAAACTCCCCTACCTCATTACCTTAAATTGTTTTTATATTAAAGGAAATTCGTTATTAGATACAAAAAAGCCATTATTAACAAGCTATCTATAAGCAATCGCGTTGTAACTTTATGCATTAAATAACCGTTAATTACGTTAGACGTTATAAAAAGTGCTCCAGCAACAAGCATTGCGCGCGCGAAATCCTCCAATGGATAAAATATAAGAAGTGTCGATACTTCAACTAAAAACACATAAGAAAATAAACTTAACCTAGTAATCGTATTTGCCTTCATTTCTGGGTTGATTAAGTTCCCTTCCATCATATAAAACCAGCGTATCGACCTAAATAACAGGAAATAAAAAATTAAAAAACAGATAACTTGCAATCCAAGACTGATCAATGCGGATTCAGCAATTGGTGAAAATTTATATATAATAATTGATGAAAAAAACACACTCATTAACTGATACGCATAAACTACAGACTTTGCCGGTTGCAATAAAGGAATTAGCTCGTCGCTTGATTCAGACACAATATATATATTCACAGACAATAACAACAGATATAAGCCAAATGAAGAAAAAGCTATATATGCCAATTTCGGATAAAGACCAAGATTTGGGAAAGCGTCCAATATCATCATGCTCGAAAAGGCACATATTGAAACAAAGACAATCTTAAAGAAAACCCCTCGCCTCTTTTTGTAAACCACATTAAAAAAGTAAGCCATTATGGCAATAAATCCAAAAACAAAAGTTGAAAGTAAATATGAGTTATCTCTTAAGTCAAAAAGATACAATACAGAGGTTGATACAAAATAGCAGATAGAAATTAACAGAAAGTATAGTTTTTTAGTCATATTTAACTAATTTTTATTCTATGGCAAATTGCCATTGCCAACGCATCTGAAGCATCAATGCCTTTCTTTTTTAAAATATCTTCGCCTAAATATTCAGCCACTTTGTCTCTTACAACCTCTTTTTCTGACCTACCGTATCCTGTTAATGCCATTTTTGCCTCTAAAGCAGTATATTCAAAAACAGGAAGTTTAAATTTCCCAGCAAGAAGTACATGAATTCCTCTTGCCTGACCAACGCTTAAAGCGGTCTTAACGTTTGTATTAAAAAACAATCTTTCAATTACAAGTATATCTGGAGAATATTTTTCTATAAGCTCAATTGAACTATTATAAATCTTTAACAAACGTTCAGACATTAAATTATCTTTTGATGTGATTATTCGTCCATAATCTATAAGCGTCATAGGACCAGTCATTTCTGTTTCTATAAATCCATAACCAGTTTTGGCAGTTCCGGGATCAATCCCCATGATTATCATATTAGGTCGACATTCGTGTAGACATTAACTACATCATCAAGGGACTCGAGTTCCTCGTATAAGCTTTCAAATCTTCCCCGAGCTTCTCCTGATAAAGGGATTGTAAATGTTGCATCCATACTTGAATCAAAAACATATGTAACAGAACCGGCCTCTGCTAAAGATCCACCGAATTTATTAAAAAGGCTTCTAATTTCTGATACCGTTCTATTTTTATTATCTGTTAAACATTTAATTAAGACAGCAACGCCAGAAGGTCCGTAGCCCTCGTATATAGCTTCAACAACAACCTGACCATCTAACTTACCAACTCCGCGCGCAATAGCTCTTTCAACATTAACCTTCGGCATATTTGATGCTTTTGCTTTTTCGATAGCCCCCCGAAGTGCTGGATTAGCTGAAACATCTTCGCCACCATTTCTGGCTGCAATTGTAATATCTTTTGCTAGACGCGTGAAAACTTGGGCTCTTTTACTATCTTCTGCACCCTTTTTTCGTTTTATGGTTGACCACTTTGAATGACCTGACATGAAAATATTTTATCACTAATAGTTTATAAGAACTACAGACACGCTAGTTCTAAATACTTGAGGATTAATTCCAGAATCACGGTCAATATCAGAAACAAATATGATTTTGTTAATGCCCAAAGTCTCTGATATCTTTTGTACCAATGCTAAATCCTTATTATCAGTAATTATTGTATTTTCATCAAAATCAATAAACGAATTCTGCGTATCTAAAACCGAAGCGCCTAAATTTTTAATAACTCTTGATCCCCAACCTGCTAATCCAGGAATTTTTGGATCCCTTGACGCATTCGCGATAAATACTTTAATTGGCTCCTTTTTTAAAGACGAGATATCCATTTTACTTTCCCATAAATCATCCCAATTTTGAAAATCCAAAACCTGGTAAACATTTAAATCTGAAACAGATCCAGACCCTTCAGAAGTATTTTTTATAAAACCCAAAACAGAAAAAATATCAGAAATAGTTAAATTAGTAATAGAAACTGTTCTAAACTTAGATATTAATTTGGGAATCTTAATATAATTTTTGACTCTTAAAACAACAGAAAGATCATTTTCATCAACGCTACCTACAATAGTAGTCAATTCATTAAATCCATCATTATCAACTGCCACATAACCGTCAATTTTTATTGCCTGATTTTTTAAAATAGTTTTTGTCAAAAGATAAAATCCGCGGTCTTGGTCGCTATTTCCGACTTTGTAAGCATCACTTAACTTTCCTTTTCCATAATTCAAACCGTATTCCACTTCGACATCAACTGGTAATTTATACAAGTCGTATCTTTTAGATTCATTATTTATATGCAAAATTGCCAAAGCATTAACACTCGAGTTCTTATCATTCTTATCATCAAGTTTAACTAGAAGGATATTCGTAAAATCTTCTTTCCAGACACCCTTGTCCCCAAGGCTTGCAATGCCTGAAGCATTCGAAAAAGGTGCGTTTATGAATTTGTAAAATGAAAAACCTAGCAAAGCAATTGTTGAAATAACTACAGAAACGATGGCAAACGCAAAATTTGATCTTTTTTTATTTTTATACGGCTTTCTTTTTCTTCGCATCAGGAATCACGCGTCCCTGCCCTGACACTAATAATCATAGTACTGAACAATTTATCTTATTGCAACGGTGTTATGTTTTTACCCGTTCTTCTCGATCTTAGGATGTTCATGGCCTAATGCTCTTCTTTTACTCAAATTTTTCATATGGTTTTCCCTTTCCAAGTCAAACTTTTGCACATCGAATTTATGCTTTTGAACTAATTCCGATGCATATGCCCCTCCTAAAAAATGAGGCATAACAACATACGAAGCTCCATGCTCATAAAATTTGTATGTATCATCAATACTATGTGAAAGCACCATGATTATTGCAAACTCATTTACAGATCGTATTTTATCTAAAAGAGAGATTGTGACATCATAATCAGGAATAGTCGAAATAGCCATTTTTACATTCTTTAATGAAAGTCCATCAAGAAATTCATTATCAGAAGCATCACCATACTCACACTCAATACCTGATGATTCCAATTCGTTAATTACAGAAGGATCGTAATCTACAACTAAATATTTTGCTCCAATTTTCCTAAATACTCCAAGAAAATCATATCCAATTCTGTTATATCCAAATAAAATTGAGTCAAAAACTTCCTCTTGAGAACTTGTTTTGTTTTTTACTTTCCTTTCAAAAACACTCAAATATTTAGAAAATAAACTGTACAACTTATTAGAATACATAATCATATAAGACGATCCTGCAATTGTTATAAGTCCGACAACAGTAATTAATGAAACAACAGTTTCATCAAAATGCCCTAATTTGTATCCAAGAGCAATTAGAATCAATGAAAATTCACTAATCTGTGCGACATTAAGTCCAGATTTAAAACTAGTTTTTTTATTAAAACCAAGCATACCCATTAAGGTCATAACTATTAAGGGATTCCCAATCAATACGTACGTTGAAAAAATAATTGCAGGTATTATCACCGCATAAATATTACTAAGCATTAACCTTGATCCAAGTAAGACAAAAAATAAAATCAAAAAGAAATCTCGAAGTGGCTTCATCTTTGAGCTTATTTCATAGTGATACGGGAATAAAGACAAAGTAACACCAGCAACCAAAGCCCCAATTTCGACAGAAAGCCCAAGTATATGAAAAAGTGAAGCAACCCCAAGTCCCCACCCCATCGAGAATAAAAATAAAAATTCTTGAGACGAAGCAAAAAACGCTGATAATTTAGGCAAAATAAATTTTATTACTACATATAACAAAGCTCCAACCAGCAAACTTTTCCAAATTAATTGGATAGAAATATCGACAAAGCTGTTTCCTAGTGCCGATGCTGAAACGATAACTAAAAAGATAGTCGCCAAAACATCCTGGACTATTAAAAATCCAACTGAAATTTTTCCATATAAAGTATCAAGATCCCCTTTGTCTGAAAGCAATTTTAGAATGATGATAGTGCTACTGAAAGTCAAAGCGACTGCAATATAAAACGATGAGACTTTATCAAAGCCCAATAATGTTGATATTAGATATCCAATAATGGACGTAAAAACGACTTGTCCAAGTCCTGTTATGACAGCAACCTTTCCGACTTCTCGTATGACTTTTGGACTTAAATTTAAACCGACAATAAAAAGTAGAAGTGCAATTCCAAATTGTGAAAAAACTTCAAAGGATTCATCTGATTGCATGACACCAAAAACAGCAGGCCCAACGATGACTCCCGTTAAGATATAACCGATAAGCATCGGCTGTTTTAGAATCCTCATTAAAACGGAAATGATTGTGGCAATGACTATTACTAGACTAATTTCTGTAAAAATATCCATGGCAGGACCTTTATTCTAACTACTCAAATAGTCTAACACATTAGCTAAATCTGCTGGGAGTTTTGATTCTAATTTCATCTGTTCACCTGTTATCGGATGTAAAAATTCGATTTTATTTGCGTGTAAAAATTGTCTTGTGAAAATATGACGATCTCTTTTTCCACGAGTCTTTCCGGAATATAAGAAATCACCAACAACAGAATTCCCGAGTGCCGTAAGGTGAACGCGAATTTGATGTGTTCTTCCTGTTTTTGGATAGCATTCTAAAAGAGAAAACTTGCCATCATTTTTTGAATTTATAACCTTAATTAATTTGAATTTTGTTGAGGCCTCTTTGCCTGCTTCAACTACTGCGAATCTTTGCCTATTTTTTGGATTTCTTCCAATAGGAGCATTTATTTCAAATGTTTCACCTACATCTAAATCTTTTATAACTCCATAAACAAGTGCAAGATAAACTTTATGAACTTTTCTCGATTTAAATTGATCTTGTAGGTTCTCAAAAGCTTCTCTTGTTTTTGCAACAATAATAATTCCAGATGTATCCTTATCTAAACGGTGAACAATACCTGATCTATCTCTAAATTCGGAATATTCAGGATCTTCTTCAATTAAATCTGAAACAGCAATTAAATCTTGTAAAGTTACATTATCCTTTTGAGTTTCTGCAGCATTAATTACAAGACCTGCGGGTTTATCAAGTACGACAAGATCGCCATCTTCATATATAACACCAATGTCTTTAAGTAAATCAAGGTTGTTTTGTTGATTATTTTGCAATTTTATTTTCGCAGGCCATACAATACTCCGCAGTTGGATTGGCTTTTAGCCTATCCTCACTTATCGCCTTACCACATTTAATACAATAGCCATAGGTTCCTTTTTCTAATTTCGATAAAGATTTTTTTATCATATCTTTTTCATCATTTAATTCACCCTTTATTGCTTCACTAATTCCGTGTTGCTGATTATCTTGAACTTCTTCTCCTAATTCGTCTTCATTTCTATGTCCGTCAGAAGCCTCAACATTAAAAGGATCATTCTCGGCAATATCATTAATATCCTTATCGATTTGCTTTGATCTTCTAACCAAAATGGACTTAATTTTCTCTATGAACGAATTCATCTTAATTCCCTCTATATTTAATCGTCGTTTTATTAAAAACAACGATGAAATTAATATAAAAAAATAAAAACTAAACTGGAACCACCAAAACCAATTTGAGAAATTTTGATGTGTAAGCAAGAAAAGAATAGCAATGAGACTTGATCCGGTCAAGTATGTTGCGAATAAACCGCCAGTAAATGTAAGTCTATTTAACCTTTTTAATTCGAAATACCTAGTGCTTGACCCTAACTTATGATTGGTCTTTAAGTAACGTATAAAAAAAGTTAAGGATCCAAAACCAGAAAGCAAAATTAGCATAGATAGTTGTCCTGTTCTTATAAAAAAGCCAAGAAACAAAATTGCTTGATACATTGACAAAGCTGGTGCCAACATATCGCCTATTTTCCAACCATCCCAGCGGTTTTTTTTGATAGCAAAAAAAACCGCCAATGCACCTCCTATTAAAATGCCTTCAAGTATAAAAGGCGAAGTTAGTAATTGGTATTTTATGTAATCGACGCTTAAATTTCGAAATAAAAGTTTTCCACCAAGAAAGCTTCCAATTGCAATCATAAATACAGAATCAAAGATTCTATCGCTACTAAATCCTTCAGCTGTTGCATCTTTCCAATATGCGAAAATAAAAATCAAAAATGCAAAAAGAATGATTGCAATGGAAGTCGCTTCAAAATCTATCATGATTTGATTTTACACTAATTGAACACCACGTTTGTTACCAAGTAGCCCGATCAATAAAATGAAAATTGATACGAATACTAAGACAATATTTATTCCAACTGAATCAGCCAAATAACCAACTAACACAACAGGAACCAAAGCGAATATTGTAACAATAGTCTGAAGTACTCCATAAATTCGACCTCTCATAGATTCAGTTGTTTGCGACTGCAACATCGTATTACCAATTATTACTATTATAGAATTAAAAAAACCTACAACGAACATCGTCAATCCTGAAGCAAAAACATTCATACTTAGCGACATTAAAAGAACAGAAACGGCAGCTCCAAAAACGCCACACTTCATCATTAGCTCTTCATTCTTATCCTTGCCAAAAACGCTTAAGAAAAAACCTGCAGAGATCATACCTATAATAGAAGGGCCAACAAGATAAAGACCTGTTTTATTTACATCAATATTGAGTACTTCAACAGCATATCCAGGCAAAAGCGAAACAAACATGCCAACAATTATTTGCGAACCGCCTAAATATATTAAAGCTCTTTGGACTTCCCTATTTCCCTTTATATAAACTAAGCAATCTTTAAAACCTTTTTGTATTTTTTTATTTATTTTAATCAACTGAATTTCATCGGGAACTACTTTTTTAGGAATTTTCACCATCAAAATGAAAAAAGCAGATAGCAAAAATAAAATAGCTAGTACGATTATCGAAATTTGATACCCAACAAGTCCAATAAGCGTTCCAGCTCCGACATAACCAATAACTTGAGTAATATAATATGACATTGTATAAAGTGAATTTGCAGGCAAAAGGTTCTTTTTAGAAACAATAGATGGAATTACAGCCGATTCAGCCGGAAAGAAAAATTGTGAAACTGCATTCAAGGCAAACGCAACTATTAGTGTTCCCCAGAAACTTCCTGTAAAAAATAAAAATGCCAAAACAACAAAAAAGCGGGCTATCGTAGTTACAAATAAAACATTTTTTAGATCTAAATTATCAACGATAACACCAGCTGCGACTCCAAATAAAAATGCTGCAAGACCAAAAGAAATTACAACTAAAGAAACCGATTGATTACTTTTAGTGGACTCGTAAATTGCTATAGCTAAAACAAAATTGAAAGTATTAAGAGCTAATTGAGAAAAGACTTGGGCTAACCAAAGCTTTACAAACTCATACTCTTCGGAAAAGAATACAAATTTAATAACCACGGCCGGTGTAATTTCCTGATTCGGTATTTATTTTAACTACGTCCCCTTCTTTAATAAACTGCGGAACCTCAACAGACATACCATTTTCAACAATTACATGTTTTGTCGCTGAACTAGAAGTATTTCCCCTCACAGCCGGTTCCGCCTCTGTAACTTTATAAAAAATGCTTGGAGGCAAAATAACTCCCAATGGTTTTCCGTTAAAAACGGTGACTTGGAATTCTCGCCCTTCTATTAAGTATTTTTTTTCACGACTTGCTCTTGTAATTGGAACTTCTTCGCCTTCGTATGAAACTGGATCCATAAAATAAAGCTTTTCTGTATCGGCATATAAATACTGCATGTTTTTATTTTCGACGTCTGCTTCTTCGACTTTGTCATTATTGCTAAAAGAAATTTCTTTTATAGAAGAGGAAATAAGATCAATACATTTAACTTTAACAACTGCACCACCTCTTGCCATTTTTATATGTTCGTATTGCAAAACTCTGTATGGAGTTCCGTAATAAATAAAAACCGCACCATTTTTTAAATCTGTTGAATTTACCATGGAAGTATTATACAACAACAATATTACTCGGACTCTTTTGGGGACTGCTCAAAAAATCGTGTCTGCTCGCCTCTAAAGTACAAAGGCACAACGCCAGTCGGACCATTTCTGTGTTTCGCTATTACTAAATTTATTTCATTTCGATTTTCTTCGTCAGGCCTATATAAAAACATAACTACATCTGCATCTTGTTCAATACTTCCGCTTTCTCTTAAATCGCTAAGTTGAGGAAGACCTGTCCCTCTTTGTTCAACTGAACGATTAAGCTGTGCAACTGTAACAACAGGAATCTTTAATTCTTTTGCTAATGCTTTTAAACCCCATGAAATTTCAGTTACTTCTTGAACTCGGTTTTCTGTATTTCTTCCACGCATAAGCTGCAAATAGTCGACCATTATCATTTGAACACCTTTATCAACATGAAGTCTTCGCGCTTTTGTTCGAAGCTCCATAATAGAGATACTTGGAGTGTCATCTATATAAATTGGTGCGTCTCCCAAAACTCCCATAGCTTCGCCGTATGCGGCAAGCTCTGCATCACTTAATCTTCCGCTTGTTATTTTAAAACTATCAATTCCAGATTGAGCTGAAACTAAACGAATTACAAGTTCGTCACGGCTCATTTCCAAAGAAAAGATACCAATTGGAACTTTATTCAAAACTGCTGTGTTTTGAGCAATATTAAGCATTAATGATGTTTTTCCAATAGAAGGCCTTGCTGCAAGAATTATTAAATTCGAAGGTCTAAATCCATTTAATTTGGTGTCCAATGTTTTGAATCCCGTTGCAACACCACGGAGTTGTCCCTTATTTCTGTAAAGTTCATCGAGTAAATCAAAACTTTCTTCTAATGCTTTTTTTAAGGAAACAAACTCCCCTTTTAGTGTGTGCTGTGAAATTCCAAATAATTTTTGTTCAGCTTTGTCTAAAACATTTTCAACATTATCGCCTTCATCAAATCCCATATTCGCTATATCAGCTGAAACTTGAATTAAGCGCCTTCTTATATATGCATCGCGAACTAGTTTTCCATGACTTTCAACATTACTAGCACTTGGAGTTTGATTTAAAAGATCAGTAATATAAGCTACTCCGCCAACCTTTTTTAATGCGTCATTCTTTTTTAATTTGTCAGGGATTGTAACGATATCAACAGGATCTCGATCTTCATATAATTCGATAATTGCCTCAAAAATTAAACGATGCTTTTCGTCATAAAAATGCTCTGGAACTAAAAATTCAGCAACCTTAATTACAGCATCCTTATCGAGCAAACATGCTCCAATAACAGCCTTTTCTGCATCAATATTTTGTGGTTGAAGTTTAACGTCTGACATTCTTTATAGAGTATATACTATTAAAAGGTGAAAGAAATCAAGTGAGATGATAGAATTTGCGAAGTGAAAAAGCGAGCCGAAGGTGGCCTAACGGAGTTGCCACGAGGCGAGTGAACGTAGTGAGCGAGCCGAAGGAACGTGCTTTGCACGTTGCATCGGGCATGAGTACATGCCGAAGTGGCGGAACTGGCATACGCGCACGACTCAAAATCGTGTGGAAGCAATTCCATGTGGGTTCGATTCCCACCTTCGGCACCAAAATAAACCTAAACAGCTTTCCCAAAGACAGCAAAGTAGGACGATATGACCTCTGGCAAGAGATACTAAAAAAAATGCTGGCTAGATTCTTTTTGTAATTTCTGAATACATCAATTTAAGGTGTTAACCGCTTTACTCCGCGATAAAGATAAGTGACTTCACGTACGTTTGAAATATTAAGGAGTTTCATCAACATTCGTGTAGGACCCGGAGCAAAACCTCCGTGTGGTGGACAGCCATATCTAAAAAAGTTTAGGTATGTCTCAAAAGACACTGGGCTTAGCCCCTGCTCTTTTATTTGTTTTTCCAACTGCTCAACTCGATGTTCTCGTTGGGCACCACTTGTAATTTCCAAACCATTCCATAACAAGTCAAAGCTCTTTGTTACAGCTGGATCATCTTCTTTTCTCATACTGTAAAAAGCGCGAACGGCAGTTGGGAATTCGTGAATGAATAAAAACTCACTACCAGTTTCTTTCTTTATATGTTCACATATTACGCGCTCCTCTTCTGGACTCATATCATCACCTCGCTCGTTTGGGATATGCAAGCGACCCAAAATTGCTTTTGCCTCTTTAATTGTTAACATAGGAAAAGGAATTTTAGGAACAATAACTTCTCGGTTATATACTCTTTGTATTTCATCGCCGTATTTTTCTTTTACAGCTTTAAGCATTGCAACGATCATTCTTTCTTCTTCTGCCATTAAGTCTTGGTGCGAAGATATGAAGGACATCTCCACGTCATACATTGTGAACTCAGTGTCGTGCCGAGAAGTAAAAGAAGGATTTGCGCGAAATACTGGTCCCACTTCAAAAACCTTTTCAAAACCTGCCGCCATCGCCATCTGTTTATACAACTGTGGAGATTGAGCCAGGTGAGCCTTCTTTTCAAAGTATTTGACTTCAAATAATTCAGAGCCAGATTCTGTTGCAGTTGCTGTTAATTTGGGGGAATGAATTTCAATAAATCCATTTTCAATGCAATAATTTCTAAACGCTTGTTCCATTACTGTCCACACTTTGAAAATCAAAGCTTTTTCTGGCTTTCGCAAATCAATCCATCTCCAGTCTAAGCGGATTTGCTGATCTGTTTCTTCCTGGTTTTTCTCAACAACTGGAATAGGCAATTCGGGAATAGAGGAAGACAAAATTTTTATTTCTTCGATCTGAATTTCGACTCCACCAGGTGCTTGTTTTTCTTCTTTCACTGAACCAACAATTTCAACGACCGATTCTAAACTTAAAGACGAAGCAATTTTTAATGCCTCCGCATTGGTTTTTGTAACGACAACCTGGATACTTCCAGTGATGTCGCGAATGATTAAAAACTTTATACTTCCTTGGTCGCGAACAGTACCAACAAATCCAGCAATTTTTACTTGCTGTCCAATTTTGTCTTTAACTTGTGAGATGTGTGTTCTTTCCATAAAATCGCCCCTATAAATCTACCAAATTAAATATTGATAAGCTTATAAGGGCGATATGGTCGCGGTGCCACCTTATTTCGTTTGGCGTTTCGCCAAACCTTGCTCCGTTTTTTGCGGATTGTACTATAACGGGTACTACCCGGAGAGTTCTACTTGCCCTTTCAGGCTTTCTTCTCTCGGCTCGGTTGTGTCGCAACGTCATTGCCTTTACGTTTATAACGTTATCAAATTTTAAAAAACATTGCAAGCGCATCGTAGCTGTCAGCAAAAATCCTATTTAAACCATTCCTGCGGACCTTCTCCGAACGTACAACCTTGTTCAAAACCACTACGCACTTCGGGTAACTCCCACCTTCAGCACCAAAAATACATGATAAAATACTCATATGAAAATTAATTATCTAGGTCATTCATCTTTTTTAATTACGGGAAAAACTAATACTGGCGAAGAGGTTTCTGTTGTCACGGATCCTTTTGATCCAAAGGCGGTAGGCCTTTCTTATTCAAAGCAAAAAGCCGATATTGTAACGATTAGCCATAGTCATCCAGATCATTTTTATCTAAAAAATATAGAGGGCGAAGCAAATAATGGATATTTTTTGATTGATACTCCAGGCGAATACGAACTAAAAGGTTTAAGAGTTTTTGGAATTAAAAGCTTTCACGACGATAAAAATGGTGCAGAACGAGGTAATAATGTTATGTATGTTTATGATTTTGCCGACGCAACAGTTGCCCATTTAGGTGATATCGGACACACACTTGATAGTAGCCAATTAGAACTTCTTGAAGAAGTCGATATTTTAATGATTCCTGTCGGCGGCAAATTTACAGTTGATCCTAAAATCGCAATGCAAATAATCGAATCAATAGAGCCTAAAATCGTAATCCCAATGCACTACAAATCCGAAAATATGATTCCTGCATATGACGAACTTGCAACATTACAAGAATTCTTAGCTGAAGCAGGAACAGAAGCAATTGTTGAAAAAAATTTAGTAATAAAATCAAAAGGCGATTTACCACAAGAAACAAAAATAATGCCACTTTCGTTTTAGAAAATGGAAAACAATACAGAACTTATAAATAAAGCGTTAGAATTTGCAAAAATTGCTCACGCAGGACAAATTCGCAAAAACGGCGAAGATTTCATTAATCATCCAATTCGAATTAAAGAATACCTAGAAAAAATAGGTATCAAAGATGAATACACTTTAGCAGCCGCCTTCCTTCACGCTTGTACAAAAGAAGGCGGTATTTCACTTGCTGAAATTTCAAAAGAATTTGGCGAAGAAATAGCTTACATAATTGAACTTTTAACTAATGCATCAACTCCAATTTACTACCAAAACAACACAGACAACGTAGAAAATCTTCACAAACTAATAATCCACATGGCAAAAGACATTCGAGTTCTTTTAATACGTCTTGCGGATAGGCTTGATAACATAAAAACATCAGAAACCTTCAGCAAAGATGAAAAAGAATGGATAGCAAAAAGCGCTTTAAACATTTACGCGCCAATCGCCAAAGCTGTCGGAGTCTATTACTTTACAAGAGAGCTCGAAGAAGAAGCCCTAAAAATATTAGAGCCGGAAAGATACAAAAAAATCACCGATTTTACAAGAGATTTCTTAAAAGACGCAGAATCCGAGCTCAATCTTATAAAAGACAAAATAAAACCATTTTTAGATAAAAAACAAACAAAATCAGATATCTCCGTTAGGACTAAAGGGATATATTCAATTGATAAAAAAACTACATACAAACATAAAATCGGAATGGCGGATACAGAAGATAGCTTCCATCAAATCTACGACCTGTTAGGAATTCGGGTTTTAGTTGAAAAAGAAGAAGACTGCTATGAACTTCTAGCCTTTGTTCAAGAAAATTGGAAAGTCGTACAAAATGAATTTGATGATTATATTGCTAATCCAAAGCCAAACGGATACAGAACTTTGCAAACTGCGATAGAGTTGTCTCCTGGTAAATATTGCGAAGTCCAAATAAAAACGTTTGACATGCATAATCATAATGAGTTCGGACCAGCATCACACTTCACATATAAATATGGAAAGAATTCCGCGAAATCCCAAGCAAGCTGGATTAAAGAGCTTATAGAACAAAAAGAAAAAATAAATGAAATGATAGCAGGCGAAAGCAAAATCAAGGCTTTCCAAGGTACCGTCTTTGTATTCACTCCCAAAGGTCAACTTATTACATTGCCCGAAAACTCGACTCCTGTTGATTTTGCTTTCGCCCTTCACACAGACATAGGCAAAGGTTGCAGTGGCGCATTAATCAATGGAAAAATGGTAAGTCTAAATACTCCACTTTCAAGCGGAGACACAGTAGAAATTCAAGTAAGCAAAAACCACTTGCCTTCTCAAGATTGGCTTAAATTCGTAAAAACATCCGAAGCAAAAAGACAGATAAGGAAATATTTAAAAAACTAAAATTTCTTATTCAGAAACTTTAAGCGTTCCCCATTGGCCTTTTTCTCTGTGTCCTGGAATTGAGCAGTAATAAATAAAATCTCCTGCTTTATCAGCAACGAATTCTATTGAGACTTCTTCATCCAAAGGAAGATCTTTCTTAACATCGTATTCGTCGATATTAAAATTATGCATACCTTTAATATTCTTAACTTTTATTTTTACATTGTCACCTTTATTTACGCTGATTTCCTTAACAGAAAACCATACACCTGTACTATCGTAATAAGCATCCACTGAAAACTCTTTAGTTGCAGGAGCAACATTTTCGACAATCGGCTCTTCAGTCTCTGTTGGAGTCTCTTGCAAAACTTCTTTCGGCTCCTCTACTACAACTTCCTTGGTTACAGGAGCTGGTCTCATGTACACAAAGCCGACAACTCCTAAAGCCAAGATCACACCTGCGGTTATTAGTATATTTTTTTCTATCATAGTTATAGAAATTTACGATAGATGACTGCCTATGTAAAGGGAGAAATCTGGTGGACCCGAAGGGATTCGAACCCTCTACCTCTGCAATGCGAATGCAGCGCTCTGCCAGCTGAGCTACAGGCCCAAAAGTCTTAACCTAGTTCTTTTTTAAGAAGGTCAACCATTTCGTTTGTTCTTGGGTCAACTTTGTGCGAGATGGCAAGATTATACGATACTAAGCTTCCGATTATAATAGCTTCCCAAATTTCATCGAGTCTATTTTTAGCTCCAAGCGTAATTGCAATATCGTTTATGCCATGCTTTTTTGATATTCCCCTTGTAATTTCAAAACGCTTTTTATTTCTATCGTTATAAAGTGACGACATAAGATATATATATATAAATTGTTTATTTGCTTCTTTGGGAAAGCCTAGCCCATCAAGAAAATGATGATTCATTGCCGGAATTTCTGCTATAAACCCAGTGTTTTTAGCAGTTTCATTCATGAAATTTCGAATAATATAACTTGCCGATATTAAATGTTCTGAAGCAATAAAAACTGGTGTAAAGCCATCAATTTTAGATGACATTTTGTAAATCATGTCATTAGACTTTGCCAATAACTCTGAAAAGCTTTTAATAAAAGAGGCTGTCTTTACAGCTTTTTGTTGAGAGAATTCAACAAATTTAAGAGAAGACAAAACGCCTAATGTTGAACCAACAATATACCCAATACCTGTTCTTGGACTTCCCGAAGGATTATAGTTTGTATCAAAAATGTACCCTGGAATATTGCCTGAATCTATGACTGTTTTTAATTTTCCTCCTGATGTAATTGCAAACAATTTACACCCTTTTACACGAGCTTTTTCTAATATCGAAATCGCCTCTTCTGTATTTCCTGAATAACTAGTAATTATTACTAAGGTTGTTTCATCTGCGTATTCCGGCAAATCATAGCCTTCGACCAAATGAACTGGCAAAACGATCTCGTCAATAAATGCGGAAGTAACTACTCTTGCACCAAAACTAGAACCACCCATTCCGGCAATAATAACTTCAGAAACACCTTGGAAATTTTTTGGCATTTTAACCTTATTTGAGCCATTCCATGCCTCTTTAAATTGAGCATGATAATAACCAATAGACTTAAGATAGGAAGGAGTAGTCATGAATATATCGTATCATAAAAAAAGGCAGCCCTTGTTTTATAAGGGCTACCCTTTTTGTAGAAATCCGTAAGCCAGATTCTGTTTTAGCACATCATCTATCTATGCTCTATCCTTGGTCACAGCAAGCGGCTGTATAGACCTTTCGTAGATTGCAGCGAGGAGGATTGTTCGTTCCACTCACATTCATAATCCTTGCGGATTTTAGAATATGATTCGTCTCTATATCTCTCAAATTGGGTCGATTCCCAATCTGTGCTTTTAGGTTTCCCTATTTGCAACTGTGTCCCGGCTTTCGCCACGACCGACACGCCTTCACGTGCCCACCCTGCTTTATGCTGTCTGGACTTTCCTCCGTTAAATAAATAACGGCGATGCGCCGATTTCCGCACAAATTTTAACACAATTCAATACACATTATTGAATTTGGCTCAAAAATATGTGATAGTCTCTTCATGGCAAAAACCAAATCCAACCTACCCAAAGAGGTAACATCGGTTACCAGTTTCTCGAAAGTGTTCGCTGCGATTTTATTCGCAATTCTTCCAATATTATTCCTACTTGTAGGAATTCAATACGGACTAGATCTTAAATTCTAATTTTTTGAAATTAAAAAAAGAAACGCAAAGGGCGGCCTTACGGCCGCCTTTTTTGATCTCTATTCCTAGTTATGAGTCTTTACCTTAGTCCTTAAATACAGTTTTTCTTACGTATAAAAGTCCAAACCCAATTATCATTGATAGTACAGAACCTCCAATATCATTTACTTGTGACATTTTTCTTGATTCCATAACTTGATTCAAGCATCTATCTTTCTCACTTGTTTCTGCCGCTAGTTCAACTTGAGTAGGTGTTCTAGAACCAACTCCTTTTTCGTCGTAATACGTTCTTGTGTATAAGCAATCGGCTTCTGTTTGATAGTAGCCTCCACCCATCATCATAGACATTCCCCCACCCGATACTGGGTATTTCTCAAATATGAAATAATTAGCGACTGTTCTAAAAGCGCCATACACTCCAATTCCAATTGCAATTACTGCAATTATTATATAAATCGACGCACCAAGGCTTAGTTCGGAAAAGTTTTTGTTCATAATCCGATACTAGCAGATTATTGCTTACGTTTGTAGAAGTAGTTGCTTGCGTTTAAAAGTCCGTCAAAAGTACCGACATCCTGCCAAAAACAATCGATTATTTGCGCTTTTAATTTGTGAGATTTTAAATTTTTCTTGAATCATAAGCCCAATGTAACAAAGCTTGCCTTTGTCTTGGCCTACAAGAAATATCGGCAATACCATTGAAACCATCCCCTTGGATCTTGCGGATGAATCCATCCCTTAGCTCTCCATACCGCAAGTGACTGACTAGCATTTATTTTAAAAAAATTTAGCTCTTTGTGTCTTTTTTTATCTGGAGATAATTTTGCATTAGTAAACCAATCTTTTGGAAATTCTTCTGGTTTATCAGAAAAATATAGACCACCAAAAACCCCAAGCTCTAACATTTCTTTTGGAGTCAATTCCGGCTTAAAACGCATACTTACTTATTCAAATACGTAATTGTTATTTGCAGTATTGTTGCAAAGGAGACCCAAAGTAAGTATGGGATTTGTGCATATGCAACCCATTTTAGGTATGGAGAAATTGCAGCCATAGCCCAAATCAAGGTTCCTAAAACTAACAAGATATCAATCATAGCTAAGAAATTATTTCTCAATCCAAACTGAAAGTACGTAAAAACGGCATTAAAAATCAGATTTAAAATAAAAGGAAGAATAACAACCGCAGGGATTTCCCGCTTAATTACTTTCAAAAAAACCGTTCCAAATGAAACAAAAATAATTGCATATAAAAATGTCCACACTGGGCCAAAAAGCCATGAAGGCGGCGCCCAACTTGGTTTAATTAACTTTGAATACCAAATATAAGAATCCATACAGAAAATATAGCAGAGACCAAAAAATAATGCATTGACAAAATCTAATGCGAAACGATATAGTTAATGCATGAACGATACCGCATTAGTTTCTATAACAAGCCAAGGGCAAATAACTATTCCAGCCAAATTTAGAGAAAAACTAAATTTCAAACCGGGAAGTATGATTGTCGCAAAAATGGAAAGTGAAAAATTAACTTTTACAAAATCCAACGACATTTTTCAAAGATTAGGTGTACACAAAAAAAGTGCAATCAAAGGCAAAAATTTTGACGAGATTTTAGAAATCGAAGAAGCTGCCCAAGCCGATTCGGTATTTGAAAAGTTTAAAAAGCCTACAAGTAAAATAAATAATGGAGAATAAAATCCTAGACACAAATATACTTGTGCGACTCTTCATGCAAGATAATCAAGCCCAATATGAAAAGGCTTTAGAAATACTTAACAATGCAGACACCAAAGGATACAAACTCTATATTCCCGTCGAAGTTGTAGTCGAATTTGAATATGTTTTAAGAAAGGTTTATTCAATTGAACGTTCAGAAATCGCAAAGGACCTTGAGTCCATAGTACAAACAAGCTGCATTGAATTTATAGATAACAACAAAGACATGAAACTGGCAATCGCACTATGTCCCCTCTTAAACACAGACCTAGTCGATATAATCCTTTTTGCAAGAGCAAAAAACTTAGAGATTGGAATAGAATCATTTGACAAAGACTTTAAACAAATACAAAAAGCATACGAGGAAATTTCTAAAAATTAACTATTTCGAAATTAAACTGACGATCAATGATACAACCTTTTCTTTTTCTTTTGGATTGCTACTTGCGACAAGAATTGTGAGTTCAGATGCTTCTTTCTTATGCACAAGTTCTGTTTTTAGTTCATCCAGACTATCGACAATTTTCCGTACTGTTATATCAACTTTCTTTTTTGTGAGCTTACCTTTTGGCAAAAGATCTCGATCATATGCATCAAGAGAAAGCCAAGTATCAGCAAAAAGTGACACAAGTTCTATTGCGTCTTTTGGGTCAACCGCAGACTCTTCTGGCAATAGTTTTTTGATATCAGAAATAACACTTAAAAAATGTTCGTAATTCTTAGCAATCCGATTTTTATTTATAGCAAAACCATCAACAATATAGCTTCGGAGTGTTTTTGTCGCCCATTGTCTAAACCTAGTTCCCACGACAGAATTTATTCGATATCCAGTAGCAATCAATATATCAAGATTGTATATATCAACCTCTCTACGCACTTGTCGTCCCGATTCGTTTTGAACTAGTTCCATTTTGGAACTAGTTGCCGATCTTTTTAATTCTTTATCTCTATAAATATTTTGATTTATTCTCTTCTTGCTCATACATACAGTTTATTACAATTGGACAACAAAAACTTTATTAAGATTTATTGTTTCTGATAGACAAATTAACAAAAATTTCTTGAGCAAAACCCCCTTTCGCTTTTCCTTTTCTCAAACGGAAAGGGAAAGGAAGCAAGCGAGACGGCGGGACTTTTTTTATTTTTCTATTTCTAAAATTAATAATTCAATCAACTCCAAAAAATCTTTCCTGTATAACTCTTTTCGTTCAGAATCATCACAAATCTTTTTAATTTCCCCACTTTCTATTTCCGCTTTTGTTTTTTCCAATTTTTCTTTTCTCACCCTTTTTACTATTGATTTTCTTTCTGCCTCTGTAAAACTTTCCCATTTTTTAGACTCATCTTCTGATAAGTCATCATTATATAAAGTAAGTTTTTGCCAAAAATGGAAAAATTTTAAAATAGTTTGAACAGTTTCCTCTTTTTGTGAAATTTCTTTTGCCTTCATCATTTCAGCAAGTCTTTTATTTCGATCTTCTTCATTTTCCTCAACAGGTCCAATCTCTAACATGCTTACACTAAAAATATAAAAATTAGGTTCTTTTTCTAGTGCATATTTTATTTCACTTGAGGGAAATAACATCAAAAAAGCTGTAAATAGCGATGAATGTACATTGGGGAAAATTCCGTTTATTACTTCTGTTAAACCTTTATCAAACTTATCTTTACTGTCCTTCTTAAACATCCGATCCCTTGACCATTGTAAAAATTCACCCAGTATGACACGAGATATTCTATTGTCTTTGTTAGCAATGATTATTTTCCACTCTGCGGGAAAATTATTCTCCCAAATTCCATAATTTGATGTTTCATTGTCTATTTCGTTAAAAAAGGTTGGACAAAAACTTGCAAAAAGTCCTGTTAAATAGTGCAGATATTTTTCTTTCTCTTTTGCATCTTCAATTTTGTCTAACTTTTTCTCGCTTTCCTCAATATGTTTTTTAAATGATGAAAAAAATTGATACGGATCCTGTCCGTCTTTAAGTAATATCTTAATTATTGCTTGAAAAATTTTTCCACCAAAATAATGCCAATTCCAAAAACGATCTCTTTTTGAGTTAGTTTTCTCGTATATATTTAGCATCCATGTTCTAAATGTAGGGAAGTGCTTTTGTGAAATTAAATTTTGAATTCTTTCTTGCCTATCAAAACTTCTTAACCAATGTTGTTGCTCGTTCAATAATTCCTCATTCCACTCGAAAACTTTTGGCAAAATTTCATAACCTATTGAAAAACGATCACGCTTTTCAATGTTATTTTCATAAGTTTGCCCAAGCTGCATGGCAAACTCAAATCTTCCATAATTTACGGCGTCATCAATATGAGATATGAAAATATTTGTAAAATCTGTTTCGTTAATTTCCGATTTTTCAGACCAGAAAGAATTCCATGCTCGAAATAATTTTCCCTCCCTTTCTTTATTCTTGAACCTAAAGAACTTTGAAAAACTTAATTTCCTCAAAAAAAGCATTTCAAACTCTTGTTTATACCCTTCAGAGAATCTCAAAATATTCTTGAACGGCTTCCAAAAAAGTAAGGTTAAAATTATTGCGACAATTATAGATAAAATTTTTGCTAACAAGGGAGTATCAGTTCCAGAAAAAAATGCAAAAAAGATTATTCCAAAAATTGAAAGCCAAAAGGTTTTTTTTGTTCCAAGCACCTCATCACTTAAAACCATTTTTTCAAATTCACTTCTTCTTTCTTCTTTAGAATTCAAAATGTCCGTAAGAAAAACAATTGCAAAAGGAATAAAAATCGCCAATACCCCCAATGTGATGTTTTGGAAAAATGATGGGTCAAGGTTTTGCAAAAACGGCTCAATAAAATCCGTGATGTCCTGCAGACGCAATAAAATAAATCCGAAGAGTTGTCGAGCTATTTCAATCATACTTAAAATTTAGCCGAGTTTTTGCTCGACTAATTATTCCTTGCACCATTCCTACTTCACTACCGTTATATCCGCCTCAACGATATTTTTAATTTCCTAAAATGTCAAACTTTTCTGGCGGAGAGGGAGGGATTCGAACCCTCGACATCTTGCGACGTACCGGTTTTCAAGACCAGCGCACTAGACCAACTATGCGACCTCTCCACGCTGTGTAAATTATATAACGGATTTATAAATTCGACCTAGCCTTTATTTCCTGTTCTACTATGAATCTGTTTCTACCAAATTTTACTTGACTTAGCTCCCTAATTTTTTGGCCAAGTTCAAAATCTCTTTTTGATTCTTTCATTAAGTTCCAATCGGTTGTCATGGCAAATGGTGGAGACGGCTGGTTGCGAACAAGTAGTTTCATATATGCACGACCAACAGGATTATTCATTAAATCCCCTTGTCCAAATGTAGGAGCAAAATATTTCTCTAGATATTCCGCATCGTCGGTTCCAATTCTAAAAATTCCCATACTTCCTACATTTCCAAAAATCGAATCTTTAATTTTATCTGGAAGCTGACCTATAAACTGATTCGCAATAATAAGATTAAGTCTATATTTACGAGCCTCTGACAAAATAGTTTCAATATCAGGAGTCGTGTAGTTTTGGAACTCATCAATATATAAGTAAAAATCTTCAAGCTTTTCTCCCCTTTCGATCTTTTCAATTCTAGTAAAAGCAGCAGCAAGCAAACGTGGAACAATCAAAAGCCCCAAAAACTTTGAATTTTCTGCTCCCAACTTACCTTTTGACAAATCAGCCAACAAAATCTTCTTATTATCCATAACATCTTGAAAATCAAAAGAAGAAGTCGACTGGCCAAGCATATACCTCATCGTTTTTTCTGTCGTAAAACGATCAAGCTTAGAAACAAAATAACCCATCGTTTCACCTTTTCGATTCTTTGTCGTATTTGCGACTTCATCTGTCCAATACCTTTTAACTAACGGATCAGCAATAACATCGAAATATGTTTTGTGGAAATTCTCATCCGTCAAAAGCCTTACAACCTCGATCAAAGTTCCACCTGGCTTACTCATAACCGTCAACATACACATACGCAAAGCTCTTTCTAATTGAGGGCCCATAATACCTTGCTTATTTGGATCATAAAGCTCATACAACATATCAATAAATTTATTAATGATCATGTCCTTTGCCTTATCAGTCTTAACATCCAAAATATTCAAACCCATTGGCCTTTCGGTTGAAGGATCAAAATAAATGACATCATCAATTCTTTCAGGTGGAATTTGCTGAACAATATCATTAACGGCCGATCCGTGAGGATCAATAAACGCAACGCCTTTACCATTTTTAATATCCTGAATCGCCATAAACTTCATGAATTCTGACTTACCTGTTCCAGTTGTACCCAAAATATACATGTGCCTTCGCCTGTCTTCGTCTTCCATAAAAATCTTCACTTCATCACTTCTAAAAATAGACTTACCTAAATACAAGCCACTTTCTGGAAGTTCAATTGGAGCTGCTGAACCTTTACTTCGAAGCCAATTAATTCTTGGAGTTTTTACATTCTCATTTGGAAGATGCCAAATTGTCGCAAGTTCTTCTGTATTCAAAATTGACCAACCTTTAAACCACTGCTTCTTTAATATTTTTGGAATCGCAAAAGGAAGATTAATTTTCTCTACAACTGGGAACATTCTAGAAATAAAGCTTTGGACATAATATTTTTGATATCTATCAGTAATTCCGGAAAAAGAATTAAATGAAGGACTATTAAATTGGCCAAAAGCGCGTTCTAGATTAGAAAGATTAACTTTGGAAGAAGCCGCATCGGGCGAAACTGAAACAAGTCTAATAACGGTTTCAAAACCAACCTTTGAAATTTTGTCTTGAACCTTTTGAAGATAATCTTCATCAATCTTTGACATTTTTGGACCAACTGATTTTCCATCTTTATCTGTTTGATTATGTTTTGCGAAATAACTTTTTATGTGTTCTTTGCCGAATTTTTGCCAATCATCATCTGCAGGACGAACTAATATTTGAAGTGCTAAAGCTTCGTTTTCGTGAAGCTTGCTCATGGCGGATGTAATAACAGCCATTGAATCTACCTTCATCTCTTCATAAGTATTTAAAGGTAAATAATTTTCTTTTTTAAGTGCAAGGGATTTGAATTCAACATGTCCGCCGTTTGCCCAAATATTCCAAGGTACAGTTTTAGTAAGTTCTGCCGAAGGATACGCAGCATTAATCTGCTTTTCGACCAGATTCTCTAAATGCTTTGGGCAAACGGCATAAAATTCTATAGAGGCGTTATTAGCAACGATTTCAAATGAAATATGATCTTGTTCCTTTAACGAATTTAAAAAACCACCCTTTTTAATTCCATACATACTGCTATACATCTGTTCCCCTGCCGCTGGTTCAATTTCATTATCTTCATTAATTTGAATCTTAAAAAAAGTCTTATCCTTCAAAGAACGAGTTCTATTCTTAAAACGTAAATACCAAAAATAAAACTTAACACCGAAGTAAATTAGAAATATAAAAACGAGAACAAAAAGCGCACCGATTAAGGCAGATTGGGCAATCGATAAAACTTGATCAATAGTTGAAACACTCTGAGCCATACTAAACGAATTCTAGCATATAGGAATAAAATGAAATTGACCATTCCTACCAAATTACCTATGGTCTAGACTATGAAACCAATAAATCAAATGGACATAAAACAGATATTAAAGAACACCAAAGACATACTAGCTATCGCGGGAGCATAAAAATGAAAGCTGAAGTTAAATCTGTGCTATAAGCTAAAATAAATCCACAAGAAATATAGTATTTCTACGCGGAAAATTATCTTAATAACAAAAGTGTGAATTAAGTTAGTTAAAGAAGCTCAATACCAGCGTCTCGATTAAAGAGACCGTTCCAGTAATAAGCAACCGACGGATCTATTTTGATATTTGAATTACTTGAAACTGTGGAATCGGAAGGAATAGGCTCATCTGCACTTAGTTTTAAAGTAGTTTCACCACCACTAGTAATTCCTTGACCTACAACTTTTGGTGTATTTTGAACTGCCATTCCAACAACAGGAGATATATAAAGAGTCTCTTGAGTAACTCCGCCCTCGTTTGCAGGATCCAAATAAACAGGACCTGCTAAAGTATCTGGATTTGTAACTTCACTACTTGGTAAACTCATATTGATCAATTCTTATTAACTAAAACTGGCCACATTGTACTGTTTTGTTTGATTTTATGCAAGTAGAAATGCTTGTGATTAATGATTATTGCGGTTTTCTTGGTTTCGAATTTGTTCCAAACATACGTTTTAATCGACTTGCCATTCTGGTTTTGATTCCTTCAATTCCAGGGATACTATCTTCAAGTTTAATAACATCACCGTAAGGCAAGTTAGCTTCAAGGGCTACTCTGTATGCAGCCGCATGATTACCGCTTAAAACAAGTAGCCTACAATATTCCTGTGCAACCCTAGTTGCGAGTGGATGTATATTTTCTGCATAAAAACCATCCTCAGCCCTTAATTGCCATGCGTTATAAGCAAACTGAACCTCAGAAAAAGTTTTAAAGTCGAATCCTTCAACACTGGCAGACATGCCTAAAACTTCTGCGCTGTATTTCTCAAACGAAGTATCTTTACGAGCTTCCCAGCCGTTCTCGTATCGAACATCGGCTTGATCTGTACCTGCTTTAAATATCTTATTTGCCTCATTTCTTGATTTCAATCTCGCAACAAAATCAGCAATACGAGAAGCGCCAAAATGATCACCAGTTATAACCGCTTGATTATACAAAAAACCAACAAATTTTAGGCTTTGCATATCTCCAAGATCTACATTATCAAGTCCGTATTTAGTCAAAGCCTCAGTTGCTTCTACAAATCGTCCTTCTGCAACCATTTCAGCAATCCAAATTCTACCAATCTCTGCTTTTATTGCAGGATCTTCAACTTTAGCTACTAACATCGAAGACCAATATTCATATGAAACATGCGGTGGAACTTGTGGAGCAGTAGCTACAACACCATCAACAGGACGTGTAAGTACGCCATACATTCGATCTAAAGCCGTTGCCCTAACAGCATTAACCCTTGGATCATTTGTAAAACTATCAAATCTTAAACCACCTTCAGTCACTCGTGTCCTACTATCTACCAAATTTGGTGGCAAGTCATACACGACTTCAACTGGTCCTTCATAAATATCATCTTTAATTTGTGGTGCTATAGTAGCAATCGGACCATTCATGAAAAAATAATATCATGTTTTCTTTTCCCTTGACACTCTTCCCTTTTTTGCTTTATATAGTGTATATTATGTCAGCTATGGTTGTTTTAAAGAATGTTTCTAAAAATTTTGATAGGGTAAAAGCAGTCGACGGATTGTCTTTTGCAATTGAAAAAGGCGATGTTACTGGACTTTTGGGTCCAAACGGAGCCGGTAAGACAACAACTATGCGAATGATTACGTCTTATTTCTTCCCTACTTCAGGCGAAATCACTATAAACGGCAGGTCAACTCAACTTCATACACAACAAACTCAAAAGCAAATTGGATACATGCCAGAAAATAATCCTTTATATAATGACATGATTGTTTTTGACTTTTTATCCATGACTGCAAAACTTCAAGGCCTAAATTCAAAAAAAATCATAAATAGAATCAAGGAAGTTGCAGATTCAGTCGGAATAAAAGACAAACTAGCCTCAAATATCGGCGAACTTTCAAAAGGATACAAACAACGAGTTGGAATAGCATCGGCATTAATACACAATCCGCAAGTTCTAATACTCGACGAACCAACAGAAGGCCTTGACCCAAATCAAAGAGAAGATATAAGAAAACTAATCAAAGATCTATCAAAAGACAAAGCAATTCTAATAAGTACACACGTTATGCAAGAAGTTAAAGCAATGTGCAACAAAGTAATTGTCATAAACGACGGAAAACTAATAGCACAAGGTACTCCAGAAGAATTAGCTGGAACAAAAATCCTAAGAATAGTAATTGAGGGTGAAAAAATCAAAGAATCACTAGAAAAACTCATCGAAGAAAAAGACGAAAAAATCAAAGTCGAAGGAAAAGCCAAAGCCAAAACAGTTTTCGTATACTCTAATAGAGAGCTCCGCCCTGAAATCTCAAAAATCGCATCAAAACAAAAATGGACAATCTGGGAAATGCAAATCCAAGACGGTCTAGAACAAGTATTCCATTCAATTCCAAACAAACATGAATCTAAATAGAATAAAAGAAATCACAACCAAAGAACTAAAATCATACTTTGACCACGCACAAGGCTACCTTTTGATTTCAATCTTATTGGCTGTTTTATACTTTCTATTCCTTCGAACATTTTTCATAATCGGAACTGCATCAATAAGAAACCTATTCCAACTTCTACCATGGATAATGACAATATTCGTTCCAGCCGTAACAATGAGCTCAATTGCTAGCGAAAAAGACAAACAAACACTTGAATACCTAATAACACAACCAATAACACCAAAAGACATAATAATCGGGAAAATACTTGGAGCATGGATATTCTCATCGATTGGAATACTACTAACAATTCCTCTCGCCTTCTTAGTATCAACTGTAGGAACAATCGACATCGGCGAAACAGTCGCAGGATACATTGGAGCATTAGTTTTAATATTCGCACTATCTTCACTTGGGGTTGCAATCTCAAGCTTCTACAAAAACCAAATCTCTGCATTTCTAACATCAGCAACTGTAATATTCCTTCTTAACGTAATAAGCACTGATCTAATCTCAATAAACATACCTGTCACAATCTCAAACTTACTATCAAAACTAAGCATTGCTGATAACTACTTCTCTATAATTAGAGGCGTTCTAGAAGTTCCAAGCATAGTTTACTTTGCACTTTTCATATACATATCAATAAATATAGGAATTACAAACATAGAACAAGTTAGATACTCAAAAATGAAATCAAGAATTGTTAAATTTGCAAAATCCCTTGCCTTCGTATTAGCTATTTCCGCAATAACTGTCTATTCTGCAGGATACGCAAAAGGTCGAATCGATCTAACAACAAATAAAAAATACACACTATCAGAAATCAGCAAAGAAACGCTTAAAAATGGAGATAAAGTAAATATAAACGTATACGCATCAAGCGACCTTCCACAACAATTCCAAGCAGTCTTTACTGAACTTAAAAACATATTAAACGACTATTCAGCATTTGGAGGACAAAAAGTTCAAATCCAATACCTTGATCCAGAAGACAACATGGCAGAAATAAATGCAAACGGCATTTCCCCTATCCAATTTAACGTAATTGGAAATGACCAATACCAAGTAAAACAAGGATATATGGCCCTTGTAATTTCAAACGACGCCGACAGTTCCAAAAAAGAAGTAATCGCATATGTAAACGATCTTAATTCACTAGAATTTGAACTAACAAAAGCCATAAATAAAGTTAAAGAATCAGGAAAACCAACAATAGCATTCGCAATTGGAAACGGTGAAAAAGATCTATATCAAGACTTCGGAACACTAAAATCGATACTTGATCAAGACTACACAATTACAACAGTCTCAATACCAAATACTGAAGAGGAAAAAGTCCCAGACTTATCTATATTCAAGGCAATCGTTTTTGCAGGACAAACAACCGCATATTCAAAAAATGCAGAAAAAGAAATCGTTTCATACATCAAAAACGGAGGAAACGTCTTGTACATGCCAGACCTTGTGCAAATCGATTTGCAAACAACATCAGCATCTAAAAATGAAGCGCTAAATGGGGACTTATTTTCAGAATTCGGAATAAAAATAAATCCAGATCTTGTTTATGACCTAAGATCAAACGTTCCTACACAAGTTGGCACAGAATCAGGAGTAATTGTCGTATCGTATCCATTTTGGACTGTTGGAGTGCTATCCGCTCAAAATTCAAAAGAATTTCCAGGAACAGCAATATTCCCATGGACAAGCAGTCTTGAAATTTCAGCAGGCGATTGGGAAAAACTTTACTCAACATCAATATTCGGAAATAAACAAACAAACACATTTAACATTGGTCTTGAACAACAATTAGATGAAGACGACCTTCAAGAAATTCCATTAATCGCAATGAGCGGTCTTAAAAACAAAGACAAAGGCGTAATTATAGTTACAGGAACATCAAGAATATTTGATAATCAATTCATATCACAATCAAGAGAAAACTCACTTTTGTCTGTAAGCATTTTTGAAAAGCTCGCGTCTGAAAAAAACTTTTCACAAATAACGGCAAAAAACATACTTGGTTCACAATTTAAATCAACAACAGACATGCAAAAACAACTTATAAACTATGGCTCACCTGCTCTTTCGTTTTCACTACTATTTATGATCGGAATAGCAAGATACACGAAGAAGAAAAGGCAAAAGCACATGATAGAATACATTTAATGCCGTCTCTGAAATCTATATCGCCTAAATTCTATCTTTTTGTTGCCGTCGCGATATGGGGAATTGCCACACCTGTAATAAAAGCGACTGTCACAAACGTCCCGCCGTTTACATTTTTGATGTTAAGGTTTTGGATAGCAGCCATTGTAACGATTCCAGCGTCAATTTATATACTCAAACACAACAAAATTAATTTAGATCGTGCAAAACACATTTTTATTTCATCAATACTTGGACACGTTATCTCACTATCGCTAATTTTTTGGGGTTTATCAAAAACATCTTCACTTGAAGGCTCAGTATTAACAGCGTTTTCGCCTCTTCTTGTTGCAATACTCGGATTCATAATACTAAAAGAGACTTTAGTAAAAAAGAAAATCGAAGGCACATTAATCGCGTTCATCGGGACATTAATTCTAGTCGGAGTTCCACTATTTTCATCTGTTTCCTACTCCTCATCGACTTCATCGGTCTTAGGAAATATGTTATTTTTCGTAGGAATACTTTTTGATGGGCTTTATGTTATATACGTTAAAAAATACTTATCAGGCGACAAAATCCTAAATCCGATTTCACTTACAATACTATCTTTCGCGATTGCTGCAATAATTTTTACGCCACTTGGACTTTTTGAACAAAACCAAAACTATAGAAACATCAATTACGGAAATATTAGAAATTGTGCTATTTCAGATATAGACAGTGGAGCATATTCACTTGAGTATTCATGCAATTCAACTGGATGCTTTAACAAGAAAGATCCTACACAATACGACTGCATACTTAGGAAAAACATTCCGACTTATTCATATCACCTTAAAGCAAATATTAGTGAGTACTTAAAATATCCAAATATCATCGGCATAATATACATGGCGATGTTTTCAGGCTTAATTGCATACATCTTTTTTCAAAAAGGTTTAAAAAACTTAAAAGCCTCTGAATCAGCCATCTTTTACTATCTTCAACCTTTATTTGGCGTGCCTATTTCAATCATATTTCTACATGAAGAGCTATCATTAATATTTGCAATTGGTGCAATTACAATATTATGTGGAATTTATATAGCGGAATTTAAAAAAAACTGATAGAATATCGCGGACTATGAAAAAAGGCATTCATCCAAAATACAACGAAAGAGCAGAAGTTACATGTGCATGCGGAAATAAATTCACCGTTGGTGCAACAGTTGACACAATATCAGTTGAAATTTGTAGTGCATGTCACCCATTTTGGACTGGAGATGTAAAGTTTATAGACACAGAAGGTCGTGTTGATAAATTCATTAAAAAACAAAAATCAGCTGAATCAGAAAGAGAAAAGAGAATAAAAGCTATTAAAGAAAAAATCATGCGCGAAAAGCTAAGAGAAGAAGCCCCAAAAAGCCTCAAAGAAATGCTAAAATCGATGCAATAAGCATCAATAAATAGCAAAATGGATAATTCTTACATTCAGACACAAATTCAAGACATAGAAAATAAAATCATAGAAACTGATTTATTGGTCAAATCATCAAACGATGAAACCATAAAACAAATGGCGATAGAAGAAATACAAAGACTAACCGCACAAAAAGACACCTTATTACAATATGCCAATTCCGATAATGGTAAGTCACAGGATGAAGAAACATCCTCCTCACCTGTTTTTGGCGATTGCATAATGGAAATACGCGCCGGCGCTGGTGGAAATGAAGCTGGCCTTTTTGCAAGCGACCTTTACACAATATATAAAAGATTTTCAGAAAAAATGAATTGGAAAGTATCTGTACTTTCAAAAAACGAAGGCGGAATCGGAAATATAAAAGAAGTTGTGTTTGAGATCTCAACAGGCGAATCTAAACCATCAGACACCGAAAACACACCATACAGCCTTTTAAAGAATGAAAGTGGAACACATCGCGTACAAAGGGTTCCAAGCACAGAATCTTCTGGCAGAATACACACATCAACAGCAACTATAGCTGTTCTTCCAATTGTAGAAAAAACCGAAATAACGATTCGACCTGAAGATCTAAGAATTGATACGTTTAGGGCAAGTGGAGCTGGTGGCCAACACGTAAATAAAACAGAAAGTGCAATCAGAATTACACATCTTCCAACTGGAGTTGTTGTTCAATGCCAAGACGAAAGAAGTCAACATAAAAACAAAGAGCGTGCTATGTCGGCGCTTCAATCAAAGCTTTTCACAATGATGAAAGATCAGAATGCAAAAAATATCGATGACATAAGATCAAACCAAGTAGGATCAGCCGAAAGATCTGAAAAGATTCGAACGTACAACTTTCCTCAAGATCGACTAACAGACCACAGAATAAAACAAAGCTGGCATAATCTAGAAAAAATACTTATGGGTGAAATACTAGCTATTTTGATTAGTCTTCAAGGTCTTGAAGAGTAACAGAAAGCGTAAATTCTCGACCATTACGATGAATCAGTACATCGATTGCTTCACCTATCTTTGAAGAAGCTATAACCTTTGGCAATGAGTTCTCATCATTAATTCGGGTATTCCCTACTTTCAAAATGATATCTCCAGGCTTAATTTTAGCTTTAGATGCTGGACTATTTTTTACAACCTCTTGCACATATGCGCCAACTGGCAATGATTGGTTTTTCGCGATATCAGATGTAATCATATAAGCTCCAACACCCAAGAATGGCCTTGTTATTTTCCCGAATTGATTAAATTGATCTACAACAGGCTTAATGGCATTAATAGGAATTGTGAATCCTACATTATTAGCACCTTCAGAAATTGCAACGTTTATACCTATGACATATCCATTAATATCCAAAAGCGGACCTCCTGAATTGCCAGGATTTAACGCAGCATCAGTTTGGATTACATTTTCTAAAACCTCACCATCATCAAAAATGCTTGATCTTGTTGTAATAGCACGACCAAGTCCGGAAACAATTCCTTTGGTAACGCTATTTCCAAATTGTCCAAGAACATTTCCTATAGCAATAACAGTTTGTCCCACTTTAAGATTTTCTGAATCTCCCAAAGTTAATTCAGGTAATGAAGATCCATCAGTAATGTCTAATTTAAGAATCGCGAAATCATTTACAGGATCTTTATATATATTTTTAACATCATATGATTTTTCACCTTCGCCAAAAACAACACTATAATTGGCATTTTCGACATCTACGACATGTCTATTTGTAAGAACAATTGCATTTTTACCATCAACTACAAAGCCAGTGCCGATTGAGTCATCAGCAAATGTAGGGCCTACGAACGGATCAAAATATGATTCCTTTCTTACAACGGACACAACTGCGGGTGAAGTTTTTTCCACAACCTTTATAACTGCATCCTGTTCTTCAAGTATTGATACACTTCCCTGTTTAACAGTTTCTTTTGTATCACTAATATTATTTTCTTGTTTTGAAAAATATGATGAAATAGAACCCTGGTAATAGTATCCAGCATAAATAGCGGTTATGACCAAAATAATTATGAGGAACTTTTTAATATCGGACATTTATTTGTTCAAGTATCTTGAAAAGTAAGCCTGATTTAAATAAATCAGCATTATTTACAACCTCTATTGATTTATCTAATTGTGGATCTTTTTCAGCCTTAATGTCTTCATCTGATATTTCAACAATAAAATCTGGCTTTATACCACCAATTATGTCTTTGCCGTCTTTCACTTCATTATAAACACTGTCTTTAAATTCAGAATTGTGTTTATCTATCCAGTTATTATCAGGAGTCAACCATTTTGCTATCGTAACGTGTAAAGATGCTCCATCAGAAAATTCTTCTGATTTTTGAACTGTACCTTTCCCAAAAGATCTTTGACCAACAATTACGGCTCCTCGCCTTTCTTTTAACGCACCTGCAACAATTTCAGATGCCGATGCGGATCCTTTATTAACCAAAACAACAACTCTTAGATTTTGATCCGCAAATAATCCTTTATGGTCAGCTTTAAAAGTTTGAGCCGTACCATCTGAAACATCTTCTTTAACAACTATTCCATCATTAACAAATTCTGAAGAAATAAAAACCGCACTATCCAAAAATCCTCCTGGATTATCCCTAACATCTAAAATCACACCTTTGAGATTTGGCATTTGAGAAACAATTTCATTAACTGACTTTGTCCATTCATTGTTTGTCTCTGCACCAAATCTAGAAAGTCTTATATAAGCAATACCATCGCCTTTATCTTTCCATGTAACGCTTGCCAATTTTATCGTATCTCTAGTAATTTTAATTTCGAATGGTTCTTCTGTTCCGTCTCGTCCAATAAGGAGTGCGATTGTAGTTCCTGCCTTCCCTCTTATTTTTTCTACTGCTGATTCAATTGACATACCTGCTGTACTTACACCTTCAATATTTATAATACGATCGCCAGATTTTACACCTGCATTAAGAGCCGGAGATCCATCAAGTGGAGCAACAATAATAAGTTGCCCACCCTCGTTAAAACCAAGTTGAGCGCCGATTCCTTCATATAATCCATTTAAGGAATTCATTACTTCTTTGTTTTCTGGTGCGTCAAAATATGAAGTATAAGGATCGCCAATAGAAGCAATCATTCCATTTATGGCACCTTTTACCAAATCAGACTGATTAATTGGTTTTTTAATATGCTTACTGTTAATCAATTCCCAAACTTCCCAAAACCTTGCAAAGTCGACATTCTGTGAAAGTGTGTTTTCCTTATTTAATACTTTTACATTAGAAACTCCGGTTTTAATATCGACCTCATACCCTCTTACGCCAAAATAATATCCAGCAAAAACGCCTATAAGAATTAGTAATATCGTTGATATAACAGATTGTGTGAGTTTAAATATTTTCATACCTTTGCTTTTATCCAAGTTGGGCATTTACTGGTAGGAACAACTAATCGATTGAAATTTGCATCAAACCAAACCTTCTGACCCTCAATTGACTTAAACCATTTTACAAGAGTCTCGTCTTCTAGCAAGTCACCAAAACCACTAATTACACCAAACGGCACTTCAAGTACAGAAGCTTTATCATAAACTTCAAAGTCAACGGAGTTTGATATCAAACCATTTACACCCAAAGCTGAAAGTTTTGGATACAAATCAACTGAACTATGACTCGTAAGAATTATCGATTCCCCAAATAAATCGTTGTCTTTACCTTTTGTCTTAGTTATTTTGCTTAGTTCCTGTAAAGGAATATATGAAAAAGTCCCAAGAGACGATGCGCCTTTTGATGTAAGTAAATTTAGCTGTAGTGCTGGAAAGCTAAGAACTATTTTGCCATTTTCTACTTTTTCAATTTTTGCATCAAATTGTGATTGCATTTGAATATCTAATAACTGCGTTTCCGCACTATACATTTTAATTTCTATGACATTGTCATTTATAGAAGAGACTGTTCCATTAATCTCGGCTTTCATGTTCTCGTTTTTTAAAACACCTTTGCGTTTACACAAAATATCTCCGGGTTTAACAACATCATCTTTTTTTACAACAATCTCGCCAAAACTTTCGATAAAAACTGTTTCATTTTTTTTATCCAAAACGATAAGTTGTTCGCCACTTTTGACTTTGTCGCCTTCTTTTACGACTGACAGATATCCAAAGGGGATTTCAAACAAATAAAAAGTTGATGAATTGAATGTTACTTGACCTTCTTTTATCATATTGCGTCCCCTTTGCTATAAATAATGATTCCATCTTGTCCTGCATGAAGTTCGCAAGCGAAATGTACTTTATTTCCAGTCAGCCTTAACTTTGCATAACTTTCCGTAGGGATTTCTATTATATTCTCAGAATCCGACTTTATATTGATTTCCCTATCTTCTAATTTTGTTTTTGATTTAATATCTATAATGGAAATTTCGGCAGTTAATGCGCCATGCGCAAAAAGGACTTTGGTTTCTGGAAGTTCGTGAGCTGTAGACAAATATTTTTTAATATCTGTATTTTTACTTTTAAGAAATCCGAATTTTAAAACTTCCTTATAGTCATAATCGAAAGTTATTCCAAACGAACCATATGTTTCAATATTTGAAGCAAACTGTGACAAAAAGACGTCTTTTAGTTTTTGTTTGTATTTCTCACTTGCAAAATCATTGCAAACGACGACATTCTCGAACGTCTTAAGTTTTTTTGAATTCTCCTTAAAAAAGTTTTTTATTTTATATGTGTCTATCTTTAATCTGATTTCTTCGTCAAGGTCTTCACGTAGATAGGTTTTTGTCATGAAATGGTTAATCTCATCTTTTGATAATCCAGACAAATCAGATTGACTATATGGACCTAAAACACAGAATAAATAAGGCAGATCGGAAATAACATCACTAATTTGGAAGTTTACGTCAATATTATTTACTTGTTTTGAGTCGGAAATAATAAGTAGGTCAGAAATATCCAGTTTTTTAACCTTTGTTATAGAAGAAATCGCTTCTACAAGTTTGTTTCTTGTTATAAATGAGTTCGAATAGTCTGATACAAAAGGAAATTTATATCCAAAGGTACTTAAAACTTCAAATGGCTCCTCTTGAACAATCAAGCAGTGAAGTCGATATCCAGAAATATAAACGGGCAGAATCATGTTCTAAGTTTAACTCAATGCGTGTCGATCTGTAAAAGGCAATAAACCCATTATCCTAGCCTTTTTAATCTCGACTTGTAATTTTCTCTGTTTTTTTGCACTTAAACCAGAATCTTTTCTAGACATTATCTTTTCTCTTGCTCCTATAAATTTCTTTAGAATTGAAACATTTTTATAATCAATATCTTTAACATTAATTACAGAAGAATCTTCAATTTTTCTAATTACTCTTCTAACAGCAGGTTTTTTTGAGCTATTACTTTTTGCCATATATATTAAAATGGAGTATCTGAACTATTTTGAACTGATGAGCTGTCTACTGGATCACCTAAATCTAAATCATTTAAATCAACTGCCTGGCCCATATCGCTTGCGTCTGAATTTGATGTTGCGGTATGAGTTGTTGTATCTGCTACTGCACCTGCCCCATTTGCTGATGCCCCACCTGGTTGTGAAAGTATAATCATATCATTTATAACAACTTCGACTCTTTGCATTGGTTTTCCAGTTTCTTTGTCATCCCACTTTGAAGTTTGGAGTCTTCCTTCTATATAAATCTTTGTTCCCTTTTTAAGTAATTGCGAACAAATTTCTGCGAGCTTTGACCATGCAACTAAATTTGTAAACTCGGCTGTTTCGACAGCATTTCCGCTTGCATCATTATATGAACGATTTGTAGCGATTCCAAATGTTGCAACAGGAACTCCCCCTGCTGTGTATCTTAATTCAACATCTCTTGTTAAATTACCAATCAATTGAACTTTATTTAATGATCTTGTAGCCATTTTACTTCCTCTTTACCTTTCAAAATTCTAACTAAAGTACTTATCTGAATTTACCACAACAAAATTAAAAGTTTCTAAAATTTTTATTACCAAAATGAATCTTATTTACTAATAACCGTTATCATACTTCTTAAAACGCCTTCGTTTTGAAGATTTATCCATGTGGTAAGATCTGAAACTTTAAGGGAATCTAATTCAAATGTTGAAATGTAATAATAACCTTTTATCTTTTTATCCATTTCATAAGCAAAATTCTTCATTCCCCAATTATCTTCGGTCAAAATTTTTCCACCAAAAGTAGAAACTTTGCCGTTGATATCTTTTATATTTTTCTTGATTTCATCATCTTTTAGCTCTGGCTTAAAAATGATCATTGCTTCGTATGTATTCATAACAAGCGAAATAATAACATGGAGCAAAATTATAGACAACTACTAACAAAAGTCTTTTTCATCTTGGAATTACAAGATATAATCATAAAATGTTAAAAGTCGGTATAGTCGGATTGCCAAATGTTGGTAAATCTACACTTTTTAATGCTATTTTAAAACGCGAGCAAGCTTTGAGTGCGAATTACCCATTCGCAACGATTGACCCCAATGTTGGAGTTGTCGATGTTTACGATGAACGACTCGAAAAGCTTGCGGAAATTATATTAAAAAACACTGGTGTAAATCCGCCAAAGGTTTATGCAAATATTGAGTTTGTTGATATTGCTGGACTTGTCGCTGGCGCAAGCAAAGGCGAAGGCCTTGGAAATCAATTTTTAGCAAACATTCGCGAAGTGGACATGATTTTGCATGTTGTCCGTGATTTTTCAGATACGAATATAATTCGAGAACACAGCAAAGACCCAGATACAGATTCAGAGGTCATAAATAGCGAGCTCATAATTAAAGATTTAGAAAGCATTGAAAAACAATTGAAGGTAAAATCAAATTCCAGTGAAATTCTTCAGAAATATTATGATCACCTTAATAGTGGAAAACTTGCAATTGAATTGCGTCCTCACGTAGACAAGATTAAATACGAAGAAATAATTAAGCCTCTTTTCCTTTTAACAGACAAGGAAATGGTTTATGTATTTAATGTTGATGAAACCGATGAAAGACTAAAATCACAAAACGATCAAACTTTTAAAGATAAGCCAGTCATTTTCATAAACGCAAAACTGGAATCTGAACTTTCATCACTTGACCCAACTGACAGAAAAGCTTACCTATTTGATCTTGGAATTAAAGAAGCAGGACTCGATAAGATAATAAAGTCCGCATTTCATAAACTTGGTCTAATTACATTTCTAACAGCTGGAGAAAAAGAAGTTCGCGCATGGGAAATAAAAGCAAATACAAATGCACAAAATGCATCCGGCGCAATTCATACTGATTTTATAAAAAACTTCATAAAAGCTGAAGTAATAACTTTTGATGATTATATTTCTTGTGGATCTAAACTAGGTGCAAAAGATGCAGGAAAACTTCGCCTAGAAGGCAAAGAATACATAGTCAAAGACGGCGACGTAATCGAATTTAAGATAGGGGCTTAATAATCAGTCCGTCAGAAGTATCCTTGATATCATAACCAAAATCACTTATTTTATTTCTTACTGCATCCGCCTCTTCCCAATTTTTTTGTTTCCTAAATTCTTCACGATCTTTAATTAATTGTTGAACTTCACTTGGAAGTTGATCTATAGAAAGTGATTCGTCTAAATCAGAAACTTCTTCTTGTACGAGTTTTAAACCAAGAACCTGATCAAATGAAATTACAAGGGATGCTTTATCTGAAAGTGAAACATTTTCGTCGCCAAGTAATTTCCATAAGACCGCAAGGGCTTCTGGCATGTTTAGATCGTCGCTTAAGGCTTTTTCAAAGGATTTTTTGTACTCATTATCACCACCAACGACCATGTCGAGTTCCGAAAAACCTAACTTCGCGACTTCTTTTCGCAAACGATTGAGTCCATTTTGTGCACTATCTAATGCTTCCCATGTAAAGTTAATTTGCTTGCGGTAATGGCCACTTAAATAAAAATATCTTAAAGACAAAGGATCATAACCTTTATTCATAATGTCATGAATTGAGTATGCATTTCCAAGACTCTTCCCCATTCTTCCGCCATCGACTAATAAAAATGCTCCATGTATCCAATATTTAACAAAAGGTTTATGACCAGTCGCACATTCACTTTGAGCAATCTCATTCGGATGATGCGTGCTTCTTAAATCTTCGCCACCTAAATGAACCTCAAATTGATCTCCTAAATACTTCATGCTCATAGCGCTACATTCTATATGCCAACCAGGAAAACCCATTCCCCAAGGCGATTCCCATTCCATATTGTGACGTTTTTGACCTTTTGCAAAAAATTTCCACAAAGCAAAATCACGAGGATCCTTTTTCTCAAGATTTGCTTCAACACGAGCGCCTTCTTTAATTACATCTAGAGTTGAAAGCTCACCATAAGTATTTCCGTCTGACTCATACTTAGCAACGTCAAAATAAACGCCGTCAGTTGTTTTGTATGCATATCCTTTTTTTTCAATTGATTCGATTAATGCAATCTGTTCTGGAACGTGATCTGTTGCTTTTGCAATAACATCAGGCATATTAATATTCAAAAGGCTCATCGAATCAAGGAAATCCCGGCCGTACTTACCTGCAATAGACCACGCATCAACGCCTTCCTTTTCGGCGGCCTTTGCCATACGGTCTTCCCCAGTACTTGAATCTCCTAGATTATCACCACTTAAATGTCCAACATCAGTCAAATTCATTACATGACGAACTTCATATCCAAAATATTTAAGTGTACGGAAAGTTAGATCGGATAATGTATAAGTTCTCCAATTCCCTATTGTAGGAAAGCTGTAAATTGTTGGTCCGCAAGTATACATACCAACATGTAAAGGATTTATTGGAACAAATTCTTCTTCTTTTCGTGACAAAGAATTATAAAATTTCATATTATATATTTTCAACTCGCTTTACACTCAATTTATCAAAATGATGATCAAAAGAGATTATCGCCATTTTATTATTTTCGCAAACCTTTGCATATACTAAATCAGGGAAATCAATTTTTAGCTTTGAGAACGAATTTAATACTTCAATAAGATCTTCCTTACCTAAGTCTAAAACCTCTAAATTTTCTAACTCCAACAATGCAATTAATTTAGAAACGACAATCGTCCTTCCCAATCCATATACATTGACTGAAACATATAAAACCTCATGTATAACTAGCGAATTAACTAATCCTAAAGCTTTCTCTTTTCTTATTTCTTCAAAAATGACTTTTGCCTTTTGTGAATATTCTTCGTGATCCTTGAGTAAAAATCTTAAAATTACATTTGCATCTATGAAATATTTCATTTTTTGTCAAGAAAAGATTTAGCGTAAAGTTCATGAGCCAAAGTAGTTTCATCGGGATTATAAGGGATTTCAGACTTTAAGGAACCATAAAGGCCCTCTAGAATATTGGCTTGAGATTTTTTCTTCTTAACTTTCAGCTTATCAACAATTATTCGAACATTACTATTCAAATTCTTGTTTTCGACAATAACTTCAACACCGTCATTTACAACACGATCAAGTATCGCAAAAAAGTTCTTTCTTACTTCAGTTGAATTCATTACTACTGTAGACATAAGTGGAGTCTAGTGTACATAGCGTACGCCTGTCAACAATTAACTTGAATCAGGCACTATAGTTTATTCGTCCACGGAGTGCATCGTTTAACGTTCCCTCATCAGCATATTCAATATCAGCGCCAATTGGAAGTCCCTTTCCTATTCGACTTACGCGTATATTATTTCCATGTTTCTTTTTAATTTCATTATGAATATAAATTGCTGTGGATTCACCTTCAAGTGAAGTATTATTTGCAAGAATGACTTCAGTAATGCCTGAATTAGAATCAGACAGACGGTCAAATAGTTGCCCTATAAAAATTTCTTCAGGACCTATGCCGGCAATAGGATTTATTACACCATGTAGAACGTGGTAAATTCCTTTATAGTTTGTTTTTTCGAGAGCTAAAACATCAAGAGGCGATTCGACGACGCAAACCATTTTTCGATCGCGCGTAAAGTCGCCACACACTTCACATAAATCAGAATCACCGACATTAAAACACGTACTACAGATTTGAGTCTTTTCTTTAAGATCAATCAAAGCTTTTGAAAATCTTAAAACGTCATCTTTTGGCATTCGAAGTAAATAAAAAGCTAATCTTTGAGCACTTTTAGGCCCAATACCTGGCAAAGAAGAAAACGCATCTACAACATTTTGAAGAGATTTTGGCAAATTCATATTACTTAGAGACAATATCATCACCAAACACTTTTTCAAAGACCTCTTC
>CALRDH010000005.1 GCA_943354835.1 candidate division WWE3 bacterium | reverse complement strand
ATAAAAAAATAAAAGTTCCAGAAAGTGCAAGACCTGTAAGAGACCGTATAAAATTAGCTGTGTTTTCAATACTCGAAGATAAAGTATTAAATGCAACTTGCCTTGACCTTTTTGCCGGATCCGCGAACCTTGGAATTGAAGCCTTAAGTCGTGGAGCAACTTCAGCAACATTTGTTGACAACGATTATTACGCAATAAAAGATATTAATGAAAATATATTAAATCTAAATTTGGAAAATACAGAAATCACAAAAGTCATAAAAGATGAAGCAATTAAATTCATTTCAAGCTATGAAACATATTTTGACGTCATTTTTATTGATGCACCTTATGATCTTCCAATTAAACACATATTTAAAGTTCTTCCAGAGATAATGACAAAAGAAAGCATTGTCGTGTATTTTCATGGATTTAAAAAAGGCGTGGACGTAGAATCAGAAAATAAACTGCTTAAAATATACGATTCAAGAAAATACGGAATAACTCAAGTTGATTTCATAAAATTATCCTTGCTTGATAGTTGATCACGCATTATAATCTACACAAATGGCAGCACCAAAAAAGAAAACATCAAAAGGAAGAAGAAATAGAAGAAGGTCACACAGCGCACCAGAGGCAATAAATCCTATTGTGTGCAAAAAATGTGGAGCATTAAAAATGCCACATACAAAGTGTGCAAAGTGCAACGATTATTAAAAGTTTTTCATGAAAACGTCAAAAGACCCAAGACATCAGTCAAGGCGAATAGCAGTTGCTTACGTTTATTCAAAAGAATCAAATTCAGCGTCTTCATATAATACTTCAGAATCATTAGACGAAATTGTCGAAGTGGCTTTAGATGGTCTAGAAATTAAGCATTACGATAAAAAACTTCTCGACATCATCGTTTCAGAACTTTCAAATAATATTAGTCAATATAAAGATACAATTATAAAAAACAGCATTGATTGGGACATTTCCAAAATGTATAGAATGGATCTTTCTATATTGATAGTAGCAACTTGCGAAATGTTAACAAAACAAACACCTCCAAAAGTAATTATTGATGAAGCAGTTGAGCTTGCAAAAGAATTTGGATCTGAAGAATCATCAAAATTCATAAACGGGATACTTGGAGGAATTGCAAAAACATTATAATTTTTTCTCGCAACGCGAGCAAATTAGAAGATTCATGTGCTTGAAGCACATGAATCTTCTTAATATCTAAAGAATATGACAATTGATAAATTTTCAGAATTACAAGAAAAATTAAATATAAAATTCAATGACGTCTCCATCTTACAAAGAGCACTTACGCATAGGTCGTATATAAACGAAAATCCTAGTCCTGATTTAAAATCAAATGAAAGACTTGAATTTTTAGGCGATGCAATTTTGCAATATTTAACTTCGGAGCATATTTTTAAAGAATATGACTCATATCCTGAAGGGGAATTAACAAATCTTCGCGCAAGACTTGTAAATACAGTTTCATTAGCAACTGAATCATCAAGGCTTGGGCTTTCTGAATATCTTTTTATATCAAACGGTGAAAGAGAAATTGCATCAGAGAGTAATCACATCTTGGCAAATACATTTGAAGCTACAGTCGCAGCAATTTATCTAGATCAAGGTATGAAGGCTTGTTCTGATTTTGTAAATAAAGAATTACTATACAAAACCGAAGATATTGTACAAAAAGGTGAATTAAAAGATCCTAAAAGTCTTTTTCAGGAAATTTCACAAGAAAAGTTTTTAACAACTCCAAATTATAAATTAATAGAAGATGACGGTCCTGATCACGACAAAACATTCGTGGTTGGTGCATACATCGGAAAAAAGCTAATAGCAGAAGGAAAAGGCTCAAGTAAACGTAAAGCTGAACAAAGCGCAGCGGAAAACGCTCTTCAAAAAGTTAAACCAGAATTTGATAAATGAACCTCATTGATTCTTATTGATTCTTAGCATATAATTTCTCACATGGTACGAATTAGACTTACACGAATCGGAAGAAAAAACGCCCCGGCGTACAGAGTTGTAGTTACAGATAAAAAATCCAAAGTTAATGGGAAATTTATCGAAATAATTGGAAGCTACAATCCTACAGAAGATCCAAAAAAAATCACATATAATGTAGACAGATATAAATATTGGACATCAGTTGGTGCAGAACCGAGTGATGCAATTGTAAAACTTATAAAAGGCACATACAAATTTGAACATTACGATCCAAAAGGCAAAAGAGCGAAAAAAGCGGAAAAATTAGCTAAAGTAAAAGAGCCGAAAGAACCAAAAGAAAAAGCAGTTGAAGCTGTAGAAGAACCGGTAGTAGAAGAAAATAAATGATAGAACTTCTTAATTTTTTAATTAAAAACATCGTAAAAAACCCAGAAGTTGTAGTAATTGAGGAACAAGACTCAACAACTTTTGATGGAAATAAATCTAAACTTTACTTAATAACAGTTGACCAATCCGATGTTGGCGTCGTAATAGGTAAGGGCGGACAAACAATTAAAGGCATAAGAAATTTAGCAAAAGTAAAAGCTGTGAATCTAGGAATCTACGTCGACGTAAGAATAAACGAAGAAAAGTAAAGTTTACTCCTGAATTATTCCAGTATCTTCTTCTGTAACAATTTCATCTTCATTGATAACAGGGACCTCTGCAAATGGATCTTCTTTGCCGATTAATACTTCTGATTGTCTTGGCTCATAATATTTCATATTTCTAATTTCATTTAAAACCATTTCTAAATCAGATAACGGTCTTTGTGCTTCTAAAGCAGGTATATCTTGATTCGCGGCATCTTCCATATAATACGAAACCAAGCTTAAACGTAAGTCATATTTGTCAGATGAATCCGCCTCGTCAACTTTTTTAGCAACCTTGTCTATATTAAAACTTTCAACATCAACTATCGTTCTATTTGTACTTATTACATTCAAAAATCCTAAAAGTTTTTGTTCTTCACCAGTTAACTCCATCTGAATTTTGATTAACTTTGGTTTTGAAAGATCATCGGATCCTAAAATACCAGCTAAACTTTGTGATACAACGGAGGCTCCAGACTCTTCAGAAACTTGCAAAAGTTGATCTAAAACATTTGGGATTTTATCTTTATTATCTGGTAAAGCTTCTATTGAAAGCCTTGTATTTGCAACAAGTTGATCACGTAAATCATACAAACTTTGCAAGTACGAAAGTCTATCCGTTACATCTTTAAGTTTGCTTTGCTCGGAAATAAGATCCAAACCAAACTGCTTATACGAATTATATTGAGGGATAATCAATAAGTAGAAAACAGCGAAACACCCGACTACTAAACCAATAACGCCAGCAAATGGTATAGCCTTTTTTATAAATCCAAAACTTCCCAACAGATCTTTTCCACTCAAATTAGATATATTTTTAACCTGTTCTGGGCTTTCGGAAGGCTTGGATTGATCTAAACTATGTTCTGGAATATTATCAATTTCGTTTGACATTTAATTTTCCTTTATCTAAAACAAGCTTAAACGAAAACTCAACCGATCCATAATCTTTATTTAATTTTGCTGAATCTAATTTAACATCTATGAAATATCCGGAATCAGAACTTTGAAGATTCCTCTGAAAAGTAGATATAGGTGAGTAGTTCTTACTAGAAACTCCATTAATAGTAATGTCTGTTTGTCCAGCTGATCCAATTTTATCAATTCGGATGTCACTCGGAGTCTGTATATTTATTTCATTTATCAAATTCGCATAATAAGACCTTACTTCTAATAAGCTTTTTATAGTTCCTAATCGTTTCCCGAGTTTATATCCAGAGGCGCCAAAATCGCTTAAGGAAGCGATTTTGGCGCTGCCTTCTTCTGTTTCTTTTATTACTTTATTTATTTTAGATTTTGTATAAAGGTTGTATGCAAAAAGCCCAAGTCCAACAAGTAGGAAAAAGCCAAATAACACAATCATGTATTTTACTGCTGATTTTTTAGGAGCTTCCTGATCTCTTACTTGATCGATTTCGTCTGGTATAAAGTTAACATCTGAAAAGGCGTATGACATCTTATTTTAATCCTGCTCCCACAGCAGCAACAAATAACGGTCTGAATAAATCCATTGTTTTCGAATCTCCGACAAGACTTATATCAAGAGATTTCCAAGCATCTGCAATTTCTACTTCAACTGATATATTCTGAATTAAATATACCATTATGTCGGGTATCAATACACCACCACCCATGAGCATTATTCTTCTAACTCTTCTATCTTCCTCATCACCAAAAAGTGCTTCTCTACTTTCAATATATTCTTTTGATTTTTCAAATTCTTCCATTAACATTCTCATAACAGGCATTATGATTTCTCTTATTTTTCCATTTAATGCGTTTGTTTGAAGTCCATATGTATATAAGTATTCGTTTGCTTGAACTGGAGATACATCAAGAGCTTCTGATATTAATCTTATTGCACTTGAAACTCCAAGTGAAATCGGCCTGACAAATCGCAAATTATTATCAACACAAAAATAAAAATCTGTATTTGTATAACCAAGATTAATTATTATTGTTGGAACATTGGTTTCATCGTTTAGCACACTTCTAATTGCTGAAATTGATGTTGGTTCAAGTCCTAGTGGAGCAAGTCCAGATCTATTTATTACAGAAAGATATCGATCTACATATCCTCTTTGCACAGAAACTAGCAGAACATCTACAGTTGATTCTGATTTAACTTGAGGAGTTGCTGTCTTCATGGACAAAAGATTTTTTACATCAACCAAAACAGAATTCTTTTTTTCAACTTTATTTGAATTTGAATGTTCTTTTTGTATCGTATATTTAAGGTAAACTTCGGCTAACGCTTGAGGCAAATGCTGTTCAGCTTCCCATTCGATTGCTTGTTTAAAATCACGCTTTCCAACATTTGGCATTGAAATCACTTTGCTAAAAACTCTTTGTTCCGGAATTACCGCAACTGCCTGTGTATCTTGAAAACCATTATCAGTTAAAAAGTTTTTAAGAATTTCTGAAGCTGCTATATTATCGATCTCTGATTCGGAAGCAATCTTTGTTGCAAGACCAAGTGATGGGCCGATAGCGTACCTTAAAAGTGTATTTTTATTTTTTTCTCGGTATATTGAAACAGCCTTTATATGGCTCGTACCAATATCCAGACCGAGTACGGTATTTTTAACATTCATGGGCAAGTTTAACTAAAAACGATTATATTGGATTTGGCAAAATTATGCTAGGAGGTGAAGAACTTATAGATTACTTAATGTGTTAAACATTGCTTTACTGTATAGCAATCTTGTCGGAGGCGCACAAATTAACTTATAATCTTTCCCAAACATAGACTCTCCACTTAGCATATTTGCCTTCGCTAAATCTATGGAATAATTAAACATTTGTTCTGATTTTAAACCATTATATGCATCTTTTTGAAAGGTAACTATAACCCCACCATTTGCCATAAATGAATCAACAATTGCTTTAATACGATTTAGCTCTGTGGCTTCAATTAGTCTCATGGCATCATTGCCAAACAACCTAGATAGTCCGCTCACCCCTGTCCAAGGAATTTTGCTTGGTGTCGAAGGCATAGAAAAATATTGTATAAAACCTATCTTATACTTTGAGTTATATTCAAGATTATGCAGTCGATTCTTTCTGTGTAAATTCATATCGTTCGGATTTAGTTCGCTGTGATCTAGACCGAAATCTATTAACGATGTACTTTTTAATACTTTCCAAATTCTATGCTCTTTTCCATTTCCTTCGTACGCAAATGGGATGCCAGCTTTTACTGAATGAGGAGCAGGGTTACCAAATACAAAAAGTAATGGTGGTTTATTGCTTTCAACAATAGGCACTATTGATTCAGAAATATAAACTAAGTCGTCCCCGTTTTTCCTCATTATATCGGCATTGACAGAATCAGAATTGTAAAACCCAGGCCAACGTTGTTCAAAACGTATGCGGTCTTGTGTGTTTGGATACAATAGCTCCAGGTTGATCGTATACCGTTCCAGTCCTTGACCTATTAATTCAAATTCGATTAAACTGCCATTCACTTCTTCACTAGATGAATTTGAGATCTTATCGCTAAACATCCCTAATTATATAAGAATTTAAAGTCTTTTTGATTATATTATAAATTTCAATTTCCTCTAAAACATTTAATCTATATTTTATAGCTTTTGATGCATAATCGGACAAAGTGTTGTGTAGCTCATCATTATTAATGACAATCAGATTTGTTGTTAAAAATAAATCCGCATTCTTATTAATTATTTGCTTTATAGAATCACGCACTTTATCAGAGAAAGTTGGAGGATACATCAAGCAAACAGGCTTGTTATGAACCAAGGCATAGGCTAACTCTACGCTTGCACTTTCACCTATGTATCCAAGATTATCAATGTGCTTGTTATGTATGATATGTATGTCAGAGTCCTTAATTGATTTAAGGTAGTCGATTTCAATCTCATAAAATGATCTGTGTTCAGTTTTTGGATCAAAAGTTAGCGGGACACCATTTTGGACAGTAACGATAGAATTCCCTGTTGGATAAGCGACATTAATACCTGCGTTCAAAAGCACTTTCTTTAAAGTGAACAAGCCAGAGTCTTCAGTTGAGAATTTTCCGCCAAGTTGAGTTGTAAGCATTATGAAGACTGAATTAAACCTCGCAACGAATAAATTTTTCCCACTTACTTTCCCATTCTTGGATGCTGACTTTCTCAAAGTCTATTTGCGTTTGCTTTACCATGTTTATCTTCGTAATAAAGTTTATAGTGTCTTGAGAGCCTAGTGGTTTTAAATTATATTTTTCTAAATACTCTTGTATTTTAATCTCTGCATAATCCTTATTCCCAAGTGCTTCTATCAATATTTCAACTTCTACTAAACAATCTTCTAAATGATGGTAATTATCTATAGTGATTGTCATATCGTTTAGTTCAAATTTCATTCTATTTACATACATAGCAACAAAATATTTGTATCCTAAGGAAACTAACATTGAGATAAGTTCGCCAATCTCATTTTTATCAAAATGGATTTCGTTTTCTTTTCTAGCAGTGTCAGCATGCCAATTTCCTACCTTTACCGTGAATAACGACTCTGTTTTTGATGTTCGTATCTTAATATCTATGGGGCTATCCTTTTTAGGGATAAAGTCGCTATTATCAATTTTTACCATTGTGAATCGTTTAAACTCAATAATTTGTTTACCTTCTTGATGTAAGCTTAAAATTAGTGCAGGTAAATCAGATTTTTTAATTAACACTCGTTTTTCTACTTCTAACATGTTTTTAAATAATTAAATAACTAATTTCTTTTTGATATCCATAAATCGGTCGGTACAGCTATTGTGACCTTAGCGCTAGCTGATTTTATATTCCTTCTTTCCACTTCACCACCAAGAAGAAAACTTGTTCTTGCCTTAGTCGCTTGCCATAATTTTTCCATAACATCTTCACTGTAATCTAATTGCACATCAGCCAAGTGAGCTTCATTTTTATTTTGATTAAGTCTATGAAATAGCTTATCATGTTTAAGCTTTGTTCTAATAGCGATTTCTGTGATGGGAGATTGCCTTGTGTTTGGTAAATAATCCATTGGAGCAAATCCGACGAGCCAAGACTGTACCTCGCCATCGTTGCCAAGTGGGATTCTCAATCCAATAATCGTATAGTCGTCAATCGGTATATCGAATTCTATATTCATACAAGGCACGTTGGATAACCAAACAATCAAAACTACTAATTGTTCTGGGGTTATGATATTGGGGAATAACAAACTTAAAACTTCGTTATCCAATGAAGAAATTGCAACACTAATCCTATTGTCTATGTAATTTAAAGTTTCTGGGTTTAAATTATAGATAACATCTGATTCCCAGCCTATTTCTTCTCGTTTATAAGCTATAGATTGTGCAAATACACAACCATTTTGACCTGTATGATGCCAATGTTGTTGAATCATAGTTACAAGTTTTGGATCACTCCAAGCGTCCTTTGCATCATCTATATAACCATGTGAAAGAAGGTAAGATTCGTAATCTACCCTAATAGGAAAACTACTACCATAGATTTCATTAGATTTTGATATTGAACTATCAATTTTTAAAGACGTACCAGAAGCCGTAGGCATGGTTTCAAACTTACACTAAACACTGCAATCCAAGATACATTATTCCAATTGCTAGTATTTTTTGAAGTAATGATTTTCTTTCTATGTTTTCATTAATAATTTTTGGAAAGAAAATTGTTAATAATATTCCATACAAGATCACAAATAACGGTTGAATTCCTTCAGTGACAGTTTCAACAATCGCTATAGGGGCGAGTAGAGTTGCATAATGAAATATCACATTGCCGATAATTGTTATTACTTCATTTAAAAAATTTAAAGAGAGAATGCCTAGTCCATTCTTTTTTACTAAATGTATGAATTCGATTTTGTATGATTTTACAAATATAAAGCAAAAGAATCCAAAGATAACAAATCCAATATGCTCCCAAAAAGCGACGGTCCAAAATGAAACATCAGAAACAACGCCAAATTTAAATATAACAGCATTTAACGCCATAAATGCAGACGAAAAAAGCATTAACACAAAAATCGGAAATTTGATTTTCGGTTTTCTTAAATCGTTAATATCGATAGATAAAAGCAACGAGCCTAAAATTACTGTAAGCACCCCGATCATTTGTATAAAAGATAATTTTTCACCAAGAAATAAATATGAAAATAGCCCACTAAAAACAGGAATCATTAAAAGTTGTGGCGCTACAGTCGAGGTTTCATCTTTGCTTAAAGCATAAAGATAAAAAACAACTCCAAGCAAAAAAAAGTTGCCAGAAAGTGTAAGAATAAACATTTCAAAAAAGTTGATATCAAAAACACCCGGGTAAATAGCAAAAATAAAAATAGAAACTGGAATTCCAATAAATGAAGAAAATAGCACAAGAGCACCAACATTAAGCCCCTTACAAAACTTCTCAATCAAATACTTATCGATATAATTAACACTTGCCCACAACAATGCTGGAATTATGGAATAAATTAACCAGGTCACTGTTCAACTCCTTTTTTTAAAAACACATGTGTAGGCATAGGAAACCCATTGAAATTTGAAGCATACTCATTCGTATATGCTCCAGTACTATGAAAATAAATTAAGCTATTCATATCAATCTTTGGCAAAAGAATATTTTTCGCTAGTATGTCACAACCATCGCAGGTTGGACCCGCAATATTATATAAAAGCTTCTCATTTGACTTACTATTTGTAGTAATCTTGTAAGAAAACCAATCGTCGAATTCAAATAACTCTAAAAACCCACCAAATATTGAAACATCAACAAAACACCAATTTATACCTTCATTAATTTTAGTGCCAATCACGCTTGATACAGTAGTCCCAGTATTTCCAACTATGTATCTTCCAGGTTCAAGATATAAATTTATTTTCTTATTAAAATACTTTTTTAATGAATTCTCGATGACATTTGAGATATCATTTATAGAAAGTGAACTTCTAACATATTCAATAGGGAAACCTCCTCCAATATCAAGAGTTGTCAAACTTGGATATTCATTAAAAAGAGGTGCGACAAGTTTTATAGCTTCTTCCCAATTATCAATATTGTCGCATTGTGAACCTACACTAAAAGTTATACCAAAAGGATCTAGTCCAGCAGATATAGCGTAATCGATTAATTTAGGCGCATCTTTTATATTCACTCCAAATTTTGTATTTAAGGCCTGTCCGCTACCTTCATTACTTGTATAAACTCTAAGAAATACGCTCGAACCTTTAGCGTATTTTGAAATTTTGTCTATTTCACAAAAAGAATCATAAGCGAATTTCCGAACGCCATTTGAATACATATATTCTATGCAATCAATCGTCTTAACAGGGGCACTGTTAATAATTTTATCTATAGTTCCGCCAGCATTCAAAACCGCATCAAATTCAGGTGGCGTATTAACTTCAAAGTTGCTACCAAGAGAAACCATTGTTTCCAAAATAGGTGCTAATTTATTTGCCTTAACCGCATAAAATATATTCTTATCCTTAAAAATCTTATTTAATCTCAAATAATTCTTGGATAATTTATCAAGATCGTATATTGTATAGGGAGTCTTGCGCATATGGTTCACTTTACTTTACTACTTTAACTTTTTCAACTTTCCTAATTTTATATTTCTTTAAGAATTTTACGGGCTTCCATGAAAGTTTTGATTTTCTTAAACCCTCAAGTCCTAAATCTTGTTCATAATTTAAGAACTTACAACCAAGGCTATAAAGGTGTTTTGCTGTAACGTGCTCGGAATATGAAAAGATACCATCATATCTAAAATCCGCCTTTCCAAAACTGCCAATTGCAAAGCCTCCATGCTTAATTTCATTCGTAGTAAAAGCTACTAACTTTCCGTCAATGTATACGCCAACAAATATAATCTCACAGACATTGGCTAGACTAATTTGTCTTTTTAAAGCATTCAATTCATTTTTTATATCAGAAGCCTTACCTCTTTTTAAATGATTCCAAAGGAATGTTAAATCTTCAATTAATTTCCAAACATCATCATTTTTTAAATCTATTACCTGAACAGTATGATCTGGGTTTTGTTCTAAAAATTTTTTTACTTTTCTTCTTTTCGATTTAAATCTATTTCCTGGCAAATCAATCAAATCCTTTAATGACAAAATATAATCATGATTATTGCGATCTTCCTCTATCAGCAAATCTTCTCTTTCCAATAATTCTTTAGTTATACATTCTTCCGGGATCATTGAAAGTTCATCAAAATGATGTAACAAATGTGAAACTGTATCACTAATCTTATTATTTCCAATAAAGGAGACAACAACATGGTCTTCAACAAAATCCTTCATTTTGACAACGAGATTTTCGTTTACAAAAGCTATCTCGCTTGGTTTTGAAATCGAACTCCAATTGTATATATTAGAAAAATTAAAGTCGCAGTATGGAGAAAAGTTCTGGAATATGCTGTCTATCTGTCCCTTATCGGAAAGCGAAATCTTCTTAAAAATAGGAAGATCAAAATTCACTTTTATAAGTTTATCATTAGGTAGCCCTATAGTAAAGATTGTCTTTTGCTTGAACATATTTCGCATGTATAATGGTTTTAATGTCCTTACTGAACAATCAGATTTTTCGATTATTGTTAGTAATATTTATCTTTTATACATTTGCCTGGTTCTATTTGAATCTAATTGAAGTTGATAACGAAACTTACAACAACCTGTTTACTGACTCATACGGAATAATTGCCTGTATTGGTGGAATTGCTGGTTTTTCAATTGCTAAAAAGTGGGGCGGCATAAAAAGTGTAGTAGGGAAAGCCCTTCTCGCATTTTCAGCAGGGTTAACTCTTAATTTTTTAGGACAGATTTCATATGCAATATACTTTTTTGTATATAATATCGAAAACCCCTATCCATCATTCGGAGAAATATTTTACTTTGGCAGTATACCAATTTATATAATTGGGGCTTGGTTAATATCAACCGCGTCCGGATCTAAAATATCACTAAAAGCATATACATCAAAAAAAGTTGTATCGATTGCACTTCCGGTTTTGATGATACTTACATCGTATACAATCTTTTTGAGCTCATATGAATTCGACTGGACTCAACCAATATTAATCTTTCTAGACTTCGGATATCCATTCGGACAAGCAATATATGTCTCAATGGCAATATTAGCCTACTATCTATCAAAAGAAACACTTGGTGGTGTGATGAAAAAAATGGTTTTATCAATTATTGCCGCACTTATAATTCAATATATTGCCGACACAACATTCTTATATAGAACCTTTCAAGATACATGGGAACCAGCAGGCATCAGCGATTTAGTTTATATCTGCGCATATTTCTTAATGTCCATTGCAATTTTACAGTTTGGCGAAGTAGTTGATAAAATAGGAGCAGGGAAAAAGCTAAAATGAGCACAAAATTAGATTTATATGAAAAAGCAATTCTTACAATTACCAAGGAGCAAGAGAAGATAGTAGGAAAGGCGCTTTCAATTCAAATGACAGCACTTGTTGATAATTTATCTGTAAAAAATAATAAGGTTGAAATTAAGGGTGATCCGAAAATTGTTTTAAAAGATTTAGTTGACCAATATGCAAATCTTTTTGGCAAGGCTTCAATTGAAGTTTCTAAAGAAGCTATTAAAAAACTTGGACACGAATTAGAGTCTTCTGACATACCCGAAAATCTTAAATAATATATGGAAGCTACAGTAAACCCAGATTCAAATCAGCTATTAAAGCAAATTGCCCAAGAGCTTTATATCAATAATCTTGAGCTGAATAAAGAACGAAAAAGGATACAAGAAGTTTTGTTTCAAGTTGCTGAAATTGTTTTTTCAATAGATCAAAAATTCAAAATTGTTGTTTTTAATTCAAGTGCAGAAATTGCTTTTAATATAAGTAAAGAAAATGCAATTGGCAGACACGCGGATGATATTATAAACTTGATTTCGCACAAAAACTCACAATCAATTAAAGTAAAAGATTATGCGTTTGTAAAAAAAGATAAAGTAAAAAAAGACCTGGGAGATCCAATTATTGTCAAAAGAGAAGCCGATGAAGATTCTTACTACAAATTAAATTTTAATAACATACTTATAAACTCTGAAGTAAAAGAATGTGTAATTTCACTTTCTGATATTACAGACGAAATTGAACTTGACAAAGAAAAAGACGAATTCATTTCAATTGCTTCACATGAGCTAAAAACTCCTGTAACAATAATAAAAACAAATTTATGGATGTTTGAGCATACATTAAAAGCAGAATTAAATGAAAGTCAAAAACGTTTACTTTGGGAAACAGACGAAGGCATTAAAAGACTTTCCAAAATAGTCAGTAATTTATTAGATATTTCACGAGTCGAGCAGGGAAGACTAGTAATTGAAAAAAAGAAAGTAGACATAAATCAGTTAATCGAAGAAGTAACAACAAGCTATAAAGAATTACTCAAAAAGAAAAAGTTAAAGCTAATATTTTCTAAAACAAGAATAAAGGAAGTCTTCACAGATAGAGATAAAATTATTGAAATACTCGATAATTTAATAAGTAACAGCATCAAATACACTAAGCGTGGGCACATAAAGATTTGGGTTTCATCAACACGAAAAGAAATAAAATTATCAGTATCAGATACAGGTCCAGGAATTGCTAAAAAAGATTACCCAAGATTATTTCAAAAATTTGGAAGAGGAAATGCCGGGCTTAAACAACAAGTATTAGGTGCGAGTACAGGACTTGGACTTTATATATCAAAAAGAATAATCGAAGAACTTGGCGGAAAAATTGGGTTTACATCTGAACTTGGCAAAGGAAGCACTTTTTGGTTTACAATTCCAAAGAATTCTGTTAGCCTGACTTATAGTGAATAAGAAGTATAAAATCTTGATAGTCGAAGACGAAAATTCTCTAAGACTAGTCTATTCTGAATACCTAAGTATGGAAGGTTTCGAAATACTTCAGGCAAAAGACGGCCAAGAAGCAATTGATCTCGTAAAAGACAACAAGGATATAGATCTTATACTTTTAGATCTTATGATTCCAAAGATAGACGGAATAAAAGTCCTTAAGGAACTTAGATCATATCCAAAAAATAAGAATATAAAAATATTTATGATGACAGTTCTATCAAGGGAAAAAGTGATAAAAGAAGCATTCGAACTTGGTGCGGATGGATATTTAATAAAAGATTCTTTAATGCCGGATCAAATAAAACAAGAAATATTATCTGCCCTCGAACCTAAATAAATCATTCATCAAAAACCCATTGAATAGGGGACTCTTTAATCTCAAAAGGTACATCTTGTTGGTTTAATATAAGATTTTCATTATATGAAATATATTCCGCAGGCTTATCATTATTCGTAACTACATTTTTTAAATCACGATTTAATAATATCTGATTAGCATACAAACCGCCCTTAATTAAAATTGGATCATCAAGATCAAGTCCAGCCGATTCAACAGTAATAGTTCCAGAAGCAATAATAAAAGCGTCAATCCTATCAACCGTGCTATCTATTGAAACATTTCCATCAACAAAAATAACCATAAATTTATCTTGACCTGCAGAATTATCAACTATATTTTTCCTAAAAGACAAAGTATTTGACGAAGGTTGAAAAATAACCGCAACGACCTTGTTTGAATTATAAGTGATTACTGAATTTACATTTGCCGAAGAGATACTCTCATAATAAGTATTTGTTGGATCACTCCCCATAAATGAAATTGAAGATTGAAGTTTTCCAGTCCAAGATGAACCCAATGCTTTAATTCTGTTGAATGTAGTCGCATTTGCGGGATTTACCATATCAAGATTATTATATTGAGCAAAATAATCATGATCTGTTATACCTGCATTCCAGATGTTATACCAATGCTAGACCTGCTAGACATAAGTCCATAGCCGTTATACGTCGAAATAGTTAACCCATCACCAATTACGGATTCAGTAGCAGGAATATCATCAATATCTATTGCACCATTTGAATGAACGCCTCCATTAAAAACTTGCCACCAACTGTTCGCTGAAGGGCTAGTACAATATCCTGCATTTGGACCTCCTAAGCTTTCTCCGCATGAATTTACGGCCTTAACATAGTAGTCACGATTATTACCATCACACACGGCTCCTGTGTCTGAATAGCTTGTCGCATTACGTGTCACATTACTTGTTGGAATCGGATGGATTACTACGCCACCTCTTATTACATCAAAACGATCTTCTGTATTGTATGTGAAATTAGAATTATCATTCCAACTTATATCTATCTTTGAATCTAAACCGTCTGTTGCCCTAACAGTTGTCGGGGCAGGTGGTAATGTTTTTGGATTATAAATCAATTCATCTGACCAGTTTTTATTTCCAAGCATATCAAAAGCATCAATCCAAATTCGATATGTTTTACTATCGCTAAAGGAATATGAATACGACGTTGAAGGAAAATTTAGACGATCAGAGGTATCAACACTACCATTATTACCTTCATCGATATTTACAATATAATGACTCATACCAGATCCAGAATCGGTTGAACCAGTAAAAGTAATATTTGCCGAAGAACCTCCAATTGCAAGACATGCTGGAACCACAGGCGTTCCAGGCTTTGTTGGAGGATTATTGTCTATCGGTTGAGCATTCATTGTAAACAGAGCACCATACCTCCAATTGTAAGGATTAACATCGCTCATAAAGCTAGCCATACACCCAACTCCGGTATTTATAATTACATCATCGGATCCTATCGATAAATCAACTCTGTCTGTTATGCTCCATGTAACGGAAGCACAATCATAGCTTATTGATGCTGGGATTGTTAAAGTAAGGAATACCTCGGTATTAGCATTGACAACTCCAGCCATATCAAAATGCCCAGCTCCATCACAATTCTGACATTCTAAATTGCATGTAAAATCACCTTGCGCAATTTCATTTCCCAATTTATCTACACCTTTTACAACAACACCTGTATAAGACTGATTACAACTTAAAGTTGTTTCAACCCATCTGTTTCCTGAAACGGAATCATTAACTACACCATTCATGTTTGATCCACCACCTCCACCGCTACCTCCACCTCCACAAGAACAACTACTACAACTAATGTCATAATCACAAACATTACAACTTGTTCCAGTTATAGACGCAGTACCAGGAATTTTTTTTGTTGGATCACTCGGATCAGTACAGGCTTGTGAACAATTATTTGCACAACTTCCAGGATCACTTCCACAAAGGTTTCCACCGCTATCACAATCACCATCGGCCGTACATCCTAGCGCATTACATCCAGCCGATACAATTCCAACTTTGAAAAATAGGGAAGTGGCAAAGATAAAAAAGGATATAAGGAAAACTTTTGGCAGAATTTTCATATTTTAATATTAATCTGTAACGACCCAATATGCATTAGCTTGTTTCATACTAATAGGATAAGCACTAGTTCCACTAATTACCTTTGCATCGAAATTTATTTTTTGAGAAGGTACGCCAACATTAGTTAGTATATTTGCTAAGTCTCTTTTAAAATCAAATTGATCGGCGATCAAACTTCCAGTAACATTTAAAATAGGATCAGTTTGATCGCCTTTTGTTGGTATCGAAATAGTGCCCGTCGCATAAATAGTCGCTTGAATAGTCGCAACAGAATAATCGATAATGACATTGCCATGAACGATAATAATTAATGGACCGGAGGATGAATTCTGTAATAGTAAATCACTTTGAACAGTAAAATCTCCGTTTATAACTATTGGCCTGGCGTGTTTGTTCGTATTACTTGAATTATCGTGCGTCTGAGAACTATTGACATAAACAGCATCAGAATTTGACGAACTAAATGCACTTGCAATATTAGTTTTTAAAACCCAAGCTGATCCTTGTCCTGTTACATCCGCAAAAAACTTATCGTCATAAGGTACAGGCATCGCATTCTTCATTTGATTTGCAGACCAAATCTTTGGAGAAATTCCTGCTTTGCCATCATTAAAATTAATATCTTCTGAATAAAAAGAAGAAACCAAAGCTGGTACATAATAATATAAGCTCAAATCAGGAACATATAAAACTTCAGGAGCAATTTGAGTTGCTAAAGCATTTATCAACTTACCAACTACAGGAGCTTTAACAACATTTGGATCAACAAATACGTGAGGCAATCGATCCAAATTCATAAATCCATTTGCATGTGCTCCACCATTATAAACCTGCCACCAGTCATTATTATTTTTACGCGTAATACTGAAAGTAAATTTAACTTGGTTATCTGCTGATGTCACCGATGGATAACTTGCAAGCGTCGAATTCACATTAGGTTCTGTACTTGCGGTTCCAACAGTAAAACTTGGAGACAAATTATTACATACTGTAAAATTAACATTTGAAAGCAAATTGGCTTGATAAGTTTGATTCCACTTAAGTTCAGTCGGATCAGAGCTACTCGGATTTACTATAGAAAACCCCGTGGCGTTATACAATTCTTCACCTATTCTATTAGTAGAAGCGACTGATGGGTCATACAAATCAACTGTTGGTATAATTTCAAGTGTTTCTGCACTTGCCACACCAGACGAACAATCAACAACAAAGGCAATACTCGAAGTCGGATCGACTGTAATTTTCGGGACAACAAAAAAATACAAATAATTCTGTAACTGCGGGGAAAGATTTCCATGAGCAATAGATAATGCTTGCGTTGTGCATCCTTCGCCGGTAGTCCAACCAGGGACTGATCCAACTCGTCCAATATTTTTTATATCTTGATACAAAAACGAACCGTTTACTCCATCATTTCTAAAAGCATAAAAACATTTCTTTGATGAAGCGCTAGATCCTATATTTGGCCCCGTAATTGTAAAAGCTCTATCACCAGTAGGCAGGTAATTTGCGGAATCAGTGCTATCTGGAGAAGCAAAACTGCCATTAGCTAAAGAACTGCCAGAAACATACCCAGAGGCAGATATTGTATATCCTGAAAGTCCAAGTAATGGGTCACTAGCATTAGAGCCATTATTAGTATAAACAAACCCTCTAACCTGATCTGTATTATATGTAAGGTAAAAATCAACTTCGGTTGTCCACCTTGTGGTTGCAGAATATGAAGAAAGACCAGTTTCAAGACTAAAAGGTGAAGTCGTGCAACCAAATCCATTTGCAATTTTCTTCACCCTAACACCACTTGCATCTAAACCCCAAACATCATATGTACACGCATATTTACTTGAAGGATTTGCTACCGAAGCAGTTAAGCTAGTTCCAACTAAATGCGTCGTATTGGAAACAAAGAAATCATTATTACAATTATTTGAATCGGGGGCACCATCAGGATAACTAGACACACAATCGGCAGGATTTCCGGATGGACCTACTGTTAAATTACTCCAAGATGTTGCTCCTAAATTACTTGTAACAACAAATGAATTTGAAAGAGCATCCTTACTTACAGTTTTATAGATAACAGAATTCGATGGCCCATCGCTTTGTATTAAAACTCTTCCAGAGAATCTATTTCCGTTAACAGTCACAACTGCATTATTTGGATCTGTTGGACTCGCAGGATTCGTTGTAATTATAGATGAATTTAAAGCACTACAAAAAACAGTATTTCCTGTTGGAGACTTGTTATCTGTCCACGTAACTCGCAATTGATATCGGCCTAAAGCTAAAGACCCTGGAACCCAGGAAAATACAGCGGAAGGTGAAATGACGCTAGCAAAAGAAGAAACTGTTCCAATTGTCGTCCACGTTCCAGCATTTGTACCAGTAATGTCAGAGTTATATTCAAGTTTCGCTGAAGACATAGTCCAATCATCAAATCCAAGGGCAGTTATAGTCAAAGCCCCCGAACTTCCAGATAAAACATTATCTGCCGGAGACATCGAAATATTCCCACAAGTTGGCGAGGCATCAGTAATCGCAATAATTCCACCAGTTGTTGATGCTGTTATAGATCCGCCATCAGCAGTTGGAGCGGAAAAGGTTACCTTTATTGCATATACTTTTGTATTATCAATCCTTGGCCTTGGTCCTGAAAGAGTAACTATAATATTTGTAGAACCAGTCGATCCACTACCAATAGTTAAACCAGCGCCAACGGATTTGTTTTCGAAATTACATGTGACTCCAGAAACCGTACATAAATTTATATATCCAGCAATTGCACCACTTGAGATTGTTGATGTACCATTAACTCCAATTCCATTGTTAGCATTTACATATCCGGAATAGGAATAGGCAACTGTTTCTGAAGTATCATTACCATTCAAACTTCCGGCCGCAATTGTGTGAGTTCCTGGATCTGGTGTTTTCATAACCGTCGAACAAGTTCCATACAAAGTATTTGGAGCACTTTCATTCACACGTCCGGTAATGGTTGCGTTTAATCCATCAACCGCATAAACCGTATATTCAGATTCTTGTGTATTTGTTGGTGTGATTGTTCCAGCAGACGCAGACCACAAATACGATCCAATTGTATCGCCGTCGGAATCGCTACCAACTGTTCTAACTTGAACCTTTGTACTTTGCCCGTAAGTAAAATATTTTCCTGTAACATCGGCCCACGCATCCGTTGATTTTAATCTTGAATAAACTGTACATGTTGGAGCCGTATCTCCAATGGTTACGCTGTAATAAGCCTGTGCCGTTTTATTTACGACTACATTTGAAGCATTTGTTGTTGCATAAGTTATCTTCCCAAGAACTTTATATCCACCTGTAATTGCAGTATTAAAGTTTACACGAGCATTATTATTAAACGTGATAGTAAGTGGTATCGATTGATTATTTCCAACTGGAGCAGTCGTACTAGCAGAACATGTTACCAAAGAAGTTAGAGCACATATATTATTTCCGATAAATGATGCATTATTTGTATTCGTTGTATCGATAGCAAAAGTTCCATTTTGGAAATTAGCAAGAGAGTAGGTGAAGTTTGACGAACCTGTTGGATTATCCGTAGTTCTTGCAATCGTGATACTTCCAGGTGAAAAAACTGGTGTACTTAGAGTATCTGCCGCCATTGGGAAAGAAACTGCTCCACATGAAACAGTAACAAAATTATTATCATTTGGACCGCCAGAATCTTTTACAGAATGAGCAATCTGAACCGTAATATTATTTCTATTTGGAGTTGTATAAGTTGCTATTCCACCTATAGCTGCAATTATTCCACCAAGTCCTGTTCCGCTTAAGGAAGGAACCCAAATATGTCCTACGGCATCAAGATCTTCAGAGTCAAAATTTGTTCCAGATTTTGTACTATTTATAGTTTGACTTGTATTCAAAGGATATACGCTAACCGCATTTGCGATAGTAGGTGTAGAACATGTAGGCGCGCAGTTCGGAGAAACTCCAGTAATTGTCGACAAAGCTTTGCATGTATTTGCATCTGTTTCTTGCAAGTTATATGAATATGACGCAGTACAATCAAGACCAGTAATATCAACTCCACAGGAATTACCTGAACATGTAATTGGGCTCAATGTTCCGGCAGTTCCACTTGCTCTTGTAAATACATAATTAGATGTTCCTAAAGTAGATGGTTTTGTCCAAGTTACTCTAACTTTCGAAGGATTAGAAGCATCTGTAACAAAAGACATTGCAGGGGAATCTGCATTTTCATTTACGGTAATAGCCTTTAGTGTCCCCGTTCCACATGAAGTTGTTGTAACACTACTATCACATGTATTATTATTCTTATCTTTCGCTGTTGCATAAACATATGAAGTTCCGGCTGTATCAAAGGTTGTTGAACCTGAAAGTGTTGTAGAAGCCGGAAATAAATCTGTCTTTGTAGCAACAGTCGCTACCGGACTTTTTTTCATTATAGAAACGTCTGTCAAAACGTCATTATCCGTATAACTAAATGCAACTGGATATGAAATTCCTTTACATACTGAATCAGCACCTGTTGTAATCGATGCTTGTGGTGGAACGCTGTCTACAATTGTACAAAGCGTAGTTGGAACGACACAAACAGGCAAAGCAGAAACTGCACCATACTGATCCGTAACTCGGTATCTAATTTCATAGCAAGTGTTGTATGTATTTGGCATAGTAACTCTTGCAGAATTGGTTGATCCAGAAACTGGAGAAATTGCAGTTCCACTTGTTGACCAAACAGAGTAGGTAAGTGAATCGGAATCCGGATCGGTTCCGCCAGATGCAGTAATAGTTACATTTTGTCTCAAAGGCACAGGACTTGCCGGATTATAGTTATTAGCACCAATAGGTGCGCACACAGGCGCTTGATTTAACATTGTAATTGCTGTATTTGAGCTAGTTTTATTTCCAGTTGATGACCCAACTACCGATCTTGTTCCATTTGCAATAAATCTTGCACCATAATTATTAGGAGGAATTGCATTTGTGGTCGTTACTTGCATATAAACGTCCTTTGTTTGATTTGCGGTAAGAGCAACTGAAGTTAGTGTAGATGAAAAAGTAGTACCATCTGTACTGAATGTACATGTCGCACCGCTAACTCCACACATACTAGAAGAATCAGGCGAAATGCTAAATGTTCCAGCAAAACCCATAGAAACAACTCTATATAAAATAGCTCCAGATACCCAACCTCGATTTTGGGAAGTAAATGAAGCACATGAACTATTTGATGGACAAATTATTGATATATCTGAAATACTTGCTGAAATAATAACCGCTTTCTCATTAGTAATATCTGTCAATACAAGTCCACGGTACGTCGTGCCTCCTGAAATTTTAATTCCGTATGTACCTGCAGCTATATTATTTGGAACCGTAACCGTGATTGCGTATGTTTTTGCTGTACTACTTGCGGTTGTTGCATATGTCTCGTCAAAACCAACAACTCCAGCAGAAAGCTCACATTTAACACCAGATATATTGCAAATATTTGGCGTTGTTCCGCTTGTATACTGGCCAGAAGTTACAATGTCAAACTTTGAATTCATTGTGAAGCCTTCATCAGTTGCCGATTCAGTAACCGTGAAATTCTGCACATTCGATAATGTTTTATTTATGTCAATTGAATAATTAAACCAACCGGTATCAGCACCTGGTCTTAATTGTGTTTTGAAGGAATCTGAAACTGGGCAAACTGTTACTGCACCACTTGAATCTTCAACACTATATGTAATCGTAGTTGAAGCGTCGTAATCACTTGCAGTAACATAACTTGATACTGGATCATTTACCTGCGTTAACGTTCCAACACCTGGAGAACTTGTTGCACCCCATGTATATTCACTAATTGTTCCGTCATTATCTGACCCCGACCCTGTAACAGACATCGTGTGACTAAGTGGATATCCAGCAGCTGAATACGTAGCATAATCTCCAAGGACCGGTTTTGTGCATGTTGGGAAACAGTTTGGTGAAATTGTAATTGATGAAATTGCAACACAATTATTTGAATCGACTTCCTGAAGCTCAAGTACATAATTATTTGTACATGAATTAGCTCCTGTATCTACATCTGCATAACAATCATTACCAGAAGTACCACCACAAGTAATTGTGCCAATGGTTCCAGAAGCTCCTGTCAAAGCATAACTTGAAGCAGACAAACCTGCAGGTTTTGTCCATTTTATTGTAACTTTTGATTCACTTAAAGGATCGACAACATACGACAAAACAGGGGAGTCTGCATTTTCATTTACAATAACTGTTTTTGATGTTCCAGCACCGCAAGTATTTGTTCCGCTACTGTCGCAAGAATTTCCTAAAGCATCAGTTGCAGTTGGATAAACCGTGTATGTACCAGCAGTTGCAAAAGTGGTTGACCCAGAAAGTGTAGTTGAGGTTCCAAAACTACCTGTTTTTTCAGCAATTACACTAACTGGAGCAGACTTCTTGATAGAGACGTAAGTTAAATTGCTATCTGCATCAGCATATGAAAAAGCAACCGGATAATTATCACCTTTACACACAGCACTGGCGGCAGTAGTAATTGTCGCTGTTGGCCTTACATTATCTTTGATAGTGCATAAAGCTCCGGCAACAGCACAGGTAGCAACTGAAACTCCTTGTGGAGTTTGGTTATCATAAACCTTATAGCTTATATTTGCACAAGAATTAAAGGTGTTTACCGCGGTAACTGTTGCCGAATTAGTTGAGGCAGCAGTAATTGTGCCAGATGAAGTAGCCCAAGCACCATAAGTAACTGGATCAGAATCCGGATCGCTTCCACCTCCAACTGTTAATGTTGTTGTTCCACCTTTTGCGATTGGCGAAGCAGGACTATACGTAAATGTTTGTGTTCCACATATCGGATTTTGATTACCAAGTGTAAAGCTGGTCCCCGGACTTGATTGATTTCCAGTTGATGTATTTACATTATTTCTTGTACCAACAACTGTAAATTTTGCTAAATATGCTTTTGGCACAGATAGATTTGTTGTGGCAATTTTCATATAAATTATATTGGTTGCATCTGTCGCAAGTGATTGGTTTGTTAAGCTATCTGTATATGTTCCAGCGGCTGTTGTACTAAAAGTACATGTAACTCCCGTATCGCCACAGGCAGAAGTTACATCTTCGGTAACACTAAAATTTCCGTTAAATCTACTTGAAACAATGTTGAATGCAATAGCATCAGAAACCCAACCTCGATTGCTTGAATAAGTTGTAGGACATGGTGAGGTTGTAGAACCATCTGCGCACTGAACTGTAATTGTTGAAGGTGCGGCTGTAATAAAAACAGTTTTTCCACTATTAACAGTAAGTGTCTCTCCTAAATACGTCGTTGTTCCACCAATCCTGATTCCATAATTCCTAACAGGGATACTTTGTGGCACTGTAATTTTTACTGTGTAATCTTTTGATGTAGAACCTGCGGTTGATGTTACATTGTCGTTTACACTTAGTCCGCTTCCTAAGAATTCACATGTGACGTCTGTGACTTTACAAATATTGTTTACTGTTGTGCTATTAATATAAAACTGATTTGAACTAGTATCAATTGCTAAATCCATATTCACAGTAAAGCCTGCTTCTGTAGGCGTTTCTGTAATTGTAATAGTTTTGCTATCTGTAATATTTTGGTTTGTATCTATAGCATAATTAGCCCAAGAAGCACTAACGCCAGGTTGTATAATTGTTTTAATTGCCTCAGATGTACATTTTTTAGTACCACCGCTTGAATCAGTTACTGTATATGCAATTGCAGTAGTTGTATTGTAGCTAGATGAAGTAATATAGTTCGTTGGATTTAAAGATCTATCTGCTATGGCAATATCCCCAACACTTGGAGCGTCCCAAGTATAAGAAACAATTGTTCCGTCTAGATCTGATACGGAAGTAGCAGATGCAGTGATACTATAATTCAAAGGATATCCAACCGAGCTATATGTTGAATATTCACTTAATACAGGTCTCCCACAAAGTGGAAGAAAATTTCGCACAACAAATAAATTATTACTTTGGCTTGAAATAGCAGTATTATCCCACTTAGTCGAAGACAGGTCTAGTCCATACGCATATGTACCAGGGGTTAAAGCTCTGGGAACTCTAATATTTAGCCACGTCGATACATTACTACCTGCTATTGATTTTGATGCCACAAATGATGTCGAATTAAACGAGCAAGTTACACCAGGCGCTTTACATATATTTTGATAGGAAGAAGCACCATATGTTATGTTATCAGACTGATTATATGTTAAAGTTCCAGGATTATCATTTAATACCGTTGAGGATACGGCCACACCCCATGCTGAATATGCATATTGTGAATTTCTAGAAAAACTTACGCTTGAAACAGGGCCAACCGAAATTGTTGGTTCTACTGTACTAACCGCTAATGAACAGCTTTTAGAATTTGAAGAGCCAAAAGTGTCACTTACAACTTGTATTATAGTTTGTGTTTTACCATAACTACTAGAAGCGCTGTAGTTATAGGAATTTAAAGTTCCTGTTACTGATTGGCCGTCAACGTACCAATTATAGCTAGAGATACTATCTCCAGTATCATTTACCCCCGGACTATTTGTAGAGTTTATTGTCAAGGCAGAAGACGGATTAGCAGGAAGGCTCGAAGTTGTACCTAAACTACAACTAGGATAACAATTAGGAGAAACAGTTATACTTTTTGGTGTACTGGCACCACAAGAATCTGTTTTAACAACCGAATATGTATATTCTGCAGAACAACCACCAGATATTTGGAAAGTTTGCTGACAATAGGTTCCACTGCATGATAAAGTACTCCACGATTGGCTATTTGCTGGCTGCGTGACACTATACATAGATGCAGTATCACCAGATAATTGATCCCACCTTAAACGTATTGTCCAATTTGCATCCAGGCTGTTATATACCTGTCTTAAATTAGGAGCAACAACGCTTGCGGCTGGTTTGTCGATAATTGTTACCGTTTGTCTTGAAGAATTCCCGCAGTAATAAAAACCAGAAACTATAGTACCGGCTGCTGGTGCCGTTGGAAATAATAGCTGACTTCCATTACATTTATTACCCAAATCATCTTCAGCACCAGATGCAACATAATAACTATTTCCAGCAGAAAAACCATTTGCTGTACTAAACGTTATAGAAGCTGAACCAGAATATGAATTTCCCGATAAATTACCAGTTGTATATAGCGGGAAAGGATCCGTTTTCCAACTATTAGTCGGAGCAGGCCTATAATATGTAAAATAAGCTAGTTTCATCCCATTTACAGCACTCGCGGACAGGGAATAAGTCTGTGATGTATTAAGACAAACCTGCGTTGCACCTGAAAGAGTCGCAGTCGGTGGAGTTTTGTTGATTGTATAATTATATGTACATTGCTTATAGGCATTTCCAGCAGTATCCCACCAATTTGACGCAAATATATAAGTTCCATTTCCAAAAGTCGAAAAATTAACTGTGCCATCAACAAATCCACTTGTCGTTCCTGAATTATATGATTTATAAGGAGGAATAATAGCTTGCCAATTCCCTGGAGTTGCATTTGAATTTTTACTAACATATAAAGCTGACCTCCACAGGCTTAGATTATCAGTTGCTGAAGAACTAACATAAACAGAATTAGCATTAGAAGGACTTCCTGGAGAAAAAGAAAAAGCCCCGCACGAAGGTTGAGTTTTATCGATAACAAAGCTCGTACTACATTGAGTCGGACCATTATTCGCGGCATCATACCAATTCATATGAACCTGATAGGTTCCATCAGGAACATTCGTCGCCCAACTTACATTAAGTGGGGAACTAGTATTAGCTTTACTATTATCACGCACAGTCGCAATCCAATTGCTTCCCTGATAAATATATACGCCTGTTCTTGCAATACCTACATTATCACTACCTGTTCCGCTGATATCTATTGAGCCAGCACTAAGTGGCGAACCAGGCGAAACAGTAGGCGTTTGGCAAGTAGGAGCAGTGGTATCGGAAGCTGGTGGTTGACCCTGGCCAGCTGCACAAGCGTACTGAAAGTCAGCTGTGAAAACACCATTATTACAACTACATGAAACCCCTGTAGATTGTGGAGGAACACAATGTCCCGCACTATCCCAACAGTTTGTGGTTCCACAACGCGTAACTGTTACAGACTTACCACTACAACCGGTACAAGAAGTTGTAGCACATCTTGCTCCGCATGCATCCGCAGCATATATTTTCGTTACGAACCAAAATCCACGAATTGCAGTAACACTTGCAGAAAAAAGAAAAAACAATACACAACATAAAAATAATTTTAGAAAAACTATTAAACTTTTATTGTTGTACTTTATCACTATAATATGTTGGCAAAAAAACTTACTTTGTTAAACCCCTTATCTCGCCACTACTATTACTTCGCCGGTTATTTTGTCGTTTGCTTCGGCTGTGTATTTGTATGTTCCTAGGTAGTCGAATTGTTGAGAGAATGCCTGATCCGTTTCGATAGGAATTAGGCTTCCCCAATCGCCAGCACCTTTTACTTTTAGATCAGATACACCTTTATTTCTCCACGTAACTAGATCTCCTTGAAATATTGTCATGCTTTCTGGATCAAAACTTTTTCCATCAAATACAACAAAGTAGTTTTCTGGATTTTGGCTTTTTGCGATTTCCTCAAATTTAGCCTTCGTTTCAGGATCATAAATATTTGGAGCATTCACAATGTTTGGAGATTCCTGCTTTAACTCGTCATATGTTTTTTTCGTAGCACTTTCTAAGAATTCCTTTGTTGGAACATTTGGATCTACTTCAGCTTTGTTATCTTCAGAAGGAGTAGGTATTAAATTAGCTCCTCTTATAATTCCGAAATAAACAACTGCTCCCGCAATCAACAAGAAGGCACTGAATATCGTTATGGCTTTTACTTTGTCTGTCATATTAAATATAAATAAATAAAAACTAATTTAACTCTGCGCTACCCAAAGAAACAACAGCTTCATCAAAAGCTGCTGGCAACTGACTTAAAAACCTATAAACATTAACACTTCTAGTAACTGAACCTGCAGAACCTTTCGTTTCAACCAAATAACCTGACTTCGTTCCTGCGACTCCAGTACCAGAAACATTTATAGACATACTTGTATAAAGTGGTCTTAACCTAACCAAGGTAACACCAGTTGTCGGTAAACCAGAGATAGTACATTTACCTGTATTTGTGTCTTTAGAAGCGGTATCAAAATCACCACTTGGACTACTTTGGGATCCACAGTGATACATCTTTCTATCAACCGAAGCTGATGGGGAAGACTTATACAAATAAACGGCTAAAGAAGATTCATCTAAATTACCATATGTAAATGTAATATCGATACTGCCGTCTTTAACCTTAATTTCTTGCACTGCATTTTCGGCAATGCTTGCAATATAAACCTGACCATTACACGAAGGAGAAGAAGGAGTACCGCCAGTACATGGATAATCCCTAATCGTGGTTGTATAAGTACAGCCATCTATTGCATAAGCAGGATCATCGGTAGATGCCTGAGTAACAATTGGAGGTGTTGTCACACCAGTCAAAGTGGGATCTGGTGCTAAAAATGCCAAGGCTCTTTCAGCGCCAGCTTCCGCACATGCTTTTGCTTGCGTTGCCTGCGTCGAATAAACAGTTTCTTTAAGATTCAAATTTGATTGAGTAATACTTGAAACAGCAACGCCAAGTGCTGTAACCATTGTAACGATAACTATAATTAATGCTGCTTGACCTGATTTATGTTTTGTTACCATTTTTTAATATATTCCGCGAACTGTAATAAAACTCTGGAACCGCTTTGACACATTCCAACCGCCACATTTCGAACTTTCTACATCCATTGTAACAGTAAGTCGAGCAGGATTTCCAGGTGAAACCACAAAAGCTAAACTTGCTATGTGGACGCCATTTTCACTGTCATTCGTAAGCTTTTCTGGATTGTCTGGAGTAGAAGAATCGGACGTCGCGTATACAAAATTATTTGTAACACTAGCACCGCCAGTACAATTGAAAGTATTACCCCTTGAACCAACATATAAAGAAGTCGATCCTTGACCTAAAATAAGTTCGTCATCACTAGCGCCCCCGGAGCAAGTAGATGAAGCACCACTATTTTGACAATTAATAGACAGTGCTTTCATCGCTGATTCCTGTATATAACTCATTACAAAACTGCCATTTCTTTCAACTTCTGCGATCACTTTTTGCTTTTGAGTTGCTTTTATTACGGAAAGTAAAACGCCTGCAGTAATTGATAATGCCACTGCCAAAACTCCAATTGAAATCATGAGTTCGATTAATGTAAATGAAGGCTTCATGCCGTTTAGCTTTACCATTTTGATAAAACAGTACTAATTACAACACTTTTTGTTTCACCTGATCCTGCTCCGCCAGTTTCGACCCATCTTGCGGTTGATGTGATTTTTTTCATTGTGGCACTTCCTGCATATGAAGAAATTTCGATTTTTCGATCAAAAAAATTTCCTGTACCTAAAGATATAGTAACCCAAGCATTATTGACGCAATCCGCAGTCGCCTGAACATCACTTCCGTTTATCTGATAGCATCCATTCGTCAAGCTGTCAAAACCACTTGCATCACGCTTGTACCTAATGGCCTCGACACCCGAAGATGCAAGCTTTTCAGCTTCTGCGCGTCTTGACGAACTTGTCCCTGTTTTAACTGCTGTAGACCCCAAGACGACCAAAGCAAAAAGAACCATAACTGCAAGACCAACAGCCAATACAACTTCAATTAGAGTTTCGCCTTTTAAATTTTTATATAAATTAAATTTCATTGGACTTCAATTTTGCCACTATCGTAAACATTAATACTTTTAGTCAAGCTTTCACCACTTTTTGAAAAATTTAATAAAATAGTTTGTGGATCATCAGAGTTTCCAGACAGTCTTTTTCCAGTTAGACGCTGAAATGTAATTCTACACGGAGAACAACTTCCAAAAGTAACACCATAACCAGAAAGACTGTCATTAAAAACCGCAGTAGAAATTCCACCAGAAACTGTAGTATGACCAATTACAAAACCCGTTCCTCCCGAAGTAGGTTCAATATACCAATTCACATCAGTGCCTGATGACGCAACACCAGACATCGCCTTGGTTCTAGCTGATCTAACTTTTTCTGCGAAAATATCAACGCTACTTTGAAAAGCACGGCGGTCTGCAAAAGTACCAAAAGCGGGTAGGACAGACATAGTTAAAATGCCCATAATTCCAACAACAATTAAAACTTCAATAAGAGTAAAGGCATTATTAAATTTCATACTTTAAAAAGCATTTGTAAGACAATACGAAACGCCAGACGCCTGACACGAGATAATTCCAACCGGCACCGACGCGACTCCCGACTCTAACCGCGCACATAATACAAAATTCTGAAATGGCGTAGTAGATGTATAACAATAAGAATAAGTATTTGGATCTACAGGAATTGATTGTATATATTTAGGTGAACCGGCAAGAGGAAGACTCGACACAGCCATAGTAGCCGGATACCTATTATTATCCGCATAATATTGCTCTAATGCGTTTGAAATTAAAGATAGATCTTTTTTACGATTTGCATCACGGGCTTTCATAAATTGAGTCTGTGGATTTATAACGACGATTACGAATCCAGATAGAACTCCTATTAAACCAATAACAATTAAAAGTTCAATTAAAGTAAAACCTTTTTTCATAATATGCAACCTGCTCCTTGCGTTAATCTTTGAGGAGTTCCTGAAACTATATCGTACGCACAAGTAAATTCGCAATCTACGGATGAACCAACTCCTGCTGGCAAAGTTCCAGTAACAGAAATCACATTACCAGTTGCCAAAACATCATAAGTAGAAGTAGAGGGGGAGTCGATTGGATCAATTCCTCCAATCTTTGTCATATCGTTACACCTTAACGGATCATACGTAGTTTGAGCACATGAAAAAAGACCTAAACAAAGCTTATTTGTATTAGCTTGCAAAACTGCTTCCGCGGACTTTCTTTGTTGAGCTGCAGGGTTTAAAACAACCAAAATAACACCAGCTAAAATTCCAATAATAACAATAACAATCAAAAGCTCAATCAAAGTGAAGGCAAGACGGTAGGGTTGGGCAGAAAATTTAGACATTTTTAAAATAAATATGTACTAAAAATACATTACCACAAATGTGGAAAAACAGAAAAGGCCCCGGAAATCCGAGGCCTTTTCAGAACCTGCTAAATCAGATAGCAAACTAGGGTAGTAACGATTTACCAGCAACCTGCGTCAGGAGTTAATTTAACAGCAGTACCTGCAACAAAATCAAAACTGCATGTAATATTACAAGCTGTACCGGAGGTCTTAGATCCTCCAGCTGCCGCCAACGCACCAGTTATAGTAACTACATTACCGGCTACAGCAGGCGTATATGTTGAGGTGGTTGGAACTCCAGCAGGATCAGCAGCCCCTAACAGTGCCAATGTACCACAACTTGCAGCTGTTGGAGTTGTCGCCGCACAAGAGTTTAACGCTAGACAAAGTTTATTCGTATTTGCAGACAATACAGATTCTGCAGACTTTCTCTGTTGTTTGGCTGGGTTAAGTACCACCAAGACTACACCGGCTAGGATTCCTATGATAACGATAACTATAAGTAACTCGATAAGGGTAAACCCTTTTCTTCCGAAGCGGACAGGTAATTTTTTCATTCTTCGTACTTTTTTTATCGGAGAAAGCTAATATTATAACAATCCCAGATACAAATTAATTAAATTGAAACCAACTAAATAACTAATCGTAAACCCAACAATTAAAAAAGGGCCAAACGGTATAACCTGTGTTATCCGCTTCCTGCCCATTGAAACGAGTATTACTCCAACTATTGCTCCTGTCAAGAAGGAAATGAAAAGCATAACCAAAGATAAGGTCGGACCTAAAAAAAGCGCCAATATTCCAGATAAATAAATATCGCCTTCGCCCATAGCTTTACCCTTTGAACCCAAATAAAGTATTCCAAAAAAGGCGGAAGAGATAAGGGCTGCCCTGACATGACCCCAGATAGGGAAGTAGAAACTGGAAAGAAAATAAAACGAATTTGGGTAGACATATAAAAGGGCAGCCCCAATTATATACAGTCCGAAAAGAAGATATAGGTAGATATCCGGAATAACGTAATACATTAAATCCGTAAAAAATATCAAAATCAAAACAACCAAAACCAAACTAAAAAACAAAGCTTGTATAAAAGGGTAAGTTGCGAAAATAAATCCTGCACAAATTGCCGTAAAAAGCTCTATACAAACATGTATTCGGGGAATACTCTTTTTACAATATCTACATTTTCCTTTTAAAAATAAAAATGAAAAAACTGGAACTAAATCAAAAGCTGACAATTCATGCTTGCACGAAACACAATATGACCTTCCTTTCACAAATTGTTCTCCCCTGTAGACGCGTTCAATAACAACGTTTAAAAAAGATCCGATAAAAAGAAAAAATAAAAATGCAGTAAAAAAAATAATTAAAAACATTTACCGTGTAACTTCCAATTTTTTAATTCGTACTTCGTGGTCACAAAGCAAGTCTTGATTCCTTTTTGCAATACTCGTTGACGCGACTTGCTCAATTTCTATATCCATTGTTCTAGATACCATAGAATCTTTATATCCTAAAAGGTCGATTCTCATATCAGCAAACATTGGCTCAAGACTTCGTACAATATCTTCTTTGAAAAAATCAAATTTAAAATCGATATGCTTTTCTAGTCGGTCGAATCTTTCCTCATGGCTATCTAAACGTTCATCAATTGCAACCAAATGTTTATTTATAACCTTAAGTTCATCTTCAACACTGTTTAATCGCTTGTCCATGGAATCGAATCTATTATCCATCTGAATGAAACGTACATCATGGCCATCCAATCTGACATTAATATTAATTAGCTGTTCGTCAATCTGATCGAAACGAATGTCGTGGCCATCTAGACGGGCTTCAATTTTATCTAAGCGAGACTCAATATGACCTAGTCGATTTTCGATCTTTTCAAACCGAGCATCCATATAACCAATCAAAGCTGACAACTTTTCATCTAGATATGAGGTTAAATATTCTTTTGTTAAAAGAGTCTCTTCGTTGCTTTTCACCAACACATTCAACCACAGAATTTCGTTGATATCAAGCGGAAAATGTTAAACTTTTGATTAAAAATTTCTAAACTTAGCGCAGGTGAAAGACGATCACTCCGGAATGCAAATATGTGTACCAGGGGAAGCGCTAATTCCCCTTGAATTTTGATATGCCTTGGACAAAAATGCTTGAGATGTTGGAGCAAAACAAATATGAACAACACTTGATGAATCCAAAGTGACTATCAGTGAAGAAATATTACTTCCATTTGCAAAGCTTGAATCGATTTCCCCAACTGCGACCAAACGGTTCAACCAACAAGCAGAAACTGTTGAAGTTCCATTACTCGTAGGAGCGCTACAGTTTGCAACCGACGCCCAAGGATAAACACCATTATACGAAACAAAATATCTATTAACTGCTGATAAGAGGGCTGCACTATCTGTTTTTTTTGTTCCGTCAGAAGCTTTTCCAGTTTGCTCTTTTGGCTTTAACGTAACAATAATAACTCCAGATAAAATTGCTAAAATGCCAATAACAATACTGATTTCTATAAGCGTAAGTCCTCGAAAAAGCTTGCCTCTATATGCCATATTCGCAGTATATCACTTCGTATGCATAGCGCCCGCAACGACTGGTAAGTTTATTAAAAAACTTTCTATACCCATTGATATATTTGCGTTATTTACACGAATTTTCTCAATAACATCTTTTAGATAAACCAAATTTTCCTGCCAAATTTTTGTTGGAAGTTTATTTGGAACATTAACAGAAGCAATCAAAAAATGTCTTAAAAATAATTCCCACCTAGACAAAAAATCTACTGCAAAATTTCTATCTTTAAATTTTGTCTGATTACTCGAAAGCCAATCAAAACGTTCACCAATAGACATACATAGAATTTCTGAAAATTCTTTAAAAAATTCATCGGAATCCAAAGAAGGGGAGTCTACTTTAATTTTTTCAACCCTTATTATTATGCACCTAGACAAAATCGTATCGAGCAAATTTTTTGGATTATTTACGATCAAAATAATTTGTAAATAGGTAGGAGGTTCCTCAATTAATTTGAGTAGAGAATTTTGAGCCTCAATCGTCATTATTTGCGCATCTCTAATTAATGCAATTTTTTGCTTGGAGTTAACTGGGCGCAGGCTCGCGAACTTAATAAGTTCGCGAGCCTGCGCAATAGATATCTTTTTTCCACCCACAGATTCAATTATCATTGAATTACCACCAGCTTCAGATATTTCATAATTTTTTGAAACATAAAAATCAGACGATTCCTTGTTCTCACTTGTAATAATTACCGTTTGCATAAGTAATCTCTATGATATACTGAAATTAGAGATTATGTCGACAAATACTGCCCAAACGATTGAAGACTTATTGCTTGCTGACCAACTAATTAGCGAGCACCAATACGAAGAAATCAAAAACGAAAAGCTTCGTTCTGATAAATCTACCAAAGAAATAATTCTCGAAAATCAATACATAGACGAAACTCAATTTGCAATGGAAGAGTCAAAACTTCAAGGGATTCCATTTGTTGATCCACTTGGTCTTTCGATACTTCCAGAAACAGTTCAATCAATTCCAGAAGAAATGGCTCGAAAATACACCATCATTCCAATTGAGAGAAACGAAAACACAATTGATATCGCAATGGCAGATCCAGGCGATCTTTTAATCATTCAATTTTTAGAAAGAAGTTTAAAACTTAAAGTAAAGCCATATGCTAGTACAAAAAATTCAATCCTTGGAGCAATCGACAGAGAATATAGCAAAAGCCTTGGCAAAGATGTCAATAAAGCAATAGAACAAGCAACAGAAACTTCAACTAAAAAGATGACTGAAAGCTTGCAAAACATTGATCAGGCAAAACAAATTATAAAAGTTTCACCTGTTGCTCAAATTGTTAGCGTTATCTTAGAATACGCCGTTAAATCGGGGGCCTCTGATATTCACATTGAACCTTTCGAAACAGGAACTCGTATAAGATATAGAATCGACGGGGTTTTACAAGAAAAATTCCCGCTTCCAAAAGAAATTCACAACTCGGTTGTCGCAAGAATTAAAATTCTAGCCAACATGCCAATTGATGAAAGACGTAAGCCGCTCGATGGAAAATTCAGGGTTATATTTGGAGAATCTCGCACAGACCTTCGTGTATCAACACTTCCCACAGTATTTGGAGAAAAGGTTGTTATCCGTCTTTTAAAAGATCAAAAAACTGTATTCACATTAAAAGGGCTAGGAATATGGGGGAATGCACACAGCATATTTAATAAAGCATTAAGACAAACAACTGGGATAATTTTAGTAACAGGTCCAACGGGTTCGGGTAAAACGGTTACTCTAGCAACAGCTCTATATAAAGTAAATTCAGTAAAAGTAAATATAATCACGCTTGAAGATCCAGTTGAAATAAATATTCCTGGAGTCAACCAAGTTCAAATAAACATAAAAGCTGACCTAACATTTGCAAACGGATTAAGGTCTATTTTAAGACAAGACCCAAACATAATAATGGTTGGAGAAATTAGAGACGGCGAAACTGCAAGACTTGCAATTCAAGCAGCACTTACAGGCCATCTTGTTTTAGCAACTTTGCACACAAATTCTGCAGCCGGTGCAATTCCAAGGCTTACAGACATGGGAATTGAAAGTTTCTTTTTAGCATCAACAATCAATGCCGTTTTAGCACAAAGGTTAGTTCGAAAAGTATGTGAAAATTGCAAGGAAGCATACGATCCAGACCCAGAAATAAAAGCTGACATTAAACGCGTTCTTGGTGACAAACTCATTAAAGTTGGTTTAAGTCATAATCCATTTGAGGATACGGATACAGACGACGAACCAATTACGACTCCAAAAAATCAAGAATCGCCGACAAAAGAAATTGATTTGAATAATATTAAACTATACAAAGGAAAGGGATGCGATAAGTGTAATCAAACAGGATTTAAAGGAAGAATCGGAATCTACGAAGTCTTAGAAGTAGATGAACAAATTCAAAAACTAGCCGAACAAAATGTAGCAACAGATGAAATTGAAAAAAGTGCCATAGATAAAGGTATGATCACACTTGTTCAAGATGGATACCTTAAATCACTCTGGGGAATAACGACAATCGGAGAAGTACATACAGTTGCAGATGAATAAAGAAAGGGAAAATTATGTCTAAAGAATATTTAATTGATGAACTTTTAACTAAGATGATACAAGTGAAGGCGGAAGACCTTCACATAAGTGCAGGTCTTCCGCCGACTGCACAAATATCAGGAGCACTTTCTCCACTTCAAGGGTTTAGTGTCCTTGATAAAGAAGAAACAACATATCTAGTAAGCCAACTTTTTAATGAAGAACAAATTTCGATCTTATACGAAGAAAAGGAATTAAATTCACTTTATGAAATGGACGAAAAATCCAGATTCAGAGTTAATGCATACTTTGAAAAAGGCCGAATTGCAGTGGCAATAAAGTTAATCCCAGAACACATTCCTACACTTGATGAACTTAATATGCCACATATTTTGTATGAATTTTGTAAACTTCCTCAAGGTCTAATTATTTTATCCGGAGCTTCTGGTATGGGAAAGTCTTCAACTGCAGCTGCAATGATAAATTGGATAAATCAAAATCGAAGTGTTCATGTTGTAACAATCGAAGATCCTATTGAATATATTTTTCAATCTGATAAATCCTTGATTCATCAACGCGAATTATACGTAGACACATTAAGCTGGTCAAAAGCACTTAAAGCAGCTTTAAGAGAAAGCGCCGATGTTATTTTTATTGGAGAAATTCAAGACACAGAAACAATGCTACTTGCAATAACTGCGGCCGAAATGGGGCACCTTGTTATAACTTGTTTGCATTCGTATTCATCTGTACAAACAGTTGATCGAGTTGTTGGAATGTTTCCGGAACAGCAACAATCACAAGTCAGAATGCAACTCGCATCTGTAATTGAAGGAATAATAAATCAAACATTAATTCGTGGTATTGATTCAAGCAAAAGATATCCTGCAGTCGAAATAATGATTGCCAATAGTGCTGTTAGAAACACAATACGAGAAGGCAAATCTCATTTCCTACATAACTTGATTAATACAAGCGGAGATCTTGGCATGATAACAATGGAGAAGTCATTGGCAGAGCTTGTTTCTAGCGGAAAAATTAATTTAGAAGATGCATTAACAAAAACATCAAATACCGATGAAATAATAAGGTATACAAAAGGTCAATCAGCAAAATGAAATTTTTATATAAAGCAAAGTTAAATGACGGAATACAAGAGAGTAAAGGTACTATAGATGCTCCAAACAGCACTTCTGCAATTGCAAAACTAAGATCATCTGGGCTTTTTGTTTACTCGCTTCAACCAATAAAAGAAAAATCCGAAATGTTTAACTTCATGTCTTTTTTGGAAGGAGTTTCACTTTCTGAAAAAGTTAAATTCACAGATCAAATGGCAAGCATGCTTAACGCAGGGCTTCCTATTACAAAGTCGCTTGAAATACTTTCATCTCAAACAAAAAATCATAAAATGGGGGTTATTCTTCAAGCCGTTTTAAATGACGTCGAATCGGGAAGCCCTCTTTCAAAAGCAATACAAAATCAAGGCGCAGTTTTTTCTCCAAGTTATATAAGTTTGCTGCGTGCAGGGGAAGCAACCGGAAAAGTAGATGAAGTTATGAGACGCCTTGCAGATGCGCTCGAAAAGCAAAGAGAATTTGGAAGCAGGGTTAAAGGCGCAATGATTTATCCAGGAATTATCACATCGGCAATGGTAATGGTTTTCTTTTTAATTGTTGTTTTTGTTATTCCAAAAATGTCCGCTATATATGATTCATTTGATATAGATCTGCCATTCATGACAAAAGCGCTAATTGCTCTATCAGATTTCTTAATAACTTATTGGTGGATAGCGATTACTTTAATACTTGCTGCAATTACAGGTATAAGAATATTTGCAGTAACAAATGAAGGTGAAATAATCTTTTCAACAGTCGGTTTAAAACTACCAATTTTTGGAGAAATACTTAGACAATCAGCAATTGTTGAGCTAACAAGAACACTCGGACTACTAGATGAAGCAGGGGTTCCTATTATCGAAGCGCTGGCAATTTCAAAAAACTCAATGAAAAATAGACTTTTTAGAGATTCAATTGATCGGTTTATAGACGATGTAAAACACGGACTACCTTTATCACAATCAATCAACAAAGAAAGAATCTACCCGCAAATGGTTGGACAAATGCTGGTAGTTGGCGAAGAAACAGGAACTGTTGGTGAAAGATTAAATGGTCTTGCCAAGTATTATGAAGGTGAAGTAGACAAAGTCGTTAAAAACTTATCTGTGGCAATGGAACCTATCATAATGCTTATGCTTGGCGTCATGGTTGGAGTTTTGATCATCTCTGTTATCATGCCTATTTATCAACTTACGTCGTCATTTTAAACAGTTTTAGCAAAGCGCCCAAATATCTTTCTATGGTAGAATTAACAAAAATATGGCATCAGATATAAAAGATACACAACAATATAGTGAAGCAAATATTGAAGTTCTAGAAGGACTAGAACCAGTTCGCGTTCGACCTGGAATGTATATCGGATCAACCGATATTCGAGGCCTTCATCAAACAACAAAAGAGATCATTGATAACTCCGTTGACGAAGCGATGGCAGGATATGCTAAATACATCGTCATAACAATTCAAAAAGACAACTCTATTATAGTCAGTGACGACGGAAGAGGAATTCCTGTTGGTATAAAACAAGGATACGGAGTTTCCGCGCTTGAACTTGTCATGACAAAACTTCACGCAGGAGGAAAGTTCGGTGGAACAGGATATAAAGTATCAGGCGGTCTTCATGGAGTTGGCGCTTCAATTGTAAATGCACTTTCAACCGAATGTTTAGTTGAAGTTAGAAAAGAAGGCAAACTTTATTTCCAAAAATATGAAAAGGGAATAAAAAAGACTGAACTAGTCGAAACAACTAATGATAAATCACCTTTGCCGGCCGAATCAATATCATCATCCGAGCGAGGTACAACTACATTTTATAAACCAGATGGAAGCATTTTTGAAACAATCGAATTTGACTACAAAACAATAAGACAACAAATTAGAACATTTGCATACTTAACATCAGGTCTCAAATTTAAATTCATAGACAAAAGAAATGACACAATTGAAACTTTTTATTTTGAAGGTGGACTTCGGGCATTAATAAGCTCTGTAAACAGACACAAAAATGTAATGCACCCCAATATTTTTTACACGCATAAAGAAATTGATGAAATTGATGTTGAAATAGCTTTTCAATATACAGACTCATTTGCAGCGAACGAATTATGTTTTGCAAACAACATTAGAACAACTGAAGGAGGAACACATTTAACAGGATTTAGAAGTGCTTTAACAAAAGCCATAAATGACTATGCAAAAAAGAATAATCTATTTAAAGATAAGGAAAAATTATCAGGAGATGATACAAGAGAAGGAATAAATGTTGGTATATCGGTAAAAATCCCGTCAAATAAAATTCAATTTGAAGGCCAAACAAAGTCAAAACTTGGAACTTCAGAAGCAAGAACTGTAGTTGAAATAATTGCAAAAGAAAGTTTAGATCAGTTTTTTGAAGAAAACCCTCATGATGCAGAAGGAATAATTGGAAAAAGTATTCTCGCGGCGCGCGCCCGCGAAGCGGCGCGCGCCGCCCGTGACGCAGTCATACGTAAAGGTGCTCTAGAAGGCTCCGGCCTTCCAGGAAAACTTGCCGACTGCAGAACAAAAGATCCCGTTCGTGCCGAAATCTTTATTGTAGAAGGAGATTCCGCCGGAGGCTCCGCCAAACAAGCACGTGATAACGAAATTCAAGCGATTTTGCCTCTTTTTGGAAAACCATTAAATACACAAAGAGCAAGAATTGATCAAATTGTAAAAGATCTAAAATTCAAACCTTTAATTCAAGCAATTGGTGCAGGAATTGGCGATCTGTTTAATTCAAAAAACGCCAGATACCACAAAATTATAATCATGGCGGATGCTGACGTTGATGGATCACATATTAGAACACTTTACTTAACATTCTTTTTCAGACATTTACCAGAGCTAATTCAAGAAGGAATGTTATACGCAGCAGTTCCTCCACTATACAAAGCAACGTGGGGCAAAAATAAAAGGTACTTAATTGACGACAAGGAAAGACAAGAATTTGAAGCAAAAATGCATGCGGAAAACAAAAAATATTCAATTGGTCGATTTAAAGGTCTTGGAGAAATGAATGCAGATGAATTATGGGAAACAACAATGAATCCAAAAACAAGAGTTTTAAAACAAATATCAATCCAAGACATCGAAGAAGCAAATAACATTTTTGAAATGCTAATGGGCAAAGAAGTTGCACCAAGAAAACATTTTATTCAAGCAAACGCAATTTCTGCAAATTTAGATCTGCACGCATAATAATATGAAAATCTTTAAATGGGAGTTAATTTCGGCAATACTCATACCTGTAATTTTTTATTATCTATTTCAATTTAATAATATTTATGTACTGATTGCATTCGCATTCGGAATAATTTGCACATACATTTTGTTACATAAAAATTCACAAATTACGCATTATGTAATTTTATCCGGGATTTTAATTTACTTCTTTAAGTCAGATTTAATTTTTATACCAGCATACTTAATAGGTGCAAATTTAGCCTTCCTCTACTTTAGTTTCAGATCACAAGAAATATCAAACAATGCAAAAACACTAGAATTAAATCTTGTAAACACAATATTATTATCTAGCTTAGTTTTCCAAAGCAGTATAGAAAAATTTAGAGGATATAATAAATTACTTTTACAAGAAACCTCATTCACAATCTTGCTCGTGATTTTAGTTCCACTCGCGATTTATTTCTTACTAAAAGTCGTAAGTATAAACAAGTTAGTAATTTCAATTTCAACGGCATTAATCGCTCTATCCTATTTTGCATTCTGCTATATGTTTTTTAAAGAAATCGGAGTTGCAACAATATTAATTCCACTTTTTTGTGGAATTATCGCAGGTATTGTAAATTTATTTGTTAAAAACAGATCAATAATTATTGATATTAATGAACTTGTTTTACTAGTTTTAGTTCCATATCAAATATCAGGGATTTTAGGGATTTGTCTTGCATTTTTAAGTGCATTTATATATATAGCAATGATTGGTTTATCAACAGGAAAAGATTTAAGCTCTTTTAAAAATACAGTCTCAAAATTGGTTCCACTTTTGTTCATTTTCGCCTCATCAGAAATTAATGAAAATAAAGGCATAATAACAAGGTTTAACTTAGTCAGTGGTTATCAAGTATCTTGGATATTTATAATTTTTATACTTATAGATCATTCAAAAAAATACGTCGAAAAGATAAAATCAAAGTTAGTAGAAAACGAAATTGAAAAATCCATACCACTGTTTATTAGTCTTTTTACAATTGCTACACTTGCCATTATAATAAGATTCGGAAGAGTTGAAGCAATGTCTTCACTTCTTTTAGTATTGAGTTTCTATTTATTTTTAGGATGGTTTGTTGATTCCAAAAAGAAAACAAAAGACCAGGAGCCAATTTCTTCGATGGCCGGACTTTTAAGTGCAATATCTTTTTGGTTTCTAACAAGAACATAAATTATATGAATCTTTTTCACGCAATAAAACAAGATAAAGCACCTGAAGTTTTGAAAGTTATAGTAGAGATTTCACGCGGTGATTTTGTTAAATATGAATACAATAATGAAATCGGTTATTTAGAAGTTGATCGTGTACTTTATGGACCAGTCCATTATCCAGTTGTTTATGCAGATATTCCTGGAACATGGAACATTCACGATGGCGATCCACTAGATGCAGTTTTGTACACAACAGGAAATATTGTTCCAGGTGCCGTTGCTCATGGACGAGTAGTTGGTGTCATGGGAATGGAAGATAACGGAGAATCCGACGATAAAATTATCTGCGTTAACAAAAAAGACCCAAGATGGGATCATATTAACGACATAGATGATATGCCAAAACACGAGCTTAAAGATCTTCAAACATTTATGGAAACATATAAATACGCACAAACAGGTCCAGGAACAGTTAAAATAACTGGATTTCGTGGAAAGGAAGAAGCATATAAACTAATAGCAGAGTCGATGAAAGCTTACGAGGAAAAATTTAAACAACAATCATAATGACAGACAACACAGACTTAATGGAAATTGGAGAAACTGAAGATTTGCAAAAGGGGCAGATATTAGACACATCTATATCAAAGGAAATGCAAAAAGCTTATTTAGACTACGCAATGAGCGTAATTGTCTCAAGAGCTTTACCTGATATTCGTGATGGTCTAAAACCTGTTCACAGACGTATTGTCTTTGCTGCAAGTCAAATGAATCTAACAGCCGATGCAATTTACAGCAAGTCTGCAAAGCTCGTCGGAGAAGTCATTGGTAAATACCACCCTCACGGAGATACATCAATTTATGATGCCCTTGTTCGAATGGCGCAAAATTTTTCGTTAAGATATCCATTAATCGATGGCCAAGGTAACTTCGGTAACATAGATGGAGATCCAGCCGCTGCCATGAGGTATACAGAATGCCGTTTAGCACGAATTTCTGATTATCTACTTTCCGATATCGATAAAGACACAGTACTTTTCGAAGACAACTACTCCGCAGAATATCAAGAGCCTACAGTTCTTCCTGCTATTATTCCAAATCTTTTAATGAATGGATCAGCAGGTATCGCTGTCGGAATGGCTACAAATATTCCTCCACATAATCTTAATGAACTTGCAGACGCACTAACATTAATACTCGAAAAAGGCGAAGTAACTGAATCACAAAAGGAAATTGTAAAAATCAGAGCATACGATCTTATCGAAACTGAAGCGCCAGTCACAAGGTGGGAAATCGGGAATCAAATTTCTTTAGAAGAATTAGCTGGAATAATAAAAGGTCCAGACTTTCCAACAGGATGCACAATTTACGATAAATCCGAAACATTAAGATACTTTGCAACAGGACGTGGACAAATTATTCAAAGAGCAGAAGCAAAAATAGAAGAAATTAAGGGTGGAAAATTCTGCATTGTGATTTCAGAAATTCCATACCAGGTTAACAAAACAACACTAATTGAAAAAATCGCAGATTTAGTAAACGAAAAGAAAGTCAGAGAAATTAGCGATATCAGAGACGAAAGTAGCCGTGGAAAAATGAAAATAGTAATAGAGCTAAAAAGAGATTCAAATCCTCAAAAAGTTCTTAACTATTTATACAAATATTCACAACTTCAAAACGCATTTAATGCGAATATGCTTGCCCTTGTTGGTGGAAAACCACTTACGCTTGGTATCAAAGCATTCCTTGATGAATTTATAAAACATAGAAGAGATGTAATCATAAATCGATCGATACATTTATTAAGAAAAGCTCGCGAAAGAGAACACATTTTAGAAGGTCTTAAAATAGCGCTCGATTTTATAGACGAAGTCATCGCAATAATCAAAAAATCAAAAGACTCAGAAGAAGCAAAGACAAATTTAATTAAACGATTTAAATTAACAGAAATTCAAGCTCAAGCAATTCTTGATATGCAACTTCGAAGACTCGCAGCCCTTGAAAGAGACAAAATCGAAAACGAACTTGCCGAAATTCAAAAAACAATCACAAATCTTTTGCAAATATTGGCAAATCCATCTGAATCTATAAAAATAATTAAAAATGAACTCATAGATATTAAAGCTAAATTTGGTGACGCGAGAAGAACAAAAGTAATAAAAGGTAAAATCGGCGAACTTTCAGAAGAAGACCTAATCGCAAATGAAGAAACACTTATCGCCGTAACAATTTCTGGATATATAAAACGCGTTAAACCAGATACATACAAAACACAAAGTCGTGGCGGAAAAGGCGTTGTAGGAATGAAAACAAAAGATGAAGACGAAGTCGCCTTAATGAGACTTGCTGATACACACGACAAAGTACTTTTCATGACAAACCAAGGTCGTGTATATGAAAAACACGTCTGGGATATTCCTGAAAGCAGCCGAACATCAAAAGGCACTGCAATTGTTAACGTTATAGAAATGGGCTCAAATGAAAAAGTTCAAGAAATCATAACTATTAAAAAAGATTTTGAAGGCAAAAAAGAAGATCTATATATTCTAACCGCATCAAAATTCGGTCAAATCAAAAAAACAGCACTATCAGAATTCGATAACATAAGAAGAACTGGAATTATAGGAATGGGAATGAAAGAAGGAGATGAAGTAGTAAAATCAATGCTAACTTCAGGCCAAAACGAAGTAATTCTTGTTACAACAAAAGGTAAATCAGTAAGATTCAAAGAAGAAGATGTCAGACCAATGGGAAGAAGTGCAAGTGGAGTAAGAGGAATAAAACTTAAAAGCGGTGACGCAGTTATAAGCATGGAAATTCTTTCGAAAGAAAATGAAACAGAAGAACTACTTGCGATAATGAGCCATGGCTACGGTAAAAAGACAAAAGTTTCACAATACACACTTCAAAACCGAGGTGGTAGCGGAATTAAAGCCGCAAATATAACAGCAAAAACTGGCGATATTGTTGCTGTCAAAATAATAAACAGCGAATCAAAAGACATAATCCTAACATCAGAAAATGGCCAAATTATAAGAATACCTGCAGAATCAATTCCAACATTAAGTAGAGATACGCAAGGCGTTATCTTAATGAGACTAAAAGGAAACGATAAAGTTTCAGCGGTTTCAGCTTTTGGAAAAGGTGACGAAGGCCAGGTAGAAGAAGACCAAAAAGCAGATGTTTCTGAATAATATTTCGTATGAAAAAAGTCTTTGGGAAAAAGGCCTGTTAGTCGTTGCAGGCGCTGATGAAGTTGGACGAGGTGCAATTGCAGGACCAATTGTAACAGCAGCCGTAAGTTGGAATTTCCAAAAACTAAATAAGATATTAGAAGATCAAAACATCACTGAAATCTATAAAATCAATGATTCTAAAAAACTTACAGAAAAAAATAGAATTTTACTTTCAGAATTCATAATAAAAAACGCGAATCAATTTTCTATAGTTGAAATAGACAATAATGAAATTGATACATATGGAGTAGGGGAGATTAACAAAAAAGCTCTACAAGATGCATGTCAAAATATAAAAAATATCGAATACGCCCTCATAGACTACTTCAAAATTAGTCTTAAAATTCCTGTTTTATCAATCACGAAAGGTGATCAAAAGTCATTATCAATAGCATCGGCCTCAATAATAGCAAAAGTTTATAGAGATAATCTAATGAAAGAAAAATATCACAAATTATATCCAAAGTATGGATTTGATAAAAACGTCGGATATGGAACAATGGCTCATATGCAAGCAATCAAAACATTTGGATTAACCCCAATTCACCGAAAGAGTTACAATTTGGTGCTATAATTTTTCTTATGAAGTTCCTGCTTGTTAAAGTCCCTCATAATAATGAATATACATATGAACAAGGGCTAGCACTGATATCAAGTCTTGTTTCAAGGTCATCAAATAGAAATATTTTTTCATTCTCAAAACCAGATTCACCAGTTTATTCGTTCAATATAATATCCGTCAATCAAAATATATATTTCATAATTGGAACAAAAGAAACGGAATTAATTCACCTTAAAAATCAACTTTTAGCACAATATGGAAAGGCAGATGTCGTGGATCTTGAGTCCTTTTCAGAAATTGGAGCCGTAGATTTCTCAAAAATACAATTTGCTGAATTAAATTTAACAAAAAGTGGGAATCTTCCTATAAAAACAATGGTTGGATTCGTTGACGTTGATCCACTTGGATCTGTACTTTCAAGCATGTCCAGATCTCCTGATCCAAACGCACTTTTTTGGATACAAATAATACTTACTCATGCAAACACAAACTGGCAAAAGAAAGCCTCTTCAAGAATAAATGCAATAAATGCATCAGAAATTAAATCTCAAAGAATGCAAGCAGAAAGCATGCTAATACAAGAGAAAATAAAACACTACGGATTTAATGCAAATATAAGATTAATTGCTGATACATATACAAACATAAATTACATGTCCGGAGCTTTCAGTTTATTCTCTGAACCAAACGGAAATTCATTGACACTTAAAAATCCAAACATATTTAATAAAACAAAATTACTAAATGCAATTACAACACATTCATCATACGGAACATCAAACCTGTTAAACGCGCTTGAAATTACGACATTATGGCACCTGCCAAGTGGATCCCTAAACATACCAAACATTAAGTGGGGAAAAAAACTTCAATTAGATCCGCCAGAAGACTTGCCAATCGCGCATGAAAATTCAACAGAAGAAGAAAAAAAAGATATTACATTCATAGGAAAAGTAAATTATAAAAACAGAGACCACATATTTGGAATTAAAGCCAAAGACAGACTAAGACACGTTTACATCGTCGGAAAAACAGGAACTGGAAAATCATGGTTTATAGACAACATGGCAATAGAAGATATTAGAAAAGGGAATGGCGTCGCCGTGCTGGACCCGCACGGCGACGCCATCGATCATATAATGGAATACATACCTAAAAACAGAATCAACGACGTCTGTTACTTTAATCCTGCCGATCCAGACTATGCATATCCACTTAATATACTCGAGGTAAAAAGTAGCCACCAAAAAGAACTTATTGTTTCAGGAATTATCGCAATCTTTTACAAACTTTATTCGGAATCTTGGGGACCACGTCTTGAACATATTTTAAGAAATGTCCTTTTTACTTTAGTTCAAGCTGAAAATGCAACTTTAGTCGATATTATAAATATTCTCCACGATAAAAAGTTTAGAGATAATGTTCTAAAAAATGTTGATGACCCACAACTTCACAAATTCTGGAAAAACGAATATGAAGCACTAAGTGAAAAGTTCATCGGAGAAGCAATTTCTTCAATTCTAAACAAGGTCGGACAATTCGTAACTTCACCTTTAATCAGAAAAATAATTGATCACAAAAAATCAAAAGTCATTATTTCTGATCTTATGGATAACAAGAAAATATTTTTAGCAGATCTTTCACAAGGCAAAATTGGCGAAGACAACGCAACACTTTTAGGATCAATGCTAATTACACAAATTCAAATCGCCGCCATGAACCGCGCATTTTTAGACGAAGACAAGCGCGTTCCATTTTATCTTTATGTTGATGAGTTCCAAAACTTTGCAACTTCATCATTTACAAAGATTCTTTCAGAAGCAAGGAAGTACAAACTTGGATTAACATTAGCAAATCAATATATTACGCAGATTGACGAAGACGTAATGGGGGCTATACTAGGTAATGTTGGAACGATTGCCTGTTTTAATGTAGGAGCAAAAGATTCAGAAATTCTATACAAAGAATTTGGAACAGATATAGAAGCAGGGGACTTAACAACACTTGATAGTTATCAAATGATAATAAAGATGATGATTTCAAGTGTGAGCGCAGGTGCGTTTACTTATTATTCGCTTCCTCTTCCTAAAAACAAATCAGGACATAGAGAAAAAATAATTGAGCACTCAAGAAAAACTTACGGTATTAAAATTAATTAAAATATGACACAAAAAACAAAAATAATAACAACACTAGGGCCAGCTTCGCATACAAGTAAAGTTTTAGAAGAAATGATGTTGGCCGGTGCAAATGTTTTTAGATTCAATCTAAAGCACAACAATCACGAATGGCATGGAGAATTAGCAAATAGGCTAAAAGGAATTGCTAAAAAATTAAATAAAAACATAGCACTTTTAGCAGACCTTCAAGGTCCAGAGTTAAGAATAGGCATATTTCCAAATAATATTGAAAAGATAATTCTTTCCGAAGGCCAGGAAGTAATCCTTTCAGACAAAGAAGAACTAAATACTACGTGGATTCCTTTTCCTAATATTTCATGCATAAATAATCTAGAAAAAGGTCACAGCATTTTTATAGACGATGGAAAAGTAGAATTATCAGTTGTTGCAATAAAACAAAATAAAATC
>CALRDH010000004.1 GCA_943354835.1 candidate division WWE3 bacterium | reverse complement strand
CTGTTGTCGATTTTCTGGTTGCGAAAAAAATGCACAGAGGATTTTCAGTCGTTTTTGTTGTTTTTTCACTTTTAATAATTGTTGGAGGACTTGCTAGTGTTTCAATTGCTCCATTTATACAACAATCACAAGTTCTTATTACTAATTTTCCAAGCTACATGAAAAGTCTGTCTGAAATTCCTGGTGCTGGTGACTATATAAGTAAATTTAATGATGGGATTTTCGCACAGCTTAATCAAACAGGTGGAAGCGTTGTTAATTTCACTTTAGGTGCTTTTTCTGGAATTCTTACACTAGTATTAATCTTTGTTTTTACGATTTATATTCTTTTAGATTTTAAAAATATAAGACTTATGTTTGTTGACCTTTTTGAAGACGGAAGACGTGATGACATTCAAAAATTAGTCTCTAAAATTGAAAAACGTTTAGGTGGTTGGCTTCGTGGTCAGATTACTTTGATGTTAATTATTGGCGTTTTAACATATGTCGGTCTTTTGATAGTAGGCATGGATTACGCATTACCTTTGGCTGTTATTGCAGGTCTTTTAGAAGTTGTTCCAATAATGGGTCCAATTATTTCTGTGGTTCCTGCAGCATTGATTGGCTTTTTCGTGTCTCCTGTTGTTGGAATTGGTGTTTTAGTTTTATACATTTTTATTCAGCAACTTGAAAATAATTTAATTGTTCCAAAAGTAATGCAAAGGGCCGTTGGATTTAATCCAATTATAACTATTATTGCTTTAATGGTAGGTAGTCAGCTTTTGGGTGTGGTAGGAGCAATACTTGCAATTCCAATTCTTATAACTTTTTATGAAGTCTTTATGTATGTAATTAAAGATAAGGTTAGTTAGTAACGAAATCTCCTCTGACTGCTGGATTGTATATTACAATGTCTCCGCGTTCTGTTTGTCCTTCCAGATTGGTGAATGTATAAATTCCTTCAAATACATAGATTGGTTGTATGAATAAAGGTAAATCTTTTTGTTCATAATAGGCGAGTGATACTTCTCTGATTTCAATATTATTCGCTGTAATAAAATTTGGAAGTTCAAAATAATTATCCTTTGAACCTTTAGCGTACGAAATGATTCCTTTGCCAGCTTTTACAGCTTCCCAAACTGTTGAAACTGGTGACAAATAATAATCTGATTTATTTGTGTAATCAGTATTCCAATACGTGAAATTTATTTTTGGAAACTTAAATAAATCAGCAGTATTTGTAACATAAAAATTTATTTGTGAGTCTTTTGGATTTGGACCATAAACGGTATATTTTGAAACAGTCCTATAAACATTTACTTTTACAATTTTGGTTAATGGGTTTAGTTCGTTTGTTTCTGTTAATTTCCCGAGAGTTACTTGACCACTAACTGCATCATATTTTAAATTAGCGGCATCTATAGTATTAACTAAAGATTTTGATCGTATAAATCCTGAAACCATATTTATTGCATCTTCTTTTGTTATATTTGGCGCTTGGAAAATTACTGTGCTTATTTTACTAATTGGAGTGTCTAGCAAAAATGTTTTATTTGCTGCATGTGCAGTAAACGTTCTGTTGTTTATTCCATCAATCCATCTGAATTCTGATTTTGAAAGTGGAATATAACTGCCCGTGAAACTTAAATCCGTTGCTAGTTGTTTAATTTGTTGTTCAGAAAGAAGATTTGTTGAAGGTTCTGTAACTTGATAAACGTATTCGCGATCTGGAAAAACTGGAAGCTTTCCATCTATAGTATCCAGTTTGTATGTTGGACTTCCATTCACTTTAACTTCTCTCATTTTTAGTTTTGGAAGAATTCCATATGCATGTATAGGTTCAGGCTTTTTTATTGGGTTAAAGCTTCTATATAAATTAACGCTTTCAAAAAATATAAATTTTGATGTGTAATAAGCAAAAGTTACAATTGAGACTACTATTAGGAATTTTCTAACTTTTTCTTGCGTTTCTGCTAGGTTCATACAGCTTCAGTATATAGGTGGACACATGTATAATCAATGCATGGTAAAAACACGAATTGCTCCAAGTCCTACAGGTTTTTTACATTTAGGAACTTTATATCAGGCATTACTTGATAAAGCTTTTGCAATTAGAAATAATGGAAAATTTATAGTTCGCATAGAAGACACTGATACAAATAGATATGTAGAAGGTGCAGTCGATGCACTATATAAAGGTTTAAAATGGGTAAATATTTCTTTTGATGAAACCTATATTCAATCTGAAAGGTTAGATATATACAAAAAACATGCTGATGAGTTAATTGAAAAAGGCCATGCTTATTATTGTTTTTGCACAGAAGAAAGACTTACAAAACTAAGAGAAGAACAATCAAAAAAGAAAGTGCCACCGATGTACGATAAACATTGCAGATCAATAAATATAGATGAAGCAAAAAAAAGAGTTGATGCCGGTGAGAAATTTGTGATAAGAATGAAAATCCCAGAAAATACAAAAATATTGGTTCATGATTTGATACGAGGAGACATTGAATTTGATTCAAGTGCTGTTGATGATCAAGTAATTATGAAGGGAAATGGATTTCCTACGTATCATTTAGCTGCAATGGTTGATGATCATCTTATGGAAATAACTCATGTCCTTCGAGGTCCTGAATGGATTACTTCTTTTCCAAAACATAAACTTTTATACGATTATTTTGATTGGGAAATGCCTGTTTTTGTTCACACTCCATTAATTACCGATATGAGTGGTGCGAAACTTTCAAAAAGAAAAGGCCATTCAAGTGTCGACTGGTTTAGAAGGAAAGGTTATTTACCAGAAGCCGTTTTAAATTTTATATCACTTTTGGGCTGGAGCCATCCAGAAGGTAAAGAAATTTTTTCGTTTGATGAATTTTCAAAAGTTTTTGATTTTAAAGATTTGTCAGCAGTAAGTCCTAAATTTGATCTAGTGAAAATGGAATGGATGAACGGGCAATACCTACAAAATCTTTCAGATGAAGAATTTATTAATAGACTAACTTCGTGGCTTAAATATTGTATATCTTCTGAATATCAAGGTGCGACAGAGTTCGAAACACATTGGACACCAAACGATTATAAATTGATGCTTAATTTTTTGAACTCATTAAATGATGAAACCAAATTATTATTTGCTGAAATTAATAATCAAAGAATTAAAAAGTTCGAAGATTTATTACCTTTAAATAATTTTTTTGTTAAGGACACAGAAATTAATCAAGAACTTTTGACAAAAAATAAATCCAAGGAAGAAATCAAAAGCCATATGAATTGGTTTTTGTCAGAATTGGAGAATCTTGGAGATTGGAATTTAGAGAGCTTAAAGGGACTTGAGGAGAAAACTGTAAAGCGTGCATCAGAATTAGGTTGGAAAGTTGGTGAGGTTTTTCATCCAATAAGAGTTTTATTGGCAGGCAGTACAATTTCGCCGCCTTTATTTGAATCAATATTTATTTTTGGTAAAGAAAAGACTATTAAATCTCTGAATAGGTAAATTTATTTTTGCCGAGTTTTTTACTTTTTTCTAGATTTGATTCTAAAGCTTTTAGTTGTTTTTCGACTGGTGTTTTTGTCTTATGTGTTACAACTACACTTCCAACCGATATCCCTATTGAATATTTTCTATTGAATAGAGCTTTTTCTAATTTCTTTATTAAATTTTTTGAAACTTTTTCGACATCCTCTTCATTAGTTAGATATGAAATTGCTATGAATTTGTCACCGACAATTCTATATAGGCTTGAAGATTTTGCGAGGTGTCTGGTAAGAAATTCTGCAAATTTGCTAATGACTAGATCTCCAACTTCGCAATGAAATTTTTCGTTTACAGATGGAAGGTTGTAGATTTCAATAGATATTAATGAATAAGAGCTTGCTAGTTTATTTACAATTTTTATGTCGCTTTCGAATGCTTCTTTATTATTGAGTTTTGTTAATTCATCAAGTCTTAATTTTCTTTTTGTATGATTTATTTTGTCTATCTCGTCTGAAATATCTAGTGTTGAAACTACAATTTTATTAATCTTCCCATTTTTTTCTAAAAGAGGTGTGTATTTTACTCTGTATGAACTGGTTTTTTTTCCAAATTTGAAGTTTCCATGGAAGGTTACTTCTTCACCTGAAAGTGCGAGGTCTATACTTTCAATTATTTTTTTTTGTGATTCAGGATCTTGCCAGATGTCTTTGACAGATTTTCCAAGAACGCTTTTTGTGTCTAATTTGATTTGGTCAAGATAAGGCTGGCTTACAGATATGTATTTATAATCGCTATCAATAATTGTTAGATACTCGTTTTGGATAGACATTTTTGTCTATTCATTATTAAATATGTTTATGGAAAAAGCAATACCAGTTTCTTTTGGACATTTGGACGCGGATATTGATCTAAATGGAGGCACTATTTCTTGTATCAAATTTGAAGGCAAAGATGTTTTATTCCCATTTGGAAAATATTTAGTAGGGGATATTTATAAAAATCGTGGAGGAATTCCGTTTTTATTTCCAAATGCCGGAAAAGCCGTAGAAGATAATTCAAAGGGTCTAAATTTAAAACAGCATGGATTCGCAAGAGATATGGTTTGGGAACTTTTGGAGAATAATTCGAGTAAGGTTGTTTTAAGTTTGAAAGATTCCGCTGAAACCTTTGAAATTTATCCTTATCATTTTGATATAAAGATGATAATTGAAGTTTTAGAAAATACATTTTCACAAACCGTGATTGTAAAAAACAACTCAGAAAACGAAATGCCTGTTGCCATAGGATTTCATCCATACTTTTATGTACCGATTGAGGAGAAAAATAATTTTATATTTAAAATTGTTGATTTTGATAGCACGATTTATCTAGAAAAACCAAAAGAGATAATTTTTACACTTAAAAATATTGCGAATATAAAAGTGGAAACTTCAGAAAACCTAAAAACTCTGGCGATTTGGTTGGAACCAAATCGCCCTCATATCTGCCTCGAACCTTGGGTTGGTAATGAATATGCAATACTCGACGATTCAAATTGCGTAAAAATAAAACCAGGCGGGGCAGAACAATTCATGCTTAAGCTAGTAATAACCACAGTAAATTAGTAAAATAAGCACAGCTTGTAAATAAGCGTAGCTTGTGAATAAGCAGAGCAAAAACAATGCCCGGTCATCTAACGGTAGGATCTGCGACTCTGAATCGCATAATCTTGGTTCGAATCCAAGCTGGGCAGCCACTTGACGCGATGTTGCAAACCACCTAATATCGGTGGTATATGGCATCGTATTCAAACATCCAAAAACTTTATAAAATCGATAAAAATATGTTTACAACGCTTGATATTGCTAAGTTTTTAGAGATTGACAACCAAAGAAATCTTGAAAATTTAATAAAAAGATACGTCGACGATAAGGTCATAACCGTATTAGAAAAAGGCAAATATTATCTTACTGATAAGGCTCCTGTTTCATTTGAAATCGCACAGTTTCTGTATAGTCCATCATATATATCATTTGAGACTGCTTTAAATTATCATGGAATTTTGAGCCAGTTTCCATTTGAAATTACTTCCGCAACAACCAAAAGAAGAGTTGAAAAAGAAGTCGAAGGAAAAGTATATACGTACTCAAAAACTGATAAGAGTTTGTTTACTGGATATTTTTTAGAAAAAAATTATTTAATGGCTACAAAAGAAAAGGCACTTTTCGATCAAGTGTATATGATTATTAAATCATTGAGGTCTGAAAATTCTTTAGAGAATCTAGACTATAAGGAAATCGATATGGATAAATTGAAAGAATTTACTAAATTGTTAAACGTTGATCTTGCAAAGAGTTTTAGTAACATTCTGAATAAATATATATGATTACACTAGATCAGATAAAAGAGCTCTCAAAGAGATACAACACGAACGAATCAGTTATTGCAAGGGAGTATGTTCAGCTTACTTTCTTGAAAGAACTATATACTTCAAGTCTCTCAAAAGGAATTTATTTTAAAGGTGGAACTGCATTAAGGTTAATTTATGGTGGAAAAAGATTTTCAGAAGACTTAGATTTTACCGTTTCCATTGATGAAGCAGGATTTATTGAAGGCATTAATAAAATATTTGAGAGTCTTTCAGCTTCGTATCCATATCAAATAAAAGAAAAGAAAACGTTGACAGGAAAAACATATCTTTTAACGGCAAATATTAATGGATTTTCTTCACCCTTGTACGTAAGGCTTGATTTCTCAATGAGAGAGTCGGTTATTGAACCTATTGAGTCTATACTTAAAACTGAATATCCAATAATCATACAAAGTTTCATAAGCACACTTAGTAAAAATGAAATATTAGCAGAGAAAATTCGTGCAATCATGACAAGAAATAAACATCGTGATTTTTACGATATATGGCTGCTTTTAGAAATTGGCGCCAAATTAGATGTGGATTTAATAAATAAAAAACTTGCGTACTATGATGAGGTTTTTAGCAAAGATAAACTGTTGGAAAGTCTGAATAAATTTAATAAAAACGACTTTATTGTTGACCTTAGGCCATTTGTACCAATTAATGAACGAGCTAAACTGGGTGATTTCTACGACTATGTAAAAAAATACTTGGAAGAATCCTTAAGTGCTATCTAGACGTGGAGAAAAATAGGTTCTAGCTAGGTAAACGATCCCCAGCCTAGAAAAACTTATGATGCTAAAATGTCGATATGATTAAATATACCAAACAGAATATATCTATAAATGATAGCTATATTGAACAAAACACCTCTTGGAGAATAGTATCGCCTCTTTTTCAAAGCGTTTCTATTTACGATGGGAATGATAAATATATTAGTGATTTAGACAAATTCTCGAAACAACAAAAGTATATTTTCGCAGTTGGTTGGTATCGGTCAGAAGTTGATAATGGCGGTCATGATCAGTTTTTCTTTAACTCAACTGGAATAGTGTTTCAAGATGCTCTTGATGGATTAAAAGAAATGGGGGCAAAAGATTTTTATGAAATATTAAAAGATGCTTCAGACAGAATGGGTAATGGACTAAGTAAAGATCGGAGCATTAGAGTTAATTGTTTAGAAAACGAAAACCCAGAATTTGATGATTTGGATAAGAAATTCTATGAACTAGATAGGAAATTTTCGCTTGAGAAATTTATGAAAGATTATATCTTAAGAAATAAGGATAAATTTTACTTTGAAGGAATTATAGAAGTACCAGTTTTGACTTAGGTAAAGTTTCAGATGTCTAGATTAGGGTTCGTATTATCAATAATCCTCTCCAATTTTTTATACCACAAAGATAGCATCTACGCTGCGGTATAATTCTTTTATGAAAATATCACCAATGATAGAAAGTGGTTGGATAGAGTTGGTTAAGGAGGTTTAAGATTTATGATTTCGAAATTAAGTATCGAGAAGCTTTCCAGGGAAGAAGTTTTCTTTTTAGAAAAGAATTTACAAAATGAATCAGATGCGTTGCTTGAAGAATATGGAGTTGTCGACGTTTTAAAAGATTATGGTGTTCCCATTATAAAAGGTTCGAAACTTTTACAAGTTATGTGCACAAGAAACATTGATATCTTTTTGAACACGAATCAAGATCTTATGCAAACTTGGTTTGATTTATGTCAGAGATTTTTACAGGTTCGTGGTATAAGAAGGATTCATCCAATTAATTATTATGATTACGACAGAGATTCTAATTATCTTGAAAAAGAGAATAAAGGCTTTGGGTATTTTATAAGTTTTGATTCACTAAAATCCAATAAAGTCGTAAACAGTAAAGAGTGGGATTTCGAAATCTCAATTGTAAACGAAGTTAAAGAAGATGATGTAGATAGACTTATAAATAATTGGGACAAAATGATTAATGATGAAAAAAGGGAAATAATACTTCGAATTAAAATGTTTATATCTCCTATTTCATCTGAACTTAAAAAATTAGGGAAAGGGAAATTAAAATCTGTTGAAATTTATAAAGCGGTATTAGCTGATAATGTTAAATCTATAGATGAATTTATTAATTGGTATAGAACAAGAGAAAAAAACTTGGAGAAACTTGAAACTTTTAACAACTTGGTAAAGACTAAGCAAGATAAACAAGACACAAAATAAAAATCTAAAATTCTATCAATGGTATAAATCTATGGGATATGAAGAAAGTGGTTGGATAGAATTGTCTAAGGAAATTTAAGCATATTGAATTGGCGTATAATATTTCCATATGGAATTAGAATCTATTCTTGAACAAGAAGGAAAACCTACAGATGCAGTGGCGGCTTTTTTTATACGAGATGGAAGGTTGTTAATAGGACTTAGAAATTATACAAAAGGGACATGGAAAGATATTTCGGTTTGGACTGCTCCGGCAGGTAGGTGTGATGAAGGTGAAACCCTTGGAAAGACTCTTAGAAGAGAAGTTAATGAAGAAGTCGGAATTGTTGGATTTGATATAGTAAGTTCTTTAGGTCAGCTTCCAGGAGCAAAAGATGGCGACTGTTTGTACGTTTTTCATTGCGTTACAGATCAGGATGCTACTCTAATGGAGCCAGAAAAATTTAGTGAATGGAGATGGTGTCCTATTTCAGAAATCCCTGAAAACTTTATAAATCCGCTTTCGCTTGAATTACTTAAAGATATAAAATAAAAATAAGTTGTTCACAGATCAATCGTCCCAGCTATGGATTTCTATTTTTCCACGCCATCAATCAGGCTCTAACCGCGGTATAATTCCAATATGAAGAGTAATAAAGTTATAAAACAAAATAGTTATACAGAATTTTTACTTTATACGACTCCAAACGGTAAGGTGAAAGTAGAAATATTTTTACGAGATGAAAATATATGGCTTACGCAAGCAAAAATCGCTGACCTTTTTGGAGTTGGTGTTCCTGCTATAAACAAACATCTTAAGAATATTTTTGAAAGTCGTGAATTGTTAGAAAAATCAGTTGTTTCCAAAATGGAAATAACTGCTAATGACGGCAAAGTTTATAAGACGATGTTTTACAATCTAGATGCAATTATTTCAGTAGGATATCGAGTTAATTCTACCCAAGCAACTCATTTTCGTATTTGGGCGACAGAACGACTGAAGGAATACATTATCAAAGGTTTCACCATGGATGATGAACGGCTGAAAACTCCAAATTATTCTTTTGGTCAAGATTATTTTGAAGAACAATTGGCTCGTATAGCCGACATTCGTAGTAGTGAGCGGAGATTTTATCAAAAGATCACTGATATTTATGCACAGTGCAGTGTGGACTATGACAAAAATAGTCCTGAAGCTCAGCATTTTTTTGCCACGGTACAAAATAAATTGCATTTTGCTATTTCGGGCTATACAGCTGCAGAAATTATTAGCAATCGAGTAGACAGTAGCAAAACAAATATGGGGCTGACTAATTGGAAAAACAGTCCACATGGACCTATACGCAAAGCGGACGTTACTATTGCTAAAAATTATTTAGATAAAGACGAACTGGCGGGCCTAAATAGCATAGTGGAGCAATACTTAATATTTGCCGAATCACAAGCTAAACGCAAGCAGGCAATGTTCATGCATGATTGGGAAATAAAGCTAAATCAGTTTTTGAAATTAAATGACCGTGATATCTTGAAAGATTTAGGAAAAGTTAGTAATGCAGTTGCCGAAGAATTGGCGCTAGAAGCATATGAAAAATATCGAGTAGAACAGGATAGAAACTATATCTCTGATTTCGATCGAGAAGTAAATAAAATTTTGGATGCGAAAAGGAAATAATAATGGCTTCAAAAACAATTAATCTTTTCCTACACGGAGCATCAGAGGGTTTTAATACCGAGCTAATTCAATTTTTATTTCAAAAATTGAACGAGAGACAAAATGAATGTTTTGGTTTTGATTTCGAATATATTAAAAGTGGTGGGCAACCTTCTTTGCAAAATGAAAAGGAGATAGAGGAACTCAAAAATGTAATTGATTCATTTCAGAAAAAAGGTTATCAGAAAATAAATATAATCGGAAAATCTATGGGTGGTGTGATTTCACTTCATGAAGATATTATTTCAAATCCTATTGTAAATAAAATAATAATATTGGGGTTTCCGGTTAAAATTGGATTTCCGCTAGAGTTAGATCTTTTAAAGGAAAATCCTTTTAAAGAAAAACCCGGATATGTAAAAGATTACGTAGAGCATCTAAATAAGCTGGGCGATTTGTTAAACAAACTTACAATAATCCAAGGACTAGAAGATTTACTTGGTACCAAAAAAGATATTGATGAAATAAACCTGCAACTAAAACATCAATTAAATATTTCTTATATCAAAAATGCGACCCACGGATTCTATCCAATAACAAACGAAACTATAAAAGAGGAAAACTTTAATAATGTTTTAAATCAAATTCTCACCAACATCTTGTAACTCCTCTGTCCTTCTGGGTATAATTCGGTTATGGATAAAGCTCCTGCTTTGACAAAAGAAGATCTTATTAAATTAGCAGAGGAGCATGCTCAAGATGGCAATAGTGTAGATGTTGTTAAGCTTGCAAATAGGTTTGGTATAAAAGTCTATGAGTATCCTTTTGGCGAAGGTGTAAGTGGGGCTGTTAGGAAAAAGGAAAATGGTGAGGTAAGCATTTATATTAGTGATCAAGATTCTGTTGCAAGACAAAGGTTTTCTATTGCACACGAGCTGGCTCACGCGGTTTTACATAAAGATCTTGTAGATAGTCACAAAGTTATTAAAAGAAGTAAAAATGATTTTAGTAATATTGAGATTGAAGCAAATAAATTGGCAGAAGAAATTCTTATGCCAGAAAAAGCCATAAGCCGATTTATTAAAGAAGAAAATTTAGATAAAAATGCCGAAATTAATAGCTCAATAATTCAAAAAATTGCTGAAGCATTTAAAGTTTCTACAATGGTTGCAATAATCCGCTTGCGTAATTTAAATTACAACGTGCCGTATATTTCTTATGCCTGAGATTATAATTGTAAGACACCCGTCGGTTGATGATATAGATCCCAAAAGAGCTAAAGAAGAAATCACGCTCGATAAACAATTAGAAAATAATACGAAAAAAGATACATACTACAATAGAAAAAGGATATCAGATGCGGCGACCTTACTTATAATAGTTGTAATGTATGCAATACCAATATGTGCATTGATTTTAGCAATTATTTTAATAATAGATGGTCAGATCAATAAAGTAATAGATGGATTTACTTACATAGTTGTATTTATAATTGGAAGCATAGTTAGCCCGCATCTAAAAAACCTAATGAATATACCCGGTGCAAAAGAAAGGGAGGAATAAGATATGAATATTTCTATTGTTAAAAAGAAAGCATTAATATTTTTATATTCAGCATTAATTAGTTATTTTATTATCTATAAGTTTGCATTCGAGACTTTTTATCATATTCAATTAGGAGGTGGAGATTTTGGATATCTTGCTATATTACTTACTTGGCCAATTTATCTTTTTTGTAGTATTCCTTTAGCTTTTTCATTTAAAAAAATTAGTAAGAATATTTTACTTTTCTCACCTTTTATTATCGGCCTTTTGATTTTGGTTGTTTTAACTTTTACTGGAAGGGCGATCTATGAACCCCTTTATTCAATGAAAATGAATGAAATTCAGGAAAAAGTTACAATAGAACCAGTAAAATTCGAAGTAGATAAATCCTCAACACTAACTGGAGCAGTTAAAATAAATAGTGATGTAAATTTTCCAATTATCTTTTATATAGAAAAAATTTATGAACCAATTCCCAATGATTGCCAGATAAATACAGTGTGGGAATATCAAATTACAAAAGGTCAGCAGATCGTTGAATTCAATTGTGGGGCAGGATACCCCAAATCAATAAATCCAAAAGCAAGTATATTAAATTTCGTAATAGAAGAAAAAGAAAATGCGGGTGTGAAAGTAAAAAAAACACTTCCCCTAAATCAATTCATAGAGATAGCAAAATAAGTACGTATGTGGGATTCATCAGATAAGTTTCAACCGGAAACAGTATGTGTAAAATTTGCACTAACTGATTTCTATTTAAATCCGTGATCTTTAAATATATTCTTACTCATAAGTGTATTATAACTTATGTATAATATCGTCATATGCCAATTTCTTTAGTCAAAACTATAACTTCAGATGGGCTTCATCTTTCAGGATTGTTAAGCCAGACGGATTCTAGGTCAAAATTAATTTTGCATATTCATGGCATGGCAGGGGATCCTTATACAAATTCTTGGTATGCAGGTTTTCATGAAAATTTTCCAAAAAGTGATTTTGCTTTTTTGTCTGTCCAACATAGGGGAACAGGTAGTATTACTCAATTCGCAAAAGATCCGGATTTGTATCCAAGTTATGGTAATGCTTTAGAGATTTTTGAGGAGTCTGTTTTTGATATTGATGCTTGGGTTTTGTTTGCAAAAAATCTTGGTTACAGGGAAATTTATATTCAAGCGCATAGTCTTGCTCCTTCGAAGGTTGTCTATTATATGAATCAAAAAAAGCATGATTTTATAATGCCCGCTATGCGAGCATTTCAGAATACTGCGTCTGTAAGTTCGCAGTATCTGATAAAAGGCTTGATACTAATTAGTCCGGTTGACATGTATGCATGGCCAATGGCTCGCGAGGAATTACACAATAAAGTTTTGGCCGAAGCCAAGCGAATGATCGAAGATGGAAAAGGCACGCAATTGCTATCTGAAATTTTAGATAATGAATATGTTTTGTCAGCAAATACATATGTTAATTTTTTTAGTAAAGACTCAAACTGCAATGTGTTTTGTTACACGAAAAGAGACCACGACTGGAAACATGTAAATAATATCGAATTGCCCGTACTAATAATTGGAGGAACCAAGGATTATGCATTGCAAGTTGGAAACACAATAGAAGGCTCAATCGAAATTCTAAAATCGCAACTAACAAAATCTCCGCTTGTAAAAACAAAAATATTCGAAGGAGCCGATCACTCGTATGATGGATTTGAAAAGAATATTGTCGAGCAGGTAATGGAGTTTTACAGAGGCTAGTATGTTAGTATTATTTCTATGAAAAAATTTATTTATCTATATTTCGGTGGTGATACCGCGTCTGATATTTCAGAGGAAGAAAGAAATAAAATAATGGGTGATTGGGTCGCCTATTTTGATAAGCTTTCCGGTAAGGTTGTTGATATGGGAGCTCCATTTGGTGAAAGAAAAACTGTCGGAGGAACTGAAACCTCTACCACAAATGGTTACACAGTAATTTCTGCTGAAGACTTAAATGAAGCCGTCGCCCTTACAAACGGACATCCTCATTTAACGGCTGGTGGAAGAATCGACGTCATCGAAGCCATTGATATGCAAGGGTGAAGAGTTAAACCAACGGCACTGCATCAGATAAATCTTCTTGATTCGGAAATTCGTTTCGAAGTTTTTCGATGTCGGATTTTTCAATTTCCCAACCAATTGCGCCTAGGTTTTCATCTAAATGAGATTTATTTCTAGTTTTCGATAGTGTAACAATATTCTTTTGGTTGATTAACCAATTGATTGCAATTTGGCTTGGAGTCTTTCGATATTTTTCACACATTTCATTTATTATTTGAATGTTGCTGTCTAGGATAATCCCTTTTTGAACTGGTCTCCAGGCAATAAACATTACATCGTTTTCTTGGCAAAATCTTATAAGTCCTTTTTTTTCTGTTTCTCTGTATTTCAAATTTAAGTGCAATTGATTTGCAACAATTTTTGCTTTTGAATATTTCTGTGCTTCAATAAATCTCTCGACTGTAAAATTGCTGACGCCGACATTTTTAATAAGTCCTTCATCATAAAGTTCGTTCATTGCTAACATACTTTCTTCAATCGGGATTTCTAAGCTTGGAGCATGGATTAAAAAAAGATCTAAATAGTTTGTTCCAATTCTTTGCAAACTTTCTTTGGCGGATTTTATTAAATCGTCGTGCTTTAATTTAGTTCTTCCTACCTTTGAAACAATAAAAAGTTTATTGCGGTCGTAACCTTTAATAGCTTCTCCCACAAGTTCTTCTGAATGACCATTTGCATAGTTTTCCGCTGTATCTATATGCGTAATTCCAGAATCAATGGCATATTTTATAGCCTCAATATCTGCTTTATCATCATTATTTGGATCGGCTTCCTTTCGACCACCCATCTCCCAAGTGCCAAGACCATAAACTGGCATCTCAAAACCACAAGATAGTTTTTTCGTTGGGATATTCATAAGCTGATAATAACATAATGTATAATTGCCTTATGAAAATTTCAATAATGTCGGATAGTCATGATAATTGGGTTAATTTAGAAAAGGCAGTTAATATTTCTAATGAAAACCACTGTGAATTTTTATTATTCGCAGGAGATTTGATAGCACCTCCGCAGTTAGCAATTCTAGAAAAGTTTAATGGAAAAATTAAGTTTGTTTGGGGCAATAATGAAGCTGAAAAAGTTGGTTTAACAAGGATGATGGATTCTTCTAACAAAATCGAGTTGTGCGGAGATATATTTGAAGGAGAAATTGGTGGCGTCAAAATATTTATGAATCACTATCCAAGAATTGCTGAACTTGCTGCTAAATCTAAAGAATTTGATCTGTGTATCTTTGGACACACTCACGAATACGTCGAATCAAAAATTGGAAACACCATTTTGGTAAACCCTGGAGAAATCCAAGGCTACAAAACAGGAAAAGCCAGCTTTGTAATATTTGATACGGAAAGTAAAAGATTAAAGAAGGTTAATCTTTGTTGAGCCTATAAACACGTAAGTTTGTATCCCATGTGTATTTGATTTTTCCTAAAACAATGTTATTCGCTCCAATATAGACTATCGGTAGGGTTTCTGGTTGGCGGCTTTCGATCTCTGATACCGTTAGTGTAACTGGCAGTCCGGAATTTCGATCAGTTGCATTTATGCTTTCTGAAATCGATAAATTACTTGCATTAATGGTAAGTCCACTGGGTTGTGGTTGTGTTTGTGTCGTTGCCTGATTCCTTCCATCAACAATTGTGGAAACAGATGTTCGGCGTCCTTGGGAGCTTTTCGCTTCTTCAAATACTACGGCATTAATTACATCTTGTTTCGTGTCCAGCGAATCATTACCATCTGCTAGATTTAAAATGGTTCTTTCTTTATCGAGTCTAAGACCATTCAAATTTAAATTTCTTCCAAGTAAATTAGTAGCTTCTCTTTCAATTGCTGGATATTGTGATAATTGCGATGCACTCACTTCTGTTTTTAATCTGTCTTTAGATACTGCGATTTTCTGTAAATTTCCATCATCATCAAATTCTAATATTAGAATTCCAGTTGTTCGTCCAATCGAAACTGTTGAAGTGGTTGCTTGGTTATTTGCTTCATTTACATTTATTATTAATGTAGGTTTTAGCACTTTTGCTGTATTTAATGTTTTAACTCTATAGTCTATTGAGTAACCATTTTGATTAGGATCCTCGCTTACAACTACTGTACTTGTTCTATCATGGATGTTTTCCTTTCCGCTTTCCCACCCTACATGTGTCCTTTTACATTCTATTATCACGCCTGCAGCTTCTGGTGAAGTTGTTGATGCAGATAAATTTCTTGAATCTGACACGGTCCAAGCTCCTGGGCGTACAGTACGACCGACTACTTGAGAAATAGATTCTGGAGTGAGTTGTGTAATTCTTTGTTTGTGTTCGTTTTCGAATGAAACGTATGGTAAGCCATTTGAAAGCCGATGATCTACCATATACCTATAGCCTTGTTGTTGATCTCCAAGGTCGTACCTTTTTATTTCTTGAATAGTTGCTGCATCAAATGGATTTGCACTGTCGTCATCTTCGTTGTGAGTCATAATCTAATATTAACATAATGTATAATTGCTCTATGAAATTGATATATACTACTTTAAACAACGTAGAGGAGGCGAGAAAGATTGGTAGAGGTTTACTGGAAAAGAAATTGGCAAATTGTGTGAATATTTTTCCTATAACTTGTATCTATAATTATGAAAATGAAATTACAGAAGAAGCCGAAGTTGTTTTGATTATTAAGACGATTGAGGGAAAATATAAAGAAATTGAGCCCGTAATAAAATCTCATATTACTTACGACAACTTTATAGGTGAGCTGAATGTAGACAAAATTAATTCAAACTTTGAGGGTTGGTTGTGTGGAATTGTGAAGCCTTCATAAAACGTGACCGGTTGAATTCCAATATTTCTATCTGATTCGCATGTCCGAAACGTATTCGACTGTTTTTTGAAATTCTGGGTTTATGAATTTTCCGTCTCGATCTTTATCGTAGGCTCTTCGGATATCAGTTGGTATTGGCTTTTCGAAACGGACACCTTTTTCTCAAGGTAATCGTGGAATTCTTCTATGTTTGTTTTAAATCCATAGTCTGTTGCACAATGACTTCCTGTTACACTTATTTTTCCGCCAATGGTAATACCTTTACCTTGAGAGTTTCTATATTCATCAATTCCATAGAAAGTTGTTACTGTCGGTCTTTCTCTTGAACTTATACTTTTCGAATCAAATGTTTTTGGTGCTGCAATCAACATGCATTCAATACTTCCATGATAGTTAGGATTTGATTCTACTAGGCTTGTGTAAAATGATCTAATTCTTGTTCCGGATATTGCAAAATCATCTGCAATGCAAACTTTATCTGTGTTTTGAGTAATTGAATTTGGATTAAATGTAAAATAAGCTCCTGATGATTTTCTTTTCATTTGTTCGAGAATTCTATAAGTTATGTATAATTCACTTCTGCCTGAAGGGGGGATATAGAAACCTACTTTTTGTCCCGCCGAAATGTCCTCATTTGTTTTTTCTGCGAAATAATTAACGGCAGTATCAAGCTCCTTTTTTCCAATATACCTAAGGTTTTCTAAAAATAAATTGGCATTTTCAACTACTGAATTATCGTTATGGTCCATTGCGGTTTTACCGACAAATTTAAGAAACGCAATTACCTTTGTGACTGCTTCAGATTCTGTAAATCTATTGAGTTGTTCGATGGGTCTTGCATATATATTGGGATAGGTATAACTAACTTGTTCAAGAACTGGATTTGGCCTGGATTCATCATCAATAAAATCTAGTGCTATATCTTGAATTGTTGGGGATTCCTCTTTCCATGTTTTTTCATTTTCCTGCTCTAAAGTTGCTAATTGTAAGGTCACAATTAAATTATACATGTATACTTTTTTTATGAATAAGTTATCTCCTGACGAAAGTCGCGTAATTTTAGACAAGTCGACTGAGGCTCCGTTTACTGGCGAGTTTGTGAATAATAAGGCAAATGGAGTTTATGTTTGTAGGCAATGTGATTCTCCACTTTATAATTCGAAAGATAAATTTGAGTCTTATTGCGGTTGGCCAAGTTTTGACGATGAAATTCCTGGAGCTGTAAAAAGAACTCTTGATAAAGATGGAATGCGAACAGAAATTACTTGCGCAAAATGTGGTGGACATTTGGGACATTTATTTGAAGGCGAAGGACTTACTCCAAAAAACATAAGACACTGTGTGAACTCGATTTCAATGAAATTTGTAGCAATGTAATACTTGACGCGTATTGTACTACATAGTACATTTAGTATTGATTATGAATCAATTAACTACTACCGTAACTCAAAAGGGACAGGTCACGATACCAGTTTCCTTCAGGAAAAAATATAAAATGCCGTCAAATTCAAGAGTGGTTGTTTCTGAAGGTGATGGTTTTTTGAAAATTAGACCAGTTTTAAGTATTAAGCAACTTGCTGGATGTTTAAAAAGACCGGGACAGAAGCCAATGTCTATTAAAGAGCTCAGGGACTTTAGAGCAAAAGGAGTTATGTTTGATCAGTCATGATCTCCATTGATACAAATTATCTTCTTCGGTTCCTAACACATGATGTTGAATCTCAATTTAATGAAGTAGAAAAAATAATTTCTGATGATAGGGTTGATATCTATATTTCGAGTATTGTGTTAGCAGAAACGATTCATGTCTTGGAAAATCATCATTATAAAGTTGCTAAGTCTGATGCAATAGATGCCATAATTAATTTATTGCTTAATAAAAATATCAAAACAGAAATATTTATGAACTATGCTTTGGAAATATATAGTAGTGAATTAATTAGCTTTTATGATTCATTGATTGCTGCTGAGGCTATCCATAAAAATCTTGATTTAAAAACTTTCGATAAAAAACTTGAAAAAGTTTATAAGAAATATACTGATAAATAATTTAATAAACAGCACTGTTGTAATATACTCACATCATGTTTACTCTTAATTTTAAAGTCGACCAGAAATTTTTGGCTTCATATGCTATTGCGAATTGTGAAAGACACAGGTTTGTTGATAATGCTTCAGACAGTGCTAGAGGCGAAGTTGCTGACTTCCAAAATTTAGCTTGGGATTTATCAAAAGATTTATATAAGCTAATTGATGGTCGAGAACTTATTGGAGATTTTGCATTAACAAGTAATTTGCCATATCAAGATATTGGTACGAAATTAGATGAATATTTTGATGAACTAATTAGATCAAAAGAATTTGGGATTATTTCTAAATCCACAGAAGATGCTGTTTTAAAAATCGAGGACGAATGGAACAGAAATTACGGTTTTTGCTCTGAATATATTAAAAGTCTTGGAATAAATTTAGATGGTGATTTTACAGCTTTTCTTGTTCATCCAGCGCTTAAAGCCGGTAGGTATTTAGGAGATAACAAAATTCTTTGGTCGTATCGAACTGATTGGCCGAATTACAACACTGTTTATATTTGGCATGAAATGTTGCATTCGTATTTTGATCGCGGTGACGGAAGCCACGCAATAATTGAACTAATTACAGATGAAGAACTAAGGTTCCGTTTGAACAAAGAAAAATATCCACCATTTGTTGGACATGATTTCTTAGAAAAAATAAAAGCAAAAGGTTTACCTACATGGAAAAAATATTTAGAAAATCCAGATAAAGACATCAAACAATTAATAAAAGATTTTGAAGAATATTCACCAGCCTAAATCTATAGTAAAGTATAAGTTATGTTTTCACCGATTTTTTATATATTAATGGTACCTGCGTTACTTTTGTTGGGCTATTTTACGATTAGGATTTTGCAAAAAAAGCAGTTTTTTATATTAGGCCTTCTTATAATCATCGCAAGTATACTCACATTCTTGTGGTTCGATAGTGGGCTATCTACGAAATAGTCTCACTTACGACTTCTTCTGCCCTGCAATCGAGTGAGCAATTTCTTGACCTGATCTGTCGCCATATGGATATACGATTATCATTGATCCTTGTTCTTTACTGACTTCACTTAATACTTGAAGTTCGCGAAGTCTCATAGCGCCATCTGCTGTACTTAGTATTTCTGCAGCTTCTTTTGTTTTATTTGCAACGCTAACTTCAGCATTTGCTTGAATCATTTTTGCTTCTGCAGTTCGTCTTGCTCTTGCAATAACTGCAAGCTCTTCAACCAAAGATTGTGGCGTATCAATATCTGTAATTCGAACGGCCTTAACATCAATTCCATAAATTGCAGCATTTTCATCGATCTGAACTTTTAATGATGCAGAAATCTGGTCTCTTTCACTTAAAAGCTCTTTTAAATCAAGACTTCCAATTGTATTTTTTAAAGCTTCTGTCGAAAGCCATGTAACTGAATTCCTATAATTTTGAACATCAATAACTGCTTTTCGTGGGTCTTCAACTCTGTATTCAATTGCTGCTGTAACTTTTGTTGGAACATTATCTTTTGTTAAAGTTGCAGTTGCTTCAACCTGATTTGTTTCAAGTCTTGTATCAACAATTGATGCTACAGAATAAATAAATGGGGGAATTATAAAAAATCCAGCTCCTCTTACACCGTCAAATTTACCTAATCTTAAAATAACCATCTTTTCCCATTCAGGCAAAATGAAAAACATCTTTGAAATAATTCCAGAAATCCATACAGAAAGTAAAAGCGAAGGAACTCCAAGAATTGCGCCTGTTTCAAATAAATTTGTTGAAACCGATACAAGTGGCAAAATTAAAATCAAACCAAAAAATAACATTGAAACTATCCAGGCTAACGTTCTAATAAAACTTTGTACGGAATTGGTGTTGTTTGTATCTATATTTAACATGACACAATTATTGCACATTAAAAGAAATTGGGCATCTATTGACGCGAACTTGATTTTGGAAGATATTAAATGTAATGCCAAAGAGAAGTACAAATTTTACCGCTGGTTTTAAGTTAGTTGAGCTTGTAGTTGTAATAGGAATTTTAGCCATTTTACTTTCTATTGTTTTAGTCGCAATTAATCCATCAAGGCAATCCTCACAAGCAAACAATACTCAAAGAAGAAGTGATGTAAATGCAATTCTAAATGCAGTCACACAATATGCGGCAGATAACAGAGGATCACTTCCTACAGGTATTGCAGCTACTGCAAAAAATATTGGAAGTGGAGTGGGTGATGCCGACATTTGCGCCGATATAGTTTCAGATTATATTGCTTCAATGCCATATGATCCAACAACCGGAGCATTCACGGACTGTACTGATTATGATACCGGATACAATATCATAAAAAGCGCTTCAAATAATCGAATTACGGTAAGTGCTCCTGATGCAGAAAATTCAGAAACAATATCAATAACAAGATAAATGGCCTATATTGTTTATCTTTTGGAATGTTCCGATAAGACTTTTTATGCTGGGTATACGACGGACATTGAAAGAAGAGTTGCCGAGCATAATTCTTCTAAATTAGGTGCAAAGTATACAAAGGGAAGGCGTCCTGTTGTTCTTAAATATTCCAAAAGTTTTGAAACTCTTTCTGAAGCATTGAAGTATGAATATTATTTGAAATCTTTAAATCGCAAAGAGAAGAAAAAACTTTTTGAGTAATTTTAAACGAAGGTTAGTGCGATTCCTTTATTGTTTCCTCGACCTGTACGACCAATACGGTGAACATAATCATCGTATGTTGCTGGTTTATCGTAGTTAATTACGTGAGTAACATTGTCGATATCAAGTCCACGTGCTGCAACGTCAGTTGCTAAAAGAATTTTTGTTCGATTTTCTTTGAAGTGTGATAAAGACTTTTGACGTGCAACTTGTGTTTTGTTTCCGTGAATTGAAGTGACTAAAAATCCTCGATCTTTAAGTTCTTTTTCGATTTCGTTCAAATTCCATTTTGTTTTTATGAAGATAATTACTTTTGCAAATTCTGGTTTAATAAGCATATCGTGAAGTACAGAAATCTTTTCAGAAGGTGAGCTTGTGCGAATAATGTCTTGCATAATATGCGTGGCGCTTTTTTTCTCGTTTATGGATATTTTGATTGGGTTTACTAAGTATTTATTGATTAAGACTTCTATGTCGTTTGAAACAGTTGCCGAGAAAAAAAGCGCCTGTCTAGTTTTTGGCAAAAGTCCAAGAATAAAATTAATATCTTTTTGAAATCCCATATCAAACATACGGTCGACTTCATCAATTACTATGTTGTTGTAGGTGGATAAATCAACCCAACCTCTTTGTGCTAAATCTTTAACTCTTCCAGGTGTACAAATTAAAAAGTTGTGAACCCTATTTAAATCTTTTCTTTGTGCAAACATACTAGTTCCGCCAATGCATAAAGTTGAAAATAAATTTAAGCCTTCCGAAAAACTTCTAAATTCTGTGTTTATTTGTTGAGCTAATTCCCGTGTTGGAGCAATTATTAAAACCTTTTCTTTAATATCTGAATAAGTTTTGTTAATCATTGGAATTAAGAATGCGCCGGTTTTACCAGTTCCTGTATTTGCTACACCTATAATATCTTTTCCTTCTAGAATAAGAGGAATTGTTTTATCTTGAATTGGCGTTAAATCTTTGTATCCTTTTTGAAGAATGTTGGTTTTTAACTTTTCAATAATATTAAGTTCTGTGATTTTGACTGTTGGAATAAAAATTTCTTCTTTAATTTCTTCTGGGTTTTTATTTATATATTTTGAATAATCGCTGAAACTTCGTGGACCGCCTCTGCCTCTTCCACCACCAAAACCACCACCAAAAGGCTTTCTGCCAGGATTACTGCGATTAAATCTACCGTATGGTTTTTTAAACATAATTATTAAATTTTAGTTTATATTGAGTAAAAACGGAGGAGTTGCGGTTTAAATCATTCAGATTCCTATGGTTTTTAGTCTATATTCAGTGGCATTGCCACTCTAAATTCTTGCGGTAGTCTAACACATAAAGTCTAAATGCGCTTAAGGAGTTTTTTATTGCCTTTTTTTTTGTTCGCACACTCAGTGGCCACTGAGTGTACCTTCGATGTGCGATCATTAAAATTGGTATGCCAGAAAGTTATATTGTAGAATGGATCCAATATGTCTGAATGTCCACCAGGAGTCATGAGCTTGGATGATTTGCCAGTTTTGGATTCTGCAACTCAGCCTGTTCATCTTTTCGCCGATGGTAGCTGGGAGTACTTAATTCCTCCTGATTTGTTTTCTTTGGACTGTAACGAACGAATTAGTCTTGATTTGCATCAATGTGAAGCGGTAATTTGTTTACCGGATGAGGGAGGAGCTCCGTGGAGGGCGTTTTATTTAAATGGGAAATTGTATGTTGTCCATACTCCTGGTCTACAGGATGAAGCTATGCCGTTTGATATTGCACAGGAGGATCGTCCATGGGTTGTCTCTTTGCGTGTAATTGCTGAATCCGGTATTGATGTATTGGGTAAGCAAGCACACTAAACTAATTCTAGTCTGCCTTTTGCCTAATTTCTTTCTCACCTGTATAATCTTCCTTTTATGGAACTACGAAATGTTGCAATTATAGCCCATGTTGACCATGGTAAGACTACTTTGGTTGATGGACTTTTAAAGCAGTCTCATGTTTTTCGCGAAAACGAAGCATATATGAATCAGGATTTGATCCTTGATTCAAATGATCAAGAGCGCGAAAGAGGAATCACAATTTTCGCGAAAAACGCATCTATTGAATATAAAGGTATCAAAATTAATATCGTTGATACTCCAGGACACGCCGATTTTAGCGGAGAGGTCGAAAGAACTTTAAATATGGCTGATGGTGCGATTTTGTTAGTCGACGCACAAGAAGGACCAATGCCTCAAACAAAGTTTGTTTTGCGAAAAGCACTCGAGCTTGGTTTAAAAATAATTGTCTTAATAAATAAAATTGATAAGAAAGACGCACGTCCAGAAGTTGTTTTAAAAAAGGTTGATGATTTGTTCTTGGAACTTGCTATAAATGATGCACAATTAGATTTTCCAGTTCTATATGCAATTGGACGTGATGGAAAAGCCTGGAATGAACTTCCAGAATTGGTTGAATCGCCTTCCAATTTAGAACCAATATTCGAAGCAATTTTAAAATACATTCCAGAACCAAAAATCGATAATGAAGCACCTTTCCAGATGCTTATTTCTTCACTTGATTGGGATACATATAAAGGTAAGTACGCAATTGGCCGTATTAAACGCGGAAAAATTTCACAAGGTCAAAAAGTAGCTTTGATGAAGACCGATGGAACTGTCGTTTCTCAAATCGTAGATAAAATTTTTGTAAATTCGGGATTAAAAAGAGTCGAAGTTATGGAAGCCTTTTCTGGTGACGTTATTGCACTTACAGGAATTAAGGAATCTGATATTGGCGATACTGTTTCGGATTTTGATAATCAAGAAAAATTAGAAGCCACAAAAATAGGGGAGCCAACACTAAGTATTTCAATAGGTCCAAACACCTCTCCATTTATGGGAAAAGAAGGATCACTTTTAACAAGCAGGCAAATTCTTGAAAGAATTGAAGATGAACTTCAAACAAATGTTGCTATGAGATTTCATATTTCCGAAAATGGACAATATATTATTTCAGGACGTGGAGAACTTCATCTTTGTGTATTTTTAGAAACATTAAGTCGTGAAGGTTTTGAACTTGAAGTCGGAAAACCAAAAGTTATTAAAAAGATAATAGACGGAGTCGAAATGGAACCATATGAAGAGGTTATGATTGATGTTTCAACTGAATATGTTGGAGCAATAAATGGCGAAATGGGAAAAAGAAAAGCAGTTCTTCTGTCTCAAGAGGAACCAATCACAGGTGTTACTCGTTTGCTTTTTGAGATTTCCACAAGAAACGCGCTTGGATTAAGAAGTACTTTGTTAACACTTTCAAAAGGTACAGCAAGTGCTAATTCAAACTTTTTAAGATATGACAGAGCAAGTACAGATAGCAGAAATATAAGAAAAGGTGTTGTTATTGCATTTGAAACAGGAAAAGCCGTCGCGTATGGATTACAAGCTGCACACTCAAAAGGTGAAGTTTTTATAATCCCTCAAACAGATGTTTATGCAGGAATGATAATTGGAGCAAATAGCAGAGATGACGATATTGAAGTTAATGTTTGTAAAACAAAACATTTAACAAACATGAGATCAAAAGGTGAAGATCCAATTGTTTTAAATGCTGTTATTAAAATGAACCTAGAACAATGTTTTGGTTTTATCGAAGACGACGAACTTTTAGAAATTACTCCAAAAAATATTAGAATGCGAAAAAAGATATTGGATCCTGTACAAAGAGCCAAGGCAAATAAAAGAAAACAATAAAAATTTGTGCATGCTATTCTTTGTTTGTGAAATACCTAAAAGTAATTCTTCCTTTAATTTTGATAACTGGTTTTTCTTTTCATTCAAATGTATATGCGTATACGAATATCTGGGGATTTCAGGTTCCAACGAGTTTTGATGATGTTAAGGAGACTTTTTCAAGTTTTACAAATAAATATAATCCGATAAAAGCAACAGAGGAAACACCCAAAGCGTTGGTCGTGACTCCAAGTGAATCTCTTGATCTTACTAAAATCGAAGTTTCCGAAAAGGATTTGAATTTGATGCTTTCGAAATATGCAAAAGGTCAGAAGTATGAACAATTTACGCTTGATGATCTTCAAGTTCGTTTACTTCAAGATCAAATTGATGCTGATATTTCGGTGAATAATACCAAGGCAAAAGTTAGTTTTAAAACTATAGAAAATGGAACTCGCTTAGAAATAATTGATATTGATATGAATGACGAAGGTTATTTAGCTGGGTTTAAGAATTCATTAGTAAAGAGCGCATTTTCTGTGCTTCAACCAAAATTAATTTCGGAATATTTAAAAGATTTTCATAGTTTAAAAGTTGATCCTGCAAAAGTTACGATTTTTCTTAAAAAGCAAAATTGAGTCTTTTTAATATGTTTGGTATCTTCTATACATTGTAATTTGTTTATTTGTGGATGGGGTGAATTAATTTATGTCAGAAAAAGAAGAAAAAGAAGAAGAAAAATATAGTCCGAAAGTTGTATTATCAACTCCTGTAGCAGTAATAATTGCTGGAGTAATAATCGCGGCTTCGGTTATAGCTACAAACATGGGTTTATTTGGACCAAAAGCTCCAAAAACAGCTGAATCAACTGGTTATAAACTTCAGGAATATGTGAATATTGCTAAAGAAGTCGGTATAAAAGAAAAAGATTTCAAATCGTGTCTTGATACATATGATAAATCTGAAATCGAAAAAGATATGCAAGATGCGCAAGCAATTGGAGTCCAAGGTACACCGTCTTTTTTTATTGGCAGAAGCTCTGCTGATGGAAAAATCAAAGGTGTTTGGTTAGCAGGTGCTTATCCTTTCGATTATTTTCAATCTACAATAGATGGTCTATTGGAAAATGATGACCAAAAAATATTATCGAAATTGGCTGAAGCAGATCCAAGTCAGCCAGCTCCAACAAGTATTGATGCCATACTAAAAGAAGTTTCAATCGATGATGATCCAATATTGGGAGATGCAAATGCACCAATAACTATTGTTGAATTTTCTGATTACGAGTGTCCGTTTTGTCAAAGAGCTTACACGCAGACTTATCCATCGATAAAGTCAAATTATATTGATAATGGACAAGTGAAATTTGTATTTAGAGATTTCCCATTAACAAATATACATACTAAAGCTATGGATATGGCTGTTTCTGCAAATTGTGCAAAAAGCTTAGGGGGAGATTCAAAATATTTTGAATATCACGACAAACTTTTTAGTATAGTTAGACAGTAATGAATGAATAGGAGGGCGGGTTTATAAAGGGTTTTTCCTTGCCCGCCTTCCGAAGATTTTTTTTCGGATAACCCCAGAAATAATATAGGAGTATTCCGTCAAAAGTTCTGTTTTAGAAAGTATTTTTTGTGTTTTTGCAACTCCACCCTTACTTGTTTTTAGTAAGTGAATGAAGTCTTTAGCGTTTTTAATTTCTTTTTCTGATTTAATTTCTGTTACACCAACTCCAATTCCGTGTTTTGAATGATGGTCGCTATTTGCAAAGAGGTTTCTATTCCATCCGCTTTGTTGGTTTTTATGTATTAAAGTTTTATGTTTTTTTAGTAAAAATTTTGGCATTGTTAAAGATTCACCATTTATAATTTCAAGACCTGTATGAAGCATTTCTTTTGGAAATTCTTTAAAAAACTTTGCCAAAGATTCGAATGAGAAAGACCCAATATATGGGATTTCAACATGTGGAATTATTATGTATTTATTATATTTTGATGAATTTTTGATTACTGTTTTTAAATCGTTTTTCTGTTCTATATGGACTGTTTCTGAAAATTCTTTTGCATCTTTTGTGTCTTCAAATAGTAAAATAATATGTCCGACTTCTGTTGTGACTTCAATTCCCGGAATACCAATTATGTTTTTTCCATTTTCATTTAGCTTCTTGATACTTGACTCAAATTCGTCTAGGCCATATGTTATATCGTGGTCAGTTAATGCAATAACGCTAATTCCAATGTCAAATGCTATGTTTGATATTTCTTCTGGGCTACATTTTCCATCGCTATAATATGAGTGTCCGTGAAGGTCGCACGTGTATGAATATTTCATAAACTAGGATTTATGATACCTTGAATTTTTAAATTTTGCTATTCTAATGATTATGTTTGGAAAAGACGAAGAACTTCGTGCAAATTATAGTTTTTTAATAAAGGAGGCGGTTTCAAAAATTGCTGACATTCACGGATATAAATTTAACCGCATTTTTATAAAGAATCAAAAAACAAGACTTGGAAGTTGTTCATCGAATAAAAATTTAAATTTTAATTGGCAAATTTGTAAATTCCCGGGTGAAGTTATGGAATATATTATTAAGCACGAATTGGCACATTTAGTTCATCAGAATCATAAGAAGGAATTTTGGTCAGAAGTTGAAAAAATCGATCCGAATTACAAGGAACATCATAAATGGATAAAACTGAACGCACACAAGTATTTAAAATTCGGTAAAATCAAATAATGCCGAAGAAAATCCTTAAAAAACATAATCAAATTCTAATTGCTTTGGCGATAATATATTTTTCCTTAATGGTTGTTTTTATTTCTTATCATCTCTATTTTGCGAAAAGAATAATTCCTGGTGTTTATGTAAACGATTTATATGTTGGTGGATTAACTGTTTCTGAAGCTTCAAAATTAATGTCAGATAAAAATCCTTCTGAAGAACGTTCCGTTTCTATCACGATTGAAAATACTGGTGACGATAATTCAATTACATTAAAATCTTCCGAAATTGATTTTAAGTTTTTATATCTAAAAACTGCAAAAGATGCATTTGCTGTTGGGCGTTCAGGTAATTTGGTTAATGATTTGTTAGACAAATTGTCATTTTTTCATAATAAAGTTGATATCAAATATTCATACGATTTTTCAGATTCGAAATTAATGGATTATATCGACAATTTATATTCTTCAAGATTTAAGCCTGCAGTAGAGCCGAGAATTGAATTAGACAACAAGCAAAACGTTGTAATAATCCCAGGGGAAGTTGGAAAAAAGGTTGATGCAGATTTGTCAGCATTGATTATTCAGTCTATGTCAAAAAGTAGTAAAGAACAGATTTCTGTAACCGCAAGGCAATCAGAACCTAGTTTTTATGATTCTGATCTTGAGTTTTTGGAACCGACAATTTCTGAAATGTTAGATATTGATTATGAATTTTATTTCGATTTCTATTCGAAAAAACTTTCAAGACTTGAAATTTTGAGTTTAATAAAACCAATTAAAAATACAAACGGTTTAAGCATTGAAGTCGATGAGATTTATTTATCTGAATTAATAAAATCTGTCGCTTTAGAAATTGATAGAAGTCCAAGAGTTCAGGTTTTAAATGTAAAAGAGGGAAGGGCAATTGAATTTGTTGCTCCTCAAAATGGCCAAAAGTTAAGAATTGATGAATCAAAAGAATTGATTAAATTATCTCTACTTTCAAAAAACCCAAAGATTCAGCTTGCCGTTGACGTTTCAATTCCAAAAGAAAATGATAATTCTTTTGGTGTAAAAGAAATTGTTGGAATTGGAAATTCAAAATTTAAAGGTTCAATTCCAGGTAGGGTAAAAAATATTAAATTAGCAGCTTCAAGAGTTAATGGCGTTTTAGTCGCTCCGGGCGATGTTTTTTCTTTTAATGATGCTGTTGGTGAAATAAGCAGCAAAACTGGGTATTCAAGCGCCTATGTAATTAGCAAAGGTAGAACGGTTCTAGGTGACGGAGGTGGAGTATGTCAGGTTTCGACGACTTTATTTAGAGCTGCACTTTCCGCAGGCCTTCCAATTATCGAGAGAAACGCACATTCGTACCGGGTGAATTATTATGAACAAGATTCTGCTCCTGGAATAGATGCAACTATTTATAGTCCTTCAGTTGATTTGCAATTTAAAAATGACACGCCTGGATATATTTTGATAAGTTCAGAGTTTAATGAAAAAGATTCTACTTTGAGGTTTGCAATATACGGAACAAAAGATGGACGCATTGTTGAAATGACGGAACCTGTTATTTTGTCAAAAACCCCTCCACCGGCAACTGTTTTCGAACTAGATGTGAGCTTGCCAAGTGGCGCTAAAAGACAAGTTGAACATTCTGTTTGGGGCGCTTCTGTGAAATTTGATAGAACTGTTAAGTCAAAAGATGGAATTGTTTTGTATCAAGATTCTTTTAAGAGCAATTACAGAGCATGGGCCGCGGTTTATAAAGTTGGCCCCTAATTTTTTATTGTAATCTGAATTATGTTTCCGCTTATTTTAATATTTTCTGGCGAATAATCTTTGTAAAATTCCTTTATCTCTTGTTCTGTTTTATCAGATTCTAAAGTTACGGAAGTATATTCGTTTGATGTATCAACACTTATTATTTCAGCATTCGGCATTATTAAAATATTAGATATTCCGGCAACTGTTCCTGATGTTTCTGCCATTTGACTCAAAACTTCTTTTGATGAGTTTTTGAAAAAAGAATCAGATAAATAAGCCAAAGCTAATGGGACTGTTAATAATGCTGTAATCAATAATATTTTGTTTGGTTTTATAAATTTCATTTCTTTTTTAAAGATTTTTCATTTCCAATTTGTACACTGAATTTAGGTTAGCTAACTAACTAAGATAGGTCAAGGGAAACCGTTACAAGCAGGCAGAAAGGAAAGGTGTTTGATGCGTTTTGTGAAATGGGCTTTGTTTGTGTCTGTGTTTTTGAGTCTAGTTTTCTTTCAGCGAATGTCGACTTTTGCTGAAGGAGAAATACCAAGATTTGCTACAGTAATTGATTTTGAAGGAACATACCAAAAGGCACAAGGAATTCTAAAGTTTCCAGAAGGTGCGGAATTCTTTGATGCTTGGGTAACTTCGCAAGACGTGATTTCTGATACCGGATTTTTGGCTAGATCTGGTAATCAACTTCTCATGAGCTCCGGGCGATTTGGGGTTTATGCGTATTTTGATCAATCAGTAGTAGGCGATGTATTTGCTGTTGGAGGATTTTTCTCTGGATCTGGAGGTGTCTTAACTGCGTTTGATAAAAACGGAAGAGTTTTGAGCGAATCAAAAACAGCTTGCTGCGATTTTGTTTTAAATCAAAGGCTGTATGTTGAGTCGAGCTCGGTTCCGATTTATCTGGTTTTATTTTCTCGCAAGGTCAGTTATTCAAGAATGTCGATTGATGATTTCTTCTTTTTATCGCAAAAAGAAATCTGCAAACTCGACGTGCCTTTGTATCTTCAAACTGATCCTTTGTGGAAAAACGAGAAATACGGAAATGTGTGGTGGAGCGAAAGGAGTACTAGTAGAACGATTGAGCATGAAGGATGTGCTGTTTCATCGGCTTCTATGGTGCTTTCGCATTATGGTAGTAAAGCGAATGGAATAGGAACGAATCCATCTATGCTTAATGCATGGCTTAGAAGCCAACCAGCAGGCTACGTTGGGGGTAGTGTGAACTGGTTCTCGGTTGCAAGATACGCAAGGGAGGTAATGGGAATTGATCTTTGGTATCGTGGCCGAGAAGGTATTGATGATGACTTAGTTACAAGACGTATCTGTGCAGGTGAGCCAATAATACTTGAGCTAAGTGGGCATTTTGTCGTTGCAAAGGGGATTAAAAATGGTGTTTTTACCATTAATGACCCATTGGGCAAAAGTGTGATCTTGAGCCAGTATTATGGCAATTGGTATAAATCGACAAGGAGGTTTTCGAGCCAAGAAAGAGATCCTCGTAAGAAGGCGCAGGAAGTATATTTGATTATCGATTCCGATGCGGAATCTGATTTTCATGTTGTGTCGCCAACAGGGGAGATGTTTTATACGTCAGGTGATGAATCAAAGAATGTGGAAATTCTTTCACCTGTTTTGGGGAAATATGTAGTCGTTTTTGACGGGTTAGAAAATATTACTAATGCAAAGCTTTATATTGCAAGCGGTAATGATTTTGGCCAAGAAACGCTACAAGAGCTTGATGCAAAGGCATATACAGAATTTTATTTCGACAATGCGTCGAATAGTTCAACTTTGTATCTGCCAATTGTTTCAAGCGATTGATGTTGTGTTATGTTCTGCGAGGGGCGGTCCAATTGTTTTTGGACCGCCCCTCGCATACAATATTCGCATGGATATGTTAAAAGCCTATAAAATTAAAGGAAAAGAAATGCAGCTTCCCGTGTTTTTTCCAGATGCAACACGTGGTGTTATTCGAAGTATTGATTCACAGGATTTAAAAAATGCTGGTACTTTGGGTCTTATTGTTAATACGTATCATTTGCTTTCTCAACCAGGTCCAAGCGTTTTGAAGCAGGCAGGTGGAATCAAAAATTTTATGGGTTGGGACGGTTTTATTATTTCTGATTCTGGCGGATTTCAAATGTTTTCGTTGATTCAGAAAAATAAGTCGCTTGGAAGTATTTCAAAAAACGGTGTTACTTTTCATTTGCATTCAAAAGGTGGCCGTAAAAAATATCAAATATCGCCTGAAAAATGTATTCAAATTCAGTTTGATATAAATTCTGACATTATGATTTGCTTGGATTATTTTACGCCATTTAATGCAAAGGATGCCGAGATTAAGTTAAGTGTTGATTTAACAATCGAGTGGGCAAAAAGGTGTAAGGTGGAATTTGAAAAGCAATGCGTTGCTCGAAAGTTAACTGAAGAAACAAGGCCTAAGCTTTTTGGAGTCGTTCAAGGAGCTCATAGCAAAAATGAACGTGAAAGATGTGCAGTAGAGCTTGAGAAGATAGGTTTTGATGGTTATGGCTTAGGTGGGTGGGTTTTTAATGATGAAGGTGAATTAGATTTGGAGATTATTGAACACATTTCAAATGTTACGCCAGCGAATAAACCAAGATATGGCCTTGGTGTTGGAAATCCTCAAGGTTTGGTTGACTGTGTTCGTTTGGGGTGGGGGATTTTTGATTGTGTTCTTCCAACAAGGGATGCAAGGCATAAAAGATTATATGTTTGGGATAAAAATCCGGATGATATAAAAGATATTTTTACAGAGAAAAATTGGTATAGCTATTTATATATCTCCCGCGAAAAATACGTAAGGGATAACTCTCCGATTAGCGAATTTTGTGACTGCCATGCATGCAAAAACTACACGCGAGCATATATTCAGCACCTTTTTACAATCGAAGACACACTGGCATTTCGACTTGCAACAATACATAACCTAAGAATGTATTCAATGCTTATGGAAAAATTGGTTGCCTCAATTTAACTTAGCAATAATTTGAAAGTGGACATTGGGATTCGTTGCAACAATAAAATTCATCTCCTTTCATGTGGACAACTCCACCATGAACTACATAATCTTTCATGAAAGCTGTTAAAACTCTAAAAGATTGTCTTCGATCTTTTTGTAAAATTACACGTGGATATCTAGCAATTATTATTTCCTGTGTTTCGTTTGTGGCATTTAGACCGATATCTTCGAGATATTTTAACGCTGTCATATAAATTCCGTTATCAAACGGAAGAAACTCTTGTCGTGTTTTTTCCCTTTGACTCTTAAACACATTTAGAACTCGGTAATAGGCCTTTAACAATATTTCGTTACCGGTTTCATATAAAAAATCGTTGAATCATTCGATCTCGTCAATCCATTTAGGATAATCCGGGTAGTCGCGCATAGCAAGCGTCATTAGGAATTGAGATAGGTTTTGTATTGTATCGTATTTTGGAATATATTTTTCATCTCTTAGTAATTGAATTAAATAATCGATATATGGTATCGGATATGCTTTTCTTTCGAAAATTGTTGGATGTGTAGTTTCTATTACAAGTTTTCCATGTAAAGAGAATGCGCGTATGTTGGTTTCGTTGCCATTATATGTTTGTAGTGTGTTTCCAATAATGTGTAAAGATTCAGTTGCTCCGTCACCATGCTTTTCGATTGCATGTGAACAATAGTTTGGGTGTCTTGGATTTATCGCTGATTCTATTGCTGCAATTGCTGATGATCTAGTATCCTGATCATCTAAAAAAAAGATGTTTTCTTCATTTTGAACAGTTGAGTTTGTTGCGATTTGTTCATCGCCATCACTATACGGGTATTTGATCACAAATTTGTTCATAATTTATGTTGTATTTGGCAGAACAAAAATGTATTGACCGTAATTTTAATTGATTTTATTGAATCTCCAAAGAGGCAAAATCTTGTGCCATTGCAGTTGGCCCATATATTTTTGTTTTTGGTGACCCCAGTGGGATTTGGACCCACGATTTCTTGGATGAGAACCAAGTGTCCTAGACCGCTAGACGATGGGGCCGTATTGAAATTATATCAGATTGACATATTGTACCTATGTTATAAAATTATCACAGAAACCGATTTGGTTTTGGTCTTATTCGGCAATGGTAACTTTAATTAATACCTTATTGCCTAACACAGTCTTTGTGCAAATAATAAATAAGCGCCCATATATGGGTTATTTGTTTGCGCTAATAATGTATGAGATATATAAATATGAAAAATGAAAATAATGAAGTCTTCGTAACAAAAGAGGGTCTAAAGAATTTAAAAGATGAACTCTTCGACCTTACAGGTGTACAAAGAACTAAAATACTTGAAGATATTAAAGCTGCAAGGGCTCTAGGCGACCTTAGTGAGAACGGCATGTATTCTGCAGCAAAAGATAAGCAATCCTTTTTAGAAGGTCGTATTCGCGAAATTGAGTCAATTCTAAAAAACGCTGTTGTTATAGAAAAAAATACTGGTAAAGATGCCAAAATAGATCTTGGATCACATGTAACTTTAGAAACACAAAAATTAAAAGTTAGCTATTCAATAGTTGGTGTGGAAGAGGTTAATTTTAGTGAAAATAAGATTTCACATGAATCTCCTTTGGGAAAAGCATTGATTGGAAAGTCTGCAGGGGATATTATAGAAATCGAAGCGCCGATGGGTGCTGTTAGATACAAAGTATTGGAAGTAAAGTAAAAAGAAAATGTCTGAAAAATTATACCTGACCCAATCGGGACATAAAAAGTTAAAGGAAGAATTAAATCACCTTAGGGATGTCGTCCGAGTAGAAGTTGCAGAGAAGATCAAAGATGCAAGAGATCTTGGCGATGTTTTAGAAAATACGGTTTATGATTCAACTTTAGATCAACAGGCTTATGTAGAAGGCCGCATTAGTGAGATTGAGTCCACACTCGCAAATTCAGAGATTATTTCAGATAAAGATATAATGTTAGATGTTGTCGGAATTGGAAATGTTGTTGTTGTAGAATCCGATGGCCATGTTGATGAGTTTACGATAGTAGGAAGTGCTGAAGCAGATCCTATGAAAAGACTAATTTCAAATGAATCTCCGGTCGGAAAATCTTTAGTTGGAGCAAAGAAAAATCAACTTGTCGAAGTAAAAACCCCAATTTTCACTGTTGTTTATAAGATAATTGATATAAAATAAATACATGAATTATTACAAAGAATACACAGATGTAGATTTAAGTAATTTAAAAGACTGGGAAAGACAAGCTATAGAGATTTTTAAAGATGCAGTAAAGGTTTGTGGAGATATATACGATAAACAAAAAAATTCAAATTGCCCTGGTGGTAATTTTTATCCATGTGAAATTTCAAAAGAACAGTTAGAAACTTTTGCAAAAGAAAACCCAGAAATCTTTTCACCATACACAATGGTAGAAATTGATCAAATGGGAAAAATATCGGCTGTTAAATACTCACAAAAGTTCGAAAAAGAAATTGCGCAAATATCAGAAGCAATTGAAAAAGCAGCTCCACTATATGAACAAAATGGATTTTCTTTATATTCATCGTACCTAAGACAACTATCCAAAGACCTTAAGAATGATTCTTACGAGGAAAGTGAAAAAATCTGGTTGAAAATAGATTGGAAAGTAAACGTCGACATAAAACTCGGCCCGATAGAAACATATCAAGACAAACTATTCGGTATAAAAAGAGCATTTCAAGCAAACCTAAGAATTACGGATAAACAATATCAAGGTGAATTAGAAGGTTTTATAAGCGTTGCGAAGGCGATTTTACCGTCTGAAAAGGATGGAGCTAAAGATGATTTTATATTGAAGGTTAGAACAGATAAGGTTATTGCTATGGGAGGTTGGCACGCCGATTTTGTACCGAGGACTAGTAGCTATCCAAGGGATGAACTAGTTTCAAAAGAAGGTATAAGAATTCTTGTTTACACAAACAATATAATTAGTAAGCAAGCAATGCACAAAAAGATTATCGATGAGTTTTTAGGATTAGATTTTGAATTTAATGAGCAAAAATTTGGCGAGACGTTGATACGTTTAGCAATGTTGCATGAAGTTGCAGAAACTGTATCAAAGAGTAATCACCAAGGTGCTAGGAATAAGATAGGTGGTCAAGCAGATGCCGTCTTTGAAGCCCATGCAGATTTGGCAGGAATTGAAATAGCATCCATACAAGTTCTAAAAGGTGTACTTACAGCAACTGAATATAAATTTTTAGTAATAGCCTTTATTGCTAGGATTTTGCGAGGTTGGGCGTTTAGGAAGAAAGGCGAATATGCTTTGAGTGCATATGGAGATGGCCATCAAATGATATTAAATTATTTGTTACGAAAAGGCGGTTTAATTTTTACTGAAAACAATTCGATTGAGTTGGACTTTCAGTTAATATTTACAGGTATAGATTTATTAATAAAGGAGCTTTCTGTTTTAATAACAGAGGCCGATGCAAACAAAATACAAGAATTCTTTTTAGAATATGCAAAAGATTCAAAAAATTTAGAAATGATACAAGATAAATTATTTAAGATAGTTTTTGAAGATTAAACATGTCACCAGATTTAGACTAATACAATTTAATAATAAAAAGATATTCCTTATCATCTTTTGAAATATGAACTCTGTGTCTAACGTTCCTAATACATTATTTGATGTTGAGTCTAGGGTTACCTATTCAGAAGAATCAAATGGTGGTCGTTTTTGGCCAGGGCAAGCACTTTGGATAAGTGGACTAATTGAAACAATTCCAGCGGATAAATTTCCTGAAATTTGGCCTCAAGTTCTGACTATTGCAGACTCAATAAGATTGGCTTATCTAAATCTCTCAATGAGGGATTGTGCTTTGTGGCCAAAGGAAGTCATAAATAATCCTGGTTTGTTGCTAGAACCCATGATGGCAGGGAATTTATCGCCATTTTGTCTATCAGGTGGTGTGTCATATTTCTCAACTAAAGGTTTAGGCATTTATTATAATATGATCGGTCAGCAAGCAAGTCAGGCAGCGCAATTTCCCGCAAATCATCTAACTCAATACCTAATAGCAATTGCTGAAAATTTTTCGGTTGATTTATCAGATTTAGAGCCGATTAATAGAAGAGCAAGAGAAATTCAAATTATGACTTCAGTCGATGAATCATGGGCAAATACGAAATTTATGCCTGGAGATTTGTTTATGTTCATCGCTCATGAAGCATATCAGGACCCAATGGCTGAAAGAGCGCTGTCTGTCGAATTATTACAAGAATTTGCTCGTGTAGAAAGCGAGACGGGATTTGCTCCATATAAAAGACATCCTGAATTTAAGGCTGGTATTGTGATAGATTTCGAAAATTTATCATCGGTTGAAATTGATAGAATTAGAGCCGCTGTTGCTACCTTAAATGGTGATAATCCTGAATCGCTGGAAAATTCTGACATTGTGGTTATAGATTTGCTCTTAGCTACAGGTCGTGCAGCTGGCCCGCTAACGAATTTTGCAAAGAATTATCCAGGCAGTAAAAAAATAGGAAAAAGACATACAGTTTTGTATCGAAATATCATAGATTGGACAGTCCCAGAGTTGAGGTCAATTGCTGAAACTCTCAATTTTTCGGATATTTCTGATGATGATTTAAAAAGAAATTTATATGCGATTTTAGTAGGGCATGAGGAATCTCATGGGCATAATCCTATTACATTTAGTAGTTCACTTGAGGAAACTCGAGCTATTCTGCAGGGATTTATTGGCGCCGCACAGGGTTTAGGATGTAAAGATCTGGAACCTTTGATTTCAACTTATATTGCATATTTACTTAGGTATGAGAATAACTATCAAAAGTGGTTAAGTACAAATCCGACCTCAAGATCAAGTCACGTTGATTATCATGAATCTGTCGCTTTGATTTTGGGTTGGCTAAATAAAAATTCTGCAATCACAGTTCATGAAGATAAATCTTTGTTAATCGATACAACAAAATTTTTAGAATCTACGCTATCACTGTCAGGATTGTTGGTCGAAACCGCAACCGCCGGCAAGGATATACATGGATTAACACGATTACATGATACCGAAATTGTACATCGTATCGCTTACGCTTAGTTTTATTACGTGTTAAAATTTCGGCAATATGGAGCAGACGATTTCCCAACTTCCAATTGAACAGTTAAGACAGATTCGTATTGATAAATTGAATAAGCTTCGCGAGCTTGGAATTGATCCTTTTCCGGCAAAATCAAATAGAACTAATGTAATTTCCGACATCATAAATAAATATGAAGAATTTGAAGGCAAAGAACTCATTCTTGCTGGAAGGGTTATAAGTAAAAGAGATCATGGCAAACTTTTATTTATCGATGTTAAAGACCAAAGCGGAAAAATCCAGATTTACATTAAAGAGTCAGACTTAAATAATAATCCGAATAGAGATAATAGTGAAATAAATTTTAATGAAATTATTGAGCTTATAGATGCTTCTGATTTTGTTGAAGTAAAAGGTATTGTTACAAAGACTCCAAGAGGGGAGATCTCTATTGTTCCAAGCTATTTCCGTATATTAACAAAAGCTTTAAGAGTGATTCCTCAAGAATTAAAAGATAAAGAGACTAGATTTAGAAAAAGATATTTAGATACAAATATCCATCAAGACGTTTTTGACAGATTTATACGTAGATCAAAATTTTGGGAAGCTCATCGTGATTTCTTCAAACAAAATGGATTTATAGAAATGAATATACCAGTATTGGAAAGCGTAACCGGTGGAGGTGACTCGACGCCGTTTATTACTCATATGAATGCTATCGATGAAGATTTTTATTTAAGAATTTCCCAGGAACTTCCTTTAAAAAGATTAATTGGTGCAGGATACGAAAAAGTTTATGAGATCGGTCCTAGATTCAGAAACGAAGGACTAAGCGACGAACATCTTCCAGAACATATTGCTATGGAATTTTATTGGGCATATGCGGACTGGAAAGATGGGATGAAATTTATTCAAGATTTGACCAATTATGTAATTAGTCAGGTTTATCCGGGAAAAACAAGTTTTGATATTCGTGGATTTAAAGACATTAAATTTGGTGAAGAATGGGAAATTTTAGATTTTAAGCAAGTTTTTAAAGATAAATTTGGCATTGAAGATGTTTATAACGTAACACAAGAAGAAGTTGAAGCGAAAGTTAAGGAACACATAAAAGATAAAGATATTGATTTTCAAATTAATATACCGCGTGGAGTTGATAATTTATGGAAACTTGTTCGAAAAGAAGTTAAAGGTCCGGCATTTTTAATTAATCATCCAAAGTATTTATCGCCTTTGCAAAAACCCGATAAGGAAAATCCTTTAATGGTGAATAGATTTCAGCCAATTATTGCAGGTAGTGAACTTGGCAATGGCTGGAGCGAAATTACAGACGCGCTAGATCAATATGAAAGGTTCTCCGAGCAAGAAAAGTTAAGGGAATCTGGTGATAAAGAAGCACAAATGATGGACATAGATTATGTTGAAATGCTTGAATATGGCATGCCTCCGACCTTTGGTTGGGGACATAGTGAAAGATTATTTTGGTTTTTAGAAGATGTAAGTGCGCGTGAAGGAGTTATATTTCCTGCAATGAAACATGAGATATCTGAAGAAACAAAAAAGATCTATGGGATTAAAGATAATCCAAAGGCTTCAAATCAGAAAGCAACAAAAGCATCTGGAAGTTATGGAATTGATGAAGCAATCAAGTCTGATTTTCCTGGAATTTCTTTTGCTTATGTAACAATTTCTGGTGTTGATATTAAAAAGTCCAATAAAGATTTAGAAGAATTGAAAAAGTCTGTTGTTGAAAAATCGTCAAAGATTTTAATGGATGAAATTTCAAATATTTCTTCACTTGTTTCGTATCGAGATTTGTTTAAGAAGTCTGGAACCGACTTTCATAGTAAAAGGCCTTCACCTGAAGCATTGTTAAGACGCGTGATTCAAGGCAAGGGAATTTATAACATAAATACAGCCGTTGATGCATACAATCTTGCAGTTTTGGAATCACATATTGGACTTGGTGGATTTGATTTTGACCAGATTTCAGAGCCAATTGTTCTTAGATATTCAAAAGCAGGAGAACAAATGGTACTTCTTGGCGATGATGCTCCAACAATTCTTAGAGATGGACAAGTAATTTATATTGACGCAAAAGGCCCAATAACAATGGACTTAAATTATAGAGATATTGATAGGACAAAAATTACAGAAAAGACAAAAAACGTTATCCTTTTTGCTGATGGTGGAGTTGGAATTAGTGAGGAAGATATAATGTCCGCACTTAAAAAAGGAGCCGAATATATTCAAAAATACTGCGGCGGAGAAATTGGAGGATATAATCTCGTAAATTAATCATGACTAAAATCCAAGCACTTGAGCTTTTACACAAGAATATGCAAAACCAGAATTTGCGCAGACATTGTTATGCCGTTGGCTTTGCAATGAAAGGTTTGCATGAGTATTTGAATTCTATCTCCAGAACTCCGGCCGAGGATTCCGAAGCTTGGGAAGTCTTGGGAATAATTCATGATTCCGATTATGAAATTACAAAAGAAGATTGGAGTAAACATACAATTTTGCTTTTGGATTGGTTGAAGGAACTTGGTATGTCCGAAACAGATCCAATTTACTTGGCTGTTATGTCTCACAATAACAAGGTTACGGGGCTTCGTGAGCCTATGACCGACATGGAATGGGCTTTAGAATGTTGTGATGAGTTAACTGGTTTTATTGTTGCTTGCGCACTTGTAAAGGGCGGAAAGTTAAGTGAAGTAACATTAGAAACCGTCAAAAAGAAATGGCCTCAAAAAGCCTTCGCTGCCGGCGTTATTAGGGAACAAACAGAACAATGCCAAGAAAAATTAGGAGTTAGTCTAGATGAATTTATCAGCATAGTGCTAAAATCTATGCAAGAAAATTCGTCGGATTTAGGACTTTAATATGTTAGACATTAAATTTATACGAGAAAACCCAGAAATAATTAAAAAGGCAGTAAAAGACAAGCAGCTTTCTGGAACTGTGGATATTGATGAGCTTTTAAAAATAGATTCTGAAATTCGCGAAATTGAACTTAAACTTAACGATTTAAGACAAAAACGAAACGATTTAAATGACAAAATAAAAACCGTTAAAGATGCTTCCGAACGTGACGTTTTAATAAAAGAAAATTCTGTATTAAAACCACAAGTTCAAGAATTAGAAGCAAAACTTTCTGAACTCGCTCCTATTTTCGATGAAAAAATGCTCTGGGTTCCAAATATTCCTGCAAGTGACGTGCCGTATGGAGAAGGAGAAGACGATAATGTCGAAATCGCAGCTTGGATACCAGGTATTGGATATCTTGATGCAGATAAAATTGGTAAGGGGTCTGTTTCAAAGGCTCATATGCCACAAAAGTTGAAATATGCTCCGGCAGAATATGAAGCGCTCGACCATTTAACGCTTGGAGAAAGATTAGACATTATTGATGTTAAACAAAGTGCGAAAGTTAGTGGTAGTAGGTTTTGCTACATTTCTGGTGGACTTGCAGTTTTGCAGTATGCATTGCTTGATTTAGTAATTAAAAAAATAATATCAGAAAAATATGCACCAATTGTTCCTCCTGTTTTATTAAAAGAAGATGCTTTATATGGAACAAGTCATTTTCCTCAAGGAAAAGATCAGGTATACAAAGTTGAGAATAAATATCTTGAATCTAAAGAAGAGTTGTTTTTAGTGGGTTCAAGTGAACCTTCCATGTTTGCATATTATATGGACAAGACACTCGATTTGAATAAAATGCCATATAAGAAATTTGCGTATACCCCATGTTTCCGTACGGAAGTTGGAAGTTGGGGTAAAGATGTAAAAGGAATAAAACGAGTTCATCAATTTGATAAATTAGAATTAAATGTTGTTTGTAAAGAAGATCAGGAGGAGTCAATTTTTGAAGAGTTATATAAGATTGATGAATGGATTTATCAGCAATTAGAACTTCCGTATAGAATATGGAAAAAGTGTACGGCTGATTTAGGATATTACGCTTCAGCTAAACAGGTTGATATGGAAATTTGGCTACCATCTCAAAAAAATTATATAGAAGTTTCTTCTGTAACTAATACAAAACAATTTCAGGCACGAAGATTGAACATAAGATATAAAGATGAAAATGGAGCATCAAAATACGCATCAACTTTAAATGCAACTGGAATCCCAATTGGTAGGATGCTGATTGCTATTGTCGAAAATTACCAAAATGAAAAAGGTGAAATTATTGTTCCCGAAGTTTTACGAAAATATACTGGTTTTGATTTGATAAGCAATGTATAACCCAATAAATTATCTTGCAGACTTTTTTGTGCTTTTCCATCTTGGGGTCATATTCTTGTATATATTTATAAATTATAAAAATAAAGTGTTGGATTATTTATTTTCGCTTTTATTGGCAGTCTCGATATCTGAAGGCATAAAATTCTTTTTTGACAAGCCAAGGCCAGTTTTAGAGCTTGAAGGTGGGAGCTTTCCTTCTACTCACGCAACTATTGCATTTAATGCTGTATTTTTTGTTTTACTTGCCTGTCATACATTGTCAACCCAACAAAATAGGGAAGGTAAGTGGTTTATGTTGTTGAGAAAATTTGAAAGTATGACAAAAAAACAGTTTTTGATAATCGCATTTGTCTTGGCATTTGTAATTGGAATTTTAAGAATTGTTACTGGTGCTCACTATTTAGAAGATGTGTTGGCTGGTGTTGCTGTAGGATTAGTCGCCTCATCGGTTTTTAGATATTACGACGTTAGTGCTAGGAGATTAAAATGACGATACTTCAGTCCATCGTCCTTGGAATTACACAGGGAATTACAGAGTTCCTACCAATCTCATCTTCTGGTCATTTAATACTCATCCCAGCAATTTTTGGTTGGGAATTACAAGATTTAAGTTTTGATGTGGCGTTACATTTAGGAACTGCAATTGCAGTTTTAATATATTTTTGGAGGGACTGGTTTGACATGCTAAATGCATTGAAATTAGATGTCATAGATTTCGTCGGCGGAAAAATTCATAGTATAAATAAATTACGACGTGAGACAATTTTGCTTTTAACATTAGTGATTGTCTCAATTCCTGTTGGAATTATTGGTTTTATTTTAGAAAGTTACATCGAAGAAACTTTCCGCTCCCCTATTTTGGTGTCATTTATGCTTGTCATTATTTCTTTTTATATGCTTTTTGCGGATAAATTTATAGCAAATCGAAAGCCGAATTCTTCAATAAAATTTATTGATTATTTAATTATTTCTTTAAGCCAAGTTGTTGCACTTTTTCCAGGGTCATCAAGATCTGGAATGAGTATTTCAACTGGGCTTTTTCGCCGGCTTGACCGCGAAAAAGCCGCACGTATATCTTTCCTTCTAGCAACTCCAATAATACTTGGAGCATCTTTAGTAAAAGTTCCTCAATTATTTTCAGCTTCATCCGGTCAGGGTTTGATTATATTAGCGGGATTATTTTCATCATTTATAACTGGAATATTTGCAATCAACTGGCTTTTATCATTTGTTCGAAAAAATAGCCTTTTAGTTTTTATAATCTATAGGTTAATTTTGGGCGGTGTCATTTTAACTTACTTCGTCTTATACTAATTCAGTCATGTTATCTAAGCTTTTCGGAAAATTTACAAATAATAATGAAAATAAACTTTCAAGTATAAGGCCAATTGTTGATGCCATAAATTCACTTGAGCCAAAATATAAAAAGTTTTCGGATCAGGATATTAAGGATCAGACATCAAAATGGCAAAAACATTTAAGAAGCGGAAATCTCTCTCTTGATGCGATTTTACCTGATGCATACGCTCTGGTTCGTGAGGCAGCCTTTCGAACCATGAATCAGCGTCACCGTGATGTTCAACTTATGGCTGGAATTATTTTGCACCAAGGTAAAATCGCCGAACAAAAAACTGGAGAAGGAAAAACTTTAACGGCTACACTTCCCCTTTATTTAAATTCTTTAACTGGAAATGGAGTTCATCTTGTAACTCCTAATGATTATTTATCTAAACATGGTGCTGGTTGGTATGGTCCTGTTTATCATGCACTTGGGATTTCTGCTGGTGTAATCGTTCATGAATCTGCATTCGTTTATGATCCTGCATATGATTCTCAAGATTCGTTAGATGCGTATTCACGTCATTTAAGACCATGTCAAAGATCTGAAGCCTATATGTGTGATATTACATATGGAACAAATCATGAATTTGGTTTTGATTATCTCCGCGATAATATGAGCACTTCAAAAGACCAGATTAGTCAAACAAATCCAAATGAAAATTATGGTAAACATTTCTTTGCAATAGTTGACGAGGTTGATTTTGTTTTAATTGATGTTGCAAGAACTCCGTTAATTATTTCTCAACAAAGAGACTTAAAACCAGATAAATATTATCAATTTGCAAAGCTTTCAGTGGAGCTTGTTCCAAATACTGACTACGATATTGATGAGAAATTTAGAACCGTAACAATGACAGAACTTGGAATTAATAAGATAGAAAGAAAACTTGGTGTTAAGAATTTGTATGAGAATGATTTTGAGACAGTTCATCATATTGAAAATGCATTGCGAGCCAAAGAGCTTCATCTTAAAGATAAGGATTATGTTGTAAAAGATGGCCGAATTATTATTGTTGATCAAAATACAGGAAGACTTTTAGATGGAAATCGCTGGAGCGACGGTCTTCATCAAGCTGTTGAGGCGAAAGAAAATCTTGAAATTCAACCCGAATCAAAGACTGTCGCAACAATTTCTTACCAGAACTATTATAGGCTTTATGAAAAGCTTGCCGGAATGACTGGAACTGCATTAACTGAATCAGAAGAATTTTTTAAGATGTATAGTCTTGATGTTGTTTCTATACCAACTCATAAACCAGTAAAAAGGATTGATCAATCTGATGTGGTTTTTAAGACTCAATCTGCAAAATTTAGAGCAGTCGCAAAAGATATTGCAGAAAAGAATAAAATTGGGCAACCAGTTTTGATTGGAACAACTTCAGTAGAGAAATCACAGATGCTTTCTGGCTTTTTGAAAAAACTTAAAATTCCTCATGAAATTTTAAATGCAAAAAACAACGATAAGGAAGCAAGCATAATTTCACAAGCAGGAAAAAAAGGCGCTGTTACAGTTTCAACAAATATGGCTGGTCGAGGCGTGGATATAATTTTAGGCGGAGATCCGTTTAATGAAGAATCGTACAATAACGTCGTAAGTTCCGGCGGGCTCTATGTCATAGGAACAGAGCGCCACGATTCAAGGCGAATTGATAATCAATTACGCGGAAGGTCTGGACGACAAGGCGATGTTGGTGAATCTCGTTTTTATATGTCTTTGCAAGATGACCTACTTCGAATATTTGGTGGCGATAAAATCGAATCATTGATGGATCGCATGGGTGTTGATGAGAACCTCCCTATCGAGGCGCGTCTTATTTCAAAATCTATTGAAAATGCGCAAAAGAAAGTTGAAGGTATGAACTTTGATCAACGTAGAAGTGTCGTTGATTATGATGACGTTATGAATGTTCAGCGTGAGTCGATCTATGGAATGCGTCGAAAAATACTTTTTTCAAAACCTGACCAGGATTTTTTTGATTTTGTTTTAGATAAATTGGAGCCATATGTTGATGATAACTTTGCAAAAATTTGGGTTTCTAAGAATGAAAAATATGGCGATGAATTATGGCATGAAGTCGCAAAACGTGTAACACTTGAAGTAATCGACGTCTTATGGATGGATCACATTGATGTTATGGATGATTTAAGAAGTGGAGTCAGACTTCGTGGATACGGTCAAGTAGATCCATTAATAGAATACAAAAGAGAAGGAAGACAAAGATATGAAGAATTGCTAACACAAATTTGGACTACTGTTGCCGATAGACTTCAAAAAGTTGAAGTCCAAGTTGCAAAAAGGCCTGAAACAAGGGAATCCCCAATCGACAAAGGAAACATAGACTACAAACAAGGTAACTTTGAAAGTGGAGTCGCAAATGAAGAATCCGAAATCAAAAAAGACAAACCTGGTAGAAACGACCTATGCTTCTGCGGAAGCGGCAAAAAATACAAAAAATGCCATGGGGCTTAAAATAATTAATCTGGGTTTTTGATTAGACTGCTGTTTCCATGATATTTATCAAAGTCAGATATATAGTTCTTATCTTGTAGTTTTTGATATTTATTATATTCTTTTAATGCTAATGCCTCTGCAACTTCATGACTTATGGTACCTTTATGGATTAATATTTCTATTTCATTAAATTTTAAAAAAGCGTCTAGTCGTGATGTCCAATCTTTCATATACATAATAATTCCTCGTTTTGCTTGTATTTCGGCGTAATCAAGATACATCGTCACAATTCTATTTAAATGATCGAGCTCTTTTTCGTTTAGATAGTTTTTGGCTATTACAATGTCTGATTCTCGGATGGTACCATTTGGAGAATTTTTCCAAACATATAAACCCATATTTGGCTTTTTGCTATCAACTCTTGAATAAACAATTTCCGCTCCAGTTTTTCCCGTTATCGCAAAATGAAGTTTGTTTTGGACGGTCGCAAAAAATTGTTTAGTTATTGCTTCATCTGGATTGTAGTCAGCACTACATTGCGAATATATATCGGTTATTTTTTGATAAAGTCGCCGTTCGCTTGACCTAATATTTCTAATTCTTGCGAGTTGTTCTTCGAAATAATCTTTCCCAAATATATAATTTGGATCTTTGAGCCGTTCGTCATTCATTGTAAAACCCTTGATGATATATTCTTTCAATCTTTCAGTAGCCCATATGCGAAATTGAGTTGCCATTCGGGAATTTACTCGATAACCTACGGAGATTATTGCGTTGAGGTCATAATGTTTTGTCTTATATTTTTTCCCATCATTGGCAGTTATCGAGAAATCCTCGACAACTGAAACCTCCTTCAGTTCACCACTTTCAAATATGTTTTTTAGATGCAAAGAGACATTATCGACAGAGCAGTGAAAAAGTTTAGCAATCAATTTTTGCGTTAGCCAAATATTTTCATCGTGTAAAAATATTTCGACTTCTATTTTTCCATTTGGAGTTGTGTAAAGTAGAAATTTTGTAAAACTGTCATTTGAAGCAATTTTTTTCTGTTTACTCATCACTGAAATATACCGAACACTACCCGAAAGTCAATTGTCTTTTTACGATATTCACAGCCAGGATTCGAACTGCTGTATAATTTTACGGATGTTAACCAAGCATAAACTAGAGCAAAAGTTAAATACTCATCCGTTGATTATTCCACGTCTGCAAACTCTTAAACTAGCTACAGAAATTAATCCAAAGTTTCATAATCCGCATATATTGGGTGGATTTCTAAGAAATATTGCTTTAGATATGGAACCAAATGATTGCGATGTAGCTTTTCAAGGTTATCAACTTAATCAACCAGGAATTACTGAAGCAGTTAGATCGGCAGAACAAAAGTTATGTATTGAACCTTATCCTGAGTGGGAGTTTGAAAATATTATGGCTACGGGTCTGTCAGGAGATTTTTTTGAAAACACAGTTGGTAAACACTCAAATCACACCGATTTTTTAACTGGTTTAATGATGGGGGTTGATGGTAAATTATTTATCTCTGACGACAAAACACTTACAGATATAGAAAACAGAATATATGACTTTCGGTTTCATGGTATCGAGATTTGGGCAAATCATAGAGGAAAGGGGCGAAGTTATTCCAGTTGTATAGTTGGTGATCTTACTCGGGGGTTATATTTATGTGCATCATTAAATTTAACACCATCTTCTATCGCAACTTTTTTATTTGGTTATTATGATAAGTTTTTCGGTGATCTTGATTTAAACGACCAGGAAGCAAGAAAGTCTTACTGGTTTAAAAAAACTAAATATGATAAGAAATATCAACTAATACTGGACAGGTTTCATATAAAATCACTTACAACTTCTACAGATCCTAAAACAGGAATGTAAATAAATTCATTTTACCTTGTATTCGCTATTTTTCTATTTATCTCCCCAATGACCTGCGGGCTTCGTACATCATGCGTTATCACATGCACTTATATAGTCTTCTGTTAAGAATAAGGTTGTTGGTTTGGTCCCAACCCGCGGAGCCAAAGGTTTATGACCTTATTGAACCTTGAAAGCAATGGATTCTGTGAAGTAACACGGCATGAATAGTGATCCGCCTTCATACGATATTTGGATTTCGTAATCTCCTTTTTCCCACGGCATAAAATTTTGAATGCTTGCTAAATATTTTATGCGGGCTTCCTTCGTGGAGCTTTCTGATGAGTAAGCTAATCTATTTCCTATTTCCTCCTTATAGTTATTGAAGTCTTCCCGTCTTGAGTGTCCAGTATCTCCTTCCCATATGGTATCGTCTAACTTCTGACTCGAGATTGGTTGATACATTTCGGCCTCTACACTATAAAATTTATCATGGTTATTTCCATACCAGACAGCTTGTCTGCTTGATAGTATTTCTGATAACCACTGATCTTGGGCAATAATAGTTGTTGGCCTCTTAATCGTCTGCACATTAATACCACCAAAAATGCTAGATGATTTGTTTTTGTTTAGTACGAAAATTAAGGGTTTAGATGGTGAGATAATGTCACCGCTTTTTATTGATGAGTATAAAGCTATATCGTTGATTGTTTGATTTTTTCTTTTTATATCGCAATATGGTGCTTGTATAAGATTGCCAATGTAATAACTTTTCTTTATATCAAAGTGCGTAATTGCCATTGGCACTGACACGTATTTGAGTGTAATAGTTTTTCCAAATACAAACGAATACAATATTCCTAGTAAGAAGGGTATTATTATTACCGACAAAACTTTGATGATTAAAATTTCGTATTTACTTTTGTAGCTATTAAATAGGTTTTTACAGACAAGTATAAATATTAGTGCCGACGTGGCAACATAAAAGGTTGTTAATAACAAGTGAACTACGTCATATAGGTTAGGGTTATATGGAAGCCACCCAAAATGAATTGTTCTGTCAATGTATAAACGTGAATCTCGGTTAAAAATAGAAGCAACTGTAGCCGTTGCGACAATAATATTGCTGGTAATAAATAAGATAAGTGGTAAAGCTAAGTATAATAATATGGTGGCAATTTTAAGTAAAATATTTTTATAGTTTTTTCGGGTTTTTCTGACAGTATAATCTGTGTACCAAATACTTAAGCTCAAAATAATAATAAAACCTGTAGCTTTTGCAATAATGGAAATTGAGCTGCTAGGGAGCATGTTGTCTACTAGGTTTATAAAATAGTGATCGTTTGAAAATTCAAAATGTATTTCGAGTAAATAACCGAAGTATCCAAGAAACGCCCAGGGGATTAAAAGATATCTAGATATTATACTAATGTAAGACTTACACGTCACAAGAATGTTATTCATGCGATAATAATTGTATCAAAAATCTTCTAAAAGTGAGAATTTGATGCATTTTCTCCCAAGCTTTTTATTTTTCGTATGTTTCACTATTCTCCAATTCCCCTATTTATCTCCCCAATTACCTGTGGGCCTTCGTATATCATTCCAGTTATCATTTGAATGAGTTTTGCACCGTTATCTAGTTTTTCTTTTGCGTCTTTTGCGTTAAAAATTCCTCCACATCCAATTATTGTTGTTTTGTTTCCGAATTTTTTTGACATGTGTGAAATTAAATCGTTTGAATTTTTCTGTGTTGGTTTACCGCTAAAGTTTCCTTTTAGCTTTTCTACGCCTTTGATTTCATTTTTATCAAATGCTTTATTGTTTCGATCTTTTACAAGGTTTGAAAATATAAAACCACGAATGCATTTGTGCTTTAATGATAATTCAACTAATTTTTCCATTTCTGAAATTGCCAATTCATTTGCCATTTTAATGTAAATTGGTTTTGTTATTTTTAATTTATCTACGGCAGTTAATAATAGCTCTAGGTTTTTGGAAGCCGCAAAGCTTTCTTTCATTTCTGTGTTTGGACAGCTTATGTTTAATTCCAAATATTTTATGTAATTTTTATTTTTTACTTTATTGAAAGTGTAGACATAATCATCGATTGCCTTTTGAATAGTATTAACTTCGGGCACGTTTGAACTTCCGACACTTAATCCAAGAGTTATGTTGTTTAAATTCATTGCATCTAATCGTTTTAAAACCTTATCAACTCCTTGTGATTTAAAGCCTTTATTTACTAAAAGCGATTTTGATTTTGGAAGTCTTGCAAGACGAGGTTTTGTATTTCCTTCATACTCTTTTGCAGTAACAGTGCCAACTGTATTAAATCCATAACCTACACTTTTCATAATTCCAGCTAAGTGGCCATCATAATCAAAACCTGCTGAAAGTCCGACTGGATTCGAAAAATCTATGCCATCAATTGTTCTTTTTAACGATGGATTTTTATATTCAAAAAGTAGCGAAGTAAAATCTCTTGTGATCTTGTACGATCCCAAAAATTCTCCGACAGTCGAAAATAAATCATGGACAGTTTCTGGGTCGAATCTAAAAAGGATTGGCTTGACGATTAATTTGTATGCATTGGAGATTATTTTTGTTTTTAGCATTTGCTTTTTATTATTTTCTTCATCATTTCTTCTGTCTTGTTATCAATTTTTCCGTAGGCAATGGAACTCATTTCTGAAAGTTTTATGTATTTTCGTATATTTTCGTTTATTTCATCAACTGTAAAACCTTTGATTATTTTGTTGACTTCTTCGAGTTCATAAAATTCTTTATCGTTTAGAAGTGTTGAGGAAATTAATTTTGAATAGGAATGGATGTTGTCGTAATATACTAAATTTCTGTTGGTTATATATTCGGTAATATGATTAAGTTCGTCTTTTTGAACGCCGTCTCTTGAAAGCTTTTCGAGTTCTTCAATAACAATTCCAAATGTTTTTTCGAATTGATCAGGAATCGTTTCGTAGAAAACGCCAATCATTCCAAATGGCTTATATGAAAAATCTGAACATGAGATGTAATATAAAAGGCTTTCTTTTTCGCGTAGCCTTTTATTTAATCTACTAGAATTCGGACCTGCGATTATTTTGACAATTACATCAAATAATAAATCTTGTTTTGTTGAAATTTCCGTATCGCCAGGAATGTTAAAAATCAGAGCATTCATAATCAAACGAGTTTCTTCATCAAATTTTGAATTTATAAATGATTTTTTAAGAGTTTCTTTAGGAAAAGCTATTGGTGCGTTTTGAGAAACAATGCCTTCGAAATATTTATTAATTAAAGCTTTTGTGTTTTGAACGTCAAAATTTCCAACAATTAATATTTGCAATTTTGACGGATCATGAAGCTCTTTTGCTTTTTTGGAAATCAATTCATAATTAAATGACTTTATTGATTCTTCACTACCTATAATTTCATGCACATAGCCAGAATTCATTGCTGTTATAACATCTGTTGTGTATACATGATTCCTATATGAAACATCGTTCATGTTCTTTGATAATTCATCTAATATTATTATTTTTTCTTTTTCTATAGAATCGTTGTCGAATTTTGGGTGAAAAAGTACTTGAGAAATATAATCCATACCAAATTCAATTTTGGTATACGGAACATTTATATAATATGAAAGATTTTCTTTGGAAGTCCAGGCATTTGCTTCTCCGCCATTAAATTCTATGGTTTCGTTGAGTAGCTCCTTTGTTGGCCATTTTTCTGTTATCGACGAGAATAAATGCTCTATAAAGTGTGTAATTCCGTATTCGTTGTCATTTTCTAATGCTGAACCAGCATTTATGTAAGATTTAATAGTTACGGAATATGTTTCAAGGTTTGGAATTAATAAGACTTCTATGCCGTTTGCGAGCTTGTAAAACTCATAATTTATTTTTATCACGTGGATATTTTAGCATCTTGTGTCCACCGACTTACTTTTGACGGCGTTTTTTTAAAAGTTGCTTTATCTTTTCCAGCTCTGCCTGTATGTTGTTTAGCTTTAAATCAAGGTCAATTTCAACGTTTTTATCTTCAGTAAAAAAGGCGATAGACTTATTAGTTTTTTTTGCAATTTTATTTAAAGTTTCAATTGAAGGCTTGGTTCTTCCTGCTTCGTATGAGCTGACTGATTTTTCGTTTACGATAAGAGCTTGGCTTAACTCCAGCTGTGATAAGTTTGCTTCAAGTCTTGCTTCTTTAATTTTTTTCCCTAATGATGTTGTTGACATTTTCCCGAATCCTAATGTATTCTAAATCTATTAAGAATAGATAAAAATCTATTTTAGATAGACACTGCAAAATAACAAAATAGTTGTTGTGTCTGCTCATTTCCGATAATAACACAATGTATAAAGGTCTGATAGAGATAAATCCAGGCTATGTTTCCTGGTATAAGATGTCTTTATCCTCTACGCCGCTAGAGATTCTTGCTACTAAACAAATCAAAATTAACAAAAAATTAAACTTTTTCGAAACTGATCGGTTTATTTTTATTATCGAAGATTTAATAAACATTGCAAAAATTGACTTACAAAAAAATGAATGTGTTGAAATATCAATAATTGCTGTTGGAAATTTTCAACCGCTTGTTATTGCTGTGTTAAAAGAACGCATTGGTTTACTTTATATCAATAACGAAATTTGGAGAAATGTCGTATATAAGTCAGTTTCTGCAAATTCGCTATATTTTTGGTTCGAAAGAGATTATGCAAAGGTTGCATTTATAAAGAAAAATCGTGTGTATGTACAGAATCTTTTTGTTTCAAAAAACACTGATTTAAATTCTTCGTTTGAAGTTTTACTTAAAGAAGTTTCTAAAACTTTGAGCTTATATGATTTTCCAAAAGATATTAAAGTAATTAATGTCGGTGGCTTGTTTGATTCTACTTTTGACGGGTTTATTAGTTCTGTTATATTAGTTTCTTCAAAAATGTTTACGTATGCAAAAATATCCTATGATTTAAGCTCTTTTATAGAAATTTATACGAATAAAAAGCTTAAAAGTTATACTTGAAACAATACCTAATATAGACTATCATCTATGCGTATGAAAACGATCTGTACTAAATGTTTTAAGAACCTTGGAGTAAATTCAAGGTCCAAATTATTTTCGCATATAGAAGCTAAAGGTGAATGTAGCGTTTCTGAATTGACGAAATTTTTAGGGTTAAGGCAACCAACTGTTAGTTATCATTTAAAAGAAATGTTAGATTCTGGTCTTCTTAAAAAAAAGGTTTCTGGGAAAAGCGTTATTTATTCTATGAACGCAATGTGTCCTCATGATGGAAAATCGTGTGTTATTTCAAAATAATTGAAAGGGAATTTACGTGTTAGAAATAAAAAATCTTAAAGTTAGAAGAGACGAAAAGGAAATCTTAAAAGGAGTTAATCTTTCTATGAATAGAGGCGAAATTCATGCGCTTATGGGACCAAATGGTAGCGGTAAATCAACGCTTGCAGCATCTTTAATGGGTCATCCAGATATTATTGTTGAAGATTCGAGTGAGATTTTGATTGACGGCATTAATATAAAGGAAATGTCTCCTGATCAAAGAGCAATCGCTGGTTTATTTTTAGCATTTCAGTATCCAATAGAAATTCCTGGAGTTCCATTCTTAGAATTTTTGCGAATTTCTTACAACACGATAATGAAGGCACGAATAGGTGAAACTTTTAGGCCACTTTCTCCATATAAATTTAAGCAAATGGCGGTTTCTAAAATGAAAATTCTTAAAATGGATGAATCATTTTTAGATAGAAATTTAAATGAAGGTTTTAGTGGCGGAGAAAAAAAGAAAGCCGAAATATTGCAAATGTCTATTCTTGAGCCTAAATATGCGATTTTAGATGAAACAGACAGTGGACTTGATGTTTCCGCATTGAAAATTGTGGCAATTGGTGCAAAAAAACTTTCTGAAGAATTTAATATTGGTATTTTAGTTATAACTCACTATAAAAGAATTCTTGAATACCTAAAGCCAACGCACGTTCATTTATTAAAAGATGGTGTAATACAAAAAAGTGGTGGATACGAACTTGCAGAGGCCCTTGATCAAAAAGGATACGAAGATGCCTAAAAGCCTAAGTAATCAAGAAAAACAATTAAAAAAATCAAAAACAGAATATAAAGAAGGCTTTCATATGCCTGATTCAAGTACGTTTAAATCTGAAAAAGGTTTAAATGAAGATGTCATTAGAAATCTTTCAAAAATGAAAGATGAGCCAAAATGGATGTTGGATTTTCGCTTAAAATCATATGAACTTTTTTTGAGTATGGAAATGCCAAATTGGGGAGCCGATCTTTCTGGAATTAACTTTGATGAAATCCATTACTATGTTAAACCATCTGATAAACAGGAAATTTCTTGGAATGATGTTCCAGATGATGTCAAAACCACATTCGATAGACTTGGCGTTCCACAAGCAGAAAGAGAATTTTTGTCAGGTGTAAAAGCACAATATGATTCTGAAGTCGTATATGGATCTTTAATAAAAGAAATGTCTGAAAAAGGCGTTATATTTTTAGGAACTGATGAAGCTTTAAAAAAATATCCAGAGTACTTTGAGGAATATTTCGGGAAAATTATTACACCTGCTGATAATAAATTTGCTGCTTTAAATAGTGCCGTTTGGTCAGGTGGATCTTTTATATACATTCCAAAAGGAGTTTCAATTACAAAACCTTTACAGGCATATTTCAGAATTAATGCTGCAAATATGGGCCAATTTGAAAGGACTTTAATAATTGCAGACGAAGGTTCATATGGTCATTATGTTGAAGGATGTTCAGCTCCTGTATATACATCAAATTCGCTTCATTCGGCAGTTGTTGAAATTGCAGTAAAAAAGAATGCTCGGTTTAGGTACACAACAATACAAAATTGGTATAGCAATGTTTATAATCTTGTAACAAAAAGAGCATACGCATATAAAGATGCAACTATGGAATGGGTCGATGGAAATATTGGCTCAAAAGTTACAATGAAATATCCTTCTGTTTATTTGATGGAGGAGGGCGCAAGAGGTGAGGTTTTGTCGTTGGCTTTCGCAGGTGTTGGACAGCATCAAGATACAGGCGCTAAGATGGTTCACCTTGCGCCGAATACTTCTTCAAACATAATTTCAAAATCGATTTCAAAAAAATCAGGTCGCGCAACTTACAGAGGTTTAGTAAAGGTAGTTAAAAAAGCGACAAATGTTAAATCAAATATTGTATGTGATGCATTACTTCTTGATCCAGAATCAAGGACCGATACTTACCCATTTATGAAGATAGATAATAAACATGTAAAGATTGGTCATGAAGCAAGCGTAAGTAGAGTAGGAGCAGAGCAGCTCTTTTATCTAATGAGTAGAGGCCTGTCTGAATCATCCGCCGCGGCTTTGATTGTGAATGGTTTTATTGAACCAATTATAAAAGAGCTGCCGATGGAATATGCTTTGGAATTGAATAGATTAATAGAATTAGAAATGGAAGGATCAGTTGGATGATAAAAATAGAAATTGGAAAAGATCCAAAAAAAGAGAAGATAATAGTAAAAAACCACGAAGATGTTTATGTTACAGGTAATAACGGCGGAAATCTTGATCTTGAAGTCGTTTTAGAAAAAGAAGGTGCGTCTGTGAATATTTATGGAATTATTATCGGAAAAGACGCCGATTCTTACAAGATAAAAACTACGAGTTCTCATTTGGCGCCAAATACTAATTCAAGAGTTCATATTAAAGGTGTTTTTATGGATTCCTCCAATATGGATTTTTCAGGAATGATAAATATTGATAAGGTTGCTCAACTTTCAGATGCTTACTTGAAAAATGATAATCTTATGATTGGAGATGATTGCAAAGTCAATTCATCCCCACAACTTGAGATTAAGGCTGATGATGTAAAAGCTTCTCATGGAGTTACTATTTCTACAATTGATGACGAACAAATGTACTATTTAATGTCTCGGTCTCTTTCTTATAAGGATTCACAAGATTTGCTTGTTTCTGGTTTTATTAATGATATCGTTCAAAAGTTATGATTAAAGATTACAGATCAGATTTCCCAATTTTAAAAAGACAAATTCATGGTAAAAGATTGGCATATTTAGATAGTGCTGGAACTTCTCAAGTTTCGAAGTTTGTTCTTGATGCTGTGTATGATTTTGAAACAAATCATAGAGCAAATGTTCATAGAGGCGTTCACACATTAAGTGAGGAAGCTTCCGAAATGTACGAAGCTGCAAGATTAAAAGTATCAAAATTTATCGGTGCTGTGATTCCTTCTGAAATTGTTTTTACTAGTGGGGCGACTGAATCTATAAATATCGCTGCGTTTTCTTGGGGTGTTCATAATTTAAAAAAAGATGATATCGTTTTAGTTTCCGAAATTGAGCATCATTCAAATTTTGTGCCATGGCAAGAAGTTTGCCGTATGACTGGATCTCAAATTAAATATATTCCAATAGATAATAATGGCGATTTAGATATTAAAAACACTAATGTTGATTGGTCAAAAGTTAAGCTTGTCGCATTTACGCAAGTTTCAAATGTTATAGGAAGAGTTAACGAAGTTAAAGATATTGCTAAAAATATTAAAAAAGCGGTTGGCGAAAATCAGATGCCTAAGATTCTTGTTGATGGGTCTCAAGCGGTTTCGCATCTTCCGGTTAATGTCCAAAGTTTTGGTATAGATTTTTATGCATTTAGTGGACATAAAATGTATGGCCCTATGGGAATCGGCGTTTTGTGGATAAAAAGAGATATTTTTAAAGAGTTAAGACCAGTAAAGTTTGGTGGAGGAATGATTAATGAAGCCACTTATGAAAAATCAACTTTTGCTCAAATGCCTGAATTTCTTGAAGCCGGAACTCCGAATGTTTCTGGTGCTGTTGGCCTTGGCTTTGCATGTGATTATATAAACCAAATTGGTATTGAAAACATAATTAAGCATGATACAATTCTGATGGATTGCGCTTTGAATAAATTACGTGAGGATAAAGATATCATAATTTATGGCTCCCCCAATTCAAGCTTGATTGCATTTAATGTCAAAAATATCCCATCACACGATTTAGCTTCTGTTTTAGATACATGCGGAGTTGCTGTAAGATCAGGTCATCATTGTGTTATGCCTTGGCATAAAAAACAAGATGTAACAACAACTGCTCGTTTAAGTTTTGGAATTTATTCAGATTTTTCTGATATTGATCAACTAATTCTTGGGATTTCAAAGGCAAAAGGAATATTTTTATGACAGACACACTATATAAAGACGAATTTTTATTTCATTATAAAAACCAACATTATAATAAAACGCTTAAAGTAAAATCTCATGCTGGAAAAGATATTAATTCTTCATGTGGAGACGAGGTCGCAATTGAACTTGAAGTAGAAAACGGAGTTATAAAAGATATTGGGTATTCATCTTCTGGTTGTATTATTTCAACTGGAGCAATTTCGATTTTGTCAGATTTTATTATCGGTAAAAATTTAGATTTTGCTGAATCTTTAACTGAAGACGAATATATTAAACTACTAGGTATTGATTTGACTTTTGCAAGAAGAAAATGCGCTTTAGTTGGTTTTAGAGCATTAAAAAGTGCCTTAAATAAAAATGAAAAAAGATAAAATAAAAATAACAAAAGAAACAAATATCGCAGAATTAGTTAATAATCATCCAGATGCTGTAGAAGTTTTGACTGCATTTGGACTTCATTGCGTCGGGTGTTTTGCGAGTGCATTTGATACTATTGGTGAGGGTGCCGAAATTCATGGAATGATTGATGAAGAAATCGAGGAGATGTTAGAAGAGGTAAATAGAGTTTTAAATGACAAGAAATTATTAGATGGCTAAATCTTCGGCAAAATTAATAGAAAAAAAACAAATAGCAAATTTTGTATGGGAATTTAAATTTGAATTGCTTGAATCTCACAAATTATATTTCGAGGCTGGTCAATATGTTGCGATTATTGTTGATCCAAAAACACGAAGACAATATTCGATTGCTTCTTCGCCATTATCAAGTGAAAACGAATTTATTTTATGCGTTGATATAAAACCAAATGGACTTGGTGTGAATCACCTATTGTCATTAAATATTGATGACGAAATTTCTTTTATAGGTCCAATTGGAAATTTCGTCATGCCTAAAATGCTTTCAACTAATTTATTTTTTATTGCAACGGGAACCGGAATTGCTCCACTTCGATCAATGATAGAAACTTTGATAATTAAAGGACTTTGTAAGAAACACAATATACATTTGCATTTTGGAACAAGAAATATAAATGATTTATTTTATACTGATTTGTTTGATTCCTATTTGCGCGATGGTTCAATAAAGGAATACACAAAGTATTTATCAAAAGAGTCTTTGCCTGAAACAATTAGTGGCTATGTTACGCAGTTTATTCCTAATTTAAGTCCTGAAATAATCCCTGATTCGCAATATTTTATTTGTGGAGGGACAGAAATGGTAAAATCTGCGGAAGCAATGCTTTTAGAAAAGGGAGTTTTGAGTACAAATATTTTTCATGAAAAGTTTCATTAAATTATGAGCGGTTTTAAAGATCAGTTTTTTAAAAAATTAAATAGTTTTAGCAAAGTTGAAAAAGAATTGTTTGATAAAGTTTATTCATGCTGGGAAACAAAGGGCGAACTTGTTGTTCCTATCGAAATGGACTCTTGGGTTGAAACAACTTTTGGATCAGTCGCTCATGTTCAAAAACAAGATTTTATAAGAATAACAAACACTGTTACATACGAAGGGGCAATTTTTAATGAACTTCGTACGATGAGGCCTCTTGTCGAAAGCGGTTATAACTTTAATGATGTTATGGATCAGATTAAATCTACTGACGGGGATCCATTTATGCATCCTGAAAAAGGAACTCCTGCGGATGTTTTTGGACGCGTAAAAGGAAAATATTGTATAACAGCTTCAAACGTTGCTAAATACGACGGTTTTCATGGACTGATTATTTTTGACGAACATAATCCTTTGCTATTTTCTAGAAAAAGAGTTCGTGATTATTTTGCCGTTGCGCATGAGTGGTTTATGAAAGCGAATAAGCATAATAAATTCGCGATTTATCCGCTTTTTACTTGGAATTGTTTATGGAAAGCAGGTGCATCAGTTATTCATGGTCATGCACAGGTCGTTCTTACAGAAGGGCAAGCGTATGCAAAAGTCGAGGATTTAAGAGTCTCTGCACATAAATATCAAGAAAGAAATAGAAGTAATTATTTTGATGATGTTTATTCAATTCATGAAAAACTAGGTCTTGCTCAAAAAATAGGCGACGTCAGACTTCTTGTGAATATTACTCCTATTAAAGAAAAGGAAATCATGATTTTTGGAACGTCATTAAATAAAGCATTAGCTGATGTTGTTAGTGATACATTAAATACTATGAAAGAAAGACTCGGCGTTTCAAGTTTTAATTTATCAATAGTCTTGCCACCACTTTCTAAAACTTTAGAAGTTTGGGAGCACATGCCTATTGTTGTAAGAATTGTTGATAGAGGATCATTATCTGCAAAGACTGCTGATATTGGATCAATGGAATTGTATGCTCAAAGTGTTATTGGAAGTAATCCATATCTTGTCTTTGATTCGATTAAAAGATGACAATAGTTGAGCGTGCAGAAAAAATTAAACAAAATCTTGATAGGGAGACTTTGGATAAAAGATTAAAAGAAATTGAAGGTATGATGAGTGACGTATCATTTTGGAATGATAGGGAAAACGCCTCTACATTATCACAAGAATTATCAGATATAAAAAAGACAATTGAGGATATTGATTTTTTGGATCTTTTGCTTTTAGATCAAGACGAAAAGGAACTTGAAAAATTAGTTAAAAGTTTGGAATTTCTTTTGTACCTTTCAGGAAACTACGACAAAAGTGGTGCGTTTTTTACATTACATTCAGGTGCAGGCGGAACTGAAGCTATGGACTGGACAGGAATTCTAGAAAGAATGTATACAAGATATTTCGAAAGAAAGAAATGGAAATACTCTTTGATTTATAAAGTAGATGGTGAAGAAGCTGGTGTTAAAACTGCTACTTATAAAGTTGAAGGTCTTTATGTGTATGGGCTTTTAAAACAAGAAATTGGAATTCATAGACTTGTTAGACTTTCTCCTTTTAATGCACAAAATTTAAGGCAAACATCTTTTTCAAAAGTTGAAGTTCTTCCTATAATAGAAAAAGAAGCCGAAATTGAAATCAAAGATGAAGATATTGAAATGACAATGATGAGAGCAAGTGGAGCTGGCGGTCAAAATGTAAATAAAGTCGAAACTGCAGTAAGGCTTAAGCATATTCCATCTGGAATTGTTGTCGCTTCACAACAAGAAAGATCACAAATAAAAAATAGAGAAATTGCTATGCATATGCTTATGTCAAAATTAGTCCAAATTGAAGAAGAACGAAGGCGAAAAGAAGAATCTGATTTGCGTGGTGAATATAAAGAAGCAGGCTTCGGAAATCAAATACGATCATATGTTTTACAACCATATAAATTAGTAAAAGATCATAGAACAGATTATGAATCAACAAACCCAGATGCTGTTTTAGATGGTGATTTAGATGGATTTATAAACGCATCGCTTTTAAGTACTAATGTTTGATATACTCGAATTTAGTAAGTAATTAGAAACTGCCATGCCAGAAGAAAAATACAATTCCTATAAGAATTTTGCGTACCTTTTTATTGCCATACTTGTTGTCGTTGGTGGATATCAGATATTTACAGGCTTTGAGAAAAAAGATTATTCCATAAATAAAGAAGTTGATCCGAATGCGTATTTTCAACCTCCAACGGATGATTCACAAGAAAAAACTTTGTCTGGTGTAATTAGATCGGTTTCTGAAATGGATGGCGTGACTTATAAATATGGACTTTACGATTCAAACGGCAAATTAATTTCCTATTTAATTTCAACAAAACTCGACTTTGGGCTTTCAGTTGGCCTAAATGTAGAAGTCATTGGAAAGTCTGCTGCCGGAAATGGTCTCGGGTATGCAATAATGGAAGTTAGGAGTATTAAATTAAAATGATAATAGACTTTAAGAATGTTTCAAAAAAATTTCCAGACGGTACATCAGCACTTGATGGTATTTCATTTTCAGTCGAACCTGGTGAATTTATTTTTTTGATTGGATCGTCTGGAGCCGGGAAAACGACAATAATGAACCATATTGTCAAAGAAGAAGATCCAACAGAAGGTGACGTCATTGTCGATGGTGTTAATTTATCAAGTTTAAAAAAGAAAGAGGTTCCTTCACTAAGGCGAAAGGTCGGCTACATTTATCAAGATTTTAAATTGCTTGATTCTGGAAATGTTTTTGAAAATGTTGCTCTTTCTTTGCATGTTGTTGGTAAACCAAATTCTGAAATTGATCAAATTGTTCCTAATCTTTTAAATTTAGTAGGACTTGGTGATAAGGCATTAAGATTTCCAAAAAATTTGTCTGGTGGAGAAAAACAAAGACTCGCAATTGCAAGGGCTTTGGCTCATGAACCAAAAATTCTTTTAGCAGACGAACCTACGGGAAATCTTGATAGTACGGCATCTTGGGTTGTCGTTGATTTAATCAAGAAAATAAATAAATGGGGAACAACAATTATTTTTGGAACTCATAATGAAGACATTGTAAATTCACTAAAGAAACGAGTTATTCATGTTGAAAAAGGCAAAATAGTAAAAGATAAAAAGGAAGGTAAATATGAATAATTCAATATTTGCTAGAACTGCACTAAATTTAAAAAGAAGTGGCTGGCGTGCATACGCTGTCATTTTTATGATGACGACAACGTTCATTATACTTGGAGTTTTGTTAACACTAATATATACATCAAATTCTATTTCGGTATATTTCACTCAAAAACCAGAAGTCATCGGCTTTTTTAAGGATGATGTTACAGAGGAACAAATTTTGGAAGTAAAAAAATCTTTAGAAGCTACAGATTATGTTGCTGAGGTTAAGTATGTTTCAAAAGAGCAAGCAATGCAGTCTTTTATTGAAGATGCAAAAGATAATCAAGATATTATAGAAGGTGTAACTGCAAATGTTTTTCCTGCTCATTTAAATGTAAAAGCAGTTTCGTTATATAAGATTTCATCTGTTTCCGAATACTTCAAATCGAATGAATTAATTAGTGACGTTTTGGCTTCCGAAAATGTTGTTTCAACACTTGCGAAAATCGTATTTGGAATTCAAGTTTTTGGCGGAACTTTGCTTTTGGTATTTACGATTTCTACGATCTTAATAATTTTCTTAACTATTGGCATCACAATCTATTCACAAAAAAATGAAATAATAATTATGAAATTAGTCGGTGCGACGGATTGGTACGTAAGGGCGCCTTTTATATATCAGGGAATTTTCTCAACTGTTGTTTCTGTTTTGATTGCATCGGCGATTATAATTCCACTTTTATTAACTCAATATCAAAATATGATGACTCTTGCGTTAGGTAGTCTGCAAGTTTCAAGTATTGATTTTTCTGTGATCGCAATCGGCTTATCGGTTGAGCTTGTTTTCGGCGTTCTTCTTTCAACTATAAGCGGATATTTTGCAACTCGCAGATATATTAATTACTAGACTCACATGTCTATATTTCACAAAAGAATTTTTAAAACTAGAGGGATTTTGTTTTATGTCAGCGCAGTTTTCATTGCACTACTAATAATCGTTGTTTTACCATTTTCATTTGGATATAAGGGAGTTGGGGCTACAAAAGAGGCTGATGAAGTTGCAGATGAAATTACTAAGTTGCAAAAGGCCTTGGATGCGGCAAAAAATAAAGAAGCTTCACTTGCAAGAGAAAAAGAAATTATAGAAAGTGAAATTGCATTAAAAAATGTTCAGATTAGACAAGCTGATTATCAGATTGAACAAAAACAAGAAGAGTTGAAAATTCTTCAAGAAGATATCGATTTACTTGAAATTAGACTAAATCGACTTGGCGAAACCATTGATTATCATAAGGGACTTTTGGCAAAAAGAATAAAACGCGAATATATCGAACATCAATATACGACTTTTGAACTTTTGATTAGCTCTGATAATTTAAGTGATTTTATGGCTCGTATTAAATACATACAAAAGGTAGAGGCTGAAGATAAAGAACTTCTAAGTAAAATGAATTCAACTAAAGATAATTATGAAGTCGAGCAAGAAGTTTTAGCAGATAAGAAAAATCAGGTTGTAGAAATTAAAAAACAAATCGAAAAACAAAGATCACAATCAGAACAACTTAGGGCAACACTTGAGGAACAAAAAAAAGCAAAGGATAAATTGATTGAGATAACAAAAAACGACGAGAAGAAATATCAAGAATTATTGAATCAGGCAAAGGCAGAACTAGAAGCAATTCAAAATATTGTTAACAGCATCAATTTTAAAGATGGCAAAGAGATTAAGGAAGGAGAGCTGATTGCTATTATGGGTAATTCTGGATATCCCAAATGCTCATCGGGAGCCCATTTGCATTTTGAAGTCAGGAAAAATGGGATTGTTGTTGATCCAGCTAAGTATTTGGAATCTAAAAAAATCTTTGTATATGATTTTGACTCTGGCAATAAATCAATAGGATCAGGGGAATGGTCTTGGCCGATGAAGGATCCTACCATTAACCAACTTTATGGGAAAACACCTTGGTCTTGGCGGTATGCTAGCCGCAAGCATGATGGATTGGATATGGGGTCTTCTGATACATATATATATGCGCCAGAAGGCGGTGTTTTAGCGAAGGGTACTATGAACTGTGGCGGCCCAGTAATTAAGTATGTTGCTATAAATCATGGTGATGGTATTGTCAGCTATTATCTACACGTAAAATAGGTTTGTTCGAACTAATTGTTCATAATTTATCCTATGATGGCGTATAGCGTGATATCATGTTTTTATGAATAAAGTCGCCGTTTTTATAGATCACACGAATGTTTACTACAGATTAAAGGAAAACCGTATGGTCGATGATTTATGGCCTACATTTTATAACCCGTTATATCTTGCAGAAAAACTTACTGGTAGTAACCGAGAACTTATTGAGGTCAATTTTTTTTGTACACAACCTCCTGTTCACATGTTGAAAGGTACTGAAAAGGATATTACAAATTACAAAGCTCAACAATCATACTATAGCGCAATAGGAAAACTTGAAAAAGTTAATATGTTTTATGGAAGACTAACAGGTTTGCCAAATTCTTTACAAGAAAAAGATTTGGACACGCAGATGGCAGTACAAATATTAGAAAAGGCTTTCAGCCAAAGATATGATATTTGTGTAATTATAGCGAATGATGGGGATTATGCTTCTGCAGTCCAAGTAATTAAATCTTATAAAAAACGAGTTGAACTGGTTTATTTTAAGGGTAAATGCTCTATGCATTTAAGATCTCTTGCGGATTTACCTCGTAAGGCAAAAAGGTCTTATTTTCAAGCTATGCCCATAAAGTAAAACAGGAGCTTTCGCTCCTGTTGCTTACAGATGTCTAAACGCCTGTAAGGTAGTGAACACAATGTACTATATATATCTAAAATCGTCAATATGTATGTAGAGGGACATTTAAATTACATTAATTTAATTAGTTGCATGTGGTAATAATTCGGAATAGTATTTGTTAAATATGAAATTATTTGAAGATGCTTTTATTTTAGTACACATCAGGATTTCAGGATGCAAATTATTAGGAGTTGATTCTCGAACTTTCTTAACTGGTAGTGCAGTTTTTTTCATTCTAGCCAATGCTATACAGATGTATTTAGCTACAAGCGGAGAAACGATAAAGTGGTCTTCATTTGTAGAAGCTGCGATCTTCACAATTCTAACAATATATGGAACTTTGATTTGGCTTATTTCGTGGCCAAAAGCAAACAGGATGCTTAACAAGGCAAGTGGGTATGAGAAAAAGCATGATCATCACAAACATTCATAAATATGCTTCATAAAACTCTTATAACTTATGTATTTTTCATAATATCGATTTTATTTATTAACTTTATTTTGGTTCTAAAAGTTCCAGATATTCTTGGATATGCCACAGATGTAAAAGTGTCAGATTTATTGACTTATACAAATGCTTTGCGTGAAAAAAATGGACTTAGCGATCTTACTTTAAATGATGAATTATCGAAAGCCGCAAAGGCGAAAGCAGCCGATATGTTTAAAGATGACTATTGGGCTCACACTTCACCAAGTGGTAAAGAGCCTTGGGATTTTATTACTGGATCCGGATACGATTATATTTTTGCTGGTGAAAATTTAGCTGTGGATTTTTCTAGGTCCAAGGATGTTGTTGATGCGTGGAATAATTCTCCTTCACATAGAGATAATTTATTGAGTTCGAAATATGACGAAATAGGTTTTGCAGTCGTAGATGGTGAACTTCAAGGACGAAAAACTACACTTATTGTTCAAATGTTTGGATATCAAAGACAACAAAATACTGTTGCTGCTTTGCCACCTGCAGTAAAAAAGGAAAATCCAAAGCCAGTGGAGGTCCCAGTAGCTGTTCCTGTAGATGTCCCTGTTCCTGCGGTTGAAGTTGTACCAGTTATAGGATCAGTTCTTAGCACCATGTCAGTTATGAACGCTTCAAGATATATTGCCTTGATTTTAGGTATATTTATCACTGCATTTATATCGCTTGACTGGTTTTATGTAAAAAGGACTGGCAATTTAAGAATATCAGGCAACACGTTTTTTCATATTTTGTTACTTCTTTTAGCGATATTAGGCATCTGGTACACGAATATCGGTTTAGTGTTATGATTTTTATATGAAAAAGAAGAGTCATTCATTAGTCGTTTTTATACAATATTCGGTTTTGGTTATATCGATGTCTGTTGCTTCATTATTTTTTCAAAAAACAGCAGATAATTTTTCCAGATTTTACATACTTGTTGGCCTTTCATTGTTATACATACTTTGGGGGATTTGGCATCATGGATACACAGAAAGACTCGATAAGCTGGTTCTATTCGAGTATTCACTAGTGTCTGCTATTGTGATACTGTTATCTGCGTTGGGCCTTGGAATAATCAGATTTTTCTAATTTTTATAAAATGAAATTTGTTGTAGTCATCCCTACTTATAATGAAAAAGAAAATATTGTAAAAACTATTAATGCTTTGCAATCCTCGTTTAGATCCGTAAGCGGACACGAAATGCATATTCTTGTTACAGACGCGAATTCTCCTGATAAAACAGCAGATGAAGTAAGGGAACTTATAAAAAAAGATTCAAACATACATCTAATTGTGGAAAAAGAAAAAAAAGGACTTGGAGCCGCTTATTCAGGAGCCATGGATCATGCATTTGATTTAATGAAAGCTGATGCTGTTATAACTTTTGATGCAGACTTATCTCATGATGCAACAAAAATTCCTTTGTTCGTAAAAAACATAGCTGAAGGTTATGACTTTGTGTGTGGAACTAGATATAAAAAAGGAGGAGGAATTCCAGAAAATTGGGGATGGCATAGAAAAATTCTAAGCCGATTTGGAAATTTATATATGCAGTTTTTATATTTTGGCAGTGGTCATACAGATTTTACATCTGGGTATAAAGGATTTACTAAAAAAGTTTATGAAAAGATTAGAAATAAAATTGCTGTTCACGGAGGTTACACTTTTGCAATATCTACAAATATTGAGCCCATTCGAGAAGGATTTTCAGTCGTTGAGGTCCCGTATCATTTTGTCGATAGAATAATAGGCAAATCAAAAATTGGTCCTGAATATTTTTTTAATGCTTTCATATTTATAACTAAAATTAGAATGTTAGATTTCTTTGCTTCAAGATTTGGAAAAGTTTTTTTGGCCGGTGGCTTAGGAGCCATTTTGCAGCTTGGAGCATATGGACTTATTTTTCAACCGCTTTTAGAAATTTCAAATATTTTTAATTTGCCTTTTGACTGGTTTTTATTTGGAATAAAAACACATCCTAGGTTTTTATTATCACAATTTTTAGCAATCGAAGTTGGTGTTGCAACTTCTTTTTTAGTTAATAATTCTTGGGCATTTGCTGAACATAAAAGAAGTGGTAATAAATTACTTACTGGTTTCGTAAAGAATAATACTGTTATAGCGGGCGCAATTTTGATTCAATTAGTAATCGGTCAGGTTTTAGCATTTTTATTTGGTTCAGGAATTCTACGAAATTACCTTTATCAAATCATAGGAATTTTTGTAGGTCTTTTTTGGAATTTTCACTTTTATAAAAAAGTTATTTGGAAAACAAAAACAAATTAAAATTATGAAACAAAATTATATTTCGATAGTAATTCCTGCATATAACGAGGAACAAAGAATCAGTAAGTGCTTACTGTCTTTGAATGAGTTTATGCGAAAGCAAGATTATGATTATGAAGTTATTGTTTCTGATGATGGCTCAACCGATAAAACAATCGAACTTGTAGAAGAATTTACGAAAGAATGGAAGTCACTTAAGATTATAAAAAATAAACATAAAGGGAAAGCTCCAGCTATTATTTCTGGAATTTATGCTACTAATTCTAAATTCACTTTGTTTACTGATGTTGACTTATCAGTTCCAATTATCGAGCTTCCAAAATTATTGAATTGGGTTGATGAGAAAGGTTTTGATGTTGCGATTGCAAGTCGAGAAGGCGTTGGAGCTCAAAGATTAAATGAGCCTTATATGAGGCATTTAATGGGTCGTGTTTTTAATTTAATAGTACAAGTTTTGGTATTGCCCGGAATAAACGATACGCAATGTGGATTTAAACTTTTTAAAACTGAAGTAATTAAAGAAATCTTTGATCGTACTGTTTTATACGGAAGAAAAGATGAAGAAATTAAAGGTGCAAAAGTTTCTGCATTTGATGTCGAAATGCTTTATGTAGCAAAGTTTTTAGGATATAAAATTAAAGAAGTCCCTGTTACTTGGACCTATGCTGATAACAGTAAAGTTCATAATTTGAAAGATTCGTATTATAATGCAAAAGATGTTCTTCGAGTTCGTTTAAATAGTTTGAGAGGATTATACAAAAAATGAAAATTACATTAATTGGAACCGGATACGTAGGACTTGTCTCTGGAGCTGTTTTTGCTGATTGGGGACACGATGTTGTTTGTCTTGATATAGACCAAAATAAGATTGATTTAATTAAAAAGGGCGTAATGCCAATTTATGAAGAAGGTTTAGAGGAACTTGTTAAAAGAGTTCAAGAGGACGGCAAATTTGTGGCAACAACAGATTATGAGATGGCTGTAAATCATGGAGAACTTATTTTTATATGCGTTGGAACTCCAAGTAACGAATCTGGAGCTGCTGATTTAAGTTATGTTTTTTCTGCAGCTGAATCTATCGGAAAATACATGAAGGAAGGCGAATATAAAGTCATTATCACAAAAAGTACTGTTCCAGTTAAAACAAGTGAAAAAGTTAGTGAACATATTAAAATAGGGGCAGGTTCAAAAAAGATTGATTATGATGTTGCTTCAAATCCTGAGTTTTTAAGAGAAGGAACTTCTATTTTTGATGCAAATAATGCAGACCGTGTTGTTATTGGTTCTAATTCGGAAAAGGCTTTAAATTTACTTGAATCTTTGTATTCAACTTTAAATACAACTATTGTTAAAACAGATCTTGCAAGTTCAGAACTTATAAAATATGCAGCTAATGCATTTTTAGCAACAAAGATTTCATTTATAAATGAGATTTCTCAAATTTGTGAAAGAACTGGGGCTGATGTTAAATCCGTTGCAATCGGTATGGGTTTAGATAATAGAATTGGTCTTAAATTTTTAAATGCTGGAATTGGATACGGCGGATCTTGTTTTCCAAAAGATGTAGAAGCTTTATACAGAACAAGTAGCCAAAACTTGTATGATTTTAGATTATTGCGTGGAGTTATGGATGCAAACGAAAGGCAGAAAATTTATTTCATGAATAAAATCTGGGATAAATATGGAACTAATCTTTCAAAATATACATTTGGAATTTTAGGCGCCGCGTTCAAAAACGATACCGATGATACAAGAAAATCAGTTGCAATCGAAATAATTAAGATTCTCCGCGGCGCCGGAGCTAAAATGAAATTGTTTGATCCAGCCGCAATGGAAAATGCAAAAAAGGAATTGGGAAATGATTATATTACATACATGGAATCGGCTGAAAATTCTTTTGAAGCCGTAGACGCTGTAATAATTTTAACCGAGTGGAAAGAATTTGCATCTTTGGATTACGAAAAGCTTTCTTCAAAAATGAAGGAAAAGATAGTTTTTGATGGAAGAAATTTGCTTGATCCAAAAGAAATGAAAAAACTCGGATACGAATACTTCGGAATCGGAAGACATAAAGTTTAAAATAAACTATGAAAATTTTAGTAACAGGTGGCGCTGGATATATTGGATCTCATACAGTTTTGGAACTTTTAAATTCTGGTAATGAGGTTGTTGTTTTTGATTCTTTGGAAAAGTCCACTTTAAAAAACCTGGATGAAATAAAGTTGATGACAGGCAAGGAAATTAGCTTTGTAAAAGGGGATCTTCTTGAATATGATTTGGTAGGATTACTAAAAGCTCAAACTCCAGATGCGGTTATTCACTTTGCTGGTTATAAGAATGCCGGAGAATCCGTTAAGGAGCCTTCAAAGTATCATGGAACAAATGTTTATGGCACGTTTTTGCTTCTTGAAGCAATGCGTGAATGCAGTGTTAATAAAATTGTTTTTTCTTCATCATGTGCAATTTTTGGGAATCCAGAAAAGTTGCCCATTTCAGAGGATTTACTTCCAAATCCAATTAGTGCATATGGGAAGAGCAAATTAATGGTTGAGTATATGCTTAAAGATTATTTTGTTGCATATGGAATTTCATCAGTGGCATTAAGATATTTTAATGCAGCAGGAGCTCATGAATCAGGTAAAATCGGCGAAGAAGTAAAAGCAACTGGAAATATAATTCCACTTATAATGGAAAATTTACTTGGACATAAAACTGGTTTCACTTTATTTGGTGACAAGTTTAATACGCCCGACGGATCTCAAGAAAGAGATTATGTTCATGTAACGGATTTGGCAAACGGACATTTAAAGGCATTAGAAAAACTAGGGAACTCCGACGGATTTTTCTTTTACAATCTTGGAACAGGGACATCTTCGAGCAATAAAAAATTAATTGAATTATCAGAAAAAGTTTCAGGCAAAAAACTCGAATATACGGTTTCAGAACCGCGTGCGGGAGATCCTGATTTTGTTTATGCGGATCCAAAAAAAGCTAATAATGAACTAGGATGGACGCCAAAATTCGGTATCGATGAAATCATCAAAACAGCTTGGAACTGGCATTCGATTTCTCGTTCTTAATCCCTTTTGTAATGATTGCTAGAAATATGCTTCCCCAACCGACAGCGAAGAATCCAAGTGGTAGTATTTTTTGAAATCCTCCAACTAGAAGCGATCTAAATCCTGCATCTTCGCCTTCAAGAGATAAAGATTCTAATGTTTGGTTTTGAAGGCCTTCTAATATATGTTTGTCGTATTCGAATCCAACCAGAAGTGTCAAAAACCCAACTAGCAAAAAAGTCGCGAATCGTGAGGGTCTGTAAATCAAAAGTCCAAGTGCAATAAGTGCACCAAAAAAGAACGCAATTGCATATTGGTTGTGTGCGAATGTTAAAAATGCTGTGTTAAAAAGACTTTGTTTTAATCCCATTTAATAAGTGTAACATTAAATTTTTTTAAGCTTTTTTGCGAGTGCTTCGGTTTCAGTTAAGAGTGTTCTCACTTCCTCTATCCCATTATTCCAGAAGTCTTCTTGGGAGATATCTATCCCTAATGCTTTGAATATATCTTCAGGAGCTTTTGAAACTCCAGCCGATAAAAATACTTTAACATCTGAAATAATTTTTTTGTCTTTTTTTACTTTATTTTGAAGTGATTTTGAAATTAAAAGTCCACTTGCGTATGAATAGACATAAAAAAATGATCTAATGTGGCTCCAATAAACCCACCAGTTTTCAGATCCTTTCATTTTTTTAACATAATCTCCCATGTAAGATTTCATGTGTTTTGAAAATATGTTTCCAATTTCTTCTTTTGTTAAGTAACCTTTTTGTCTAAATTCAAAATGTAACTCCTGCTCAAATTTATATGCTGCGATTTGCCTAAAAATCGTTCCTACGTCATCGCCTAATTTCATCATCATTAATGAAAGTTTTGTTTCGTCATCGCAGGATTTTAACAATTCTTCTATAACAAAATCTTCCATAAAAGTACTTGCTACCTCTGCTGTTGATAAAGGCGTTTCGAAATTCAATCCGTTTTGATTTTTTCTAATAAGTTCATTATTTATTGCATGTCCGATTTCATGAGCAATCGTTAATACGTCATTTAATTTATTTGTATGATTTAGTAGAACATATGTCGGCTGTTTTATTGAATTATGTGTGCAAAATGCACCATGAGTTTTACCTTTTTTAGGATATACATCGATATTACCGTTACTTAATAAATCATTAAAAATATTTAAAAAATCACTGTCCAAATTTTTAAATACTTCTTGTATAAGTTGTACGGCTTCCTCAAATGAATATTCTTTAGCAGTATTTCCATATGGAACGTTTCTATCGTAGTATTCGAGTTTTTTTTGTGAAAATAGTTTCGCTTTTAACTTGTAATAATCTTTTGATATCTGAAAGTTATCAGAGACAGATTTAATCATCACATCAACAACTTCGCTTGAAATGTCATCGCTTATGTGTCTGCCCTTGTCTGGTCGATCTATCTTTCGAAGTTCATCGTCGACTTTTTTATCTTGAAGTATTGAGTTTATTTCGTGTTCAGCAATATCAGCATATTTTGATTGAATCTTATTAAATGCCTTTGCAGAATCTTTTCTTACTTCTTTATTTGTGCTTGAAATTTGGCTTGCCAATTCTGAATAATTCTTTTTTACTTTCTTTTTCGTCTTTTCATCTAAAACATAGGCTTCTTCTTTTGCCAAAAATTCCGATGTCATTTTTACCCAACTTGAGTACGATGACGTGGCCTTCAGATTTAGGATTTTCTCTTCCGGTTCAGATAATAAATATTTTGATTCATCAAAAAGTTTTTTCAGGAAATGTTTGTAAGGTAAAAGCGATTTTGATTCAAGAAATGTTTTTTGTAATTCTTCTTTGATTTTCGCTATTCTCATTTCAAAAAACTGCATATCGTTTTCTACCTTTGTTGCAAAATCCGTAATTTTATTAAGTTTGGCTTTTATAATTGGATCATTTTCATCAAGCGCCGATTTTAGCGAAAAGTAGTACCCGACATTTCCAGAAGATCCATGCGCATTCGCCCAATTTTCGTAATCGATAAGTGCTTCAAGTAATTTGTTTTGATCTGAAAGATATTCAGTATTTGTTTCCCATTTTGATATAAATGAATCAGCTGCTTTTCTGATTTCATTAAGTTTTTTTTCAATTACATCATCATTTTCAGATTCGAGGAGTTGTTTTAAATTCCATTCTGTTTGGTACATACTGTTATTCATTGTATCAGCAAATCATATATAATGACCCACATGAATGTATTGCATATTATAAATAAACATGACGAAATAAGCGATAATCTTCGAAAGCTTCTTGATATTCAATCAAATTCGTTAAAATATAACGTTTCTATATTGACACCTAAAAAAGGCATTTTAAAATCCACAATCAGAAAATTAATTGGAAGATCGTTTGACGCAATACATGTTCATACTAAAACTGATAAATTCAATAAATTATCAAAGGCTGTTGTAAACCAAAATATATCCGACTATTTTTTGAAAAAAGATTTTCATTCAGATATCGCATTTCAGCTTTTACTAAATAAAGAAGTTTTATTTTATTATGATTCCGGTAATTCCAAAGCTGTGATTAGTCTTATTGAATCGATAAAATATCTAGCTTCTGACTACACTCTTCGAATTATAAATAAAATTCCAGATGCAGAGTTAAAATTATTTAAGGAATTAATTGAAAATCTAAATTTAAAACATCGCGTGAGTTTTGGTTTGGTTGAAAACGTATCTAATATTGAATTAGCAAGGGCATTCAAAGATTCACGCCTTGTAGTTTTTAACTCGATTGGAAAAAATTTAAAAATGGAAATTGTGAAGGCTTTGGGTTGTGGAATTCCTGTCATTACCTTTTCTGGAGAATCATATTTGGATATAGATGGACTTACATTTATAGAATTATTGGGTCCAAAAGCTTTGGCTAAAAAAATACGCGATATTATAGAAGGCGATGTTTTTGTTGATATTGAAAGCATTTATAATACATACAGCCTTGAATCTTTAGCTTCATCTTTGGACAAGAAATATAGAGGTTTGAATAATAATTGAATTACGCATTATAATGATTTTATGAAGATTCTTTTGTTGTCTTCCAGATTTTTTCCTCACATTGGCGGTGTTGAAAAAGTTATCGAATCATTATCTAAAAGATTATCAGAGAATAATGAAGTAATTGTTCTTTCATCACTGGATGACGCATCTAATTTTTTGAAAATCGAAAACTCAATAACTAATATAGAAGGATATAAATTAAAACGAATATGGATGAATATTCCGAGAAGTTTTTTTGGTTTAGTTATTTTCCCATATAGATTTGTATCTGCGGTTTATTCACTTACATCTTTTTTGAAGAAACAAAAACCTGATATTGTAAATCTGCATTTTCCAGATGATGTAAGCATTTATTTATGGCTTTCTAGGATATTTTATAAATTGCCACTTGTTATAAATATTCACGGTAATGATTTGCATATTTTTAGCAAAAAGTTCTTTCATAAATTCTTCATTAAAAGCTTATTAAATGATTCTGAAAAAATAATTGTAAATTCTAAATACATGAAAGATGATATGTTGTCGGTTACTAATATAGAAAGCTCAAAGATAGTAATAATCCCAAATGGCATTGATGTTTCATACATAAGTACTATTTCTGAACAGAAATATATTAAAAGCGATTATTTATTCTTTGTTGGCAGATTTGTTCACAAAAAAGGTGTCGATATTTTGATTCGTGCATTTAAACAAATAAAAAATAATGATCTTAAATTAGTTATCGAAGGTAAAGGCGAAGAAAAGGAAAAAATTGAAAAATTGATACTTGAATTAGATTTATCGGAAAGAATAATTTTGGTTGGTGGAAATCTTTCAGAGCAAGAAAAATTTGCATATATGAAAGGCGCTTTGATTGGAATTGTTCCATCCAGAATTGAGCCATTTGGTATTGTCGCTTTGGAATACTTGTCATGTGGAACTCCTCTAATTGCGTCAGAAACTGGTGGACTTTCTGATATTTTGGAAGATCAAAAAACTTGTATCTTTTTTGAAAACGAAAATTATAAAGATTTGGCAAAAAAAATAGATATACTTTTTGAAGATAAAAAACTAAGAAATGTTTTGTCTGCAAACGGAAAGGATTTAGTAAAGAAATATACATGGGATGAAGTTTCAAAAAAATATTTAGAAATATTTAATTCTGTTTTAATGAAATCTTAATAATGAACATAGCTGTTTTTTCAAGATCAACAACAACGCATTTTTTATCTGGAGGAATGGAAACTCAATTGAAAAACCTAGTCGAGGGTTTATCAGAAAATGGTCACAAGGTCACGGTTATTACAACTTCATACCCAGCTGAAGGAGATATTGTAAAAGAAAATAAATTAGAAAATATCAATGGCGTTGAATATTTTTATATTGGAAATACAACTTCGGGTTTATTACCATTAACTATTTTTGAAATACCTTGGAAGATGATCGGATATCTAGATCGAGGAAATAAAAAAGAAGGTGAAAAGAATTATTTCATTGAAAGTTTAAAAGTTTTTAATGAACTAAATGGGAAAAATAAATTTGATGTGATTATTTCTCAAAGTACAGGAGCTCAAGGTGTTATTGAAAATACTGATATCCCTGTTGTTTCTATTTTACATGGGACTATATCAGGTGAAATAAAAAACAGATATAAATCATGCAAAACAATAAAGAATTGGTTTAGATTTTTGTTAATTGATTTGCCAAAACTAGAAGCTGAATTAATTTTGAGTAACCGAAAATTTTTTGAAATGAATGCCGCAATCGTTTCTGTTAGCAACATTTTGGCTTCACAATTCTTAGAAGAATATTCGGGGTCACAAAAAGAAATAATTAAAAATAAATTATCAGTAATTTATAACGGAGTTGATTCAGAAATATTTTCACCGTCTGATGCAAAACATAAAGGATTTAAGCTTTTATACGTAGGAAGAATTGATTATGAAAAAGGCGTTGATTTAATTATCAAGGCAATTTCAGAATTAAAGTTAATGAATATTGATGTGACAGTTGATTTAATCGGTGGAGGTATAGAAGAGCACAGTTTAAAAGAATTAGCAAAATCATTAAATGTTTATGAAAAATTTAATTTTCTAGGACAAATTAAAAATGATAAATTGACTAAATATTATAATGGTGCAAGTTTATTTGTATTTCCAAGTAGAAGGTTAGAAGGCCAACCAATGACAGTTGCCGAGTCTTTTTGTTGTGGGCTTCCTGTAGTTGCAACAAAATCTGGCGGGCTTTCTGAAATTATAGAAGATTCGGTTAACGGTGTTTTTGTAGAAGCCGAAAATTATATTGATATCGCGGATAAGATTCAGGCGCTTTTTGTAGACAAAAAGCGCCTCGAACAGATGTCAAAAAATGCTAGAAAGTCAGGGTTATTAAATTTTAGTAAAGTTTCAATGGTGAAAAAATATGAAAAGTTGTTAGAATCGGTTAGAATCAATTAATAATGGAAAAGCAAAACAAAATTTTTAAATTATCTCTTCCTGTAATTTTAATATCCTGTTTGATTATCGCTTATTCGATTTTTGTTCGAATCCAAGGTATTGGGTATTCAGGTTTTCAAGGAGACGAAGTTAATCCAATGACCTTTTTGTATGGTATGAAAGATGGTCCTATTGCATATCTGATCGAACAAAAAAGAGCTCCAATGCAGTATATTATTAATCTCATTAATGTTTCACTTTTTGGATATCATAACGAAGGGCAGATAAGAATTCCATTTTTGGTATTTGGTATTTTCGCTTTATTTACTATCTATAAACTTGCTCAAAAGATTTTTGATAAAAATGTCGCTCTTTTTGCAGCTTTGTTTATGGCCGTTAATGGACTCTTCATTGCGTTTTCTAGAATCACACAATATCAGTCATTTATGTTTTTTCTAATTCCTATTGCTGTTTTTATTTTCATAAAGGCGCATGAAAATTCTTCGCTTAAATTATATTTCTATTCTGGTATTTTGACTTCTTTAGCTTTTTTAGCTCATCTTGATACTGTTTCTGTGATGCTTTTTTACATTGCTGTGTTTGTGTCTGATTTGACTCGAGGTTTTGATTTAAAATCATTTAAGAAGATGTTACCAGTTGTTTTAAAATCTGGTTTAGTTTTCTTTATTGCACTTCTTATCCCTTCTTTGATTTATTATGTGCCTTATTTTATGCATCCGGAATTTTCAGATAGTACTTCTGGATATTTAGAGGGAAGACTTTTCGGTGGTGGCCTTATGCCAAGAACTCAAATAACTTTAAAACTTTTAACAATGTATGTTCCTAAATTCCATTTATACACACTATTTTTTCTAGGAACTCTTGGACTTTTATTAAAAGCAAAAGATTTGGATTCACTTAAATTTCTCAAGTTTTCATTTTCGAAAGTAATTGTTCAAAGAATCTACCTTTTAGCTGTTATTGTTTTTGCATTTGCCTCTGAATTTAGTCTGTACCCCGTAAAACCAAGGCTTTCAACATTGTTAGTTCTAGCTACATCAGTTTTTATAAGTGGTGTTTTGGTAATTTCTAAAAAAATAGATTGGAAATTTGCTGCGTTATCAACATGGTTTTTAGGAACATACGCCTTTTATTTTTATATAATGAAAGACCCGAGAACTCACGTTTATGTTTCTATTTTGCCACTTTTTATATTGGCAAGTTATGGTCTTTGGAAATTTTTAAATATATTAAAAGTTCAGTCGTTACGATATCTAGTTTTATTTGTTTTGTTTTTATCGATTATCTATGTTTCCAGTGTTAACTGGATAGTATTTGTAGATAAATCGCCAGAATATCCATGGTGGGATAAAAATGATATTTTTGGAAACGCAATTTATAAAATAAAACGTGTAAGGTATGAAAAAATAGAAGGAGTTTTTGGCTTTAATCAATACCGCGCATGGGATCAAATTGCTGACATGTATAAAAAAGGATGTCTTGTAGGAACTTATAATTCTAACGAAAAAGATGGTATTACATATTTTTATTTGAGGCATCATCAGGGAAAAGATGGCCTTTGGGAATTACAAACAGAAAATGTTGATAATTTAATTGTTGTCCCAGGTCCACATAGTTGGGTTTATACAGGTCTTGGCGGAGTTGATGATAAGGATTTTATTTTACTTAAGAAAATTTATTCAAAATATTATTTAGATGAGCCAATTTCTTATATATATGGCTTAAAAACGAAATATCCAGAAGGAAAATTATTATGCGAATAAAATTACCTAGATTCCCAAAGGTTGTT
>CALRDH010000003.1 GCA_943354835.1 candidate division WWE3 bacterium | reverse complement strand
ATAATTCTTGAAAAAATCGACATTATTCATTCTCATGAACTTTTGACCGGATCTCTTGCGACTTTTGGCGCATGGCTTGCGAAATTTAGAAAGCCAAATCAAAGAATTTACCATGTTCACACACCTTTTTCTTGGTGGAGACACAATTTTCTCAAAAGTTTCCCAGCACTTTTCATAAATACATTTGTTAATTTTATTGTCGGCAATTTTTTTGCGACGGATGTTTTGGCCCTTACTCCATCGATTAAAAGACATAGAATATTTAAAGAGTTTATTTCTCCAACTAAAATTAGAGTTCTTCCAAATGGAGTTGAGAATGAATATTTTAGTTTTTCGCAATCACAAAGGAACTCCTTCAGAACTAAATGGAAAATTCCAGCTGATGCATTTGTTATCGGAAATATTTCTCGTTTCACAAAAGAAAAAGGTCATGAAGTTTTGATTAACGCTTTTTCACAAATAAAAAGACAAAATCCAGATAAGAATATGTTTTTACTTCTTGCTGGTTATGGAATCCTTTTAAACGAGATGAAGTCTTTATCAAAAAGTCTTGGTGTTTATGAAAGTACAATATTTACAGATAAATTTTTAGAATCAGATAAGATTGGGATACTATCTGCAATTGATTTATTTGTATTTCCATCCTATGCCGAAGGCTTTGGAATTGCTATTCTTGAATCAATGTCCATGGGAATTCCAACAGTAGCTTCTAATCTTCCTGTATTAAAAGATGTTGGTGGAGACGCTGTAATTTATGCAAAAACGGGAGATATCAGTGATTTTGTAAATAAGATGTCTGTCATATCTACAAAAAGGGCTACCCTTATAAAGAGGGCCGCGCTCTTTTCGATGCGAAATTTCATTAAAAATTATTCGGGTCTTTACGGCTTATGAAAATATTATTTCAATCGCGAGTTGATCTTTATAATCCAAGAGGTGGCGATACATTTCAAATTGAAAAAACGAAGTCTGCAATTGAAAAACTTGATCCAAGTATAAAAATTGATATTTCATTAAATCTTCATGAAAAGAATATTTCTGATTATGATATTGTTCATCTTTTTAATATAGATTGGGTTTGCGAAACTTATATGCAAGCAAAGTTTGCAAAGGATAATAATAAACCGCTTGTTATTTCAGCCATACATCATTCATATAAAGAGGTTTTAGATTTTGAAAATTACGCTAGATATGACATAAGGCGTATTTACAATCTTATTGTTAAAAGCCAGTCACTACGAGACGTAGGTAAAAATGTTTATCGTAGTCTTTTTAATGTTAAAAAGTTGTATCCGACTCTTATGCAGGTTTTAATGGGTATAAGAAATCAACAAAGGAAAATACTGCAAATGTCAGATGTTGTTTTGGTTCAAACAGCATCTGAAGCAAAGGATTTATTTTCAGATTTTGGAACTAAAGATTTTGTATCATCAGTTGTTGTTAACGGAGTTGATGCTGAAATTTTTGACAAACCGTCTAGATCTCCATTTCAAAAATTTTTCATGGAAAAGTATTCAATTGATATATCTAAAAAGAAGGTTTTATTAAATGTTGGAAGAATAGAGCCACGAAAAAACCAATTAAATTTAATAACGGCTTTCGAAATGTTAAAGGAGTCAGAAACTTTTAATGATTATATTTTAGTTTTTGTTGGAGATCTTACAGAAAGAAGTCCAGAATATATATACAGATTTAATAGTGCTATTTCAAAAGATGATGATATTTATTATGTTGGACCTTTGCCTCAACAAATGCTAGCTTCAGCTATGTCTCAAGATGGAATATATGTACATCCAAGTTGGTTTGAAACAACGGGACTCGTAAGTTTAGAAGCAACTTTGGCAGGTATGATTCCAGTTGTCTCGGGCGAAAGAGTTAAGGAATATTTAGGTGATTATGGCTATTATTGTGATCCAAAAAGCCCGGGGAGCATAAAGGATGCTATACTAAAAGCGAGTAAGAGCTCGAAGAATTTAGGCGATTTAAAAAAGCGTATTCTTCGTGAATTTACTTGGGATAATGCGGCTTTACAAACGTTATCGATATATAAAAGCCTTTTATCTAAATCAAAATAATGGATTACATAATGCTCCTCCCAGTTTTAGCAATTTTCATACTGTCTTTTATACTAGGTGTTAAAAATTTAAGGGTATCTTTTTTACTTTTAATAATTTTGACGCCTTTAGTTCATAAAGAATTATTTAGCTTAGGCGGAATTTGGGATTTACTTCCTATAAGGGTGGCTTTTGGTGGTATTGCTTTATCTTCTGTTTATCATTTTTTTGCCTGGACAAAAAAAGTAGGTTACAAAAAATTTTTACATTCGAGTTTTGAAGCTTTGAAAAAAGATCCATTTTTAGTTTTGCTTTTATCTTTGTGGATACTTCGACTTTTGTGGATTAAAAAATCAGCTTCTTTTGACGAAAGTTTTAAACTGTATATTTTTTATTCTTCAATTGTTGGCCTTTATTTTATTTTTAGAAATTTATATCAAAAGCACGGAATTACGTTTATTAAAAAAAGTTTAAATCTATATTTAGGTCTCGGGTTTTTCACAGCAATTATTGCTGTCTTGCAGTTTTATTTACGAGTTTGTTGCAGGTTTAGTGTTGGTGGAGTTTGGGTTGTTCCTGGATATTTGCCACGACTTGGTTCCACGTTTTGGGATGTAAATCATTTTGGTGGATATCTTATTACAATGATTCCGATTTTATTTGCAATGATTTTTATAAAACACAAAAGTAAGTTTGCATCTTTTTATTATTTGTTTCTAGCTTTTTTCTTATCGGGGATTTTATTTTTTACTCAATCTAGAAGTTCTTGGTTAGGACTTGCAATTGGGCTTGGCTTTTCATTAGTCATTTACTATTTTTCAAATTTAAAAAAGATTTTGTATTCGTTTGCGATACTTGTATTAGTTGGAATTGTTGGGCTTTTATCATATACAACATATAAGGAAATTTCAATTAAAGACCGCGTTGCATCTTTTATGCATTACAGACTTGATTCTACTGACACACATATGCTCCTTTTGGACGGTGCAAGTGAAGTTTATTTTGATAACTTTTTGATTGGTGCTGGCTATGGAAATTTTGATCACGCGTTTAGAGGTACAACTATATCGGATGTCTATTTTAATAGAGAACCAAAGCTTAAAGAGATGAAAGTTCCGCCTCATAGCGTATGGGGTGAAGTTTTGGCTGAAACCGGATCTGTCGGTATTACTTTGTACGCACTTTTTGCAGGTCTTATTTTGGCAAGTCTTGTTGTTTCTATTTTTACATCAAAATCAAATGACGTGAAATATGTAGGGACAGGTCTTTTTGGCGGTGCTGTATCTATCTTTGTCGCAGGACTTTTTTATTCCTACAACATGGAATTTTATTGGATTTACTTATTCATATGTATTGGGTTTTCTATAATGACAATTGGCAAGAATTGGAATATGTCTTTTATTTTAAATTGGTGGTCTAAAAACCCAATAACTCCATATTTAATAATTTTGCCAATTTCAGCTTTTTATCTATTTATAAGACTCGGTTCTACAACACTAATTGATTGGGACGAGGCTATTTATGCAAAAGTTGCGAAGAATATTGTTTTGACAAATGATTGGTTGACTTTGCATTGGACTGATATTAAAGATGCTTGGTTTGAAAAACCGCCGTTTTACATGTGGTTAACTGCTTTGGCTTTTAAACTTACAGGATTTAATTCATTTGGTGCAAGAATAATTTCAGCAATTTTCGGTTTACTTGGAATTATCGCAACGTACAAACTTGGAAATAAGCTTTACAACAAACTAACAGGTATTACTGCATCGTTAATTTTGTTATCAACCGCTCATTATTTGTACTATTCACGAAATGGAATGTTAGATGTTACAGCTACATTTTTTATAGTGTTGTCAATTTATTTCTTTTATTCAAAGAAATGGTTTATAACAGGACTTTTTGTCGGCTTTGCTGTTATGACAAAGGGAATTATTGGTTTTATACCACTGCCAATAATTTTCATTTATTTGTTAATTTTAGATATTAAAAATTTTAAGAGTTATATAAAACCATTTTTAATTATGGGATCTGGGATTTTATTAATAGCTGGACCTTGGCACATTTATTCATTAATTAAGTATGGAAATGATTTTTGGGATACATATTTTATTGATCACATGATTGGACGTGGACTTTCGGGTTTTGGTCACGAGAGACCAGTTTTGTGGTTTTTAGATGTAATAAGGACTTCATTTAGAATTTGGATTTTGCCACTTTTTGGTGCTTTGATTTTGCTTCCATTTTTTGATAAGGATAGAAGGCAGTATTATCTTCTTCTGATTTCTACTTTCTTTGTTCTAATTTTCTTCTCAATTTCAAAAGATAAATTGCAGTGGTATATAATGCCTATCTATCCATTCATTGCCATTTTATCTGCACGCTTTATAGAAAGATCTATATATATTCTTAATTCATTTTTAAGAAGTGAAATAAGGTTTGATAATAAATATTTAAGAATTTTACTGGTATTTAGCGCTTCTTTAGTTGCCATTTTCTATGTAGTAATTATCCGAGATAAAGTTTATTATCCGGATTTTAATAAAGATAAGGTTGCATTGGTAGATATAAATAATAGGAATTATCCAATTGAAGACTATCCAGATCGAAAATTATATTTCAGTAGAATTGAACCTCCTGTGTTGCATTTTTATAGCGATCATGTTGTTAAGTCAGTTGATGAGCCAACTATTTTAAGAATGATAGACGATGCCGGGCCTTTAGAAAACTATAGCTTTTTGGTTCCAGATTCGGTCTATTATAAATTGCAAAATAATGGAGGCACGATTAAGGCTCCACTAGTTTTAGATATTAAAGGTACGTCTGGAGGTTGGGTTTTGCTACAATCAGTTTCTAGAGTAGAGTTATTGAGATCTCAACTTGAAACGCTAATGTTAAGACGTATGACATTTATTGATAAGTTGATATTGGGCGAAAAATTAACAATTCTAGAAAGGATAGAGTTTGATAAGGTAACAGTAGAAATCGCTGATGTATCGTCAAAGCTTACGAATTATGGGTATCCGCCAGACCCTATAGAAGATCCTCTTTATGTTAAATAAAATTTCTAAATATTTAATTTATTTGTTAGTAATCTCAATCCCCTTTACGCATAAGGAAATGTTTTCAATTTTTGATCCAGATTTAGTAATCTCTAAATTTATTTTGGTTTTGGTTTCATTATTTGGAGTTTTTTATTTTATAAAAAATTATAAGGACTTAGTGAAAGATAAACTGTTTGTGTTTCTTTTTACAATTGTACTTTTTCAAGTATTGAGTTTAATTCAAAGTAAAGATGTTATGAATTCAGCTAGAATGATTGCGTTTCAAGTTGCCGTTGTGTTTTCATATCCTACGTTTAAATTTTACATTGATGAGCAGAAGGGAAGTATAAAAAAACTTATAGATATTTATAAATACACATTTTTATTTGTATTTGCGTTTTTAATTTATCAAATGTATTTGCAAGAAACAAAAGGTATTGCAACTGGAGGAGTTTGGCCTGTACCTGGATATCCAACCAGATATGGTTCTGTGTTTTGGGATGTAAATCATTTTGCAGCATATTTATCGTCTTTATTTTTTGTAGTTCTTTCGAGTTTATTATCTGGTAAAAAGAAAGCAGAAAAATATATTGATTCTATTTTGATTGTTTTAATTTTAATTTCACTTTATTTTACAAGCTCAAGAAGTGCAACCATAGGATTTGGGTTTGGACTCGTATCTTTTTTGGCAATATATGTAGGAATTTATAGAAAAATTAAATTTAAAATTGGAACCTTTTCTTGGATTGGAATCGCAACGGCTTTTGTTACTTTACCTTTGGTTACTTTGTATCTATTTCAGGATGTAATTAGGCAGTCGTTTTTATATCGATCAGTTTCATTTTTCTCACATCTGTTTTTGATGAAAGTTGGAATTAATGTTGGACTTGAAAACTTTTTGTTTGGAATAGGAACGAATTCATTTCATGCTTACTTTCATACATCAAAGTGGGCAAACGCATATTACTATATAGATAAAGCGGCCTTAAGTTACAAATTGCCACTTCACAATTTATGGCTTGAGGTCTTTGCCGAAACCGGTGTTTTTTCATTAATTTGTTTTATTTTGTTTTGGGCTTTGCTTCTCTATATGTTATATAGATCGGTTTCGGCAAAGACCCCGAATCTTATTTCAATTGGTTTTTTTGCAGGTATAATTTCATTTTTAGTAGGCGGAGTTATGTATTCCTATAAATCTGAATTCTTTTGGATTTATGTCGTGATCGCATGTGCTTATGTAACGTATCACTTCAAAAATATTGATTTAAAACTGCCGTCATTTAGTTTATCTTCGTTTTATTCTTTTTTAATTTATTCGTTTATTGGATTGTCATTTTTATTACCGCTTTTCTATATGATGTCTCCCGTTACATATGATGAAATGTTAATAATTTATTCAGAAAAAAATTATGTACTATTTGATTTGTTTAGATATATTTTTGGAAATTTTTCATTCACGGGAAGAATTTTTTCATTAATATTTTATTTTGGAAGCACTATATTATTATTTGGAATTTTTAAGAAGTTTAATACAAGTCAAAGGACCTTAATTTCGACCGCAATTGTTTTAAATTTAATAAATGTATTTGTTCCCGGAGTCTATATTTCAACAAAATGGTTTGTGTGTTTTGTTGTTTTAGTAATATTATCTTTTGTCGTTAAGTTTATTAAATTTAAGGTTGGAATAAATAATGCTTTGGTTTATTTTATAGTTCTTGTTGCTTCTTTTTCTTCGGCTTTAATTTCGGCAAATTTGTATCATAAAAGCAATTCACATAATTATGATTTAGCATTCCTTTCAGAACTTGCTTCAAATCGTATGCTATTTGAAAATGCTTCAGTTTGGATCGATTCAAGTGTTGATCTGCCTTTAGTCGGTTTTTATTGCGATGTTTTTGAGAAGAAAGATGGCGAGTATTTCTTAAGAACATGTAATGTTAATGTTTTTAATGACAGAGATACGCTTATCATGAATGCTCCAAAGATGATTATTCTAGGCAAGAAAAATCTGGTTGAAAAGGTAACCTTAGTCGGCCCAAGCTACCAACACGGCAAAAACTTCTTAATAAGTGGCGAATACATGATGTCGGTTTTTGATTAAGGGTTAATAAGTGAGCTGCAGTAGTCTCTATTGATTTCAAATATTGTAACGGCATCAAATTTATCAGCAGAGAAGTTCTTGTTTGGTCTACTTTGAATTATTTCATCATTTGTATATTCTTTTATTAAAGTTAGTTTAGGATCGTTTAATAAAAAGTTTTTCATATTTTTAGTAATTTGTTCTTTTGCCAGATCTTCGTCAGTTTTAGGCACATGATTTCCAAATACTGGTGAACCCCAACTTTCCGCCATGGCGACTTTTAATTGAGGTGTAACGACTCCAGTTTCCATGAATTCTTTAACATACTTTTGTCTATTTAACTCCTTTTCGTGATAGAAGAGGTATTTGACATCAAGTTTGTTAGAAAGAGTGCAGAATAATTGTTCTTGAGAATTTTCACGCTTTAATATTATGTCTTCCAAAAGTTTTGCATCGCCTCTTGTTACAAGGTATGGGTTTATTATTTCTATATTTGCATCGTATGTATATAGATGGTCGGTGTAATCGGCCCTTTCCGGGATTTCTATATATTTAATTGGTGTTTGTTGCATGGTGCCTTGTTCACGAAGCCATTCGTATGGTGGAGTTGGCTTGATAGAGATTAAATGTTTTCCGGGTATAAATTCAAAAATTGCGAGTGCGGAGATCGCGATTATCAGCAAATTTTGTTTAAGTTTTTGTTTTGGTTTGTTTAAGAATGATTTAGAAATCAAATAGTTTAATCCGATCATTGCGATTACTATATTTCCTATAAATACGAAAACGCCATATCTTGCGTATGCTCTAAATTGAGGCAAGAAGTCGTATATAAAGTGAGAAGGGAAGTAGATTTTAAAATTATTTATGGCAATGTATGGTGGCATGCTGAAAATAAAAGCAGAAACGGCAATAATCAAAAAGAAGGTGACATTAAATTTTTGGTCTCCTGTAATATTTTTTTTAACAAAAGTTTGCCAAATTGTATAAATTGATAAAGCCATAAGTGTATAGCCCAAAAATAAAGTATGTTCCTTCGGGAAAAACGGTTCAGTTAAATAATAAGGAGGGTGTTGCCAGATCCAATAATTTGCACGTACGGCTAAATCACCCAAAACAGGATGATCAATATCCGGAATCAAATAATTCCATGGTCTTGCAGAAAAAGCAAAGCGGTCAGAAGGGGAGCGGGTGGCAGAGGAGATGACTGTTGTTAAAGCATTATTTCCATATTGAATTGGTTTACTAAATAGATAGTATTGGTAATAAATTGCGGAAAGAACAATAATGCTAAATACTAGAAATCTTTTTAAGACTTTATGTAGATCTTCTTTTTTGAATATCTCTGCGCTGTGAAAATAAATCGAAAAAAGAAATATAGGAATTGACATAAATAGTAGCTCAACTCCATGATATGCATTTTCTATTAATGCCACAAAAAAGAAAGCTCCAGCCAAAAGTGGATATCTAAACTTGCAAGAAACAGGATTTTTCAAGAAAGGCAACAAGGAAGCAAAATAAAAAATAATCCAAGCCCAATTAGCATGATTCGGCCATTCCATAGAATAACGAATGCGAAGAGGGGAGAGAATTAGAATCGAAACAAGAGATAATCCAATTAGATAGTTCTTTTTAAGAATTTGCAATTTGCGATAATAAAAGATAATTAGTAATACCACAAAAAGTAAAATAATATTAATCGCTACATGTGTGTTTGCATTTGAAACATTAATAATATTTCCGATGTTATCACCAAAGAAATTTGAGTATATCAATAAATCAGTCATCAATATTCTTTCTAGTAAATTCTATAAATGAGGTTACCGCAATTAAGGTCAGTGCGAAAATAGCAAAGATTTCAGAATAGGTATCATTCTTAAATAATATTAAAATTATCATAATTATGATAAGTGAAAGTGATGTATAGATTAAATTTTTACTACTAATCTTAGCTAATTTTATAACTATTATTGCAAATATTATTATTAGGAAAATTACAAAATCGGATATTGTTTGCAAGCTACTTAATTCATAAAACAATATAGTTATGATGCCCCCAATAAAGATTGGTTTTTTAAGTTTCTTTACCCTTTTTGTTAATAATCCAAGTAGTTGGGGTTTTTGTGAAGATGGTGCTTTTTGATTTGATTCTGTTAAAGAATAATTTTTATTTAATAAAATTTCAAATAATACATAAAGGATTGATGCTATAAATACTAATATTGTCGCGTACCATGTATAGTAAAGTATTCTTTGAGGATAATACTCTAGTGTTAATGTGTAATTACTTTGGTTTCCTACTTCGCCTGGGCTTATTTGCCAAGCGTTTGCAAATCCGTTTGCAATTTCATGTTGTGTTTTGCCAATTTCTTGATTGTTAAGATAAAGTTTCCAACCTTTATGAAAAGTTTGACTAAACACAATAATATATGGTGATACTGCATTTCGGATTTCTATAGAATATTTAGTTGGATTTATCATATTATATTTTATGTCTGGTCTAGTGATACTCGTATTTACATCTTTATTTAGCACGAGAATTGGTTTTAGGTCCGTTATCGGTTCTATCTTTATCTCGCTAACCAAAACTTTCGAGAAGTTATTAGAATCAGGAGTTGCATAGAAATATATCGATGCCCCAACTGATAAACTATTTGGATTAATAGTCTTTTCATATTTAATCCAGCAGTTTTCATTATCTAAATCGTAATTGCATTTTGCATCGATTAACTCTTTCAGTGCGGTTTTTTGTACTAAGGATGAATTATCTATTTTCTCAAAGTTATTGCCAATTTTTCCTTCTGATATGTTCGATATATCGTATATGCTTTCCGAGATTAAAATTCCAAGTCTGCCATCATTGATTTTGTATTTGAATGATAGCTTATATGGGGTATTTGGCACCCATCCGGAAAGTTCTTTGAATTTTATTGTATTGTTCCATATTCTTACCTCCTCGCCGTCTTCAGATGTATATCCGTTTACAACTGATAGAGGTGTAAATTCAATTTCATAGTCTGATTGTTTATTAATATCTGGCGTCTGCCATAACCCCTTATTTACGATGTTTATATCATCTAAAAATGAAAGATCGATGTAGTATATTTCATCTTTTTGCAAATTTACTTGCCCAATTTTTATTGGAGAATTTATATCTTCAATATATAAAGGTTCAACCGATAGTATTTGTGGAGAGATTGAATTAAATTCATTTGCTTTTACTATTAAGGTAATAATTCCGTCATGGTAATTATTTAGTTCATCTTTGTTCGGCCAAATCTTTCTTAGTTCTGAATTTTTGATAAAAATTTGGTGAGTTCCTGTCTCTGTCGCTTTGATTTCGTAACATTGCTTTTTACAATACGGGTTTACTTTTTCATTTATCCATGACTGAAAAGAATTTAACTCGTTAAGATTTTTCTCCAGATATATGGTTTTCGCTAAAGTTCCTGTTTGTATAAACCTTTTAATATACATTTGAGATTTTTTTACAGTTCCCCAGTATTTCTCGTCTTGATGGTTTTTTGGAAAGTTTCGTAAAGTTTCTGATATGTATGATATTTTCTTTGTGAAGTCTTCAAGCAGGTCCTTTTTTTCAAGTGAATTTAAATCAAATCTCTGGATTTCCTCAATCCGTTTTCCTGCATACCAAAGGTCAAGGTCAATTTTATCTAGCTGATTTTGAGTTGTTTTTTGTTCTATATATTCAGAGAATCTTACTAGTTTATATTTCGTGGATTTTGGGGACACGCTTGCTTCTATAGGCCAGGTCCATCCGTTATCCCATTGCCCTAACGTCTGTATATTCGAATTGACTTTATTTGCTACAGTGACTGCGGAATTAGATATTATATCGTAAGAGTTATCCTTTTCATGTATTGAAATATATGCGTGTGATGTTTCTTCTGGAAATATATTTAATATCGTTGGAAATATTGCTTCATCGTTACTACTATATTTGTATACATTTTGTGGTATGTATATCCTTTGAGATTTATATTTTGGTTGTAGATTGTATAATGCTAATTTGCCAAATTTCAGAAATGGTTCTTTTTCTATAATATTTTCATTCGAAAGATTTTTAATCGAATAGTCCTTGTTCGCGGCAACGTTAACAACATCATTTTGACTTAAAACATAATCGACGTTGAATATTTGAAATAAATTTGGGCTGTATGTTTTTAGATACTCGTAGTGTATGCCAGTTGGATCATCTAGTTTGTTAATTGAATTGCTATAAAGATAAGTGTATACGAATGACCCTGTTAAATTTCCCTTTTCATAACCTTGCCAATTATAATATTCTTGGGTTCCGTATATTACTGGCGTTGCGAAAATATTAAGGTTTTGAATTTCCTTGTTTTTTGACCATTCATGAAAGTCCTTCCAGTAACTAGGAATTAAGATATCGGTGTCTGAATATCCAGATCCAGAATGATCTATAGCATTTCCAGTCAGAAATGGTAAAGCGATTAGTAAAATCATTATGAATATAAGTTTTGGCAAATATCTATATTTTGAAATCGATTCGAAAACGTAGAGAAAAACTATACTCCCTGAAAAAATTAGTAATGGAGTGAATTTTGCCCATGGTTCGCGGAAAACAAAAAATCCAGGGACAGTAAAGAACATCAATTTATATACTGTGCCAAAAGGTTGATTTATTCCTTTTACAAAAAATATGAAAATACAGAAAAAGAAAAACCAAAAAACGTAAGATTTTCTATTTTGCTTCTTTTTATCTATAGTTAGGAATCCAAAGACAAGAAATGCGAAAAGTCCAACCGACGAAATAATTACGAAGGGATTGTTAAAATGCGTGAATAATGTATTGTACACTTCAGAGTCTTCCCACCATGCTCCATGAAATATTATGAATATTTTTGCAATTGATGTTGATAGAAAGGTATGTGCGAATCCGTTTGTTTCTCTTAATTTTATGTACAGATTAGTATTCAATACGGAGTAATAGAAGATTAAACCAATGTTTACAAATATTGGAAGTATTGCCAGGAAATACGTCGTTAAGTGTTTAATATGTTTTATCGGATTGCTTTTTGGTCGAGTTATATAAAGATAATAAGAAATTGCCAATAGGTAAGCTATCATTGTAGATGTGGCATTAGCGATGTTGGAAAAGATACCTTGAAATATAAATAGAGTTATAAAATTAAGAAAGATATATTTAATCCTTTTTGTTTCCATATAATTTAATGTAGTTTGAAAAATTATTGGGAATATAGCCATCTGTATCATCTTTGCTGTATAAAAAGGGATGGAAAGAGTATAGAAATTAAATGAATAAAAGATAGATGACAAAAATGAAGACTTGTTACTTTTTGATAGTTTCAAAAAAAGTAAGTATGAAGAAATCAGTGTTGATTCGTAGAAAAATACAAGGATTATCTTTTGCGCAAGTTGCTCCGAGATTTGTATTTTTTCGAAAAATGCATACAACAAACCAACTGGAAAAAGTATTAGTTGATTTGAGTAAGTAGTTGGTAATCCATTTGATGTATGAGTAGACCAAGCATATAGATATTTTTCAAATAAAAATGAATAGTTTATGTAGCTAAGTTCTTCAGGGCGAATAATAAAGTCCTTATAAAACCAAAATAGTGGTGTTAAACCTAATAAGCCTAGAGAAATTAGATAAAATAATTTAGAATCAGCTATTCTTTTTAATTTTTCCTTTGCATATAAATTTACTAGTAGATTAAGAATTCTCATAAAATTTTAGAATTTGTTCCCAAACATATTTGAAATGTTTTTTATAATCTAAGTTTTTCGCATGGTTTTTCAACCCTCCTTGGAGCTCCATATATTCGGATTTATTGTTTTCATCTAAAATGTTAACAATTGCTTCCGCAATTTTTTTAGCGTTATAATCTACAACTATACCTGAATTATATTTTATAATTTCCTTTTCAACAGCTGGTCCACCTTTTGTGATTACCACGGGTAGACCGACTTTTATATATTCTTTAACTTTCGAAACATCTGTAGCAAGAGAGACATTTGATTTATCTGGTTTGTATAAAGCCATACCTAGCGACGCCTTTGATAGTATATCAAAGGCGTCGCTCATTTCAGGTATATATCCATAGAATTTTACGTTGTCTAAAACCCCATGTGATTTAGCTATTTCTTTATAATGCTCTACAGATGCGCTTCCTCCTCCTACAATATCGAATCTTATATCAGAAATATTCTTTTTTATATACTTTATGCTTTCAATCGAAATGTCTAGCCCAGCAAATTCGTCTAGTCTGCCGATATATCCAAGTACATTTTTTTGTTTTGGAATTTTTGAATAATTTTGGAATTCTTTGAAGTCAATGGTAGCAGCTTCCGCAAAAAAATAATTCTTAGTATTTATACCATTTTTGATATCCCACTCATGTATCTTATGGGTAACATACCAAATTAGATCGCATTTACTGCCTAATTTTCTTAGCAACATTTGTCCGCTTATCATTATTGAATCAGCTATTTTATTATTAAAATAATATGTTTCGTTACTTTTTCTATTTGGCAAAATATCACCGTTCATGTAAATTGAATAATTAACCTTTTGTAACTTTTTTAGGAGGTATGCACATGCACTACCAAATGACGTTTCTCCGATACATATGTCGAATTTATTCACTTTAATTTTTTTAAGGAGCGTGAATAGCAATATGAAATTAAGAATATATTGTGTAAGAAATATTACCGCTGGTGGAAACGGAAAATTTATATCGACATTTGTTTCATACTTTTTACCATTTACGTCAATAATGAATGCATCAACAAAAAGCCTTCCTTTTGTTAGTCTGACCGCTGGTAATTTAAGTATGTATATCTCTGCTAAATTCAATTCCTTCGTATACTTTTCAAAATAATTTAAAGGTGGACTTCCATAAAAGTTTACAATATAAAGAACTTTTATTAATTTTTGCATATTGTTATTGATTCCAGAAATCAGAAGTTTGTGTGTAGACTTTGTCTAGGACTTTGTACCATTCATATTTTTCTGCAAGTTTTACAGCTTTTTTAGAATAAGATTGTAAAGTACTTTGATTTTTTAATATCTTTGAAACTGATTCAATTAGTTGATCCTTATCGTAATCAATTACTTCTCCAGCCTCGCATTTTTTGATCTCTTTTGAGAAGTTAAAAACTTTTGTTGTTATTACTGGTAGCCCTGCTGATAAATAGTCCTTAATTTTTCCAGGATCGGATAGTTTTGTAAATCCGGAAAGTTCAGGGATATATAAGGCAATTCCGCAAACGCATTTTGAAAATATTTCATCGGTCTTGTCTTGACATTCAATAAATCCATGAAATGTTACATAATTAATAAGATCTAATTTTGATACTTTTTCTTTTATGTTATTTTGATGCATTCCAGTTCCAATAACATCGAGCTTCATATCTGGAAATTTCTGAATAAGTTCAGGCATTGAGTCTATGAATAAATCTAGGCCTTGGTGTTCTTGTATGTTTCCTATAAATAATATATTTTTAGTATCTAATTTGTTTTCTTTGATTATGTTTTTTTTCATCTCAACTCCTAGTGGCATTGTTAGTTGTATTCCATTAGGGTTTATTATCACTACGTTTTTGAGTCTTTCTTTGCACATGCGATCAGATGCAGACCATATAGCATCAACGTGCTTACTTAAGAATTTATCAATTATTTGAAACGATTTTACGTCAACAAAATAATCACCGCTGGAGTATATTATTTTTTTGAAAAAACCTAAGTATTTTAGGATAATTCCTGCTGATGAATAAATATGGCCTTCTCCTATGAAGAGTTCGAATCTTTTTCTTAATTTAAAAGCCGCGTAAATTATAGAAAATACGTATCCTAAGTGTACAAAGTATTTGCTTTTGTCAGATACGAAATCTGGTATAGTGATTAAGTCAAAAGAATTTATTAGATTTCCGCTTTCAAAAATCTCACATTTCGGCTTTTGTCCTTTTGCGTATTTAGGAATAACCGTAATTAAAACGAAATTCTCGCATCTTTTTTTAAAGTATTCCGCCATACCTTCTTTTTTACACAATATTGCACATGAGACCATAAATGTATCAGGGATTCTATCTTTCATGTCTTTGTTTCATAAATAATTTATTCCACTCAATTGTATTTTTAAGGCCTATTTCTAGATTAACTTTTGGCATGAAATCAAAGTCTTTTCTGATTTTGGTTATATCAGCTGAAAACCGTTTCGGAGCACTTTTTAAATGAGCTGGAATGGGTGCCCCTTTATAAACCGGACTTGTTTCTATTTTGCAGATTTTATGAATCTTTTCGGCTAACTGTTTTATCGTAAATTCTTCTTTATCACTTCCAACATTATATACCTCGCCATTTTTATTTGATAATAGGATTTTTAGGAATGCAACCGTGGCATCCGAGATATAACAATCAGACCTTAAGTCATTCCCTTCGCTTAGCATTTCGATTGGCTTATTTTCTATCGCATACTTCATGAAATCAGATAAGACCTTGCCGTCGGCAGTTTTCACTCCTGGACCATAAATTACAAATGGTCTGGCTATTTTTACGGGGACGTTAAAATTCTCGTTATAGATCTTGCAGAGTGTTTCAGCTAACCTTTTTGATTCTATATAACACGATCTTTTATCAAGTGTGGAAGAATTTCCATTATATGTTTCTGGTGTTGGTGTATTGTTTTTGTTTGGGTTGCCGTATATCTCACCGCTACTTAAATAAAGCATACTTCCTATTTTTTGTTCCTTAGCAAGTTCTAAAAGCCATCTTGTTCCATTAACATTTACGTCGATTGTATTTATCGGGTATTTTTGAAACACAGCCGGACTTGATGATCCTGCTGAATGGATTATATAGTCAATTTTAGTATTTATAGGTAGTGGGATTGATACGTCGTGTTCGATGAATCTAAAATTTTTATCTTCTAGTGCGTGGAAATTTCTAGATGAATTTATTATTTTTGATCTGTTAATACCAATTACTTTGCAGGGACTGCTCAAACTCTTGGTGTCGTTTAAGTATTTTATTGTGTCAACAATATAGCTCCCAAGAAGTCCGTTTGAGCCAGTGATCAATAATGTTTTTCCAGAAAATTGTTTCAATTCGCCTTTTAATTCTCTTATTATTTTTTTTATGTCTTGTGATATTACGTCCTGTGCTGATTTCATTTGGTTCTAAAAGGATCCAGTAAATTGTTTCTTTGTAAATTTTTGTTCTTCGTATTTTGATTCCATATTGATAGTTTCGCCTTTTATAACTTCTAATGTTGCTGACACAATAGTTTCAACTGTAGGGTAGAAGATATTTTCAAGCGCATATGTAGTTGGTGCCGGTGTCTCGGCCCATGCCACTCGTTTAATTGGTGATTTTAAAGCTCGAAATGATTTTGGATCTTCTGCTATCACTGCTGCAACCTCGGCGGATACACCACAGGTTTTCCAACCAGAATCGACAATTACAAGGTTTTGAGTTTTGATTACTGATTTTTTAATCATATCAAGGTCCAGTGGGCGTACAGTTCTTAGATCTATAACTTCTGCAGAAACGCCTAATTCTATAAGTTTTTCTGATGCAACTAAAGAATCTGCAACTGCTAGAGAGGTAGCGATAATCGTTACGTCTTTACCTTTTCTTGCGATACTAGCTTTACCAATCGGGACTGAATAAATCTTTTCTGGAACGTCGCATTTAGCTTTGTATAACCATCTATGTTCAATAATAATTATCGGGCTATTTTCTTCAGAGAGTGCTGATACAAGAAGGCCTTTGGCATCATATGCATTGGCTGGCATGACAACTTTTAATCCCGGAAAATGCATAAATAAACTTTGTAAACTTTGGGAGTGTTGTGCTCCTTGTCCCCATCCGCGCCCTACAACAGCCCTTATTACAATCGGGACATGTGCTTTACCTGAAAACATATATGACCATTTCGCTGCTTGACTTGCCATCTGATCCATAGCTAACAGTAAAAAATCATTTCTTTGATGAACGATAATCGGTCGCATTCCTGTCATAGCAGCACCAATTGCCATTCCAGTAAACGCATTTTCGCTATTTGGAACATCTATTAATCTTTCTTTCCCGAATGTTTTATATAAATCTGAAGTTGATCCAAACATCCCAGTAGGATCATTTACACCTTCTCCCATTACAATTATAGATGGATCTTTTTCCATCATCTGAAAAGTTGCTTCTTTTATAGCTTCTCCGTAGGATAATTCTCTCATAATTAATATATATGACTATACAACTTTTCGACACTCGGAAGTGGGCTTTTGTTTGCAAATTCGATTGAATTAGTAACTTCTTTAATAATTCGTTTGCGGGTTTTTTCGACAAATTTATCGTCGAAAAAACCCGCCTTTTTAGCCTTCTTTAATAAATTTGCAATTGGGTCTTCATTTAACATAATTTTCTCAATTTCTTCTTTAGTTCCAAATCCAATTTCATGGTCATAAAATGGGCCAACATGCTGCCTCCATCTATTTGTGACACATTCTATTAAATATGGTTTTCCTGATTTAGCTACTTTAACTGCTCGTTTTGCGGCTAAAAAGACGTCCTCAACATTATTTCCATCGACTCTTTCTCCGGAAATACCAAACGCCTCTCCTTTTTTATATAAATTATCGACAGGCTGTCTCGCTTTTAGATCCTGAAATATCGAGTATTTATTATTTTCGCATACAAAAATTACTGGGAGTTTGTATAGAGCGGCTAGGTTTAAACTTTCATAATAGACGCCTTCTTCTGATGCTCCGTCGCCAAAAAATATTGCAGTTAATTTGCCATTTTTTTTCAATTTTGATGATAGTGCTGCGCCAACTCCAATTGGTATTGTCGATCCAAGTATTGGTGTTGTGCCCAAAAGGCCGTTTTCGAGTGAAATTAAATGCATAGATCCGCCTTTTCCACCAGAGCATCCAGTTTCTCTACCATACATTTCAGCCATAAATTCATTAAGATCTCCACCTTTTGCTAAGTATATTCCGTGTCCACGATGCCCGCCTATTACCATATCAGTTTTCTTGAGCGCAGAGCATATTCCAACCGAAACTGCTTCAGATCCGATACTTAAGTGTATTGGGCACTTGATAACATCTGTTGGATACACGTCAGCAATATATTCATCGACTAGACGAATTTTTAAAAGATTATATAAAAAGTTTTTAGACTGGCTTGCATTTATTTCCATATTTATTTAATTAGTACACAAATAGGTGTCTCTTCTATCCAATATGCATACTTAAATAATTTACCATTTTTATTTAAAAAGCTATCTACAGCTGATACAACAGATTTATTCCATTCTCCATAAGCTCTGACGTCACCTCGCGGACTATCTTTTGATGGTATATAGTCATCTAGTACTATTGCCTTTTTAGTTATCTTTGATGTATTTACAAGATCTGAATATACAAAATCATGTTCATGATTTCCGTCTATATATGTGACGTCTATTTCTGGTAATTTTTTATAGTCATATTTTGTGCTGTCTGCCCAGATTTGCTTTGCATCTAGGTTCTTTTTCCTATAAATTTTGCCTATGTCATTTTCATTTATTGGATTATTCGCATTTTCATTCTCTTTCGGATTCATTGTGTAAACTGTCGATTTTGGCGAAGCTGCTTTGATAGAAGCCGTTCCCCAGCCATAATATGTTCCTATTTCTAAAATATTTTTTGGCTTAAATCCCGAAATAATACTAGCCTTTATTATATAGTCCGATATTGGATATCTATCCTTTAGCTTGATCTTTTGATCTGTTGAATATTTTTTTATGTCCTTGAGTTGATTTGATATTATCTGATCTGCGATTGCTAACAATTCAAAGAAGTGTGAGATCAGGTATGGTATGCCATTAACTAAATGTGAAAGTCGCTTACTGCCTTTTAAATATCCAAATACTTCCTCTAGCTCTTTAAAGTCATTTTCATTAAATATACCTAAATCAACTAGGTCAATTTCTTCTATGCCAAAATTTTTGCAGAACTCTTTTTTTGATATATTTGTAACTTTACTTACTGGCATCTTTAAACGCTTTTATAACTATATTGATCTCTTTTTTTGTCATGTCGGGATTATTCCCGAAGTAAAATCCATCTTCGTGTATTTTTTGTGCGCCTGGTAGGTCGAACTTTTTACTACCTACGTAATCTTTTATGAATATTTGATTCATCATATTTCCGCTAACGACTGGGCGAATTTCTATTCCTGCATTTTCGAATACCTTTATATATTTATTCAAAATAGTTTTGTTTTTGCAGATAACTGGAAATGCGAAATTAGAAACAAAATCTATATGATTATATCGGATTGGTACAATATCATTTTTGTTTACGGCAGATATAAATTTCATGAAATTTTCATTTCTAATTCTAAAGATTTCGTCAATGTATTGAAGTTGATTGTTTCCCAAAAAGCCGTTGATTTCATTTGGTCTTAAATTATAACCAAGAGTATAGAATGTATATCGCGAATAGAAATCATCAAGTTTGAATTTTTCTCTGACTTTTATTTTTTTGTCTTCGTCTAAGTTTCTATCCATTCCGTGTGACCGAACCATTTTAACCATGGTATCTAATTCTGCATCGTCGGTACATAATGCCCCGCCTTCAATTGTAGACATGTGATGGCCTACGTAAAAAGAGAATGTTCCCGCAAGTCCATATGATCCAAGTTTTTTACCTTTATAAATAGTTCCTAAAGATTCGCAATTATCTTCTATAAGGATAATTCCTCGACTTTTGCATATATCAGCAATTTTATCTATGTCAGAACAAAATCCCAAAACGTTGGTTATAAAGAAAGCCTTTATTGACGGATTTTCTTCTAATGCTTTTTCGAATAATTCAGCTGAACTATTTAAGGTATCAACTTCAACATCAACCGGATGAATATTTAATCCAAGTTGTAGCATTGGCATTACATTTGTAGACCAGGTGACAGCGGAAAACGCAACTGTATCTCCTTTTTCTAATCTTTTTAGATTTATAAGTGATTGAATTAATGCTAGGTTTGCGGTACTTCCGCTTGTGAACATGGAGCAGTTTTTTGCTCCCTGGTGCTTTGCGAAATTATCTTCAAACTTTCTACACTCTGTCCACATACTCAAACGATCTGTTTTCATTATGAAATCACATAATTCTTTTTTTGTTTGTGCTTCGTTGTAGAAAGTATCTTTTATTAATTTTACTTTTAAATCTTCCACTTTAAATTTTCCTTTCCGCATTAACTTCGTGAACTATATTGCATTCTACATGATATTCTTTGTGTCTAACAAGCCCATTATTTTTTAGCTTTCATGATTAAGTATATTTCAGCAGCGCCACCAACCCAATAGCACCAAAATCTTTCGAATATTTCTGGTGACAAATTGATTAGAAAATTTAGTAAAGTAATAATTGGTTTCAATATTATTCCGGCCCCAAATGGCCAGTCTGGCTTGACTATGTATTTCATGTACCAGTCTTCGTTTGGCCATGTATAAAAATATCTGATTTTTCTGGTTAGAATTTCGAATTTAGCTTTGGTATATCCCCATTTTTTATAATCTCTATTTGCGTCGAAAATATCGAACGCATAAATTGAAAAAGCTTTTTTATGCGTTATATCACCCCAGGCGTATAAACTGCTGAAATGTGGAACTCTCAAATATAAAATTCCATCTGGTTTTAGTATCCTGTAAATTTCTTCAATTGTTTTGATTGAATCATCTAAATGTTCAAGTACATGGTATAAATGGATTTCATCAGCGTAATTTTCTTTAAAGGGGTATGGGTATTTATTTAGATTATGAACTATATCAACAGTACCTTCTCTTGGTATGACGTCTACCCCAATAGAGCCAGGAATCCTTGATCCGCTACACCCTAGGTTTACTATAATTTTCTCGTTTTTTTTCATTTAATTAATCATACTAAATGACTTTATCAAAACCATAGCAGAAAAAATGCAAAATCGAAATATTCTCTTTCTAGGTAAACCAGCAAAGTTATCTTCCTTTTTCTATAGAAGCTTTCCAAATCAATGTACTGTGAAAATAATAATTCCAAATCATGGCAATTATTACTCCAGCAATAAAGAATATATTCGCAATTAAAATCGTATCACCGAAAATATAAATTCCTGATGTAATAATGATACTGTGTATCACAGTTGAAATCATTATTATTGACCAGTACTTTATAAACCTAGTCGGATGTTTTCGATTACTTGATACATCTTTGATTTTCTTAAATGTATAGTTATTGTTCAAAATATACGACGTCAATATCGGTAATTGGTCTGATACGATCGTTATTAATCCTGTGTTTAAATTAGTTAATAACATAAATATATTAAAAAATATAAAATGCAATATGACACTACTAACTCCAACTAAGCCGAATTTAATAAATTTAAAGTTATCTATACGTAAAAAGCTTGATATGAAATTCTCGCTGTTTTTTAAATATGACAATGTAAATTCGAATAAATTGATGTCAATATTTTTTATTTCTTTTCTCATCTTTATGTATAACTTAAAATCACCAGCCAGCTTCTCTTTAAATAGTGAAAATGCAGTGTAATTTGATTTGCCATATTCTCTTGGAAAATGGCTGACGGGAATTTCGGAGAAATTCGCACCATTTAGTTTTAGCTTAAGAACAAGCTCTGGCAGGATTGATGCATCGTGACTTTCTAGCTTAAATCTTTTTAGAATAGATGTCCGTATCAATCTGAAGTCACAGTCAATATCCGTAATTGGTGATTTAAAAATCACTCTGCTAAAAGTGGCGTATAAAAAACCGAATAAAATCCTGAAAATATTATCCTTTCTGTCTTTTTTGTGTCCATTTACTACATCCGCATTTGTATCGTTTTGTTTTTTGATAAGATTTAAGAAATCAGATTTTAGGCTATATTGTGCGTCGCCGTCAGTATAAAAAACAAAATCCTTTGTGGAAGAGTATAGCCCATGTTTTATGACGGCATAGCCTTCGACATTATCTTTTTTATTTACAATTTTTACCGAAGGATTTAATTTTTGAAATTTTAGAATTTCTTGATATGTATTGTCTTTTGAATTTCCACCGTTTAGTGCGATTACCTCAAGATCATTTGTTACGAGAGATCCATATTCATATGCTTGGTCAAGCATTTTTTTGACTGTGCCAGCATCATTATAAAACGGAAAAAATATGGTCAAAGAAGAAAGCCGTAGATTCATTTATCATTAATTATACTTATAAATTTTGATTTTGACAGTTTTGAAGTTCAATATGGAACATGATTATTATACCTATTGGCTATCGACTATTAACGTATGTATAATCTTTTGGTGTTGGGAAAAATCTATCAACTCGTAGACCAAATCATTCAGAAATTACAAGCGAATAAAAACATTATATGGATTCTATTATTTTTCATATTACCAATCATTGGATTTTGGAGAAATTTTGATATTACTGGATTTAATACTGTGTATTTTCATGTCGATTTTTTAGGGTATTACTACCCAGATTTTCTGCAAGGCGTTTCTGCAACCAGAGCGATATTATCTATTAAAAATGCTACTGATTCTCTTTGGGATCCCTATAATTTCACTGGATTTCCATTAATTGGAGGGTTAGACAGAGTATCGATATTTTATCCAGTCCGGTTTATTTTCTACTTAGTTTCACTCCTTAGTCCGCAAAATTTATTAGTTTTTCTTGCTACATACTATTCAGTATTTCATCTATCACTGGCAAGCCTATTCACATATATCTTTCTAAGAAAATGTCTGATGTTCAAACCATTTCCCGCATTCATTTCTGGGATTATATTTGGCCTAAGCGGTAGCATGATATATGTAGGAATATTTTCAAATCCAATTAGTGGACCAGCTTTAATGCCGCTACAACTCTACTTCATGTATAAATCGATACAAACAGATCTTACAGGCAAGCTATTTTTTCAGGATTAGTCTCATCTTGTCTCCTTCTTGGTGGATATACAGCATTTTTTCTCCATAATAATTTATTTATCGCATTTTTAGTCATTTTCTTTTTCGCAAAAGATATAAAATCATTAGGCAGAATCATTAAAAGCCTTTTAATTGCTTGTGCAATCGGGATATCAATTTCTGCTGTTACTTTTTTACCAGCCTTTGAGCTTCAAAATATTGCAATACGGGAACATTTAAATATCACAGGATCTGCAAGTGCTTCAATGGAATTAAGAGGTCTGCTTAATTATTTATTACCGTACTATTATGGTGCACAGACAGGTCCAGCAGTAATAGGTTATATAAGCACAGCTGGACTAATATTGGTTGCCATAGGTTTAAAACTGATCAAAATAAAAGCAGTTAGTTTCTTTTTCATATCGGCGTTTGTATTTACACTTTTATCGCTTGGGAATATTACTTTTTTACATCAATTCGCATATTTATTTATCCCTTTTTACGGATATTTCAGATTCCTAACATTCATACATATATACACAGCCTTTAGCCTTGCCGTCTTAGCAGGTTATGGATATACATATTTATTAGAGCACGAATTCCCGAAAAGCGTAGCTACATGGTTAAAAGCCTTAACATTGCTTTTTATACTCATTTATTTTATATCGATTTTTGTCGGATTAATACTTAAGGCTATAGGGGGGAACCCTGTGGATATAAATAATATTACTGATGGTTTGAGTTTATTTTTTGTATTTTTTATACCAACCTATATACTGTTCCGGTTTAAAAAATATATAAACCCAAGTATTTTTAAATTCTCACTGGTTGTTTTAATCCTTCTTGACTTATTCACTTTAATTTCCAAGTCTGCGTTTATAAATTCAACACAAGATCCAAGGGTTTTCTATAGTGAAAATACGATAACCAAGAAATACTCAACTGAAATGAGAAATAACTTAACACGTGCATATTTTTTCGAGGAAACAAATAGATTTAATACCGCAAGTTCTGAAATATATCAAACAGAAGGTTTCCATGGCCTTACATTAAAAGATTACAACCTACTATACAACCACTTTCAGGAAGCTGATTGGAGTGTAAGTCCAGACTCGCAATTATTTGATATATTAGCAGTCCAATACATTTTTACTAGCAAGCCATTTGCAGAGAAACTCCCGAATGGTCTTGATCTAATTGAAGCGGTACCTATTCGTGAGGAAGATTCAGGTAAATTCATTTTAAGAACTGGTACTGTACTTCCAGTTGGAACACCAATCTACGTCTACGAAAATACTGATAGACTTCCAATGGCTTTTATTACAGAAAATATATTAAAGGTAAAAACATCGAAAGAAGCATTAGAAAAGATGAGCTCACTAGATTTAAGAAGAACCGCAGTTGTAATCTCTGATTCCAATCTGCCACTATTTGACAATCAAAAACCTGGTTCTTACGCAAATATTTATCATTATAGTAACAGTAAAGTCAAAATTGATGTAAAAAGTATTGATGATTCATTGCTTGTACTAAGTAATACTTACTATCCTGGTTGGCAAGCTTATATAGATGGAAAACCGACAAAAATTTATAAAACCAATTTAACCTCAAGGGGGATACTTTTGACGAATGGAAAACATGATGTCGAATTTATATATGTGCCAAAATTATTATACTTAGGGATGATAATCTCCATAATTTCATTTATCGTAAGCTTAATTCTTATTAAAAAATTGAAGTGAAAAAATTGCAACTAGAAAATAAAGTTTACGAAAATATGTATGAAAATGAACATAGCCATTGGTGGTACCTTGGACTAAGAAACTTATTAATCTCATATATAAAATCTACGAATGTTAAAGTAATTCTTGATGCAGGGTGTGGAACTGGAGAAAACCTGCAATTTTTAAGATCTGAAAATTATAATGTATGCGGATTTGATGCATCAGATGTAGCAATTCAATTTTGCAAACAAAGAGGAATTACTGACGTTTTGAAAGCAAACATATCAAAGCTACCTTATAAAAACTCATCTTTTGACTGTATATGCTGTATGGATGTATTGGCGTGCCTTTCGCCAAAAGAATACATTTTAGCGCTAAATGAATTCACAAGATGCACTAGACTAAATGGATATCTAATTATCAACACAGCCGCTTTGCCATTTTTATTTTCAAATCATGATGTTAGTTGGCATGTAAAAAAAAGGTTTATGCTAAATGAGCTGATTGAAGACTTAGAATCGCATAACTATAAAATAATAAAAGGTAGCTACAGGGTATTTTTACTTTTCCCACTATTAGTTATTTATAAAATAGTAAATAAAATGTACTATTTATTATCGTCAAAAAAAGCCGAAGATGATGTTAGTAAAGCTAATCCTATTATAAATAAAATATTAACTAAAGTTATGTATTTCGAAAACTATTTACTTAACTTTATTAATTTACCAATAGGGACATCCATATTTATAGTAGCTCAAAAAATCAAAAACAAGTGAAAGTTTTTTGAGGGTTTTTATCATAGACTCAATTTGTTAAGTAACCTTTCGAGTAATTTAGCTTTATCATTCTTTTTTGCCCAATACAAAGCATTCTTTCTCATTTCAGAATACTTCTTTGGATTTTCAATTAAGGCGGAAATCGCAGTAGCGATTTCCGCCTCTGTATTCGCGACAATTCCTGCTTCTTCTTTTTCCATTTCAATTGCTGTTGATGTCTTATCATTACAAACCGCAGGAATTCCAGAAGCGGCATATTCTCTAAGTTTTAATGAATCATTATATTTTTCAAATGAAAATTTATTTTCGTACCAACCAAGCCCGAGGTATGAACCGCTTATTATTTCTAGGTTTCTTTCATAAGGGACTAATCCATGTGCCATTATATTGTTTTTTATTTTGGGACTTATAATATAAGTTGTCCCATCAATTTTTCCCACAATGTTTAGAACAATATCTGGGAATTTCTTTTTTAATATGGTTACTATATTTTCTAATAATATTAATTCCTCTTTTGATATAAACGACTTACTGTATACAATTGAATACTTATTTTTTTTGGAAATATCGATTTTAGGAATTTTTTTAAATTCGGGTGAATTGGGAAGGTGAAATAAGATATTTTCAGTTTTTGCATTTAGTTTTATTATCTCTTTAATTTTATCTCCCATGAGTTCGCTTACATATGTAACAATGTCTGCATTTCTAACAGCAAACGAATATAGTGAATTGTATACGTAATCAAGCATAGAGCTTCCAAACCTACTTTCAGAGTAGTCTATTGAATGAAACAATATTTTTAACTTTTTCTTGTTAACTATTTTTATTAAGTATGCCGATAAAAAATTAAGAGGGTCTACGGAGATGATTAATTTAACATGCGTACGTGGAGCATTTATAAAGTTGAATATAATTTCTTGAATCCACCTTATTGGGCCTTTCCCAAAGAGTTTAAATGTCTTTGCGCTTTTATTGGTTTTAATATATGACTCGTGCGAACCATTTAATGGGTGTTCGATTGTTATTATTGAATATCCTTTTGAAATTAAAAAGTCTGTAATGTAGTCCGCTCCGCCTCTTTTTACAATATCATTATTAAATATTCGGTGAACCAAAAATAATACATTTTTATCTTGCATATTCCTTTTTCCAAACTTCAAGAAGGAATAATCTCCAGATTAGATATTCTTTTTGCATTTTCATAATCCCAATAGGTGATTCTATAAATAAATTCTCTACTTGTTTCTTTGATAATAGTTTTGATGAAATTGAGTCTTTCGAGAACATGTAATCTTTGACTTTTGATATGTCTGAATCAAGTACTTGTCCCATTGGAAGCATGAATCCTCGTTTTTTTCTCCATACGGCTTCTTGTGGAAGATATCTTTCAGCGACTTTTCTTAATATATATTTTTCATTTGAAGAGTTGAAATTGTACATATTTCCTTTAAGTTTATATTCACGAGGAAGATTATATGCAAACTCTACTACTTTGTGATCCAAAAATGGAACTCTTGCTTCTACGGAAGCTGCCATTGTTGCTTTGTCTACTTTCATTAACAAATGATTCGGAAGTTGAGCTTTTAATTCCAGGTTACTGACATTTTTGAATGTGTCCGAATTGTGCATTGATTTGAACATTTTGTTCCAATAGGAATAATATGTTTGAGGATTAAATGTTACGTTTCTTGAGATTGCGTAATAATAAATTGCAGATTTAAATATATCTGGCAAGAAAGAGTAGGGGAGTTGCGAAATCCCAAACCAGGAATAACCCCCGAATATTTCATCCGCGCCTTCCCCTAAAAGTAGAACCGTCACGCCAAGTTTTTTTATCTCATCACATAGTATTTTTGTTGTTATAAGTCCACCATCAAAAGTTGTTAGGTCATCATAATTTCTTATATGCTTTTCTATGTTTGCGCTTACGTCTTTTGTATCGATTAAAATTTCTTTATGATTCGTCTTAAGGTAATTTGCAATACTTCTTGCGTTTTCGCTTTCATTAAGTTTATGTGCAAATTTTGCAGTGAATGTTAATGTTTCTGATGTAGACAGCTTTTTTACTAAGGCCGTGATTAATGATGAATCAAGACCACCAGATAACATAACTCCAAGTGGAACATCTGACATTAAATGTGATGAAACGGTTTTTTGTAACAGTTTGTCGAGTTCATTTACTGCATCCTCGAAACTTAAGTCTTTTGAGATTAATTTATTACTTGAATTTTCTATATCCCAGTATTTGTGTATGCTTATGTCTCCCGATGAGCTTTTTTTAAGGTCAATTTTCATGAAATGACCTGGTTCTAATTTTTTTATTCCTTTGACTATTGTTTCATCGGATTTAGGTAGAAACATGAATCCCAACATTAAATTAATATTCTCATAGTCAATATTGTTTCCAAATGAAAAATCATTAATTGAAGAAAATGATTTAGCTTCAGATGAAAAATACATTGAATCTTTATGTCTTAAATAGTACAAAGGCTTTATGCCAATTCTATCTCTTGCGAGTATTACTGTATGATTTTTAATGTCATAAATTGCGATTGCAAACATGCCTTGGAGTTTTTTAAAAATATTTGTTCCCCATTGTTCATACCCGTGTACGATAACTTCTGTATCTGATCCTGAAATAAATTTGTGGCCATGTGTCGAAAGTTCGTTTTTCAATTCGTGATAATTATATATTTCTCCATTTTGGCATACTGTAATCGATTTATCTTCACTAAACATTGGCATTTTACCTTTAGGGCTTAAGTCGTTGATGCTTAATCTTTGCGATCCGAAATATACACCAGCATGTTCATCGCAAAATGTTCCATTGTCGTCGGGGCCTCTATGCTTTATAGAATGCATCATTTTTTGCAAAGTTTTTTTTGAGTTTTTATTTCCGTTAATGATTCCTGCTATGCCGCACATTTTATTTGGTCCCTATAACTTTAATCATTGGCCAAAATAATGGGCTGTTATTTGCTAGCCAAGACATACTGTTTTTTAGAATTTTTGTCGGAATAAATTCAAACATTAATTTTGTTTCGAACTTTTTAGCTTCTACCTTTTTGAAACCAGCTTTACTATGAAGATACTTTAGATGTGTAGCTAAAAAAGATAATTCATAACCAAACGTCATATGTTTTGATTTTAGTAATTTTATATGTATGAATTCTGCAATCTGTTTTAAAACTGGGAAATTAGGAATATTTCCCCAAACTTGACGATAGGTTAATGATCCGATATTCAAATGTGGAACGGTATTAAAAGAAATCCCGCTTGGTTTTAGAACCCGATAAAGTTCCTGGATTGCTGTATATGTATCTGTGAAATGCTCTATAACGCCACCACCGTAGATAATGTCAATCGAGCCATCTTTAATTGGCATATTTTTTATGTCACCATGTATTAGTATGTAGTTTTTTATCTTGTTTTTTTCGAGCATTGCTTTTGCAGTTTTTAATGCTTTTATGGAAAAATCTATACCGACAACCAATTTACATTTATCAGAAAGTGCACGGGCTAAAAACATTGGGCCACATCCTATTTCTAAAAGGATTGTTGTTTTCTCGTCAAATTTTTTATTTTCGGAAATTTGTCTATACACATTATCATAATTATCAGATAGGTATAATTGATATCGCTTTTCATAATCATCAAATTTTGTTTTGTCAGAATAAAATTCATTCCATTTTTCAATTGAAAGTTCAGTATCATCTGATTGGTCATTGTCTAAAAATGAAAATATGTTATCAAAAAGGAGGCTATATGATTTCTTGCAATCATTATTTGAACATGAGAGTTTGTTGTTCGTTTTAGTTATCGGGTTTCCACATACTGGGCAAGCTAGAATATCAATTATGTCAGACATATTATTTTTTGAAAAAAGCCCGGTTCCATTCAATTGTTCTTTTAAGTCCTTCACGAATCCCAATCTCTGGTTTGTATCCAAGTAGTTTTTTAGCTTTTGAAATATCAGGCAAAACGCGTTTAGGAGCATCTGATATGAATTTAGTGTCTTCTGTCTTTTTTACAGTAACGGGACTTTTAATTCCGCAAATATTATGTATGTTTTCTGCTAAGTCTCTAATGCTTATTTCTTCTGTGTCGTTTGCGACGTTGAAAGCTTCACCGTTATAATCCGAAAGGAGCATGTTGAAAAATAACACTGTTGCATCCAAGATATAACAATAAGACCGTTTATCTAAGCCTTCTGAAAGCATTTCTATCGGTTTTCCCTCGATCCCAAGCCTCATAAAATCGGCCATGACTCTTCTGTCAGTAATTGGAAGTCCGGGTCCATATACTATGAATGGACGAGCTATTTTTACTGGAATTTGATACTGCTGGAAATACACATTGCACAACGTTTCTGAAAGCCTTTTTGATTCTGTGTAGCATGCTCGTGGTGCGAATGTTGATACATTTCCTGCATATGTTTCTGGGGTTGGAATATTTTCAGGTGTTGGATTTCCATATGTTTCACCCGAACTCATATATAAAAAGCTTTTTACAGGATTTTCTTTTGCGAAATCAAGAAGCCATCTAACACCTTTAACGTTTACATCAATTGTTCCAAGTGGGTCGCTTTGAAAAGTTGCAGGGGCTGATCTTCCTGCCGAATGAATTATGTAGTCGATTTTTTCTGCGAATTTATATGGTTCAATAACGTCATGTTGGATGAGTTTTATATCTTTTCGTTTTAATAAATGTCCAAGTCTGCTATTTTTGTCTATTTCCGACCTTTGAAGGCCGATTACCTTGCATGGTTTTTCTAGAATTTTTTCGGAATTTAAGTATGCTATTGTGTCAACGATGTAGCTTGCTAAAAGACCATTTGGACCTGTAATAACTATTGTTGATCCTGAAAGTTTATTTGAAATATTTGAGATTTCGTGAGCTATTTCTTTTATATCCGAATATATAATTCCAAGATGTTTATCCATTTTTAATTTCCTTTTTAACCCTTTTATATAAACTTTTCGCGTCAAGATTCAGATATTCGTAGAGTTCGCTTTTATGGCCATATTTATTTGTGAATTTATCTTGAATTCCGAGTCGCACTAATCGTGGTTTTGATTTTAGCTTTGATTCAGAAATAACTTCTGCTACTCCTGATCCTAATCCACCAATAACATTGTGCTCTTCGAGTGTGAATATAATAGGTGCGGATATAACTTCAGATTCGATAGTTTTTTTATCGATTGGTTTAATCGTGCTCATATTTATTATGCTTGCGTATATTTTATCTTTTTGCAACATAGCGGAAACGTCCAAAGCTTCTTTCACGAGTTCTCCAGTTGCAATTATTGTTAAATCTTTGCCATTCGAAAGTTTTTTAGCTTGTCCTATTTTGAATTCTTTGCGTTTAATATCAATAGCTAATGGTTCAACATTTAACATTAGTCTAAGGTAAACAGGTCCAAAATGATTTGCTGTAGCTTTTGTTGCCTGTATTGTTTCTGGTCCATCTGATGGGGAAATGATTGTCATTCCAGGTATTGATCTCATCATTGCTATGTCTTCTATTGAATGGTGTGTTCCACCAAGTGCACTATATGAAAGGCCACTTCCGATACCAACTATTTTTACATTGGCTTCATGATATCCAACACCCGCTCTAATTTGATCGTACGCTCTTGCGGTTACAAACGGCGTTATTGTATAAACAAATGGAATCCACCCTTCTAGTGCAAGACCTACTGCTGCACTCATCATTCCAGCTTCTGCAATGCCCATGTTTATTACTCTATTTGGATGTTTTGCACTAATATCTTTTAGAAGGTATGCACCAATATCTCCAATCAGAAGCAATGCTTTGTCGTTAGTGTCTAGGATCTCTGATATCGCTTCCACAAATGCTTTTCTCATTTTTTACTGCCTCCTTTTATCTTCGTTAGTTGTTTTTCTTGTTCATCTAGTTCTGCCATTGCTAATTTAAATTCTTCTTCGTTTGGAATTGCTGTATGCCATCTTCTTTCGTTTTCCATAAATGAAATGCCTTTTCCTTTTATGGTATTTGCAATTATTGCTGAAGGTTTTCCAGATTTAAATGGAAGTGATGTAAAAGCTTTATGTAGGCTTTCTATGTTGTGTCCATCTAACTCAATAGTTTCCCATCCAAATGATTTCCACTTTTCAGAAAGTAGGTGTGGATTCATTATTTCAAAAACGTCACCACTAGCTTGTTGCTTGTTGTGATCAACAATCACAACAAGGTTATCAAGTTTAAAATGTGCGGAGATATTAGCAGCTTCCCATATAGTTCCTTCGTTGCATTCGCCATCGCCAACTACGCAATATACTTTGTGCTTTTGATTATTTAGTTTTGCTGACATTGCCATGCCAACCCCCATTGGAAATCCATGCCCGAGTGATCCTGTTGAAACTTCGATTCCAGGAACTTTTTGCATTTCTGGGTGACCACCCAATATACCACTCATTGTTGCGTATTTTTCTAATTCAGATCGTGGGAAAAACCCCAAGTCTGCCAATACTGCATATAGTGAAGCACATCCATGCCCTTTACTAAGTATAAATCTATCTCTATCAGGTTTATTTGGGTTTTTCGGGTCTACGTTGAGAATGTGATAATAAAGGACGGATAAAATTTCTACCATTGATTGTGCAGATGGAATATGACCATCGCGGGATCTTGTTACTAAGTCAATAACATCACGACGGATTCTAGTCCCTTTGATTTGAAGATCAATCACTTTAACTTTTGTCATATTCGTATTTGCAATTAATAATCTAAATATCCGTTTTTTTTCGCTTCGTTTGTAAGGTCAAATTCCATCATTTCATTTATCATTTCATCGAAAGTATATTGCATTTTCCATTTAAGCTCTTTTTTTGCTTTAGTCGGATCTCCGAGTAATAATTCGACTTCTGCTGGCCTAAAGTATATTGGGTCGCTTTTTACCAGTGTTTTTTTTGTTTTTTTGTCTATTCCAATTTCATCCACCCCTTTGCCATGCCAAACGATATCTATATTTACGTATTTAAACGCTTTTTCTACAAATTCTCTTACAGTGTGTGTTTCACCAGAAGCGACAACGTAATCGTCTGGGATTTTGTGTTGCATCATGAGCCACATAGCATTTACATAGTCTTTTGCGTGGCCCCAGTCGCGTGATGAGTCTAAATTGCCCAAGTAAAGCGTTTCCAACTTACCTTGTAATATCAAAGCAACTGCACGTGTGATTTTTCTTGTTACAAATGTTCTTCCTCTACGTGGAGATTCATGGTTAAATAAAATGCCGTTACACGTGAACATCCCATAACTTTCTCTATAGTTTTTTGTTATCCAGTATGCATAAACTTTTGCGACACCATATGGTGATCTTGGATAAAATGGTGTTGTTTCTTTTTGTGGTGTTTCTAGAACTTTTCCAAACATTTCACTTGAAGATGCTTGGTAGAATTTTGCATTACAGCCTGATTGTTTTATTGCTTCAAGAAGTCTTACAACTCCAAGTCCTACTACGTCACCTGTATATTCTGGAATATTAAAACTTACTCCGACATGACTTTGGGCCCCAAGATTATAAATTTCATCGGGTTTTACGTCGGAAACAATTTTATATAATGAAGATGAATCTGATAGATCGCCATAGTGAAGATGCAATTTAGCGTCGGGGTCTTGTGCTTCTTCGTATAGATGATCAAATAGATGATCAAATCGTGCCGAATTAAAAAGGCTTGTCCTTCGTCTGATTCCGTGAACCTCATAACCTTTTTGTAAAAGAAGTTCGGCTAAATATGAACCATCTTGACCGCTGATGCCTGATATAAGTGCTTTTTTTGTCTTGTCCTGTTTCATACACATGATAATAACCACATTTTATATTTTATGGAAGTCGCAAATAACAGCTAAATAGATTTCCGCATTACAATTTTAAAAGATGGTTCCATCGCTTTATCGCCATCATCATCTGACACTAGCATCATTGGTACTATGCTGGTAGGAATTGCTTCAGCAACTGTTTGGACTCTGTAATGATTGAGCACCTCAGTCATGTTTGGATCCATTTCTATAAATTTTCTGAAAAGATTTGGATGATGTGGGACTTCATAAAAAGGTCCAATTCTTGCCGTACCACCCTTTTTAAGAATTCTGGCCATTTCTGATAGTGTCGCCCTGAGTATTGTTGTTCCAAATGGTATATGGCAATTCAATGCAAACACTGCATCAAATGTTTCGTCTTGAAATTGAATCCTTTGTCCGACGGCTGCGACCATGTTGTCTTTGCCTCGTAAATCAGTCGATATTCGTGCTCTAATTGCATGTACTGGGTTTGAAAAATCGGGGCTCATTGAAATTACGTGCGCGCCAATGTCTTTTAATTCGTTATATAGTTTTAATCTGGGGCCTGCCCCTAGATCTAGTACTGTTTTATTTTGTAATTCATCTCTATTAAAATTTAATGTCGCTTCGTATTCAGCAAGTCCTCTTCCACCTTTTGGCATTCCTATATTTTGTATCGAATCTAAAGAATGTGAATGATCTCGATGATATAGAAATGGTTCATCTTGCATTGATTTTGAACCTAAATCTTCTAGTATTGAATTAATTGCTACCATTAATAATTCAAATACTATCACATACTGTGATTGTTATAGAATGATGTGCTTAGTTTTTTTGATTTTTGAATTCAATGTGTTAATACTACGCTATTATGTCTGAAGATTTAGAACTTAAATCTGATTTCGAAAATAGAAAATCAATCTATTTTGCAAATATTGGAAGGCGTATTCATCCCGCAATTGATTTGCACGTAGAACATGGGCATTATGACTCTGAGGAGTTCAAGGGTGAGCATATAAAAAGAGGATGGGGGAATGTTACGGAACATTGTTTGGTAGAAGCTGCGAGAGCAGAGATATTTGCTGATTTACTCGGGTTTCCCCCAGATTTAAAGCATAATGCAATGGTAGCTGCTGGTGTTCATGATTTTAGAAAAAAGCAGGAAATTACATCAATTAGAAGTGGTGAGGTTGATGGAACTCCAGAAGAAAAACAGAATACAGTTACAGGTTTGAGCGCTGAAATTCTAAAAGAGCAAGCTTCAATTTCATCTAAAGCGAAATTTATTGCAAGTGCATCTGGAGCTCAAGGTGTTTTAGCTTCAGAAGATGTCTTGAATGAATTAATTAAAGCCAACGAAGTTGGCCTTACGTCTGACCACGATGTCAAAATAGCATTTTTAGTGCAACATTATATTGATGATTATACTGATGGATCTAAATGGGTTCCTGGAGTTGTTCGTAATGAAGGCGGAAGTATGAGCAATGCTTTAAATCAAAGATTAGCAGGGAATAGAATACGATATGCTAAAGAAGATGAAGACGGTAGAAGATTTTATGGTGGCAGAACGACTTCTCAAGCCCAGGAAGAATGCAGTACTAGAATACAAGAACTTTTGACTGATGTAATTTTAGACAGAAACCCTGAAATGACAGTTTTTGAGCCATACGAACTGCCAGAGATCGTAGATCGTGAGATTAAAAACAGGATTGGCTAGATGTTGTAAACTTGTCTTGTGATTATTGATCCAAAAGATTTACCTAATATAAGATCGAGACATTATAATCAGAGAATTATTTTGTGTACAGGATCATTTGATTTAACTCATGCAGGTCATATCCTTTTTTTAGAAGATTCAAAAAAACTCGGAGACATACTTATTGTTGGTGTGGGTAGTGATGCAATTATTAAATATAATAAAGGTGAAGGGAGGCCTATTCTTAATGAATATTTAAGGGTGAAAATGATAAGTTCGCTTAAGCCTGTTGATTATGCATACATAGACACTCTTGGGGAGTTCAATGTTCCGTTAAGTTCGCTTGACGTTGCATTAAGTATTCTTAGACCAGACATTTACGCGGTTAATTCTGATGGTTTTAATATGGATCTTAGACGTGGAATTATTGATAAATACAAGGTTGAAATGGTTATTATGGAAAGGAAATGTCCGGATCAGTATGATAATATTTCTTCAACGAAGATAATTCAGAAGATATTAAAATCGATTTAGCTTATTCTTTGTTTACAATATTCCCCAAAAACCATTTGTATGTTTCTTTGAGCCCATCTTCGAGTGTTACTTTTGGCTTCCATCCAGTTTCATCTAGTTTACTTGTATCGACAAGTTTTCTTGGCGTTCCATCTGGTTTTGTTAAATCATGCTCAATTTTGCCTTCATATCCGATGACCTTTGCTATTCCCGATGCTAAATCGTTAATTGGAATATCATTGCCCATACCAATATTTATAAGTTCAGACCCATCATAGTTATTCATAAGATAAACAAGTGCATCGGCCATATCGTCTACATGCATAAATTCGCGTCTTGGAGTTCCCGTTCCCCACATTACAACAGATTCAAGTTTGTTAATTTTCGCATCATGGAATCTTCTTATAAGCGCTGGAATAACGTGTGATTCGGCAGGATCAAAATTATCATTTGGTCCATAAATACTTGTTGGCATTACTGATATGAAATTCGTGCCATATTGTTTATTAAAAGATTGGCAAAGTTTTATTCCTGAAATCTTTGCTATTGCATATGCTTCGTTAGTTGGTTCTAGAAGGCCAGCCAATAAACTTTCCTCCTTAAGTGGTTGCTCTGCAAGTTTTGGATATATGCAAGTAGATCCTGGCATCATTAACTTCTTAACTTTATATTTATGCGCATTTCCTATCACATTAAGTTCAATCTTTAAATTTTCATAAAGGAATTCTGCTGGATGGTCGCGATTTGAAATAATTCCTCCAACTTTAGCGGCAAATAAGAACACATACTCTGGTTGTTCATTTTTGAAAAAATTATCAACTGCAACATCGTCCATTAACTCAAGCTCACTGTGAGTTTTATAAACCAAATTCGTATAGCCATCTGCCTTAAGCCTTCTTATAATAGCAGCCCCCATCAAACCCGCGTGTCCTGCTATATAAATTTTAGAATCTTTTTGCATAATCGTTCCTTTACTATAATAAAATCTAACAAAAATCACAACTCTAAATTTAAATATTGTTCTTTATAAGGAGTGTGAATCCATATAAAGCTTTGAATAGGTAATCCATTTTTAGTTTTTTACCTATACGATTAGTCCCATATTCTATTGGTAATTCATCTATTTGTATTCCTGTTTGTAATAACCTCATTCTTAACTCTGTGTTTTGTAAGTGATATGGACCATGTGTTGCACTTATCCATGAGTTTGCTGGCGTTTGATGGAACATTTCTTTTATCGTTTGCGAATTTATTCCCTCGAATTCACTAGTAAAATCAGTTAATCTTGGACCAGTTGGATTTAATATTGTACTTGCGACCATAGTGCCTAATCCAGATATTATTCTTCGTTGTAATGGATAATTATTTTTTGATCCTGGCATATTTCTACTTCCTAGTACGGCTTTGGAACCAGTTCTTAGTGCATCGATAAATTCTAAGATTTGCATTGGATCATGCGATCCATCTGCATCAAGACTGATTACATTTTGGGCCAATTCTGCCCCTGTTTTCCAACCTTTTAAATATGCCATTGAAAAAGTTCCTTCTTCTGCTAATACTGGGACAACAACTCCATATGGATACTGTTGGGCTGTTTGAATTGCATTCCCCGATCCAAGCGGGTCAAGTGTTAAATGTCCTGCGAGAATAACAATTGGGCTTACGTCCCTTTGTTCGCAGATTTCTATAATTTTATTTACTTGTGGTGCTAGCTCCTGTGTGCCCACTGATAGTGAAACCGCAAATTCACTTGGCATATTAATTATTAAAATAACTCAATTGAAATTACTCCTACTTCAAAAGCTGCTGGGCCTTGTGGTCTATCTAATTGTACAGTAATTTCTCCAGTTTCTGATATTTCCTTTGTAATGTCTAGATGTATTTCAACTTTATCTTGACTTTCACCTAAAATAGTTGGATCGTGTTTATATATTATTCGTTTATCAGAACATTTTTCACAAGCAACAGACAATGAATTTTCAAATTTTGCAATTCTGTAGATTATCTTTAAAACATAACTTTCCCTAGTATATTTTTCTGGATTCACGCTTAACTTAATATCTCCTATTTGGGGTCCTGGTGTAACATAAAATATTCCATAAACTTTGTCGAAAATAATGCTGTCTGATGTTGTTACTCCTTTTTGGGTTAAATCTTTTTCATCATTGATTGATAGTATGTAGTCGTAATCGTTTGTGTTTTTGCTGATATTTTGAATGGCAAATTTCATATTTTCCACAAAAGATTTTGAATTGAGTTTTGATGTTGCATGGGACAAGAAACTTTCTGACTTATTCTTTAGCTTTAAATTAAAAACCTCATATTCGCTTAAGACATGATTTCCCCATAAGTTATTTCTCATGTCGTCAAAAAAAGTTTTATCTTTTTGATTTGCATATGGTGCCCAATATGTAGCTAAAAATCCAAAAAAATCAGTTGTATCTTCGAAGTTTTTTAGTGGTTTTTGTTTTGATACATCTTGTAAATATTTCATTATTGATGCGTCCAGCTCTACTTTTACATCATGACCTGTGAGCGTTGAAAATTTTTGCAAAAATTCCTTATTTGATAAATCAAAAACTGGTATAAAACTTCCGTCACCATCTCCTACAATTGCCGTTGAATGTTCTGCTTTATCATATTTAAAATGCCCAGCTTCATTCCAAATTACATATGGTGTATACGCGAAATTAGGTTTCCTCGAAAATACATAGTCGTTGTGAGCTTCGCCTTCATGTCCAATCGTTCCACGTATTCTGACAGGGAATCTTGAAAGATATGGGTCAGAAAGTGAACTTCCCATCACATTAACATTTTCTTCTGCTGCGTATCCAAAAAACCCGATGTTACCCATAACAACGCTAATTGGTATTCTTAGCGCATCACTTAATTCTTTATAATAATAGCCTCTGTTTGCCCAGTTAAATTGCCCTGTGATTCTTTCATCAAAATATTCTTTAAATTTTCCTTTGTTATATCCAAACCCGAAGTGAAATCTTTCGTCTTTAATTCCATTTATTTGTTTACCTGCAACAGATGTGATTGGGATTTGTGAAACAGATATTAGACAAATAATTGCGATAGAAACTGCCGAGTAAAAAAGGGATAAAAATGAAGGTTTTGTATATTTCTCAAAAACACTATTTATCGCGATGCAAATTAATAAAAAAGTCATTAATAATGATCTTCCGTGCATGTAGTCTCCTCCAGAATATAAAACGTATAAAAGTGGAAGCAGTGACATTACAAATACGTGAACTTCGCCGTCAAAAAATATTTTTGAGAGTTTAAAAGGGAGCTTTGATCTTGTCAAGATTGTAATTCCAAGAAATATAATTGCGAATGAAAACCAATATGCAGAAACGAAATCTTTGAGATAAAAAAGTCCTTGCGACATATAGAATTCGCCACCTTTTTTTGCATAAAATGTATTTGGTAGGATAGATGCGAAATATCCCATTCGAAAGATTTGATAACCGCCTACTATTAAAATTACAGGGAATGAAAAGTAAATTAATTTGCTAATGAGGGTATCAAGTGAAACTACTTTAGTACGTATTAATATTAAGCCATTTATACAGATAACCAAGAAAATATAGAAAACAAACAGTAAGGCTTCTGGTCTATTTAGAACCAAAAGTGATGATAAAATCCCTAATTGAATTGGATGTTTCCATATTTGATTCTTTTTCACCAAAATCGCAATAGTTGTTAATAATAAATACGTTAGTGAAGTCTCAAATCCACTTGTCGCAAAATCCCTAAATGCAGAATTTGTGATTAGTAAAATTACACCGATTGGGAAAAACAATTTTTTACTACTGTCAAAGAACAAAATTATCAAAATAGACAAGGTTGATAAAAACAGTCCTGCGATTATAGCGATTTGTCTAAGTCCGAGAGATGTAAATAGGCTTATTGATGATAGAAAGAATATCCATAAAGGAGAAGTAAATCCTTCAACTCTTTCGCCAATATTAAAAACTAACCCCCTCCCATTTACTAGATTGTCTATATATCTGAAAAATATAAACGCGTCTTCGCCAGCCCAGGTTCTTCTCGTAAATAGAATTAATGCAATAAAGGCTAATGCAACTTTCAACGCAAATATGTAAATTTCTATATTCCAAATTGAGAATTTTTTACTGTTTCCAATCATCTCTTTTAATTGTAGCTTTATTTATTTTAAATGAAATGGTTCCGATTGCGTATTGGTATAGTGTTATCAGACAAGCAATTGGATGAAAAAACCACGCAATGTCTGGTTTTTTTAGAAGCCCCTTAATTGCGTAGAAAACATTTGGAAATATTAGAGCTGTTTCTACAGCGAATTTTAAGATTGCGTATTTCGAACCTTTAGATTCCCAATCGGTATTTCTAAGTCCAAGAGATTGATAAAAATAGTAATCGAGAACGCGCCTTTTTTGTTTGCGTGCGAATTTTTTAATATTTGATTCGCAGTACGTATGAATAATGCTAGTTTTAACTTTCGCGAATTTCACTTCACCCAATCTTTTTACTTCGGACAGAAGAATGTCGATATCGAAAAGATAGTCACCAATATTTGCGCTTTGTAAAAAGTCTGATCTAAAAATTGTTCCGTTCGCACCGATTGTTGGGACTTCGTGACCTTTTTTTAAGGTTACCGCTATATAACTTCCGATGTCATTTTGTATTACGTTTGATTCCGTCCACTTTTCGGAAACAGTATTTACACGGTCATAATTTTTGTACCATAAAACAATGGGATCGTTTGCACCAATAAGTGCACAATATCTTTCAATAAAGCCAGCTTCTTTTCTATATATGAAAGCCCAAGGCTCTGATCCGGCGATGTCTGGGTTTTGTTCTAACGGCTCGATCATTTCTTTTAGCCAGGAATTATCCGGAAGGATATTGTCAGAATCAATCAAAGCAATATATTTACCCTCGGCTTTTTTAACAGCGACTGCTTTTCCAGCTTCGCCAGTTTTTAATGGATTCGGAAAAACTTTTGCGTTATATTTTTTAGCAATTTCTAAAGTGGAATCGGTTGATCCGCCATCTGCAATTATTATTTCGATTTTATCTTGTGGGTAATCTTGGGAGCGGATTGATTCAAGTTCTGTTTCTAAAACTTTCCCTGCATTTAAAGTTGGTGTAATTATCGAAATTAAGGGCCACGTTTTTGGCATAACTGGATTCTATCAGAAAAACTTATCTACTAATCGCTTTTTTTACGAATCCATTTTTCGCACGATACATTATGAAGTATGCTTTTTTGTTGACGTCGTTTGTTGCGTAGTCAACTAAGTAGTGTGATGAAAGTGCAAGTGCGATTGACATAAAGATAGGGTAGGGAAGCCAGAAAAAATATAGTAATAATGAGCCGATTGCAATTTCCCATGCATGAAGCGGTGTTATGAATTTTTGCCATTTTTGAAAGTAGGCTCCGCTTAAAAATTCCTTTGCGGAGAATTTAAAAAGTCCCGAAATTCCGCCTTCGTTTTTGTATAGATGTAAGCAATAATCAAATAGGTGGTCAGCGTCCAAGAACATTGCGAGTGCAAATGTGAATATAGAGACTAAAATATCGCCGTATGTCACATGTATAAAAATGGCTACACCTATAGAGACTATTAAATGTACAAGCTCGTGTTTTAGCGTTTTTGAAACCGATGGTATGCAAACTTTTTCTGATACTTCCATATTATCTTGCAACAGCGCTGTCTTCTAGCTTAACCATATCTTTTTCAGAATCTACTGTAGTTTTATTTCTTGTGAATTGGCTCATTAGTTTTTTACTAGCATTTTTCCAGAATTTCATAGATTTAAAGTTCACATCTGTTTGGCTTGGGTCAAAGTCTAGTAAGTGTCCCATTAGTTTTTTGCCAGCCATGTAGAAGAATTTAATGTCATCAATATTTCTTATGCTTATAACTTTTCTAAGCATATATTGAGGCGACAAAAATGCTGAATATAAGTCTTGTGTTAGAGCCATTAGCTTCTCTTCGGAGAAGCCAATTTTCATAACTGCACCACGCATATCGTAATCATCGTAGTCTTCTGTTAAAAGCCAGCCTTTTTCTTTACATTCTTTCCAAAGTGGTGTTGCAGGGTAGGGAATAACAATTGTTGCTTGCATTGTATTAAAGTAGCCTTTTTTGAAGCAGTACTTTGCAACCTCTATAGTGCGTTTTGCGTCTTCGTATGATTCCCATGGATAACCAAGCATTATTGTTGCGTGTGGCTCAAGACCTGCCTTGCTTGCCATTCTGGAACCGTTTATTGTGTCTTCTTCTTTTGTTCCTTTGTCTAATTTATCTAAAGTCTTTTGATTTCCAGATTCCATACCGTATAAGATGAATCTAAAACCAGCTTTTGCCATTAGATCGTAATATTCCTGATTTAATGCGTTGAATCGCATGTTGCATCCATATACAACTTTTTTGTTGTATCCGCTTTCGATTAAAAGTTCACAGAATTTTTTAAGTTTTGGACCAATAAATAAAGTTCCGGCATCGTCAAAAATTTCACGAACTCCATAATTATCGACAACATGTTTTACTTCAGCAAAAAGTCGTTCTGGTGAAAAACTTCTGTATGATCCAATTGGATTTATTGTGTGATCCCAAACGCAAAAAGTGCACCTGTTCCACCAGCAGTCTCTTCCGCTATACATGTATGTTGCTGGAGTATATTTGTAGTTTCCGTTTTCGTAAGCATAAAGTTCCCATTTTGTTAAATCGCGGTCAACAAATGGTAAATCATCAAGTTTGTGCCTTAAAGCGGTTGGTCCAGAATTGTGAAACTTTCCAATTGTTTGTTTTGGTTTTGCTTTAATATCTTTATTACCGAATCTCCAGTAAACGCCACCTTCTAATTCTTCACCTGTATAAATATGATTTAAAAGGTTCACAATTACAAAATCATAATCGCCACCTTTTATAATGTAATCAACGCTACAATTTTCTAAAGTTTCTTCAGGGAATGCTGTTACATGGTCTCCTACAATTACGATTTTTAGAGCTGGAATTTTTGATTTTATATCATCAATTATTTTCCAGTGAGCTTTAACGACTGGCGATTTTGTTTCCATCATCAAAAAATCTGGCGCTGTTGCTGTTAATTCATCAACCCATTGATCATATTTTTTGCCTTCTGAAATCCCGTCCATCCAATAAACTGTGTAGCCTTTGTCTTTTAGGTTACTTGCAGCATATGCTGGTACCATTGGGTAAATATAAGTTGGAGAATTGAAATATTGAAATTGTCTATTTTGGCTTAAAAGTGGTGTACCTTTTTCTGTTTCGATTGGAGGATAACCAACTACGATTGTTACGTCGGACTTTTCTTTTTTCATATATTAATTTTCAGGATAAACCTTTTTACCATCTTTATAAACTTCAATTGCTAAAACAGGGCAACTTTTAGCTGCTTCAAAAATCTTTTCAAAAGAATCCCAATCGCCAGCTTTAATAAATGCGATTCCGGAATCATCAATATCAAAAGTATTAGGAGCATAAACAGTGCAAGGCCCAGCACTAATGCACATATCTCTATGAACTCGAATCTCAATACTATCCTTAGTTAGTGTTTGAACATTATCTGACATGACACCATTAGAAAATAATAAAGGCGCAGAGTCAAGGAGGAGTTGAGGGAGTAGGGTATCATCTCTTATTCCGTTCTTCCGTATTTGTCTTCCATTTTTGGCTTTATGAATCCTTGTATGAATTTTATTCCATACCAAAGGTGAGTTAGAAAGACCCCGGGGATTGTTAGAAGTGAGACGTATATGTTTTTTGATTTTTGATATACCCAAATGGCGTTTATAAAAAGCATGAAGATATAAATTCCGAAAAAGAATTGAAAAATAGTCGCATATAAGTTGATAAAAGCAGGCGATTTTGTGTACTGCGAAATTAACGTTGCAATGTTTCCCGTTATTACTCCAATTGCAAATATTGAAGGAATAAAGTAAAACCATCTTCGTGAAGTTTTTGGAAGAATTCTTGCGAAGTGTCCTCGGTGAAGACCATATCTTCCGTTTTGAATTAAATGCTTTTTGAAAAGTGGACGCTTGTGGTGATAAACAAGAACTCCTGGATCATAGATTATTTTTTTATTGAGTTTTTGAGTTAAGTCTAAACAAAGTTTTGTATCTTCTCCTGGATAAAAAGAAGAATCAAAGCCACCGACATTTTTAAAATCCTCTGAGCGAACAATAAGATTCATTGAAGGAAAATCATCAACTTCGCGTCTTTCTTGTGGAATAAATCTATATGTAGAGCCAAATCCACCAAGTGGACTTGCAGAAACAAATCCCGAGGCATGTTCCATCGCTGTAGGGCCTGGCCCTTCACGGCCTAGGCCCTTTCGGGCCAGTCCCTGTGGTGTTACGCCAGGACCTCCTACTGCAACAACGCTTTCATCTTGCAAAATCTCAACGGCATTTTTAAGCCAATCTTTATGTGGGAATGCATCGTCATCTATAAAAGCGAAAAATTCGCCTTTCGCGTATTTAATTGCCAAGTCTCTTTTTTCAGCAGGTTTATTTTTTGTTTCAGGGGAAGCTATGAATTTAATCTTGTGGTATTTATTGGCGACATCTTTTGAAGGCTTTTCTGTCATAAACACAAAAACCTCAAAATTTGCATAATCTAGCTTTGAATAATAGGGAAGTGCTTCAGAAAGAAAATTATTCCACGTTTCGCAAATTATAATAATAGAAACCAATGGTTTAGTGTCTTGCATTGTGTCTTTTTCTTTCATACATTGCACCTGTATTTATATTCATACCTAAATCTTCGTCAAAAACTTTAACGCGGCTTCTTCCATTATAATAATATTTCAAAATATTCATTCGATACCAAACTGCTAAAGTATCCATCATAAAATCCCTAATAATTCCGCTTCTAAAAACTTTGCCAAGAGAAGTATTTGTAGGTTCCCAATTAACAATAACTGGAGCATCATAAATCTTTTTAAATCCTAATTTATTCGCAACTGCTAAAAGTTCAATATCAAAGGCAAATGTTTTAACAACCAAAAGATCCAAAACTTTTTCTAAAACTTTTCTTTTATATGCTTTAAGGCCAGTTTGTGTATCACGAACCTTAAGTCCAAAAAGAACTTTAACCATAATATAGTAGCAATAAGTCAAAAACTTTCTTTTAGTTGGATAATTTTTAACAATACTGGCTGGATGAAGTTTGCTCCCTATAATAATGTCGGCGTTATACCACTTCATATGCTCGAGTAACATTACGATTCCGGCTGGCGCAATATCCATTCCTGAATCAATAAAACTAATCACGTCCCCTGATGCCTTTTGCATTCCGAATCTAACAGCTTGGCCTTTGCCTTTATTATTTTTATATCCAAAGATTTTAACGTTATCTTTTTTAACTTTTTTTGCTTCGGAAAGTGAACTATCTAGCGCCGTTCCGTCAACAACTCCAATAATTTCGAAATTGTATGGTGTTTTTGAAAGGGTTGCGTGAATCGATAATAAATCTTCCTTAATTGTCTTTTCTTGTTTATATATAGGAACAATTACGGATAGTAAGCTTATTTCCATTTGGTTTAAATTTTATCACCAATTCTTGCTAAAATCTTTATGTGGCTTTAACACACACGCAAAAAAAATTCATTAAGAAGAATATTAACAAATTGAATTTGCCTCAACTTTCGCAAGGTGCTGGGCTTTTGCAACAAGAGGTCCTTTTGTACCTTAAAGAAATTTGGAAAAAAGAAAAATATGAAAAGTATGTTCGCGGACTTGCGCCGGATAATAAACGTGGTGAAGAATTTAATTTTGTAAATTGGATAAAAGCTGAAAAGAAAATTTTAATAGGGCTTTTACTATTAACTTTTTTTGTATATGCAAATGGACTTAACAGTGGCTTGGTTTCTGATGATATTGGATCTATTTTAAATAACCCCAATTTAAGGACTTTCCGAATTGATCAACTCAACGGATTAGTAACTTCCCTTTCGTATTTTCTTCTTTATAAACTTGGTGGGCCAAATCCGATTATGTTTAGATTGGTAAATCTTATATTTCACATTGGATCGGTTTTGCTCATTTATTTGATTTTTCACAAGAAACATTCAAGAGATTTAGGGATTTTTGTTGCAAGCTTATTTGCTGTGCATCCGATATTAGTTGAATCTGTTACTTGGATATCAGGGGGCCCCTACGATAAATATACATTCTTCTTTTTGGTATCTTTTGCACTTTACATATTTTATCCAAGAAATTTAAGGAACCTCCTTTTTTCGGCGTTCTTCTTTTTACTATCGATATTTACGAATGAAAAAGCCGCTCCGCTTATCATAATTTATCCGATATATGATTTTATATTTAGAGGCGGATTTTCAAAAACCCGAACATATATTCCACATATATTAGTAACCGTTTTCTTCTCTCTTTTATTTTTAGGAAAGATTGGTGAACGAAAAGTTGGTTTACAGCAAGATTATTATTCAAGAGGAAATGACATGATTAGTCCTTTAGCGCAAATTCCAATTGCGACCTCAGAATATTTGAGAATGATCTTTTGGCCAACTGGATTAACTTTGTATCATTCGGAAATGAGTTTCTCGAATGGACAATATGTAATTCGGTCTTTAATTTTCATAATTTTTGCTGGAATTATTATTTATGCCTTTTTTAAGTTTTTGAAAAATAGAAATGTAAATAATATCTGGGGATTTATTTTCTTTTGGGGAAGTTTCTTTTTCATTTCAATAGCTGTAACGTTAGCGCCACTTGGTTTAGCCTGGATTGTTGCTGAAAGGTATGTTTATTTAGGGTCAGTTGGGATTTTTGCAATGGTAGGATTTTTTCTCGAGAGACTTTGTAGAAAGGAAGGTTTGAGGGTTTTTGTATATACGGTTTTCGCGGTTGCGATTGTCGCGCTTTCGATCCGTACTATTGTGCGAAACGAAGACTGGAAAAGCGAAGATACTCTATGGGTCGCAACCGCGAAAACCTCACCTTCTAGCCCAAATACGCACAATAATATGGGGGATGTTTATTCAAGAAGCGGCGATATTGATAATGCGATTAAAGAATTTTCCCTAGCAATTGAAATTAATCCAAATTATGCCGATGCATATCACAACAGAGGTTCGGCGCATCAAAGCAAAGGTGATATGGATAGCGCAATAAACGATTATCAAAAAGCAATTGAAATAAATTCAAACATTTGGCAATCATTCCAGAATCTTGCAGGTATCTATTTTAATAGCGGAGATTTTGAAAAGGCTGCACTATATATGGAGCAGGCTTTTTCAAAGAACCAATCGGTTGAGCTTGCTTATAATCTTGCTTTGATATATTCAAAGATAGGTAAGATTTCCGAGGCTAGGGAAATATTGCTTCAAATAATGATTGCAGATCCAAACAATCAAGCGGCTTCCTCACTTCTTTCTAATATCAGCAATTAGAAATGGCGTTAGAGCAATTAGTGATGTGATTGTTCCTATTATTGACGCCCATATAACTTGATATAAATTTTCGTGAAAATAGTAAATCCCGACGATTTGTATTACTGCACCGATTAACATTAGTGATCCTTGCTTGAATTTTGATATGGATATAAAAAACATTCCAACGACATATAAGACTGTGTAAAAAAGCATAAATAAACCAAATAATGGTAAGTATGGAGCTGACTGTATGTATTTTTCACCAAATAGAATTCCAATTATTAGTTTTGGGAAAAGCCAATAGGCCAAAGAAACTGATGACGCAATTAATGCTGAAATTGAAATCGAAATTAAAAATGGTTTTACAACATCTCCGCCATGTTTATATCTTTCGGCGCAAATTGGAAGCATAACTATTGCAACTGGCGACGCTGCAAAAAAGACAATTCTGCCAATAACTGTTAGAGATGCATATATGCCTGCAAGGTTTGCATCAAAGTAATGTTTTACCAAAATTATGTCGTTATTTTGTAAGAAATTTAAGCCCGCCAAAATTAAGATGCTTCCGATTGAATACTTTGCTAAAGTTTTTATATCCTCATTATCAAATGCTTTTAAATTTAGACGTAAATTCTTTTTTAACAAAACAGCTCCTACCGCAATACTTACGACTGTTGAAATTACCAAGCCCCAAAATGTTTCTATTACAGTAAGTCCAAAATATAAAACTATTACAGCAACTAGAAATTTCGCAAATGAATTAAATATGTTGTAAAACGAAAATGCTTTGAATCGTTGAAGTCCTTGCAAAATCGGCCCTAATGCAGAGTTTATATTTCCAAGAATGACGGCGATTGCAAATATATAAATTAGACTTTTATTTGAAATATTTAGATATGATCCAATTTGATTTTGGAAAACTACCATGCCTATAAAAACGATTATAGTTGTTAATAAAACAAGCTTCATTAAAGAGAAGAAAAAATTTGAAATTCTAATTGGATAATTAATTGATTTTATTTCAGCAACAAGCTTTGTCGTTCCGTTTGTAAAAACCAGCATGATTGTGCCAATTATTACGCTTAATGAGAAAAGCGAAACAAGTTCTGAATATTCTTCAACACTTAAACTTCGTGCTGATAAAAACTGAAATAGGTATGAAAAAACACTCCCAAAAAGAGACGAGACAATAACTATAGATGATCTACTTAAAATAAAATTCCCTTTATATATTTCAATTAATTTATTTGGAAAATTCTTCATTTATAGTTTATGATACTACTAAATTATATATGAAACGAATAGTTGTAATCGGCGGAGGCACTGGAACTTATACAGTACTTTCTGCCATAAAACATATCGAAAATATTGATATAACTGCGATTGTGTCGTCTGCCGATAGCGGTGGAAGTACTGGCGTTTTGCGCGATGAATTTGGAAAACTTCCTGTCGGAGATTTTAGGCAATGTTTGGTTGCGCTTTCTGAAGATGGTAATGGCAATAACATTTTGCGTAGACTTTTTGAATACAGATTTTCAAAAGGAGGTCCTGGTTTAGAAGGACATAATTTTGGAAATTTACTTATTACAGCTTTAACTGAAATATTAGGAAGTGAAGAAGAAGCATTTAGAAAAGCTTCAAGAATTCTAAATATTCAAGGAAGAGTTTTCCCTATAACCTTTGATGATATCCAATTGATTGCGCAATATGAAAATGGGTCCGTTGCATTCGGCGAATCTATGATTGATGAACCTGAATCTTCACACGATGGGACTATGCGAATTTCACGACTTTGGGTACAACCAAAAGCAAAGATATTTGATAAATCTAAAGAGGCGATAAGTGAAGCCGACTATATAATTATGGGTCCCGGAGATTTATATACAAGTTTACTCGCCAATATTGTTGTTGATGGAGTAAGTGATGCCATCAAAAAATCGCACGCCAAAAATTATATTTATACCTAATATAGTTTCGAAGTGGGGACAAACGCATGGATTTAAAGCGTCTGATTATGTTTACGAGATTGAAAAATATATAGGTCGAAAAATTGACTATATATTAATGAACAATAAAAAACTTCCAAAAAGTTCACTCCAAAAATATGAACTAGAAAAGTCATATGCGGTTTTAGACGATTTGGCAGAAGATAACAGAGTCATGCGCGCTGACTTATTAAAAGCTGTTGAAGTAAATCCAATAAAAGGTGACCGTGTCAAAAGAAGTTTGTTAAGGCATGACAGCAAAAAATTAATGCGGGAGATTTTCTCTATACTCAAACCTAGGTGATATACTAATTTTTAATATGGATTTGTCCATCATCATCGTAAATTTTAATACTAAAGATATCCTTAGAGATTGCATTAAAAACATACAAAGTTTAAGTGTTCATCTTGATTATGAGGTTGTTGTTGTTGACAATGGATCAAGCGACAATTCGGCGGAAATGGTTAAACAGGAGTTTCCAAGTATTAAACTTATTGCTGGTGAAAATGTCGGTTTAGCAAAAGGCTATAACGTGGGCTTAAAAAATTCGGCAGGGAATTATGTTTTGTTTTTAGGATCCGATGCATTTCCAAAAGAGCGCACATTAGATGGTATGGTCAGTGTTTTAGCGGATGATCAAAGTATTGGAATTGCAACATGTAAACTTATTTTAAGAAACGGAGAGATTGATTTAGATGCTCATCGTGGTTTTCCAACGCCATGGACCGCTATTTCTCATTTTAGTGGACTTGGAAAGCTTTTTCCAAAGTCAAAAATATTTAACAGCTATTTTTTAGGCGATAAAGATCTTACAAAACCTCACGAAATTGATTTATGTATTTCTCATTTTATGATGGTTAGAAGATCTGTTTTTGAATATACTGGCCTTTGGGACGAAGATTATTTTGTATATGGTGAAGATGTTGATTTTTGTTTTAGGGTTAAAAAGGTTGGATATAAAATAATGTATTTGCCAATGTTTGAAGCAATTCATTATAAAGGTGCAAGTGTTGGGACAAGAAAAGAAAGTACAGATATTACAACTGCTTCAAAAGAAACAAAAGTTAAAATGAGTAGTGAAACAACTCGCGCAATGAAGCTTTTTTATGAGAAACATTATAAAAATGTATATCCAAGTTTTGTTACATCCATTGTTTTATTTGGTATAGAAATTTTAGGAAAAATAAGAAATGCTAATAGGAATTGACGCAAGACTTTATGAGGCTGCCGGCCCCGGCCGGTATATACGCAACTTAATCAAAGAGCTTGAACAAATCGATGTTGAAAACGACTATATAATTTTTGTAACCGGGGCCGGCAGCAAACTGTATAAGCCTGCAAATCCAAGATTTAAAAAATGGATTTCAGATTACAAAGTATATTCTTCAGAAGAGCAAACATTATTTCTGCGTGATTTAATACAGGCAAGACTTGATCTTTTGCACGTTCCTCATTTTAATATTCCAATTTTGTACCATCGAAAAATGATAGTAACAATTCATGATTTAATCATGCATAAATTTTCCGGCAAAAAAGCTACAACACTTCCTGCTCCATCATATTTTTTTAAAAACATTGCATATAAATTGGTAACTATTTTTGCAACAAGAAGAGCAGTAAAGATTATTGTTCCTTCAGAAACTGTTAAAAACGATATCCTAAGTTTTTATGGTGGTCTTGATTCGAAAAAAATAATTGTTACATATGAAGGCGTTGATGATTCTCTATTAAAATTATCTCCAGCAGATTCAAAAAGTTCTGCAGTAAGACTTGAAGAAATGAAAATCACAAACAAATATATTTTGTATGTTGGAAGTTCATACGTTCATAAAAATTTGAATATACTTTTGATTGCTTATCGTGATTTTCTAGAAAAGTCGGCGACTAATTTACATCTTGTTATTGCAGGAAAGATAGACAATTTTTCACAAAGACTTGCGGGTTTTGCCCATGCACTAAAGTTAGACGGCAAAGTTATATTCCCTGCAAGGTATTCTGAAAACGAATATGTTAAAGAAGAGGATTTAGCCATTTTATATAAAAATGCCGCAGCATATGTATTTCCATCGTTAAGTGAAGGTTTTAGTATTACTCCACTTGAAGCGCAGGCTTTTTCTATCCCCGTTGTTCTATCAGATATATCAACACATAAGGAAATTTTTAAAGATTCAGTATTATATTTTAATCCTGAAAGTGTTATTGAAATAACTGAATGTCTTTCTAGAATCTTGACTGACGAAAATTTAAGATCTGACTTGATTAAAAAAGGAAATGAAAATGTTAGACGATTCTCTTGGAAAAAAATGGCAGAGCAGACGTTGCAAGCTTACAAAGAGTCTGTAAAATAGTCGAATTAATATGATATCAAAACTAGTAAACCGCACTATAGATTTAGTTTTAGCTACAATATTTTTGATTGTTTTTTCACCAGTTTTTGTGTTTACAGCGATTGCTGTTTGGGCATATGATGGGAATTTCCCTTTTTATCATCACAAAAGAGTCGGTTTAAACGGTAAATTATTTGAGTTTTGGAAATTTAGATCAATGGTTGTAAATGCTGATGACATTCTTTTTAAAAACAAGGAATTGTACAAGAAGATGAGAAGTGGGAATAACAAAGTTGAGGATGACCCAAGGGTAACTCCAATCGGGAAATTCATCAGAAAATATTCTATAGATGAATTTCCCCAAGTTTTTAACGTTCTTCTTTCCGACATGAGTTTTATTGGTCCACGTGCTTTAAGACCAGACGAATTTGATGAATATAAAGGTCGAAATAAAGAAAATGAAAAGAAGTTAAATATCATGATTACTGTAAAGCCCGGTATAACTGGGCTTTGGCAAGTTAGTGGAAGATCAAATATTAATTTTGATCAAAGAATTGATTTGGAATGTAGTTATGCGAAAAAGAAATCGATTTTGCTTGATATTGTGATATTATTAAAGACGCCTTTCGCAGTATTAAAGGGTGAAGGAGCGTATTGAATTACATAGTTGATATGATATTCTTTTTTTATGCCTGAATTTCCAAAAAGATTTTCCCTACCAAAGATTCCCTTTAACGGCAAGTTGTTCTTAAAGATAATTCTCGGGATTCTTATTTTCTTTGTTATTGTTTTTGTAATTGTTTACTTTCTTTTAATAAGACCGGTTTTAGCAATAGCTAATGAGGCAAAGGTTTTAAAAAATAGTGCAACGCAAATTACAACTGGACTTCGTGAATTAAATTTTACTGAAGTAAAAGAAGGCCTTGAAATTACTAAAAAAGGAGTTACTAAGTTTGAAACTGTCTACGAAGACAATATGTCTTTGATAAGAAAATTTCCAAATACAGAAATTTATTATCAAGATAGTCAACATTTATTAACAACAGTTACTCAAGGTATTGAACTTGGTGAACTTGCCGTAACAATATTAGAACCATATGCAGCTGATCTTGGTTTTTCAACAAATGGTGTAGTTCCGGAAAGCGTTCCAGCACAAGAAAGAGTTGTAAAGCTAATGAGCCTTATGCCTCAATTTTCACCAAAGGTAACTGAAATTTCAGAAAAAATCGGAAAAATTAATGATGAATTAGCTCAAATTGATGTTTCAAGATATCCAAAATCGCTTCCATTTTTTGTTAAGTACTTTGGTATTGATCCAAATACAGATTTAAGATCTCAAATTTCTACATTGCAGGCTGTTACAAAGGATGTCTCTGATAAAGCACCTCAATTTGAAGCAATGTTTAACGCATTCCCCCAATTTATGGGTTTGAATGAACCTAAAAAATATTTGATATTGATGGCAAATAACTATGAGCTTCGAATGTCAGGCGGATTCAACACATACATAGTAGCCGTTGAATTTAACAAAGGTATTCCTCAAATTACATATTCAATCGACACCTATTTTATAGATGAAGGTGATCGAACAGGTTCGTCATTTCTCGTTAATCGAAATGTTCCTTACTTCTTGCAGAATTATTTGTATTTAAAAGGCAATACTTATAGGTTATACGCAAGAGATGCGACAAGTATAAGTCCTGATTTTCCAAAGGCTGCCGATAATTTGTTAACAGGTTTTTGGAGAAAGGATAGAAGTCTTCCACAAAAAATAGATGGAGTTATTCAAATAAATAACGATGTCGTTGTTGATATGTTAAGAGTTGTAGGAGCCGTTAATACTGAAAAGTATTCGATTAAAACTGATAGTGGCACTTATATAACGGTTCCTTTCACAGAATTTAATTCTGAGAACGTTATAAATGAGCTCGAAAATATTGCAGGTGGAAAGCTTGCACAAACGATTGGCCGCAAAGAGATTATTAAGTTCCTTGGTCAATCTATGCTTGAAAAAGTTTTTACATCAGAGGCTACAAATCTTTTGAATATAACGAAAGTAATGCTTGATTCATTAAGTAAAAAAGATGTTCTGCTTTATTCGTTTGATGTACCGGTACAGACAGCTTTTGAAAACTTAGGATACTCTGGCGAGGTAGATAAAACGCCAGTAGGTTTTGACTATCTTCATGTTAATAGAAGTAATTTTGGAGCAGGTAAGGCTGATTGGTCAAAGGAAGGTTTTGTAACTCAATCAGTTAAAAAGGACGTAAGTATTGTTGATGGTAAAAAGATTGGAACTGTTGAGGTAACAGTTCATAATCCAAAAAGACCAGATTGGTACAATATCGATCCATGCTGTTTCTATAATGCATATTTAAGAGTCTATGTTCCGCTCGGGTCAAAGATGATTTCTATAACAGCATCTGACGGCCAAGAAACAAATGGAGCTGAATATGCTGATATGGAACTTGAAAAAACATTCTTTGAATCATTTACAAGACAGTTAAAGGAAACTGATTTAACAATAACGTACACATATGAATTACCAGAGTCTGTGAATATGGACAACTATAATGTTTTAATTCAAAGACAATCTGGAACAAGCATTGACGATTATACGATTGGCGTAAATGGAGTAAGCCAGAAGATACTTTTGAATTCAGATAAAAAGCTTTACTTTGAGTGATTTTTCTAAGATCTCTTCTGTTAGAGATTTTAGTATTTCATGCGATGTTTTTGCGAGCATATAGTCTGGCTTTATATTCAAAACGTCTTCATATTTCATTATTTCTAATTGTTTAAAGTATTCTTTGATTTCATTTGGGAAAGTTTTAATTTTGTCTTTACTATAAAAACCAGTTAGCTTAAGTAATTTCAAATTAAATCCATTCACAAATGTAATGTCAGATGACTCATTTAAGATTTTTAATGTTTTTTTAAGGAAATTAAATAGAATGTCGTTTTGATCTTCATCTACAATTATTTTTTCGAATATTTCTGTTATGTAGTAAGCGAGAGTTGTTTTTTCTAGATCGCCACGAATCATTGGGTTCGTTGAAATCACTTCTGTTTGCGCGACTATGTACATATTGCCACTTTTAATTAAATGCATTTTCACATGATTTAAGAGTTCCAAATGGCTTTTCCTTTTTGAATTTATTTTTCTGATCCCTTTTGCAATTGCTGAAATTTTGCCTGCATCTTTTGTATATATTGTTAAGATCTTGTCTGCATCCTTATAATTTATTCGTTTTAATATTATTCCTTCGGTATTTAAAAATCTTTGATTCATCACAGTTCCCACTATACTATAAAACTGATATCATTTACCCAATATGGATAACTCACAAAAAATAATTTCACTTTGTAAAAGACGCGGATTTGTATTTCCTTCATCAGAAATTTATGGAGGATTTTCTTCGACTTATGATTATGGTCCACTCGGCGCCCAAATGCTTAAGAATATTAAAAATTCATGGTGGAAATCTTTTGTTGAGACTAAAACTGATGTCGTTGGACTTGATGGTGCAATTTTCTGTCATCCAAAAACATGGGAGGCAAGTGGACATGTTGCATCGTTTAATGATCCATTAGTTGAAGATAAAAAAACGCATGTTAGATATAGAGCTGATCACTTAATCGAGGAAAAATTGAATGTTGATACTTCAAAGATGACTTTCCCTGAAATGCAAAAGATTTTGGATGATAATAATATTAAAAGCCCTGATGGAAATGAACTTACGAAATTAAAATCATTTAATCTTTTGGTTTCCGCAGAACTTGGAAGTACTGATGAAACTAAAGAAAAGGCGTATCTTCGTGGAGAAACTTGTCAAGTAATTTTTCTTCAATATTTAAATGTAATGCAATCGATGAGACTAAGGCCACCTTTTGGTATTGCGCAGATTGGTAAAGCATTTAGAAATGAAATTACAACTAAAGATTTTATATATAGAACACGGGAGTTTGAGCAGATGGAGCTTGAATATTTTATCGAGCCTGATGAAGGTTTGAAGTGGTATGAATTTTGGAAAGAATTTATGCTCAATTGGTTTGTAAATGAGCTTGGTATGCCAAGAGATAAATTTAGATTTAGGGAAATTCCAAAAGAGGAAATGTCACACTATGCAAAAATCCAAAATGATTTTGAATTTGAATCATCAAGCGGAAAATGGTTTGAACTGTCTCCATTAAATCATCGTGGAGATTATGATTTAAGCCGTCATCAAGAATATAGTGGTGAGAAGTTTATGTATAAAGACAATGAATCGGGCAAAGAATTTATGCCTAATGTTATTGAAATCTCGATTGGTATTAACCGAACTTTATATGCAATGTTAGATAACGCGTATTCAGAAGATGGTGATAGGGTCGTCTTAAAATTAGATCCAAGGATAGCACCTTATCGCGTTGCTGTTTTTCCATTAGTAAAAAATAAGCCAGAAGTTGTTGCAAAGGCCAAAGAGGTTTATGAAAATCTTGTAAAAGCTGGATTTGTGGTTGCGTGGGATGACCGTGGAAACGTTGGAAAGCGTTACTATTCACAAGACGAGATAGGAACTCCGAAATGTATTACAGTCGATTACCAAACGCTAGAAGACGGAACAGTAACAATAAGAGACAGAGACACAACAAAGCAGATAAGAGTGAAGATTGAGGAGATTAAAGAGAATGTCTAATGTTATTTCTTTAGTGGAAATCTCCGAGGATTTGTCAGAAAAGATCTTGGTAATTCCTGTAAATTCTTTAGAAGGCCAAGAGGGTTTGATTCATATGACGGAAGAGGAGCTCAAGAATCTTATCGTTTCTAACGGCCAATATAAAACCAGAAATCCTCAACTTGAATGCGATGAAGCATATAAACAATTAATTACATATCCCTTACTAAAATGCGGTGATAGATTTTTATTTGCAAGAAGAACTAGCAAAGGTGGTGAAAGTAGGCTCCATGGTATGGGTTTAATCGGCTTTGGAGGACATGTTAGGGCTGAAGATATTGAAAATAAGCCGTTTGACAGCTGGATGGAGCGTTAGATTAGAGAAGAACTTAAAATAAACTCGCAGGTTATTGGTAATGAATATATCGGTCTGATAAGTGACAATAGTAATCCTGTTGGAAAAGTTCATGCAGGAATTGTGGTAATTGTTGAACTTGATGGACAAGACGTAGTAGGAAATGAAGATACGCATGAAGGATTTGAGTGGAAAACATTAGAAGAATTGAAATTAATAAAAGGTGAAATGGAAGTGTGGAGCTCGTTGATTGTAGATAGCATAGCCCCGTAATGTCTCTTTCTGTCATCCTTGTCTCGATATAAATCATATTCTAATATAAGGTGCATGATTGAAAATACTCGAATTTCTATATTCAAAGGAAAAGAGATTAGAAAAATAATACACGAAAATGAGTGGTGGTTTTCGGTGATTGATGTGATAGAGGCCTTAACTGATAGTAATATTCCAAAGCGCTATTGGAGTGATCTTAAAATTAAATTAAAAGAAGAGGGGGCAGTTGAAGTGTACGAAAAAATCGTACGGTTGAAATTAGTTGCATCCGATGGCAAGATGCGTGAAACTGATTGCTCTAATACAGAAGGAATTTTCCGCATTATCCAATCTATCCCTTCCCCAAAGGCAGAACCTTTTAAAAGATGGTTGGCTAAAGTTGGTTATGAAAGAGTTCAGGAAATCGAGGATCCTGAGCTTGCAACAAAAAGAACAAGGGCTTTGTATAAAGCAAAGGGCTATTCTGATGCTTGGATCGAAAAAAGAGTTCGTGGAATTGCAATTAGGGAAGAGCTTACAGATGAATGGCAAAAGCGAGGTGCGCGGGAGCAAAAAGATTACGAGATTTTAACTGCCGAAATATCCAAAGCAACGTTTGGAATAACTCCAAGCGAGTATAAAAATCTGAAAGGTTTGAAAAGAGAAAATCTTCGTGATCATATGAATGATTTCGAACTTATTTTTACAATGCTTGGCGAGCGCGCAACAACAGAGATTCACATAACTGAAGATTCAAAAGGTCTTGATAAACTTCAAAAAGATGCAAAAGATGGTGGTGATATAGCGGGAGTTGCAAGAAAAAAGCTTGAAAAACGGCTTGGTAGGTCTGTTGTTTCGAGTAAAAATTATCTGAAAGAACCTGAAAACCAAAAACAGTTTAAAAATTATGACTAATCGAAAATCACAAAAAATAATTGTTCAAGGTATTGAAGTAGTCACACTTAAGTATAATGAGCTGGACTATATCTCTTTGACGGATATGGCAAAGTTCAAGTCATATGATAGCGGAGTGGTCATTGCCAATTGGCTTTCAACAAAGTACACAATTCAATTTATGGGTGCTTGGGAACAAGTTCACAATTCTAATTTTAATCTTATGGAATTCAATAAGATTAGAAATGAGGCAGGATCAAATGGATTTATCGTTTCTTCGTCATTTTGGATTAAACAAACAGATGCAATTGGTATCAAATCCAGTGCAGGTAGATATGGTGGAACCTATGCCCACAAAGACATTGCTTTTGAATTTGCAACATGGCTTTCGCCAGAGTTTAAGCTTTATTTAATCAAGGAATTTCAAAGACTCAAAGAAGTGGAAAGCCAGAAACTTGCACTTGGTTGGGATGTAAAGCGGACTCTTACCAAGATTAACTACAAAATTCATACAGATGCAATCAAAAAACACTTGATTCCTGAAAGTATCTCTAAAAACAAAGTAAATATGGTGTACGCAAATGAAGCTGATGTGCTCAATGTCGCCTTATTTGGGAAAACAGCAAAGGAGTGGAGAGATGAAAATCCAAACAAAGAAGGGAACATCCGTGATTATTCTGATGTGACTCAACTTGTGGTTTTGGCCAATTTGGAAGGAATGAATGCCGAGTTGATTCGCCAAGGATTGTCACAACCAGAACGTCTAATTCAACTGAATGAAATAGCCATTGTTCAGATGAAATCGTTATTGGGTAGTGCAACATTTATGAAACTAAAATGAAAAAAATATTAAGTCTTCTTTTAATTGTTTCTTTACTTCTACAAAATCTTTTGTTCTTTGTTTCTCCTGTTTACGCCGCTACCTCTTGGAACCAAACAAACTGGAGCTCTGGCGTTGGAGCATCGACCACAAATCAATACTCAAGCGGATCAAATATCGATGCGACTACTACAGCAGGTCAGGTGACTTTGGGGTTAAATGTTGGTACGGGAGCAGACGGCGCAATTACTGTTTCCTCAACCAAAACCATTGATACCGATACGGTTGCCACAGGAAGAACCTACGCCGATGCAGTGAATTTTAATATATCTTCTTCCCTCGCCGCTGGAGCGATGACTATTAATGTAGGTGCAACACCAAATGGACTGGTGGTGGGAGATGAGATATTGATAATCAATCTGCGAGGGACATCAAGCGACTATTCCAATGTCGGTAAATATGAAACCAGATACATAACAAGCATAGCCACCAATACCCTCACTCTTGATAACGCTCTTGCCAATACCTACGATGGCACCACCCAAAAAATCATGGTGCAACGAGTACCTCAATATACCAATGCCACAGTAAGTAGTGGCGGTACTCTCACCGTCGCGGCTTACAACAATACAACTGGTAAAGGTGGAGTGCTCTTCTTTAAGGCAAATGGCACGGTGACAGTTGACTCTGGCGGAACAATTTCGGCAAGTGGAAAAGGGTATGAGGGAGGAGCAACAAGCAGAGCAGGTGGAATGACTTATAACGGAGCCGGTGGAGTAGGAGGAGCTAGTAGTACAAATGGGGCTACTGGTCAGGGTGGAGGTGGTGGTGGTGGTGCATCTGGAGGAACTGGGGCAGCAGGTACTGTCGGTGGTGGAGGTGGTGGACCTGGAGAACTAAGCTATGCTGGCGGTGGTGGCGGTGGTTATGGCGATGTAGGTTCAGGTGGAGTACGCTATGGTGGTGCAGGTGGAACGGCTGGGGCAATCGGATCGGGAATAAGTGGTGGAGCTGGAGGAGATGCCAGTAATCCTAGTATCTTTTATGGAGGTAGTGGCGGTGGCGGTGGGACTTATGGTTTAGCAGCGCTTACACAATTATATTATGGTAGTGGTGCCGGTAGTGGTGGCTGTCCATCCGCTTTTGGTGGTAATGGAGGGGGAGTAGTATTCATTAGATCATCAACAATCTCTGTTACTGGAACTATAAATGCAAGTGGAACAACTGGCGGGGCAGGTTCATGTGGTCAAAGTGCTGGTGGTGGAGGAGCTGGAGGTTCAATATTCGTATCAACTAACACCGCAACTTTAGGTTCTTCTTTAATTACAGCCTCCGGTGCGACTGGGGCAACAGCTCCTGCTGGTTATGGTCACGGAGGTGCTGGTGGTGTTGGTCGTATCGCAATATATTCACCAAACGCCATTTCTGGCACGACTTCGCCAACTTACGGCACAGGGGTTATAGGGTATTCTTCTTCAGGTACATTTACCTCAAACATCTTTGATACAGCTCAGCTTTCGGAGTGGGGGAGTTTAAGTTATTCGGCAACTACACCAACAAATACGACAGCCACGGTTAAAGCAAGAACTAGCAATGACAGCGGGATGAGTGGTGCAACTGCGTTTGCTTCTTGTACAACTATTACAAGTGGAGCTGACATAAGCGCAAATAGTTGTATAACAGATGGTCATAGGTATATACAATACGAGGTCACCCTTGCAACAAGTGATACCTCGGCAACACCAATATTTTCAGATGTCGCCATAAATTACACAGCATTTGATACAACTGCGCCCGTAATTTCTTTAACTGCATTAACTCCCGATCCAAACAGTGACAGCACTCCAACACTCAGTGGAACAGCAATAGATGCTAGAAGCACTGTTTCTGCAGTTCAATTTCAGATGGATGGAACAGGAGGGAGTTGGACTGCATGTACTGCAAACGATGGAACATTCAATAGTAATTCTGAAGCTTTTACCTGTACTGTTACATCTGCACTCTCAGACGGATCGCACACCATGTATGTCCGCGCTACAGATTCACTCAGTAACACAACAGGAAGTGGAAGCGAGACGTCAGATACATTTACTATTGATACCGTTTCCTCTACTATTTCCCTCACTGCGATTTCACCCGACCCAGGAACAGACACAACACCAACCTTAACAGGCACAGCAACCGATGTCACTGGTACCGTTGCCACCGTGCAGTTTCAAATGGATAGTACAAGTGGAAGTTGGTCAAGTTGTACTGCTAATGATGGAAGTTTTAATTCTGCCTCCGAAGCCTTTACCTGTGCTGTCACCACCGCATTGTCTGATGGATCACATACTATTTATGTTCGTGCCACAGACAATGCAAGCAATATTTCTAGCAATTCCTCTGACGCATTTTCTGTAGACACAACTGTTCCAACCCAGGCAGAGCTAAATAGTCCTGATGATAAAAAATATTTCAATGATGACAATATAAATTTCAAGTGGAAAGCATCAACAGATGCAACAAGCGGAGTCAAAGAATATAAGCTCTATTTGGATGATAATTTAATAAAAACAACAACAGATACGCAGTATGAATACGACGCAGACGAAGGGAAACACACATGGTATGTAATAGCAGTAGATGATGTAAATAACGAAGAGCAAAGTGATGAAAGAACATTTTATATAGATCAAACAGGACCAGAAATAGCGAAGGTATCAATAGATGGAAAAGAAATATCAAACGACTCAGCCTACTCACTTAATAATTTGACACCAACACTAAAAATAATTGCAGATGACCCAAATAAAGACGATTCTGAAAGCGGCGTAGACAAGATAGAAATAGAAGTTATAGAAAAAGGATTTTTTGCTGACAAGGTAATAGAAACAGGCACGAAAACCACAGACAATGGAGAAATCTCAACCACATTAAAAAATTTAAAAACAGGAAAAACATACATCGTTTCATTAGAAGCCATAGATAATCTAGAAAATACAGGAGATAAATATCAATTTGAAATAGATATAAAGCTACTAGCACAAAAGTTAGATGTAGTAGTAAATGAAATACCTACACAAGTGATTACTCCCGAGATTAAACAAGATGAGGTTATCGTTGAAACAGAGAAAACAACTGAAATTCAAGATGAAGTCCAAGAAATTACTCCAACAGTAGAAGAAGTAACCTCACAAGTAGAAAAACAAGAACCTAAAAAAGAAGGGCTACTTAGTCGGTCAGGGAAAATGTTTGCCAATATCTACTGGTGGTCAATTGGCGGTATTAAAAACGCAGGAAACTTTTTAGCCCAACCATTTAAAAAAGATGACAAAGAAAAAGTATACGTATACGTTGGTGATAATCCAGGATTTTTATATGATGCAAAAGTAAGTGTTGTGAACCTTTTCGCGTTTGTGTTTGACAAAAACCCAACACAGATAACAAAGGTAAAGGTCAAAGAGATTGGAGATGATTACGCAATAGTAAGTTGGCAAACAAATCATTACACATACAACAACAAAGTTAACTACGGAGAGTCAACACAATACGGAAACGAAGTGTTTTCAATAGCAAAAGCTAAATACCACGAGGCAAAGCTGACAAATCTAGAACCCCAAAAAGAATATTTCTTTGAAGTTATGAGTCAAGGCAAAAATTACACCTACGACGCATACTATACTTTCACGACGGAGTAATTAGATTCGGCAGTATCTGGCAATATTAGGCAACATTCGGTAATCCATTTTTAAATTTCCATATATCATAGCCTTTTCGGGTGTAATTCGCGTTGCAAATCCCTATGTCAAATGTACTATATAGATTATGGTGGTGATTAGTGGTGATAGGTGGAGCCATCAGTACATTCACATATGATTATAGGCGAATATCAACAAAAACTAGGAGATAAAAATAGAATAGCTTTTCCAAAAAAATTCCGTGAAGAACTTGGAAATAAACTGATTATGACAAAAGGCTACGAAGGATGTCTTGTAATTATGTCACCTGCCCAATGGGAGGAAATGGTTTCTGATTCCGTATCAGGCCCTTTCGTCTCAGGTCTTATTCGAGACACGAGTCGTTTTTTGTTAGCTTCGGCATCAGAAATTGAGCTTGATTCTCAAGGAAGATTTGTTGTTCCAACGTATTTAAAAGAATATTCAGAACTAGATTCTGAAGGCGTTTTTTTAGGACTTGGACGATGGGTCGAGCTATGGGGACAAGAAAAATGGAGTAAGAAAAAAACTGATGTTGAAAAAACAAGTTCCGTAATTGGAGAAAAACTATGTATCACACGCCAGTAATGTTGAAAGAAGCAATAGAGGCCTTAAATATTGAAGAAGGCAAAAATTATATAGATTGTAACCTCGGCGGTGGAGGACATACCGCGGAAATATTAAAACAAGGTGGCAATGTTTTGGCATTTGATGTTGACGAAAATGCAATAAAACATTGTAAGGAAAGATTTAGCAAAGAAATAGAAGGCGGTTTATTAAAAATCGCAAATCGTAACTTCAAAGATATTGCCGAAGTTGCGAAAGAAAATGATTTGGAAGAAGGAAGCGTGTCAGGTATTTTATATGACCTTGGCACAAGTACATTTCAGTTAAAAGAAGAGAAAAAAGGATTTAGCTTTGATGACAGAACTGAATTAGACATGAGAATGGATAATTCACTTTCTGTTTGCGCATATGACCTTTTGGTTGTTCTTTCAGAAAAAGAAATCGAGAAATTGATTTTGGCTTTTGGCGAAGAACCTCAAGCAAGAAAATATGCAAAGGTAATGAAAGACGCTGTTAAAGCTTCTGGAAAGAAGCTTCTTGCAAGCGAGCTTGCAGACCTAATAAAAAAATCATCAAGATATTCGCACAGCAGGATACATCCTGCAACGAGAGTGTTTCAAGCCTTAAGGATTGCGGTAAATAGCGAACTCGAAAACCTTAGGCTGTCAATTGAAAGGGCGACCCCGCTTCTTTGTAGTAAGGGGAGGCTTGTAGTAATAAGCTTTCACTCGCTTGAAGAAGACATCGTAAAAGAGATAGCGGGGTCGCACCCTGATTTGATTCAAATTGTAGAGACTTTAGTTCCGACAAATCTTGAAGTTGAAATGAATCCATCTTCAAGAAGCGCAAAAATGAGAGTTTTTGAAAGAAAATAATATGAATATAAATAACGTCTGCAAAAAAATAAATATATTAGTAATAATATCAATTGTCTGTTCGTTATTTGTTAATTTGTATATGTCTGATAAGGCTTCTGTTGCTGGGAATGATTTAGCAATTGTTGAATCTCAAATTAAAGAATTAACTTTAGAAAGTGAAAATCTTCAAAATAAATATTCGCAGGCTGCATCAATGTCAAATTTAACAAAACTAGCACAAGAAAATGGTTTTACAGATTCACAATCTGAATTCTATACTTCTCCAGATTTAGCATTAAGATAAAGGTATCATGCGCTTTAATCTCTTTAGATATTTTATTATCATCTTTGCTTTATTAACCATTTCACGTTTATTCCAAATTCAGGTTCTAAATGCTTCAAGATATAAATCACTTGCTCGTGAACAGCAGTGGCAAGAATATCAACTTTATGCGAGAAGAGGAAATATTTATACCACCGATGGATATCCTGTGGCATCTTCACAAGTAAGATACGAATTAATTTTAAATTTAAAAGAAATAGGAACCGAAATTGATATATATAAAACACTCTCACCTTATATCGAGAATCTAGATCGCAAAGCGATTTCAGACGCGCAATTAAACGAAAGGACTTGGCTAACATTAAAAAACCCTATAACTTATGAAAATAAAAAAGCACTTGAAACTATTGATTCCGAAAAGTTAAAAAAAGCACTGTCATTTAAAGAACTTTATACAAGATATTATCCAGAACAAAATATGTTAAGTCATGTTCTAGGTTTTGTTGGTAAAGATGATAGTGGTTCTGACATTGGATATTATGGGTTAGAACAATATTATGATGGTGATTTAAGTGGACAACCTGGTTGGCTACTTCAAGAAAGATCAGCAAGTGGAGATCCAATAATATGGGCAGGTAGTAATAAGATTGAACCAAAAAATGGTAGCGATCTTGAATTAACCATAGATCGGTATGTTCAATTTGTCTCCGAAGCAATGCTAAAAGATGGCGTAGAACGTTATAATGCAAAATCTGGAAGCGTTGTTATACTTGATCCTTCAACTGGAGGCGTTCTTGCAATGGCGAATTATCCTGATTTCAATCCGAGTGATTACAAAGAAGCATATAAAGATGAATTTGCTGTTCGAAATAGTGCGATCTCAACAACGTATGAACCAGGATCTGTAATTAAAGGAATCACAATGGCATCTGCTATAGATTTATCAAAAGTTGAGCCGCAAAGTACATATAATGATGCCGGACCTATGTGGTTTTCTGGATACAAGGTTGATAATTGGGATGGAAAGCATCATGGTATAGAAACAATGATTTCTGTCCTTCAACACTCAAATAATCTTGGTGCGGCTTGGGTTGGAACGCAAGTAGGTGGCAAGCCTTTAATGGAATATTTTTCGAGTTTTTCTTTTGGTAACTATACGGGAATTGATCTTATGGGTGAAGAAAAGGGACTTTTGTACAGTCAATTTCCACTAAAAGATATCGAGCTTGTGAATGCATCATTTGGACAAGGTGTATCAGCAACTCCCCTGCAGGTCACAGTAGCCTTTTCAGCAATTGCAAATAAGGGAATCGTAATGAGGCCATACATTGTAAAAAGAATTGTACAAGACGATAAGGAAGTTAATATAAAACCAGTTATACTTAATCGGGCAATTTCCGAGAATTCTGCTGAAACTATGGTAGATATGCTTACACAAGCCGTATCAGGTGGCGAAAGCAAATTTTTTGTTTCTAAAAAATTTAAAGTAGCTGGAAAAACAGGTACAGCGCAGATTGCAATTAAGGGCGGGTACGATGAAAACTTAACCAATGCAACGTTTGTTGGCTTTTTCCCGACTTACAGAAATTTTGTTATGCTTGTAAGGTTAGTTGAGCCAAAATTCCCAAGCGGTTATTCTTCGGAAACAGCCGTTCCACTCTGGATGAGGATTGCAGAGAAGCTCGCGAGTTATTACAGTTTAGCAAGCGATATAGAACCAAAATAAAATGTCAGAAATAAAAACAGATTCTGTAAAAATAAAAGGCCATTCGATATTACATGGAAATGTGTATTTATCAGGCGATCCATTGTCATCGATTTTTTATATATGTCTTGCATTATTTCACGCCAAAAAAGCGAGGATACGAAATGTTCCTAGATGTAAATTATTTTTAGATTTTCTATCAAGCATTGAAAAGCTTGGAATCTCAGTAGATTGGGAAGATGAATCAGTTATTACGGTTGATGGCACGGGGGAACTTAGAGAAAATCTTGTCGGTCTATTTGAAGGTAACGAGTATGGTTTTGCGCAAATATTGATTCCCATACTTTTACGAAGAAATAGAGAGTGTGAAGTACATCCAGAATTAAGGACTGAAGTTAAATTTTTTAGAGAATTAGGAGTCTTGGTCAAGTCGAATTACAATATCCTGAATCTAAAACTTCCACTTGATGCCGATTTCGAAATCAAGAAAAATTTTAATCTTATATATGCTGATCCTTACTTAGTTGCATCAAGACTTTTTATATCTTATTTATTTAAGAATTTATCGATTGATTACGATAAGAATGATGCAAGGTTTAATTTCTATACCGAAGGTGTTTTAGACGAATATAAGGCTTCATATAGTCAAGTGGAATTTAATCTTTATGCTAGTATAGCCAGCTTTTCAAATGGTGAGGTTTCTTTGCATAATTTTGACCTTTCAGAGTCTTTAAATTTTCTTTTATCAATTGATTCAATTGGCTTTAGATATGAAGTTATTCAAGATTCAATTAAGATTTGGTACGTTGGTGCTCCCGAAAAGCCAATAATTGATTGGTCATCACAATCATTTAATAGCATTGCTCATCTAGTTTTGTTATTAGCAAAAACAACAAAGAAGACAACTAAAATTATTACAGTTTCGTATCCAAATCTTGATCCGTTGATTACAGATTTAAATATAATGGGTTGTCGAATTGAAGTAGAAGAAGGCAAAAAAGGATTTTCTTTAATAACGATAAAGCCTCCAAGTGCATTTTCATCGGTAAAAAATGATGTGAATGATCTTTCTGTTGGGTCTGCAGTTTTGTCTTTTGCGTGTTGTTATTCAGGAAATAGCAAAATATCTGGTTTTGATGTTATATCTGATTACATGCCGTATTTAGTAGATAATTTAAAGTCATTAAACATAGATATTTCTAAAAAATGATTTTAAAAATCCGCCCATTTGATAGAGTTTTCCTTGGAATTATTTTAGCCATTGCGGTTTTTGGACTTCTCATGGTTTATGAGGCCTCTGTTGTTTATGCATCTGAAACATTTGGTGGAAAATATCATTTTTTGATTCTTCAATTTGGATGGATGTTTATAGGTTTTACCGGCATGTTTTTTTTATCCAGAATTGACTTGAAGTTAGTAAAGAAATATGCACCGCATCTTTTTATTTTTTCGCTGTTATTACTTGCTTTTATTTTACTTCCAACTTGGTTTGCACCTTCTGTATACGGAGCAAAAAGATGGTTTGTGCTTAATCCATCACCACTTCCTGCAATTCCATTTATAGGAAGAATCAGTTTTCAACCAAGCGAGCTTGCAAAACTCGCGAGTATTATATTTTTTGCATCGTTTTTAACTTCAGCAAGATATAAAGAAAATAGCCTGTGGCGAGCAATTATTAAATTCAATATCGTTATGTTGATCGCTACAGGTTTAATATTCATAGAACCGGATTTTACGACTGCTTTTATTTTGGTAATTATCTTAATCGTTATGTATTACGTTTCGGGTGGAGGTCTTATGTATTTTCTTATTTCTGGACCTTTAATTGCTCTTTTTGGAACTTTATATGCCATGTCTGCAAAATATCGTATGGATAGAATTCAAACGCTATTTAATCCCGAAAGTATGGATAAGATGGGTGCTGGATATCATATAAGACAGATTATGATTTCTTTAGGATCTGGAGGATTTTTTGGTCTAGGACTTGGACATTCACGTCAAAAATATGCATATTTGCCAGAGGTCATGACAGATTCTATATTTGCGATTATTGGTGAAGAATTCGGATTCATAGGAACTGTTCTTGTTGTTGCGGCTTTTTGTGCATTGATTTTAAGAGGACTTAAAATCGCACAAAAAGCCGCAGATCCATTTTCTTCACTTCTAGTTTCGGGAATAATTACATGGATATGTGTTCAAGCTTTTATAAACCTTGGTGCAATGACAAGAATGTTGCCATTAACTGGCGTTCCTTTGCCTTTAATTTCATATGGTGGTTCTTCTGCAATTTTCATGCTTTGGGGTTTAGGTCTTGTGCTTAATGTTAGTCGCGGTAATATCGATTCATGAAAAGTCGATTACTTTTTACAGGTGGGCATCATAATTCAGCGCTCGCTGTTATTAAGTGGTTGTTGCATTATGATCCTGATATTAAAATCGATTGGGTCGGTGATCAGTATCCTAAAAACGGCGTTATTTATCCCGAATATAAGGAAGTTTCTGATCTATCAATTCCATATCATAAAATTGTTGCAGGAAAGCTTTTCCGTTTTACAAATCCTGTTTATTTGCCAATGGCGATTGTGTCGCTTGTTAAGATTCCGCTTGGCTTTTTTAAAGGGTTTTTTATACTTCTAACCGTTCGTCCCAATTTAATAGTTTCGTTTGGAGGTTTTATTGCTGTCCCTATTGTCGTTGTTGGAAAGCTTCTCGGAATTAGGTCGGTCACACATGAGCAAACTGTTGTCGTTGGTTTTGCTAATAAAATTATTGGAAAATTCGTAGATAAAATTTATGTTTCTTGGCCAGTTGAATTTTATAAAGTTGACGTAAATTTAAAAAACAAGATGGTTTATACAGGTTTGCCTGTGGACTTTAGTTTTTTAAAAAGCAACAAAAAAATAGATTTTCATAATAAGAATAAAACAATTTATATTACTGGCGGCAAAAAAGGGTCTGCTGTACTAAATGAGGCCATCTATTCAAATTTAGATGTACTTTCTAGCAAATTTAATATTATTTGGTCGTGCGGAAGTGCAAAAGGGGATTTTGATTTTGAGAAAATCAGGGAGCAAAAGAATATTTATGTTAAGGAATATTTTTTTGGATCCGAAGTCGGCGAAGTTTTTAATACGTGTGACTTTGTGATCTCAAGATCTGGCGCACATACAGTTTATGAATTAGCTATGCTTAAAAAACCTTGTGTTTTGGTCCCAATTCCTTGGTCGTCAAATGGTGAACAACAAAAAAATGCTGAACTATTAAGAGATATTGGTTTAGCTGAAATTATTGACGAAGACGCTTTACTTCACAAAGATTTTGCAGAAAAGATCATTAAATTTTCTGATACACTTGAAAAAAGAGTTAAGTCTTCAGATTTTAGTTCACTTTCTGATATTGTGACCGAAAAAGGACAGGAAAACCTTGGAAGTGAAATCATCAAGATTCTCAAAGCCTAAAAAGAAAAAAGGATACTTCATATTAATATTTTTAATAATTTTGGCAGTGGGAATTTTTATTGGCATAAAAAATCTCGTTAAAATTTCAGAAATTGAAGTCAAAGGTATTGCCGATTCTGATATCGTGAATGTTTATGATTCTCTTTCAAGTGAGTATAAAAATGATAGCTATTTTGACATTAAAGATGCTGATATTAAAAAATATATTGAAGACTCTTTCCCAAGATATGAATTCACAAAAAGCGTTTTTATTTTCCCAAGTAAATTAGTAATTGATCTTAAATCAAGGGAAAAAACGTATACGATAGCTGATTCCGATGGTTTACTTTTTAATGTTGATTCAAATGGTTTTGTTATTGGATCTTCCGAAGATAGTACACAAGTTGATGTAAGATATGACAAGAAAGTTGAAGTCGGAAAATTATTAGATGATAAAGTTTTGATATCAGCATTTTTATACGTCGATGGTAAAAGTGAGGTTAATATACAGAATGATGAAATAAGCATCAAATTGGACGGCGGAGGGAAGGTTATATTGCCAAAAAGTGCTGATAAATCAGATATTTCTAAAATTTCTGAGACCTTGCAAAAAATCATCCAAAAGTATAGGATTGAAAATAGAGGTATCGAATTTATAGATATGAGATTTTCCAAACCAGTTATAAAATTTAAATAATATGCAAAAAGAACAAATCATAGTTGCGTTAGATATCGGGTCTTCAAAAATATCCTGCGTTGTAGCGACTTATGACAGTTCTAAAATTTCGGTCATAGGTGCGCATTCATTTCCGTCAAAAGGTATAAAAGATGGAGTTGTTAATAATATTGATAAAGCCGTTTCATCTATATCTGAAGTTCTAAGTAAAACAGAAATGATGTCTGGTCACCCTATTTCAAAGGTCGCTGTTACGATAAGCGGCACACATATTGAATCTTTAAATTCACACGGCGTAGTTGCGGTTTCCGGCCAAGATTCTGAAATAAGCCCAGAAGATATTATGCGTGTAAATGAAGCCGCTCGAGCTATCTCACTGCCTTCATCAAGGGAAATTATGCATGTAATTCCTCGTGAGTATATTGTCGACAAACAAAGAGGAATAAATGATCCAATTGGTATGTCTGGTGTAAGACTCGAAGTCGAAGCAAATATAATTCATGGAAGCCAAACTTCACTAAAGAATCTAACAAAGTGTATACAGCAAGTTGGAGTCGAAGTTGATCAACTTGTTTATGCAGGTCTCGCCTCAGCAGAGGCCGTTTTAACCGATACAGAAAAAGAACTTGGAACAATACTAATAGATATGGGCGGAGATACGTTAGATATTTGTATTTATTCTCAAGGAAGCGCTGTTTATTCAGCTGTTTTACCAATTGGTGGTCAGGATATTACAAACGATTTGGCAATTGGACTTAGAACACTATTAGAAGACGCGGAAAAAGTAAAATTAAAACTTGGTACAGAATCTGATTTAGCTGAAAAAGAAGTTTTGATTGATAAGTCAGGCAAAGAGTCAAGAATTCCAAAAGGTGAGATGTATGTCGGTGACTTGCATATCGGAATGGAAACAGTTCCTAAAAACTTGCTAAATGACATCATAAATAGAAGGCTTGAAGAAGCTTTCAAATTTGTTCAGATATATGTGAAAAAAGCTGGTTATGATAAAAAGTTACCTGCTGGAGTTGTTTTAACAGGCGGAGCTTCACTTACAAAAGGTATAGAAAAAATCGCATCAGATGTATTTAATTTGCCAGTTAGAATAGGAAAACCAATAGGTGTGACAGGGCTTGTTGATCAGATACAAGGCCCTCAAAGTTCTGCAGTTGTTGGAACAATAAAGTTCGTAGCTGATAGAATGAAGTCTGATACTTCCTCATTCAACAAGAGAAGTGGTAATATTGGTAAGTTCGGTGGCAAAGTTATTAGTTTTCTCAAATCCTTCCTGCCTTAAGAGTTTAAATTATGGCATTCATAGAACCCAATGGGGGCACATTAGCAAGAATTAAAGTAGTTGGAGTAGGCGGTGGTGGACAAAATGCAGTAAGTTCAATGTTCGAATCAGGTAAAACTGAAGGTGTTGAATTTATTGCAATGAATACTGATTTGCAAGCCTTAAATTCATCTTTGGCGCAGGTTAGAGTTCAATTAGGTCCGCAAAAAACTCGTGGTTTAGGGTCTGGATCAAAGCCAGAAGTTGGAAGTGAAGCCGCAAGTGAATCAGAAGATGAAATCAAAGCACATTTACAAGGCTCGGATATGGTGTTTATCGCTGCAGGTATGGGCGGCGGCACCGGAACCGGTGCCGCCCCAGTAGTTGCTCAAATTTCAAAGCAACTTGGAGCTTTAACTGTAGGTGTTGTTACAAAACCATTTGGATTTGAAGGCAAGCGAAGAATGAATCAGGCTGAGCAGGGAATACGTGAACTTCGTGAAAAAGTAGATGCTCTTATTGTTATTCCTAATGAAAAATTGCTTGAAGTTGTAGACCCTACAATGCCACTTTCACATGCGTTTAAAGTTGCCGATGAGGTAGTCGGAAATGCTGTTCAAGGACTTTCAGATTTAATAAATTCAACAGGTCTTGTTAATGTAGATTTTGCTGATGTTCGTACGATTATGCAAGATGCCGGTTCAGCATTAATGGGAATTGGTGAATTTGAAGGTGATGATAGAGCAACAAAAGCCGCACAATTAGCAATAAATTCGCCACTTTTAGGTGTTGATATCAGTGGCTCAACTGGAATTTTGATATACATTGTTGGCGATGCCAATATGACGATGCACGAAGTTAATGCAGCGGCAAAAATAGTTTCAGATGCTGCACACGAAGCTGCAAATATAATTTTTGGAGCTAATATTGACCCAAAGATTAAAGGTATAAGAGTTACAGTTATTGCAACTGGATTTGATTCTGGATATAGACCTGTTGGTATTCCTGAAATGCCAAGTATTACAAGTGACGAAGTTATAAAACAGATTGATTCACGATTTGATAAGGTTTTGGCTGATGAAACATCTGATGATGATTCTAATGATGAAGATTTAGTGCCAACATTTGGAGATGATGATTCCGATTTTGATATAGAAAAAATGAGGGAACAGGTTAGAAAAATAGAAAGAGAAGAAGCCGAAAGAATGAAAGCTCAAATCGAGAAAGAAAAAGAGAAAGAAAAGGAAGAACCTGAAGCACCAGACGATGAAAAGGGCAAAAGTTTTTGGAATTTTATTAAAAAATCTAAAGAGCAACAATAATGAAGCCAGAGACTAAAGAACTGATTTATTTTATTATTATATCTGGCTTTTTGCTGGTAGCTGTGGGTTACTTTTTCTATAAGGCTTATCATTTTGACTCGTATTACGAGACAAGGACATCCCAAAAGCAATAAATCTATTTTTTCTTGACGTTAATTAAGTATGTTAGTGGAGTGATTATTCCTATTATTACAAATAATATTTTGTAATCTGGAATCATAGGCAAGAAAATTAGCAATATAAAAAGTCCACACGCGATACCAAGGTGCATTATTGTTTCTCTATAAATCATAAAATCTGAATCGTAGTGTTCTTTTTTGGCTAAATCATAGGTTATAGCATTAAATGGAACCGCATATAGTGATCCGTTTAGTTTGTCAGAAATATCTATAAATATTGCAAATATTGTTTGATTAGCAAATATCCTTAAAAAGTGTAATAGAGAATTAAATATAATTCCTGTTTTGTGTACTAATTTGGGTCCGTTCTTATCTATTATTTTCCCAATGTAGACCGCGAAAAATGCGGAAATGCCAATTGAAAGCGTTGTTATCATACCTAATTGTGCGAATGATGCTGTTAACGCCAGAAGAAGTATTGGCCATAAAATAGAGGACACAACATCTTCAAATGCTATAACAGCAAATGCTGTAGATGCTCCAATTAAATTTCTTTCTGATATGTATTTTTTAAAAATTAAATAGGCGTTGTGTTTTCCGTGTTTGCGTTCTTCAACGCTAAATATCAATGGCAAGATAGATCCGATCATTAAGATAGTTGATAGCGCGAATAAGTAGCTAAATCCAAGATAAATAATTAATAGTCCTCCAATTATTGGTCCAAATGCAGATGCAATTTTTGTTAAAAAAAGTCTAATACCGAATTGTTTTCCGAAATGACCATCTGGTGATTGGGATTTTCTTATAAAGAATAAATGAAATGGAATCCAGTACAGCATAATATCAAATGAAGTTGCAACGGCTGCAATTGGAATTAGCCAAAAATATCTATCTGCAAATAATATAGATAGAAGTGATAATGAAACAGCAATATTCGAAATAAATATCGATTTTTTAAAGTTAAGCTTTCCGAAAATCAAATTTGTTACAGGTGTAATTAATATAAGTACAGATATCGATCTAATAATAAAAAAAATAAAAACCCATGCAAGATCATTCGTGAATTCATTTGTATATAAAATCGGTTTATTTGAAAGTTCAAATATATAAAGTGGAAGAAATATTCCTGTTAAAGCTTGTGCAAAAGTTCTAACAGTATGCGATGAATAAAGTGCAAATGATTCGCCAGCAAATCTTGCGTGCAACTGACTATTCGCATTATTATGAATTTTTTCAAAAATGTTGGCAGGCATTAATCAATGAATTATATCGGAACATTCGAACCTTTGTATATGGCAAACATAACATGGTGGTGATATCATTTTCGCATAAATGGCCAAATTTAAAGAAGTTGAAATAAATCCGAATTATCCATTAATCGAGGAATCGATTCTTGAATTATGGAAATCAAATTATATTTTCGAGAAGCTGAATAATGCTTCTAAAGACTTTCCAAAATATGTTTATTATGATGGTCCAATAACCGCAAACGGGGCTCCACATTATGGACACGCATTAACTTGGACAATGAAAGATTTATTTCCAAGATACTACACAATGAAGGGATTTTCTGTTGAAAGAAACATTGGATGGGATTGCCAAGGAATATTAGTTGAATATGAGGTCGAAAAGAAATTGGGTTTTAAGCACAAAAGCGATGTCGAAAAAATGGGAGTTGATAAATTTAACAAAGAGTGTAGAAGTTCAGTACTTTCTTATCGCGGGAAAATGGTTGAATATGAAACCAAACTTGGGCGATGGATTGACCATTCAAAGGAATATTCGACGATGGATGCAAGCTATATTGAAAGTGCATGGTGGGCTATTAAAAAACTTCACGAGAAAGGACTTTTATATGAAGGACATAAAGTAGTCGCATATTCAACAAGATCGGGTATGACTTTGTCTACGCATGAGGTCGCTGATGGCGGATATAGTGAAGTAGTTGATCCGGCTGTAACAATAATGTTTGAACTTGAGGATGAGCCAAATACTTATATGCTAGGTTGGACAACTACTCCGTGGACGCTTCCAGGAAATCTAATGTTGGCGATTGGCAAAAAAGTTGAATATGTGAAAGTTGAGTATGATGGAAAGTTATACATCGTTGCCAGGGATCGTGTTTTAGAGGTTTTTAAAGAAAAAACAGATTATAAAATATTAGAAATTGTAATGAGAGAGTCTTTAATAGGCAAAAAATATCGACCACTTTTTGATTATTATAAAAATAAAAGCGAAGAGGGGGCGTTTAAGATAATTTATGCCGATCATGTGAATACAGATGAAGGTACAGGTATTGTCCATCTAGCACCATACGGTCAGGAAGATTTTGATATTTTCATGAAACTTGGAATTTCGCTTTTTGACTACATTAGTGAAACCGGCGAATTTACAGCTGATATTCCAGAATATCAAGGCCAGTTTTATAAAAAAGCGAACAAAAATATTATTTCTGATTTAGAGCTTGCTGGAAAATTGTTTGCGCATTCTGATTATGCACATCAAATGCCAATTGATTATAGAACTAAAGAACCTTTAATTTATAAACCAATAACGAGTTGGTATGTTGGTGTTGGAGCTATAAAAGAAAAGTTATTATCAGAAGCCAAAGGTGTACATATTGTTCCGGATGCTGGGAAAGCCAGGTTCGTTAATTGGATTGAAAATGCTCGTGATTGGTCATTAAGTAGAAGACGTTTTTGGGGAACTCCACTTCCAATTTGGGTGAATGATAAAACAAAAGACGTAAAAATTATCGGATCATTTAAAGAACTAGAAGAATTAAGTGGAAAAAAGCTTTCAGATAATTTTGATCCTCATAAGCCATTTGTTGACGAAATAACATGGGAAGAAGGCGGCGGAACTTATAAAAGAGTTCCAGAAGTTATAGATGTTTGGTTTGACAGTGGATCTATGCCTTTTGCGAGGTATCATTATCCGTTTGAAAATGCCGATTTATTTAATTCCAATTATCCTGCTGATTATATAAGTGAATCTGATGATCAAATTCGTTTGTGGTTTTACACAATGTTTGTTTTAGGAGTGGCTTTGTTTGATAAATCTCCTTTTAAAAACGTTATTGTTACAGGTATGTTGGGTGATGAAGACGGCAAAAAAATGAGCAAGAGCAAAGGAAATTATCCTCCGATTGAAGAGGTTTTTGAAAAGTATGGAAGTGATATGTTGCGTTATTTTCTACTTACATCTCCACTTACAAAAATGGAACCAGCACGATTCTCGTATCGAATTTTGCTTGAAACTCAAAAAGAATTTTTTACAACACTTTGGAATAGCTATCGATATTTTGTAACATATGCGAATTTAAATGATTTTAAAGCATCCGATGAACCCGCAAAAAATATTTTGGATAAATGGATTAACGCAAGATATTTGGAGTTTGTTGCTGGAGTCACAAAAGGCATGGATGAATATGATGTTATGTCGGCTTCCAAATTATTTGCACCATTTGTTATGGATTTGTCGACTTGGTATATAAGAAGGTCAAGGGATCGAATTTCTTCTGGTGACAGTGAATCTTTAAATACTTTGTATAAAATGTTAGTCGGACTTTCAAAATTGGCGTCGCCATTTATTACTTTCTTACCAGAGGAAATTTATCAGAATTTGGTTGTGAATTATGATGAATCGGCATTAAAAAGTGTTCATATGACTGCATATCCAAAAGTTGAACGCGAATTAAATAAAGAAGAATTAGAAATTTTAAAAACAATGGAAGTTGTTCGAAATATTTGTTCAACTGGAAATTCGATTCGAAAAGAAACAGGAATTCCAATAAGGCAACCTTTGGCAAGTATGATAGTAAAAAATGCTGATGCATTATCACCAGAATATGTGGAAATCATAAAAGATGAGTTAAATGTTAAAGAAGTAAAATTTGAAAAAGGTGAAGCAAAAAATGAAGTCGAGGTCCTATTCGATACAAACATTACAGATGATCTCCTTTTGGAAGGAATATCAAGAGAAATAATTCGTGAAATACAAAAGTTGAGAAAAGAAGCAGGTGTAAATTGGGATGATTTGGTCGATGTGATATATCCAAATAAGGAAAATTACGAGAAAGCTGTAAAAATATACGCAGATGATATAAAATCAAAAACGTTATCAAAGAATTTAGAACTGGGAAGTGAATTTTCGATTAAGGGCCCATAGCTCATTTGGTAGAGCGCTTCCATGGCATGGAAGAGGTGAGGGGTTCGAATCCCCTTGGGTCCACCAAATTTCACTTATTGTACGTGAAGTTAAAATCCTATAATCTGTGAGTATATGGACGCAGATGTACAAGCAAGGTTTGACCAACAGGATATTATTTTAAATAAAATCAATGTTTCCATGAATAAGATTAGAAGCTATATGTTTTGGACTTTTGTTATGACTATTGTTTTCCTGGTTTTGCCTTTGATAGCGTCGGCTTTAATTCTACCGAAATTTATTGAACAGCTAAATCAAACTGTGAATCTTGGACTGTTACCACAATAATTAATTTATTTGCTCCATTTTTGTAAGCGGATTGTTTATGAATCCTGGTATGCTATTAAATGGTAATGGGAAATAAGCGATTGCACTTGTCGGATCATTTGTTGAGATTCCTCGAGATGTTCCATAAACTATTGGTGCTCCGTTTTTGATACGAACGACTAGTCCACCTGAAATTCCACCTTCCTCGGATTTTTTAAATAATGTGCCATCAGGTTTTTTGAATTCAAGTTCAATAGTTGAACCAACTTGTTCAACTCCAGATAAGATTAACTGTTGTAGAACAAGACTTCCGTTACCTTTTGATGCATATCCGATTTGATAGAATGTCTCTCCGATTTGTTTTTGTAGGCGACTCTGACTAGATGATCCAATTTCTACGGCGTTTTCGGGGGATGATCCTTCAGTAAGTACGATTGCTGCATCTTCTGGATAAGGTTTCCATGGTGAGGCATTATATGCTAGAAATGATCTTGGCCTTTCACCATCTATTAATAGTGCTGCTTGAGCGCTTGGATTTTGAGTCAAACTATTAAAGCAATGTCTAGCTGATAACCTTGCAGTATATATAGTATCGCCGAGATAAATTTCGCCGACTTTATATGCAGAGCACGTTGTTTGTGGTGCACCTTCGACTGCTAGATCTATACGGTTTACAGAATTTGCTACTGCAATTAGGATTTGTCTTTCTTCATCTGTAATATCCTCTGCGATTATAATTGGAGGTTCTTGTCTTGGTGAATTTAGTCTATCTGTCCCTGTTCTTTGATCCGCGGTTATTACAAGAGCACTTGGCTCTTGAAGATTAGCTTCAGTTACCAAGAAGGGCACCTGCAAATTTTACCACCATTGATTGTTGCTAGATATATCTTTTTTTGCTAACATCTTCTCCGTAATGACTAATGATTTCGCAGTAATAAAATTAAATTCGCGTCAATTTATCGTAAAGCAGGGAACTGTTTTGAAAGTTGATGTATTATCAGAAACTCCATCATTTGAAATATTATTGGCCGAAGTTGATGGGAAAATTCATCTTGGTGAACCTACAGTTGATACTATTGGTATTAGAATTCAAATAGAAGAAGATAAAAAGGATAAAAAAATAGAGGTAAGAAGATTTAAATCAAAATCAAGATATAGAAAGAATAAAGGTCACAGACAACCTATTTCTATGCTTCGAATCTTAGAATTAGGCGAAAAAGTTAAAAATGAGATATTTAGATCTGATGTTGTTGCTGAAAAACCAGTAAAAGAAGTAAAAGCCGCAGTATCAAAGGCTGATTCAGTAAGCGTTGATGAATTAGATATAACAGACAAGCAAAAAGAAACATTAAAGGCTGCTGGATACAAGACATCAAACGATATAAAATCCGCAAATAAAGAAGATTTATTGAATTTAAAAGGTCTTGGCGAAAAATCAGTACTTAAATTATTAGAATTAGTAAGTTAAAATCATAAAACATGGCGCATAAAAAAGCGGCAGCATCAACAGCTAGCCAAAAGGGAAACAGAAGAGGCAAACACCGTGGAGTAAAAAGATATGCAGGTGAAGTTGTGTCAGCTGGAACAATATTGGTTAGACAAGTTGGATCTGTAATAAAAGCTGGCGCAAATGTTGCTATGGGAAAAGATTTCACTATTTTTGCTAAAAAACCAGGTATTGTTGGATACAAGTCCATTACACGCGATAAAAAATCTGTTTTCGTTAGCTAATCTTTCTAATTTATTAAAAGCTTTGGTGTTTTATTAATCCTATTTGATTTGGTGGCCAATATCTAAAGTAACTTCTTCCAATTATATTTTTCTTTGGTACAAATCCCCAAGTTCTTGAATCTGAACTTTCAGTACGGTTATCGCCCATAACGAAATAGCTATCATCGGGAATTGTAATCTTTTGTCCTTCTTCTAAAAATGCTCGACCTTGAGTAACGACTGTGTCTGCAATATATTTTGACTCGTCGAGGACTTTGCCTTCTGGAAACTCGCTATTATAAATATATATAGTGCTATCAACAAGCATAATTGACTCGCCTGGAAGACCTACGATTCTTTTTATGTAATCATATGACTTATTAAGTGGATATTTGAATACGATGACCTCGCCTCGCTTAGGAGTTTGGAATCGGTATGTTATTTTATCTGTAAGTATAAGTTGTCCATTATGGAAATTATCTACACCATCCATAGATTGGCCGTTTACCTCGTGAGGTTGAAATGCTAACAGGTAAATAATAATGAAGATTGCTAAAGCGATGACTACAGTTTCAAGTACATCAACAAAAAACTCGCTAATTGATTTCAAAACGTTATTTAACATTAGATTCATTTTACACATACCCAATTCCCTTAACAACCAGGATAATGATAAAATTGCTTAAAATTGGCTGCTTAGCTCAGCTGGCTAGAGCGTTTCATTCACATTGAAGAGGTCGAAGGTTCAAGTCCTTCAGCAGCCACCAAAAAATGACTTTGACTAAAACAAAAATTGTATCAAATATGATTTATCAAATAATAGGAAGATTTTCGACTTCTTTATCAACTTTAATTGTTACCGCGATGATTACACGATACCTTGGTGTTAAATCATTTGGGGAATATTCAATAGTTATAGCTTTTCTGACCATTTTTTACACCATTTCAGATTTTGGTGTTAATTCAGTTTTAATCAGGGAATTTGCAGATGATGCATCGTATGCCAAGGAGAACTTTAAAAAAGTTTTGTCTCTTAGAATCGTAATCGGCATTTTGCTTATGCTTTTAGCTGCTGTGATTGTGTTTCTCATGCCTTATCGGAATGAAATCAAATTTGCTATTTATATTGGGCTGCCGCTTTTGATATTTAACTCAATATCAAAAGCGGCAAGCTTAATCTTTCAATCATTTCTTCAATATAAGTATCAATCTATTTCAATGGGAGTAGGGGCTTTTTTTAGTGCAATTTTAATTGGGTTTGTGGTTTTATCTCCAATTCAGAATCTTTCTTTAATAATCCTGGCAACTGTGATCGGCTCGTCGATATCTCCACTAATTTCTATGTATTTCTCAAGAGAATATTTATTTAGTGACTCAAATTATATAGATTTAAAGTATTGGAGAAAAATTCTTTTAGATTCGTTGCCATTTGGAATTGCTTTAATATTAAACACATTTATGATTCAGTCAGACCGATTGTTAATGTCTGTTATTTCATCTGAAGAATCTGTCGGAATATATAGTCTTGCATACAGAATATTCGAAATAGTTCTTATTCTGCCAACTTTCATTATGAATGCGACATTCCCAGTTTTGGTTGTTCTTAGAAAAAGGGATTCATTAAAGTATAGAAAATCTATTTACACGCTTTTAAAGTTCATGGTTTTGGTTTCGCTTGGAACCACAATGATTGCTATTAATCTTTCAAAATTTATTATTCCGATGATTTGGGGAATTGAGATGGCGAATTCATTTATTCCGTTCAATATTTTGATGTATGGAGCTGTATTATTCTTTGTTTCGGCTCCTTTAAGTTGGATTATGTTGGTTGAAGGTAAAGATAAGTCTCTTCCATATATTTATGGTATCGGTTTTGCATTAAATCTACTTTTAAACATAATTTTTATACCGATCTATGACTATGTAGGGGCTGCGTATATAACAATTTTAACTGAAGGTCTGATTGTTGTATTTTTAATACTTTCTATCTTTTCATATAGCAGGAAAGAAACTATGTCATATAGTGACAAGATTTAGGTTTGTGGATAACTTTTCGTATTTTTTTTCAAAATAGGTCAAAAATCGGGTATTATTTGCGTCTTTTTTCGTCGCAATACGTTGTCGCTATAGTTAAATTCGCACATTAGCAGTCTTTGGGTGTTTTTGACAGAGTTTTTGGAAAATTTAATCAATTTTTCTGAATTTTACGAACCTTTTTTCTATAGTTTCGTTTTTGCTTACGTCTGTTGCCTTAATTTCAAGAGAATTATCGCCTTCTTCAAGTCTTATAGACACTCCGAATTCGCCGTCTTGGTTTACAATTGCGAATTGTCCGTTTACCGATATTGCTACATCAGGCTCTGTTTTTCCTGTAACTCTATATGCATGCTCTGTTGCTTTGATTTCCTCGTCGTCTTTTGGTGTTGTAACTTCAAGTTCTGGTGGAGTATCGTCTTTAACAATTGTATAGACTTGCGATTTGTTACTTTCGTTTCCAGCTTCATCTGTAGCTGTCGCATAAATCGTTGTTGGGAATATTCCTACTCGAATTCCGGTAAATGAAAATGTACCTTGAGAGTCAGATGTTGATTCGGAGTTTTTTGAGCCTTCTGTATATAATGTTACTTTTACTCCAGCTTCTGCTTTTCCTGTTATATCAGTTGAATCGTTTTTTGTGGCTTTCGGGATTTCTGATATGAAAGGAGGTGCTGGCGCTATTGTATCTTTGTTAACATAAATTTCTTTTTTACGGAATAAATCCCAGAATGATCCAACATTTGATATGAAAAATACCATCCAAAAGTACAACGCGATAAGTATTAATAGACTTAGACCGTTAGTTACGACTATTCTTTTAATTAATCTTTGATTAGGTGTTTCTTTTGATTTTGTTACAACGTTAACTGTTTTAGTTTCTTTCTTTTGCCTGAAGTTTAGTTTTTTATTTTTAAATATTTTCATAAATTTTTGCCTGGAGCCCACTGGTGGGATCGAACCACCGACCTGACACTTACGAAGCGTCTGCTCTACCAGCTGAGCTAAGTGGGCTTGCTTTCATGAATTTTACCACTATTTGATAATAGGTACCTAACAGGATAGAATGTTCAAAGATGAGCCATTTTGATATAAAACTTATATCTAAAATTTCACATGAAGTAATGTCGCCAATTATAAGTTCGAGGTGGGCACTAGAAATAATTCTTGCTGATAAAAATTTAAATATCGATCCAGAGAAGAGACTTTTCTTGAAGAATACATATAGTAATTTAAATAGAATTTCGACTATTTCAAATAAGTTAATCAATTATGCTAGGTATTCATCTAATGAACTTTTGCCAATAAATCAGGATATTGATGTTTCTGTTTCACTTAAAAAAATCGTCGATAGTTTGTGCTCGGATTTCCCAGAAGCGAACATAAAATTATCAATCCAAAATTCGAATTATATTACTACGACAGATCAATCGATGATCGAGTTTATATTTCACTCATTAATTCATAATTCAATTGTTTATTCAAATCCGGGTACCGAAGTTTTTGTAAATTTAAGTAAAGATCAGTCTGGGAAAATTATTTTAGAAGTTAAAGATAAGGGAATTGGTATTTTAGATGAAGATAAGCCGAAGATATTTTCTGAATTTTTTAGAGGCCAAAATTGTGATGAAATCTATGCAAAAGGCGTTGGTTTATCACTCTTTTTGTGCAAAAAGATATGTGAGGTTTGTGGTTATGAAATTAATTTTTCAAGTGAAAAAAACAGTGGAACAAATTTTAGTGTTCTTATTCCATTAAAAAAATGACTGAAAACAATTCAAACAAAAAATACATAATAATTGCAGATGATGATCATTTTTATGCAAGTATTTATAATCAAAGATTGCTTGAACTTGGGTATGATGTATCTGTTGTTAGCGATGGTGAAGAAGTGTTAAAACTTATGAAAGAAAAAGTTCCAGTACTTGTTATGCTTGATTTGATAATGCCAAAAATGGACGGATTTGAAGCTCTTAGACTTATTCGTGAAAATGAAAAGTATAAAAATGTAAAAGTTCTTGTTCTTTCAAATTTAGGTCAAAAGGAAGATGTCGATACTGCAATGAAAATTGGTGCGACAGGATATATAAGTAAAAGCAATTCATCTATACAAGATGTTTTGATTAAAGTTAAAGAGAGCTTAAGGTAATATGGTTAACGATATTTTGAATGATAAAGGTCTTTTAGACTTACTTACTAAAAATAGTCTTGCACAGGATGCTGAAGTACAAAAGATACTTAGCATGGCTTCCGAAAAGGGCCTTTCGATTTATAATGCAATCCTTGAATCAAGCCTTATTACAGAAGATGATTTAGGTAGATTAATATCAGATTCGTTGAAAATTCCTTATGTTGATTTATCACATACAGAAATTCCTGATGATATTTTAAAGATAATTCCTCATATTTATGCAAAAAAACATAGCATTGTGGCTTTTAACATTGATAAAGAAGGTTTACACGTTGCGACAATAAATCCAAATGATGAAAGTGTTAAAAATCAGGTAGAAAAGAAAGCTGGGCTTCCTGTAATTGCTCATTTTGCTACACTTCGCGGAATTAATTCAGCGCTTTCGCACTACGAAAAGGGCGTAGTTGCAGCTTTTGATGAAATAATAAGTAAATACGTTAAAGAGGCAGAAAAGCAAAAGGATATAGATCCGCCTGTCGTTAAGATTGTGGATACGATTATTGAATACGCACAAAGAAACAAGGCGTCAGATATTCATATAGAAACTCAAGACGAAGACACGGTTGTCAGGTTTAGATTAGACGGTATTTTGCATGATGTCGTTACATTGCCCGGAACTTTGCATCCAAATATTGTTACAAGAATTAAGGTTATGTCTAATTTGAGAACTGATGATCATGCGACTCCTCAAGATGGAAAAATATCATTTGATATCGAAGGTGTGAATCTTGATTTAAGAGTTTCTACTGTTCCAACAATAGAAGGCGAAAAGGTTGTAATTAGGCTTTTATTTAGAGATTCTGGGAATCTTAATTTGGTAGACCTTGGTTTTTCTGATTCTGATTTAGAGAAAGTTGTTAAAGCATACAAAAGGCCATTTGGAATGATTTTGGCAACGGGCCCAACTGGATCAGGAAAAACTACAACCATGTATGCAATCATTAGAATTTTGAATAAAAGGGAAGTAAATATATCAACAATTGAAGATCCAGTAGAATATGATTTAACTGGTATAAATCAGATTCAGGTAAATAGAAAAACTGATTTAACTTTCGCAAATGGTCTTCGTAGTTTGTTAAGACAAGACCCAGATATTGTTTTGGTAGGAGAAATTAGAGATGAAGAAACTGCTCATATTGCAGTTAATGCTTCTATGACAGGGCATCTTGTTTTGTCTACATTACATACAAACGATGCGGCAACTGCAGTTGTTAGATTTATGGAAATGAATGTTGAGCCGTTTATGATTGCCTCAACAATGAATTTAGTCATAGCTCAAAGACTTGTTAGGAAGATTTGTACAACTTGTAGATATAGTAAAGAATCAACAATTAAGGAACTAGAAGAAAAGTACCCAACAGCTTCAGGAATTATTAAAGATCAATTTAAAGGTAAAACAAAAATTAGGTTATATGAAGGAAAAGGTTGTCCTGCATGCCACAACACAGGTTATACAGGAAGAATTGGTGTTTATGAAATATTGTTGGTAGATGAAGATATAAGGGATGCAATTATTCAAAGAAAAACGACTACAGAAATTAAAAATATGTCGATAAAAAAGGGAATGACTACAATGCTTGATGACGGAATTAGAAAAGTATATGAAGGTATGACAACAATCGGAGAAGTTATAAGAGTATTATCAGAATAGAAAAGAAATAAATCTTGCCCATGGATTTTAAAAAACTATATAAAAAAATTAATGATGCGATTGATAAGCCAAGCAATGTAGACGTGGTGCTATTTTTTAAGCACATGTCGCTAATCATTAAAAGCGGAATAAGCGTATATGAAGGCCTAAAAATTGTTGCTGAACAGACTGCGTCAAAATCTTTAAAAAGAATTCTTTCTGAAATAGTCGTTTTAACCGGAAATGGTGAAATGTTAGCTGAAGCAATGGCAAAATATCCTAGTGCCTTTAAAGAATTTCATTTAAGTCTTGTAAAAATTGGTGAAGAAAGCGGGACTCTAGATGATAACTTTAATTATTTAGCTGATTACCTTACAAAAGACTATAAGTTAAAGAAAAAAATTCAAGGAGCGCTTTTTTATCCTGCTGTAGTTTTTAGTGCAATGATTGGTATAGGAATATTTATAACAATTTTCATTTTGCCTAAAATAACTGATTTTTATAAAGGATATAAGCAGGAATTACCAATCGCGACAAAATTACTTTTAAATTTTTCAGAATTAATACAGAAACATGGAGTAGAGGTCGGAATTACTGCTTTTTGTATTATGGTTGTTTTCATCTATTTATATAGGCTTCCGGCTTTACGATTAATCCGTGATACATATATGTTGAAAATTCCAATTATGGGAAATTTAATTATTAAAAAGGAACTTGTTTTGCTAACTAGAAACATAGGGATTTTAATAAAAAGTGGAGTGCCAATTGTAAAAGCGCTTGATGTTGCTTCAAGAACTTTAACGAACAGAAAATTTGCAGTTGATATGGCTCGTATTCATGAACAAGTGAGTCATGGTACGGGTATAGGTGTCGCGATCGGAACCATAAAGGATACACCTATACCGATTATGCTAACTCGAATGTTAGATATTGGTGATAGAACTGGGTCTTTAGGCGATGTGTCAATTTATTTAAGTAGTTTTTATGAAGACGAGGTAGATAATATAGCAGCAAATCTATCTAGTTCTCTTGAGCCTATATTGCTTGTTTTAATGGGCGTTATGGTCGGATATGTCGCAATAGCTATATTAACTCCAATATATAGCATTACGGACACCATAGGGTCTTAGAATATGAAATTTTTTGCGTTTACTCTAATCGAATTATCACTAGTTATGGCCGTTACTTCTTTGCTTTTAATTTCCGGATCTATACCAGTTGCAACTATGTTAAAAAAAATGTCGGTTGATTCAACAACAGATAATTTACTTCTCGCGATTCAAAAATCAAGACAAAATTCCATAAATTCTAAAAACAGCTTAAGTTGGGGAGTTTGTATTGTTTCAGGCAGAATTTATACCTTTTTTAGTGCATGCGACGCGAATGGTAGATCAGAATCTTTTACCATTCAAAATATGGCAACCGTTACAGGCTTAAATACAACAACATTTTCAAAGTTATACGCAGAACCAAGTCCAGCAAACGGACTTGCGAGTGTTGTGGTTTCTTCCGGAACTTATTCAAAAACTATAAGTGTAAATGCTTCTGGTGGAGTTAGCGTTGTTGTTAATTAAATAAGATATGAAGACTCGGAATTTGAAGGCATTTAGCATAATAGAACTTTTAATCGCAATGACTGCGTTTTTGTTGATAGCCATACCGATTCGTGCGGTTGTTAATTTAGGATATAGAAACATTTCTTACGACAATTCATATATGAAGGCTGTTTTTTATGCGGAAGAGGGACTTGAGGCGGCGCGGTTTATCCGCGCCGCCTCATGGGGAAATCTTGAAGCAGGCACATATGGTATCAATCTAGCAAATGATGGTTGGGAACTTATGGATGATCCTCAAATTGCAAATGGATATACCAGGACGTTAGTATTTTCTGATGTTTTCCGCGATGCTTCAGGCAATATTTCAGATACATCGGGAACAGCTGATCCAAATACAAAAAAAGTCGAATCAAAAGTTTCATGGACATGGCTTTCTCTTCAAAATAAAGAAGTTAGTTTTGTTGTTTACTTAACAAATGGGAATTAAGCGATCAGGTTTTACGATAATTGAAGCGATGATATATATTACTATTTCTGGAGTACTTCTTTTAGCAGTTTTATATTTTTTCTCTGATAGCATTTTCCATCAAAAAAGATTAGATATAACAAGCGCAACGCTAAATGATGCAAGTATCTTAATGAATAGATTAAATACAGAAATCAGAAATTCAGTTGGAGTTTATAGTTCTACTTCAAACGATATTTGTTTGATAAATAATCAATCAGTTTATTCATATGGATCAACAAGAGTCAGTTTTTCAAATAATTCTGTATTAATTGGAAGAAGTTCTGATTCTGATTGTTCACCACTTGGTGCTACAACTTCAATAAATTCTAACTTATCGAGGATTGAGAGTTTAACTTTTGATCATATTTCAAATTCTAATGGTGATATCGTAACGTATGATATTTCATTTACATCTCCAAGTGTCATTGCAAAATCTGGACTCCCAGGAGGAGATTCTAATTTCTCATATAGTTCATCTGTAACAATAAGATCATGGTAAAAATAAAAAGATTAAATTCATTTGGAGCAATTTTGACAGTAATAATTATTGGCGTTTTCTTAACATTTTTAACCATTTCTGCAAGCCTTCAAAGTCAGACAAGAATTCAAAATGTTGATGCAATTTACAAAAAAGCAAAGGCATTATATCTAGCTGAAAGTTGTGCGGAGGATGTCATGATTCGATCGGAAAATTCGCAAACAATACCTCAGACCTTAATTCTACCAATTGGTAATTGCAGTGTTGTTTTTAATGATCATCCCGTATTTAAAGTTATAGAGGTTACAGCAAGTTTAGATGGATATACATCGAGAATCGAAATTTCTATGACGCTTCCTCCAGGACAAGAAGGGAATAATGGGAATGGAAACAACGGTAATGGAAATGGAAATGGTAAATTCGGAGTTTTATACTGGCATCAGATTGAGTAAAACTCTGGAGCGGGAGACGAGACTCGAACTCGCGATCTCTTCCTTGGGAAGGAAGCATTCTACCACTGAACTACTCCCGCAAATTGCGGGTGCAAGGTGTTCCTTACTCCCGCTTGTGCTTTTTTTGATTTTAGCACAAGCGGAATGATTTCTTTATGTTTATAGTTCAGGAATGTTTAGAATTTGTCCTACGTTTATTAATGGTCTTCCATTTGAGAAGTATTGAATTGTGTTAGCTTTTGCAATATTTATCCAATTTCTTCCATTTCCATAAGCTCCTTCAGCAAGTTCCCATAGAGTGTCTCCGTAGATTACTGTGTATGAGCCGATTTTTATATCGCCAAATTTGTAATCATTTGCTTTCCATGTTCTTGCATTTGCAATACCAGATGTGTCAGATGGTTTTGTGGTTTCGAGTTGAATTTCTTCGACTTCTTTGACTGGAACTGGAACAAGTGTTTTTACTGGGGCTTGTGCTACTTCACCACTATCTGCAATTCCAAAGCTATCTGTTGGGCTTTGAAATACAGGTTCTTCTTCGTCCTCTTCGACTGGAACGATTTCTGTAATTTCGGCGCCAGCAATTTTTTCTTCAGAGTCTGCGTTTTTTCCTGCGTTATTAAAATATGTATAGGCGACATATGTTGAGGCAAGCACTATTAGGCCTATAAATACGACTAAAATATAAATATACTTCTTCGCGTCTTGTTTTTCTTCTATCATTTCTTCTGACATAACAATAAGGGCAGAGGAATTAAATATAATTGGCGGGATCGACGGGACTTGAACCCGCAACCTTCTCCGTGACAGGGAGACACTCTAACCAATTGAGCTACGACCCCAAGGCTAGTTGAAATTATATCACGTTAAGAGCTCTGCTATACTGTTTTTGTGAAATATCTATCAAGTGCAATTATTAAAAAGTATTGCGATGATTTACATAAGTCTGGCAAAAAAATCGTTTTTACAGTTGGAACTTTTGATTTAATTCATAGCGGCCATGCTGCATATTTACTAAATGCAAAATCATATGGCGATGTTTTAATTGTAGGCGTCGTAAGTAACAAATCACGAAAACGCCTTCGTGGTAAGGCATTTCCTCTTATCGATCAGAAAAACAGGGCTGAATTAATTGAATATTTTAAGTTTGTAGATAACACTGTCTTTGTCGATAAACAAAATATTTTGCCAATTCTGAAGAAAATTAAACCAGATGTTTTTTATGGTTTAGGAATTGACTTTAGGAGTCACCTAAGAAAAAAAGAAGAGGCAGATTTCATAAAAAGCTATGGAGGCAAGATTATAAATGTTAAAGAATCCAAGCCTTTTGTATCGGCTTCAGCGATAGTTGAGCGTGTCGCTGATCTTAAAATAAAGGAAATCATCGAATATTTTTTTGGAAAAGTAAAAATAGATTTATCACAAGGAGATTTTCGCAAGAAAACATGGTCTGGATTAAAAACAGACGTTAGATCAGAAAGACTTGATTTTGGAAACCATTCTAAAGATTTAAGTTTGTTTGAGCGTAAATATTTTGGAGAAATAATTGATGAAGAAATGTTGTCAAAGATTGGTAAAAAGCTTAAATCTGAAGGAAAGAAAATTGTTTTGGCATCCGGGGCATGCGATTTACTTCACGCAGGACATGCAAGATTTTTTAATAAAGCGAAATCATATGGAGATGTATTGGTTTTGGCAATTCCTTCCAACGAAATAATTTTTAAACAAAAGGGAAGGGGAAGACCGATTGTAGACGAGTACTCAAGAGCCGAATTAATGGCATTTTTTGGATTTGTTGATTACATTGTTATTTTTAATCATGCTGAAATAACGCCAATTATTGAGAAACTATCACCTGACATCTTTTTTACAGTAGTTGAAGACTGGAATCAGATTGATAAATCGCCTGCGGCGGCGCTCATGGAGAAAATCGGAGGTCGTATAATAACCGCGCCGCCGCAGTCTCCTTTATTATCTTCAAGCCGTTTAATCAGAAAAGCAGCAGGTATTCGCGTAAGGCAAGTTTTTAAAGAAGTATTAGATGAAGCCGAAAAGTGGACCTCACTAAAGGATTAAAAGATTTAATCTAGGTCGAATTCTTTTATAAGTGCAATTTTTTCATCTTCAAGGAATTTGAATGTGAAGCTTCCCGCATCTTCGTATTTACCGGATTCTAATTTCTCCAAAATGTATTTAAGGTATTCTTTGGCGCTATCAAAATCGATTTCTTCGCGTTTTTGAGCTGAATATGCCATAAGCAAGGCTTCATTTTTATCATTTGAAAATGAGAACATGCCTCGTTTTATAATAAATTCGATTTTCAGGTCTTTTGATATGTTAAGTATTATTGGACTATATGAAATGGCAGCTCCAATTGAAGAATGATTTGGATGTATTTCAGTATCACCAAGGTCTGTTGATACATATATACTTTCAACTTCTCCCGAAAAAACTTCCTTTTCTGGCGTTCTTATAATCAGCTTAAACTTGTTTGACACGTTTTGATCTTTCAACAACGCTTTGTATGTTTCCTGCTAAGTAGAAATGTTCCTCGGCTATATTGTCATGCTTTCCGTCAAGTATGTCAGCGAAGCTTTTTACGGTATCTTCCATCTTTATGTAATCACCTGGATTTCCTGTGAATTGTTCAGCAACTGTAAAGTTTTGTGATAAGAATTTCTGGATTTTTCTTGCTCTTGAAACGATTGTTTTATCTTCTTCGCTTAGTTCTTCAGTTCCAAGAATTGCAATTACATCTTGAAGTTCTTTATATCTTTGTAATATTTGTTTGACCCTTGTTGCTGTGTTGTAGTGAAGTTCTCCAACTATTTCTGCTTTTAATGCTTGAGAGTTTGAATCGAGTGGATCTACGGATGGGTAAATACCAATTGATGCAAGTTGTCTTGAAAGAACAATTGTAGCGTCTAAATGTGCAAATGTTGTTGCAGGAGCTGGGTCTGTTAAATCGTCTGCAGGAACATAAACTGCTTGAACCGAAGTGATTGAGCCTTTTTTGGTTGAAGTTATTCTTTCTTGAAGTTTTGCCATGTCTGTTGCGAGTGTTGGTTGGTATCCAACGGCAGAAGGCATTCTTCCAAGTAGAGCTGAAACTTCAGCACCGGCTTGTGTAAATCTAAAAATATTATCTATAAACATTAGAATATCTTTGCCTTCATCTCTAAATTTTTCGGCAATTGTAAGACCTGTTAATGCAACTCTCATACGTGCTCCAGGAGTTTCATTCATTTGGCCAAAGGTCATAGCGATTTTTCCCATGACGCCTGATTCTTTCATTTCAGTTATTAAGTCATTGCCTTCTCTAGTTCTTTCTCCAACTCCTGCAAAAACTGAATATCCGCCGTGTCCTTTTGCGACGTTATTGATTAACTCCATCATTAAAACAGTTTTCCCAACTCCGGCGCCTCCAAAAAGCGCGATTTTTCCGCCTTTTGTAAATGGACTTAAAAGATCTATAACTTTTATACCTGTTTCAAAAATTTCTGTTTGCGGATTTTGTTCAACAAATGATGGTGCGTCAACGTGAATAGGTCTTTTTTCAATGTTTTTTGGTAATTCTTCACCTTCGTCGATTAAATCGCCAGTAACGTTAAAAACTCTTCCTAGAGTTTCTTTTCCGACTGGAACCATTATTGGACTTTGTGTATCTGTGGCTTCTTGCCCTATCATTAAGCCATCTGTTGTATCCATTGCAATTGTTCGTACGATTCCTGATCCAAGGTGTGATTGAACTTCAAGAATAAGTTTTTTTCCGTCTTCTCTAATTATTTCAAGAGCGTTGTAAATTGATGGTAGGTGATCGTTAAATTGCACGTCTACAACGACTCCTATAATCGCTGAAATTTTACCTATTTTTGTGTTGTTCATATTCTAATTTTAATTAAATATTTGATCCTGAAACAATTTCTATGATTTCTTGAGTAATGCTTGCTTGTCTTGCCTTATTATATTCTAACGTTAAAGTATCAATTATTTCACTTGCAGAATCGGTGGCGTTTTGCATTGCTAACATTCTGCTTGAATATTCCGATGCTTTCAACTCTAAAAATGATGATAAAAATATTGCTTGAATGATTTGTCTTGTAATTGATTCTTTAAATTCGCTAACGTTTGGTTCGTAAAGAGTCGAATCATCTTCGCCTTCAGATTCTATTGATTGATCGAGCATAGGTGATATATGCATTTTTATTGTTTCATCTGTAAGTGGAAGATATGATTTAACTTGAGGATAAAAGACTATCGAGCTTTTATAGTGTGGTGAAGCCATAAAAATATTCATGGCCGAGCCGTCAGTCCAATATTCCAAAATACCTTCAATTATTTCGAGAGTTTCAATTAGCGCTATTTTTTCGCTAATCGCTTTAAATGATTTGTCTACTTTGATTTTGTTATAAGTTGCATAGTCATAGCCTTTTTTACCTATTGTTATTAAAAGCCGATCTTCTATTGGAGTTTCCTTCCATTCTTTAGATCCCAAAAGAGTGTTGATTATTCGTGAGTTGAGTCCTCCACAAAGTCCTCGGTCTGATGAATAAAGTATAAAAACATTTTTTCCAGTTGTTCTAATTTCTTCGTATATTTTATTTTCGCTGTCTTCATTCGCGGATATACTTTTTAATATATTCAAAAGACCTTGCGCGTAATCACGAGAAGAGACAGCTTTAATCTGAAGCTTTCTCATTTTGCTTGATGATTCAAGTTGCATTGCACGAGTTATCTTTTTTGTATTTTTTGTAGATTTTATTCTTTTTTGAATTGTTATTAATTTACCTGACATTATTGATTGAAAACTTGTTTACATGCTTTTTCAATTTCAATTTTGATCTCATCTGTAAGTTCTTTCTTTTCCGATATGCTTTTGGCAAGCTTTGACATATTATCTTGAATATATGACACGAGCTCTTCTAGTTTAATTCTTACTTGGCTTTCTTCAGTATTATCTAGGAACCCATTTGTTGCTGCCCATGTTATTACAACCTCTTCCCATAGTTTATATGGAGCATTTTGTTTTTGCGTTAGTGCTAATACGATTCTTCTTCCTCTTTTTAATATCTGTTTTGTATTGTCGTCTAAATCGTTTGCAAATTGCGAGAATGCTTCTAATTCATAAAAAGAGGCGAGATCTAATTTTGTTGTTCCAGATATTTTTTTGATGATTTTCGTTTGTGCTGCGCCTCCAATTCTTGATACTGAAATTCCAACATTAATAGCTGGGAAAATACCTTTGTTATATAAGTCTGTATCTAAAAAGATTTGTCCGTCTGTTATAGAAATTACGTTTGTAGGAATATACGCGGACACATCTCCGGCTTGTGTTTCAATTATTGGAAGGGCTGTAATGCTTCCTCCTCCATTTTTTTCGTTTAGACGCACTGCTCTTTCTAAAAGTCTTGAGTGAATGTAGAAAACGTCTCCAGGGTAAGCTTCTCGACTTGGTGGTCTTCGAAGTAATAGCGACATTTCTCTATATGCAACTGCATGTTTTGAAAGATCATCATAAACGATAAGAACGTCTTTTCCTTTATCCAAAAAAGATTCAGCAATAGCGCATCCTGCATATGGTGCTAAAAATTGCATAACAGCTGATGAAGATGCTGAAGCTGAAACTATTATTGTGTAATCTAGTGCGCCATTTGTTTCTAATGTTTTGAAAACTGACGCAACTTTTGATTCTTTTTGTCCAATTGCTACATAAATACAAATCATATCTTGGCCTTTTTGATTGAGTATAGTGTCGATTGCGATGGCCGATTTTCCAGTTTGTCTGTCTCCGATTATTAATTCCCTTTGTCCACGTCCGATTGGAATTAGTGTGTCTATAGCAATAATTCCTGTTTGAACTGGTTGATTTACAGATTTTCTTGTAATAACTCCGGGGGCAATTTTTTCATGTGGATAAAATTCTGTTGCGGTAAGCTTTTCGCCGCCGTCTAGTGGATTTCCAAGACTATCAATTACACGTCCCATCATGTCTTTGGCAATCGGCATTGAAAGGGTTGTTCCGGTTGATTCAACGTACATTCCTGCTTTTATGTTTGAATTTTGTAAAGTAATTGCGTATGCGAGACTTTTTTCTAGGTTCAAAATTAGAGCTTTTGTTTTTGATGGTTGTATAGAAACTAGTTCTCCCATTTTAAGGTTTTTTAATCCTTCAATTTCTATAACGCCATCTTTGAATGATCTAATAACTCCAAATTTGGAATCCTGATTTGAAGGTGTTTTTTCAAGCTCAAAAAATGAATTTTCTATATCTTTTAGTAGTTCTTCTAGTTTTGTTTTTGTCATATTCTATTTACCCACGATAAATCTAAAAGTTGTGAATTAGCAAGGATTTTTAAACCTCCGACGATGTCTTCGTTTATTTTAAAAACTGAAAATGCAAATGGATCGTTTTCTAAATATCTTTTTCTTATTTTGTTTTTAAATTCTTTAGATAATTCAACAGGGGATTCGATAATCACTATATTGTTTTGTTTAATTTTATATATCTCGCTTGAAATTGTTTCTGAAATTTCACTGTATGTTGATTCATCTAGGATTTTAAAAAGAGTTCTTCCAAAACTTGAGTTTTCTAGGAATTTGTTTTTTGAGCTTTGTGCGCTTGAATAGAAGTCTTCAATTATTTCTGTAAATTCTGATGTAAGAAATTCAATAATCGCATCGGCTAATTTTCCGTATACTGGAGATTTTATATTAATAGTATTTTTTTTATCCTCAAAAATCATTTCTTCTGTTATTTTTGAAAAATATTGGATTAACGATTTTGGATATTCATCTGAATAAATTTTTTTGAATAAGTCGGCTTTATCTTTTTCAGGTAAAGACAGAAAGTTTTCATTATCTTTTATTATTCTTATTGAATCTATTAAAGCTGAAGTTTGTAATTCGTTAATCATTTTTGTCTTTAAGTGCATATTCCCAGGCATCTTTAACGCTTTCGTCAATTAGATCTTCTGGAAGTTTATTTGAAACGATATGTGAAATCATTCGTTTTACGGTAGATTTAATTTCTTTTTCTGAACCGATTAGAACTTGGTCTATTTGTTTTTGCGCTTGAAGTTGAGCAGTATTTAATATCTCAATTTTCTTTTCTTCAGCGGATTTTATTATTTGCTCTGCAAGTTCTTGGCCTTTTACTTTTGCCGTTTCCGAATCTTTATGCAATTGTTCTTTCATTGCTTTTCGTTCTACATCGATTACTTCTTTTTGTTTTGCCATTTCATTTTTTAAAGTTTCGGCTTCGGTTAAGTTTTCTTTTATTGCTGACTGCCTTTTTTCAAGCATGTCTATAAGTGGGCCTGTTACGTATTTACCAATAAAAAATACAATAATTCCAAAGTTTACAATGTAAATTGAAAGGCTTGTTAAATCAATTCCAATGTTTTCGAGTGCGTTCATGTTTTTTTATGCTGCGAAAATTAATATTAATGAAATAACAAGTGCGTAAATTCCGAGTGATTCTGTAATAGCCATAGCTATAAGCATGTTGGAAAATAATTTATCTGCCATTTTTGGGTTTCTGGCAATGCCTTCGAGTGCCTTTGCGGCAATCATTCCTTCACCAATTCCTGGTCCAATAGTTCCAACTCCCATACAAATTCCGGCAGATAGTAGCTTTATTGCTTCTGTATCCATGTTTCTCCTTTTTGTAAATTAATTAATTTTTGGTTTTTAATGTGTTTCATGTGGTATTGCCATTGCCGATATAAAAGACGTGGCTAAATATGCAAAAACTAGTGCTTGTATTCCTCCAACAAAAACTCCAAGGACATAAAACGGCACCGGCACAATATAGCTTGTATATATAGATAAACTAACTAAAACAGCAATCATGACTTCGCCTGCGAATATATTACCAAATAACCTACAAGATAACGAGATTATTTTTGCGACTTCTCCCATGAGTTCGAGAATTCCAAGGAAAATATCAAGAAATGCCATTCCAATATCGCCAGGTTTTCGAATTTTAAGTACTGATTCTAATTTTATGTAATGTCCAATATGTTTAAGTGGAGATAATTTAAATCCTAGATAGTGAGAGAATCCAACAACAATGATTGCTAATGCTACGGTTTGTGAAAGATGCGCGGTTGGAGGCTTAAATCCAATAATTCCATTTATGGTGATACTTTGTACAAGAGGAATAAAGCTAAATTGATTTGAAATTAAAACAAAAAGAAAAAGACTGACGATTAATGCTGTGTGGCTTTTTGCAAGTTTTTTGTTTCCGTATGTGTCGAGTAGCATTGTGTAGAAAAATGAAACCATGCCTTCGATAGCGATTTGGAAGTAGCTTGGAATCAAGCTCAATTTTCTAGTAGTTAGAAAAGCGATTGTGAGAATTATGATCGTAACAAATAGCGTTGCAAATACAGCGTTATTAACGTCGAAGTTTCCGATTTTGAAAATTACTTCTGGGACGAGGGAGATTTCTTGCATAATCCTTTTAGCGTTTTAAATAAAATTAATTGAACAAGAGGAAATGATACTATCAATGCGATAATAATTCCATAATATTCTGTGTGAAAGATTGTATCTATTACGTATCCGATGAGTATTGAAAGTAAAATTACAGAGACGGTTACGCCTAATATTATGAAAAATGCTTTGATACGTTTTTGTTTGAAGTTTTCAAGTAGTTCTTCTTGGGCCTTTTTTGTCATACATAACGAATAATACTACATTTCGGTTACATGTTATATTTTAATTATGCCAGATTATTCGGATTTTAATGCAAGAAAGACTGGAAGATATAAAGATATTTGGACGAATACAGGGAAGTGCGTTTTTTGCGATCTAAAGGATAAATACATAGTCGCAAAAAACGCGAGTGCAGTTTTAACAGTTAATCTGTTTCCTTATATTGATGGACATTTGCTTGTAATTCCAATTAATCATGTCGAGGATTTTTTAGAAGTTGATCCTAAAGTTTGGGCCGATATGAGAGATTTAGCCGAGCTTGGAATTAAATTATTAAGAAAAGAACTTGGTATAGAAGAAATTTGGCTTTTGTTCAGAGCTCCTAATGGCTTTAAAGCTCAAAAGACGGTTCCACATTGTCACATGTTGGTTTTACCTTACAAAAAGGAGATTGTTAATTGGAATTATCAGGATCTCACTATTCCTCCAATTGAACTTGCTGAAAGGCTTCGTAATGAATGCAACTCAAATAAATGATTTTTTGAAAAAGGCTGCTTTTATTGCGGGGAATTCTACATGTGGATATAAAATTGGATGTGTTGGAGTCGTAAAAGACGAAGGGCAGAAAATTTCGCCAGATGCCCCCAAAGACCCGCAATTTAGAAGAAAAGATGGCTTCATTTATTTAAAAACCTGGAACGAAACTCTAAAAGGCGAAATTTTCTGCCAAAACGGAAGCTGCATAAGGCAAACTGAAAACCTAAAGGGTAGGGAATTCCAAAAAGTTTGTTCCATACATGCTGAAGCAAACCTAATTGCCAAATGTGCAAAATACGGAATTGAAACATCAGAAATGACAATATTCCTAACAAACTCACCATGCTACATATGCGCAAAAACCATAATCCAAGCCGGCATCAAAAAAATCTACTACATATCAAAACACACAGATGAAAGTGGGATTGAGTTTTTAGAAAAGAATGGAGTTAAATTAGACCTTCTTGAATTGAATTATTCCTAGATTGGATTGTCTTAGACGTGAAATACTTGGTTTATTTTTAATAAATACTTCCATTCCTTCAAGTTTTGCCATTTCTATGATTACTTTTTCTGAGTCTTCACCTTTATAAAGTCTCTGCATATATGATTTTGCAAGGCCAACCCTATTTCTAAATTTGCTTCCTTTATTATTATTGTTGTTCCGATCAATACATTCTTTGTCAGTCTTTACAAAGACGTAATCTTTTTCAGGTGTGGCCATTACAGAAATAAATTTATCCGGAGCGTCTATAAAATTTAGTAAATCAATTATCGAAGGAGGGGATCCATGATAAATATGTGTGTGGAAAATACCGACTTCTTCCGTTAGAACGGTTTCGAATTCTGGGGGATTGGTCGAAAACTCTTTCCCAGGGATCACTTTTGGTATTGATAATTTTCTGCGTGTGCCACTTCTGTCATGAGACGCAAAAATTTTTCCAGATTTCTCGACTTTATCTTCTACTGATTCTTTTAACTCAAAATCCATTTGATTTGTTATTTCATCCATTACCAAAAAAACCTCTGATGTTTCGGTGTCTTTTACTTTGTTTGATGATATCCATTCACTAAATAAGGAATACCTATTGTCTAGCTCTTCTTGTGGCAATTGCCTAAATGACCTTTTTACTAACCTTAAATATTGTTCAATTTGAAATTTATATTTGTTAGCTGTTCTTTCAATCGGTGATTGATCTAATTTTCTCGTTTTATATATTTCCTCTCCTGTTTTTATCCTTTTGAAGTCTTTTCCTTCTATTGGGTTTTTTATATCAAAATCTGATAATGTTCCATCAAGATATTTTTGTACAACTAGTCTTTCTGCATCTTCAAATTTCATCCCTGTTGCGTTAAGCCATAAAACTGTCCATGCATTTTTTGGATCACCTGTGAAATGTCCGACTCCAAACGCACGAAGGCCTCTTGATGTTCCAATATTCGCTATGGTTGTATAGACGTCTTTTACTCCCATAATGTCAAGAGAAACCTCGCCCCATGCTAGTATTTCAGGTTCTATTTCTTTTTCTATTTCTAAAAATCTTTTGAAATCTCGTAAACTTGTGTCTCGTGGGTCTATATTTTGGTATCTTTCATCAGATAAGTCTAGTCTCCATCCGCCCCAAAACCATTTTGGAAGATTTTTTCCTCCAGATAGAACCTCGTTAAAATAATCATTTGCTGATTTTGATTTATATTCTGATTTAATAGCTGCAAATTCACTACTTTCAGATGGATACACTGGAATCGATCCTCTTTGCGCTAATAAAAGTTCGTTTATTGAATATGTGATTGGATGGTTTGGTGGTAACGTGCCGTTATTTTGTAGAACATGCATGCTTTCATGTGCAATAACGTCATATACATTATCAGTTCTATCAATTTGCATGACCTGTCCACCGATCCATCTACCAACCTGTCCTCTTCCTTGCTGTTTTTCCCAATTTACAAAACTTACCATTGTACTATTTATGTCTTCTGCTTTTTCTACTCTTTCGAAAGGTGAAAGGTGTCTTAAAAAAGTATCGCAAAATCTTGCAACGTGAGTTTCGTTTTGTAACCGCTCTTTTTCTGTGAATGCTCCTGTAACATTTTCACGAAAGAATCTTTGAAAACGTTCTGATCGTGGTTCTGTATTTGTTGGTAAAATTGTTGCTATCTGTTCGTTGTTTCCCAGTGTTGGATCAGAAATTTGCATTTTTAAATTTCAGCTATTTGGTATACTTCTTTCATCTCGAAGCCTTGTTTTTTGTAGTATTCACGCGTTCCAATTGATGATATTACAGCTAGTTTATCAAATCCATTTTGTTTTGTAAGTTCTTTGGAAAGCAAGATTAATTTTTTTCCAAGTCCTAGGTGTTGGGCTTTGCCTTCGTCTTTTTGTCCGATTTTTATGCTTTGTCCATAAATGTGAACTTCGCGAATTATGGCTGCGTTTTTTAGATCACTAATATAGTTTTCGACTTTTGGAATTGAGAGCCTTAGAAATCCTGCGATTTTATTTTTGTCGGTAATGTATTCCAGAAAGTATTCTGTCGAGACAGAAGTCTCATATTTTGTTTGTTTTATGTTTAATTCATCTGCCTCAACAACGTCGCCTCTGATTTCTCTATATCTGATTTCTTTTATTTCAGCTTTTTGCTTTTTAAGATTTAGTTCAATAATTTGTCTAAAGTTTGTTTTTTTATTTCCAGCAACAATGTCTTGAGATCCGATATCTCTTATCATTCTTGTTATTCTGCAATATTCAGGAGTTAATTTATAGCATTCTTCCAAAACATAAGATAATTCTTCGAATGTATAAGGTTTCCATAAACCTTTTTTGTAATATTGCATAAGTTCAGCACTTTGAATTAGCGAGCACGGATAAATTTTTAATTCATCTGGCATAAAATCAGGATCACTAAACATTTTTTTGAAATCTTCTACATCTGATTTTGGATCAGAACCATACAGATTTGGCATCCAGTGTGCATGGATTTTAAAACCAGCAAGGCGTAAAAGTTTTACTGCGTTTCTTGTTGTGGCAACATCGTGTCCGCGATGATTCAACTTTAAAACTTCATCGTTTAGACTTTGAAAACCAATTTGAACTTTTGTTGCGCCAAGTTTTCTAATTCTGATAACTTCTGATTCTGTGATTTCATCAGGTCTAGTTTCTATTACAAGTCCAATGCAACGAGTTTTTTCATTTTCATTTTGAATTTGAACAGCAAAGAGTTCTTTCCATGTTGCACTTTCGGTTTTGGCTTGAGATTGCATCGGGATTATTGCTTGCGAAACGATTTTATTATATGAATCAGTAATTTTTTCGCCGTTTATTTCGTGAATTGATTTTTCTTCATATGGAATTTCGAGCTTTGATTTATAAGTTGTATCATCAGCGTTTTTGAAATCATTCATAGCATCAAAGCATCTTTTTATGTACCAAATTTGATAAGTTTCGGGATAAGATGTCCACGTTCCGCCTAATATTATGAGTTCAACTTTATCTGTTGGGTGTCCAATATTTTTGTAAGCTAAAAGTCGGTTAAAAGTTTGAGCATATGGATCAAAGTGATTTTTTTCTGCACGTTGAGCGCCGGGTTCGTCTGAAAGGTAGCTTTTTGGCATTCGAACATCGTTTGGGCAAAAAATGCATTTTCCAGGGCAAGGAAAAGGCTTTGTTAAAACGGTAACAGGAGTAACTCCAGAAATTGTTCGAGTGGATTTCATTTTTATTATAGGTACAAGCTTTTTATAAAGTGGATTATTTAGCTTTTCAATTTCTGCTAAGATTTCGCTTTTTGAGTACAATCCGCCACCTACTTTTGTGTTTTCGCGCAGTATTTTAAGTATCTCTTTTTCGGATGTATTATCTAATTTCGAAAGTGCGTCTATAATTATTTGCAATGTATTTTTTTTCATATGATGGATAAAACAACGATTGACAATATTATACGTGTAAACAAAGAATTTTACGACAAAATAGGACCAGACTTTGATAAAACAAGGCAAAGTGCATGGAAAGGGTGGGGGAGAGTAAAAGAAATCATAAATGAGGAGTTTGGCGACAAAGACTTTTCGGTTTTAGATGTGGCATGTGGGAACGGAAGGTTTATCGGGGCAGCCCTTGAAAAAGAAGGGCTACCCTTATTTCAGTATCTTGGAGTCGATTCGAACGATTTCCTTTTATCTAAAGCAAAAACCTTGGAAAATGATCGTATTAAGTTTATGAAATTGGACGCCATAAATGATTTGGAGAAACTATCTCCCGCTACATTTGACGTAGTTGTCGCATTTGGAATAACGCACCACATTCCGTCAAGCGAACTCCGTAAAAAATGGTTTTCGCAACTTTCAAAACTAGTTTCAAAAAACGGACTTTTAATATTCACGATTTGGAACTATCAAATGGACGAAAGATTCGAATCGGTTGGAGCTTCTGACTCCGGCTTTGATTTAGAAGAAGGCGACTACTTTATAGGTTGGGCAGATAACAAAAATGCAAAAAGATACTTTCACAAATACAGTGAAGCGGAAATCTCCGACATCGGGGGGATACTGACATCCGCAGGTCTAAAACAAATAAAAAAATTCAAATCAGACGGAAAAAATGGGGAGATGAATCAATACTTAGTGTTTAAGAATAAATGTAGCAAATCAAATGGTTCCTTTTGATAGATTAAAAAAAATATGGTTAGATGCGTGCGGAAACCCTAGTTTAGCCAGTACATCTGGGGATTTAACTAAGCTTATAAATTTTCTTACCGAACTAGAAGAAAAATCATTAAATAAATGGACTATTGATGATCGGATACAGCTTTTACAATATGTTTTATATTCGGGTTTTTTATCTGCCGCAACCGGTAGCACTATTCAGAATTTCGAATTTCAAGATAGGCATTACTTGGGTAAGATGGGAGATTATTTTAGTAAAGGCGATTCTGATTTCAGTAATGGTATGCCTGGATGGTTATTTAATATTGCAATTCAATCTGGCTTATGGCTTAAGGGTTTCAAAGTGTTGGACTTGAAATCTAATCCTAACTTTAATAAAGCTAGTAGAAGGATATGTGATTTTTATCTTCCATCTGAGGAATGTCTAGTGGAATGTAAGAAAGTTCGATCTAATAATGCATCTACGATAGAAACAATCGTCAAAAGTAAATTATTAGATAGCGTTGAACAATTTGGTGGTGCTATGGGGGTTATGAATATTAAGAAAACAAAAAAATGCTTATTTATAGACATCACTGAGATGGGATTTAAATATTTCGATAAAGATGACCTTAGAGGTATCCAAATACAAGGCTTTCAGCCAAAAATATTGAGTTCCATTGTATCTAGTGGTATAGGGCTAGAGGAAGGGATAAAGGTTACCTTATATTTTGAGCAACTCGTATATAAAGATGGGCTATTGGTGTTAAATTACGTGCCTTTTACGATTGGTGGCCGACAATCAGGCATTTTTAATAATTTGGGTTGGAGCGTACGAATTACAAATAAAGATCTGGCTATTTTATCAAGATATTTAGATGTTAATGAAATTCGTGGGTTTTCTATTAATTTGTAAATACTTCTACTCTTTTATCAGTTTCTGCTTCTGTATCCAGGACGTAAAATTTGTCAGTTGAGAGTTTAAAAAGGCGATAAGGTGCGTTTCCCGATAGTTGGTCAGCTCCTAATTCAATGAACGTAGTTGAGTAGTGTTTTAGTCCTTCAGTTAAATCGTTTCCTTCTAATAACTTTACTGTTCCGTTTCCTTGAATTCCATTTCCTTCACCTTCTTTTTGATGAGAATCAAATATAGCAAATGCAACATTTGGTTTTTTCGTCATATTTCTAGTATGTAAGCTATCAAGTTGTGAAATAAAATAGAAGTTATATTGCGGATCAACGCAGTAGAAAAGCGGTGAAACCCAAGGATTTACATCGGCAGTACCAAGTGATAAATAAATATTCTCCTTAATAATATCCCTTGCCTTTTGATTTAAAACATCTTGATACATAAAATTATTCTACCAGATGCTGTCTGTGTAGTTAATTAGGTCTGTTTTACGATACAATCCCTTTATGCAATCGATTAATTCCGCGATAAATACTCATAATATCGTCATGTGTGCGAATATGTTTGTCCGTAAGGATGGAAAGATTTTGGTTTTGAAAAGGTCCGAGCAAAAAAAGATTGCTCCAGGTTTTTTTCATCCTGCAGGTGGAAAGGTTGATCAAAACGAAGAGCCTTTAAGGGCTTCCAAGCGTGAATTAATGGAAGAAACAGGTCTGACTGTAAAAAATATTCGTCTTGAAGCCGTTGTTACAGAAATTGAACCTCATAAACCGAATGAAAACTGGCTAATTTTTCACTATTCTGGAGACTATGAGTCCGGTGAAATTAAACAAACTTTAGAAGGTGAGTTTGTTTGGTTAACAAAAGAAGAGCTAACTAATTGTGATAACTTATTTCCATCTGTAAAAGCATTAATCAAATACATCGTTGATGAAAACCAAGGAACCGCATTCGCTTCATTTATTTACACCGACTGCAAAACTGAAACGGCAAAACTAAGAGATTTAGAAATTTGTGCAGTTGGATAGACGATTGGCATATTGTTAAAATGCAAGTGATATCAACATTTTATCTTAAACGTTACAAAGCGTTAGCCCATGGGGTAACACTTTGTAACGCCCCGAATAAAATACGAACGTAGTGTGGTCTGTATTAGCCTGTTGATTAACGTTACGTAGCATTGTAACGTTGTTTGTATGAGTAATTATATTTCAACATTTGAAAACCCTTTTAAACCTGGTGCTGGGCATACGCCGCCATATTTAGCCGGACGCAACCTAGAAATACAAGAATTCGAAAAATTGCTCAAGCAAAATACAATCTTAAAAAATTTGATAATTTCAGGATTGCGCGGTATTGGTAAAACAGTTTTATTGGAAAGCTTAAAACCAGTTGCGCGAAAAGATAATTGGTTGTGGGCAGGTACTGATTGTGCTGAAAGTGTAAGCGTTAGCGAAGAGACTATGGCTATGAGGATTTTAACAGATATTGCTTTGATAACATCAAACATAAAGATCGGTACAATAGCAAAAAACGAAATCGGGTTTGGTGACGATAAAAAGACAAGCGATGTTTACTTAAATTATTCTTACTTGGTGGCTTATTTTGCTGAAATTCCTGGGTTTATAAGCGATAAGTTAAAAGCAACTTTGGAAATGGTCTGGCAACATTTAGAAACATTACAGACTATAAAGGGTTTTGTATTTGCGTATGACGAGGCACAAACTCTAAGTGATCATTCAGAAGATAAGCAATATCCACTTTCATTACTTTTGGATGTTTTTACATATATTCAGAAGAAAAACATACCATTCATTCTTGTCCTTACAGGATTACCTATGTTACTTGCTAACTTGGTGGAAACAAGGACTTACTCTGAAAGATTGTTCCATGTTGTTATGTTAGAGAAACTCACTAAAGAAGAGAGTAAAATGGCGATACTCAAACCTGTAGAAATGTCACAACACCCTTTAAGATTTAACGAAAATGCAGTTGAAGAAATTGCTCAACAATCAGGTGGCTATCCATTTTTTATACAGTATATCTGTCGTGAAGTATTTGATGTATTTCTACAACAATTAAGTGCGGGGCAAGAACTCTCTATCCCTATGGATGCAATTATTCAAAAACTAGATAGTGATTTTTTCTCGGGAAGGTGGGCAAAAGCAACAGAGAGGGAAAGGGATTTATTAACTTTAATAGCAAATTCAGGAAAAACAAAATTTAAAGTGCATGAAATTGTATCTTTATCTGAGGGAGGTAAAGTGAAAAGCTTTGGTAGATCTCAGGTTAGCCAAATGTTCAAAAGGTTAATTGCTGCAGGATTATTGTATCGTGATAGTAACGGAAATTATTCTTTTGCAGTTCCATTATTGGAGAAATATATTTTGAGAGTACAAGACAAGAATTATTAAACTGGATTTACATTTTTACCACATTTTTCATTTTAGGATAATTCGTTTTGTAAGTTCGTGTTATAAATTTACCATGTTAATTAAAGATTTTTTTAACGAGGTTATTTATGGCATAATAATTTTATGAAGTTAACTTTATACATGGCTATAACAGCCAATGGTTATATTGCAACACAGAATCATGGTACTGATTGGGTGTGTGATACCGATTGGGCCCAATTAGAGAGGTATGTAGAAAATTCAGATGCTATTGTAATGGGAAGAAAAACAATGGAGGTAAGTGGAGATGATTTCCCATATGGCAATAATAAGTTAAATGTTGTGCTTACTACGAATAAGTCTTTACACGTTGACTCTCCAACCAAATTTATTACTGATCTAGCTCCAAACGAGCTACTAGAAGAACTTGAAAAAAGGGGACTGAATTCTGTGCTACTAATCGGTGGTGGAATAATAAATGCATCATTTTTAAAAGCTGGCGTGATTGATGAGGTAATCTTAAGCGTACATCCGCTAATTTTGGGTAGAGGAATCAATTTGTTTAAACCTGTAGATGCTGATTTAGCACTAGAGCTTATTAGCATAGATAAATACGATGAAGACCTAATCCATTTGAAATATAAAGTTAAAAAAAACGTGGAGATCTAATATGCACGAAGAGATAGTAAAAACTTTAAATAAAATAGAGAAAAATCCTCAAACAGGCAATGCTGGACAGCAAGAGCACATTTCTGTTACTGCGACTTTAGCAAAAATTAATATTGATCTTCTGAAGGAGATGTCACTATTGAGAAAGACTATTCTTGATTTAAATACTCAAAATAGCAAATTAACTAAGGTTACAACTATTCTATCTATTGTTGGGGTTATTCTTGCAATAATTCAAGTTTTACCAATAATATTTAGATTCTAATAGCTTTTTGTTATGTAGAGTGTTATAAATTCACCATGTCAATTAAAGATTCTTTTAACGAGGTTTTTGGCGATAAGAGTAGGGTTTTGATTGTCACTGCTCATCCAGATGATAATGAGATTATTTGTGGAGGAATTGTCGCAAGACTTATTGCCGAAGGTAAACAAGTAAGGCTTATTGTTACTACAAACGGTGGAAAGGGATTTCAAGACAGAGATGATATTGTTGAAGCAGAATTTGCAAAACTCCGTGTTAAAGAGCAAATATTGGCAGGTCTTGCACTAGGTATTCCAGAATCCGAAAATTTTAATTTAGGAATTCCAGATGGTGAAGTTGAAAATACAATGCCAAATATTGAAAAAATCGTTTTTCATATCAGGCAATTTAGGCCAGATATCATAATTACACATAATCCATTTGATCCGATTAACACATTCAATGAAGAAACTCGCTGGGTTAATCATCGTGATCATAGAAACACTGCATCAATTGTACTCGATGCAACATATCCATATTCAAGAGATCGTGGATTTTTTCCTGAACACTTCTCAAAAATCGGATTAAAACCTCACATCGTCAGAGAATTACTATTTTCTGACTCATATTCGTATCCAGATGTTAAATACTTTGAAATCACAAAATACATGGACATAAAAGAAAAAGCACTATTGGTACACGAAAATGCACTATCTCCCGAAGACATAAAAGAAGAATTCCTAGAAGAAACAAACCTTGAACCTGGAAGGAATTTTGAAAGACTAAAACACGTGAAGATATAGGAGAATTAAAAATGGATGCAACATGGGGATGAAAGAAATAATCTAGATCAGGCGGCTACATCAGCTCGTGAAATTGATGAAATAGGTTGTGAATATGAGCCGGGTGAGTTTGACGCGATTATAGATGCTATTGTAAACCAAAATCGCAAGATACTTGCTTCTAATCCAGGGTGTATAGCTGTGTTCCCTGAAGATTATCAACTAGCAATTCGTGCTAGGCTTGCCCTTGTTACCTAAAAATATTTACGTATAATCTCCCACATGAATATTTCACCTCTCGAAATGGAAACAATTGAAGATAGTTATACGATGTCTTCAACTGGTGATGGTGGAGAATACGGCCATGGATCAAATCTTGCGAATATTGCTATTATGTCCAAGGCAGTTTCAGATGAAATAGGCATGACTGCTGAAGAGGCCGCAACATTTGTAAATAACCTTTTAGTTAGTTTCAAGCTAGAAGATCTAAAGAAACTACCTCCAGGAAGTTACGGATCAGCTATAGAAGCCGAGCTTAATTCAAGAACTCAGAGTAAGACTTAACGCCCTTGCCTCCTTTAGTGATCTCCCGTATTGTTTGTTTATGTCTTGGCCGATTTATTTTAAGGACCGTTTGACTTTATCAAATCCCGATTCAGGTGTTGCGATTGCGACTTTGTGGACTCCAAAGGAAACTTTAGAGAAAATGGTTGACCCCGATGATTTTTATATCGCCGGCCAGCTTTATACAAAAAAAGGCATAAATTACATATTACGAAATATTCTTGCAAATCCAGTTATTACAAAATTATATCTTGTTGGAAGTGATTTAATGGGAAGCGGTGAAGCGTTTTTGCGTTTTATGAAAAATGGCGTCGATGCCGATTACAAAGTAATCGGCGATGACATTGCGAAAATCGAAAAGGAAATACCACGTGAAGCACTTGAGGCATTTCGCAAAAACGTAGAAGTTATAGACATGATAGGCGTTGAGAAACTTAATGACATACTGATAAAAAGGGTAGCCCCTATAAAATGGCGTGAGCCCGAGATTTTCCCCGATCCGCCAAAGGCCGATGTACAAAATTATCCAAGCGAAATTGATTCCACAAAAATAAGGCGTCCTACAATTGCTGAAGCCTATATTTCAATACTAAAACACATAAGCATGTTTGGTTTAGAATCTGAAGCCGTTATAAATTACGTTTCTGATACATCAAAAACAATGAAAGAAATGCTAAATCTGACTGCAGTTGTTACAGACGAAGACCCAGAAAATTGGCATGTTCCAGAATATCTGCCATTCTCAAAAGAAGATTTAGAAAAATATTTTAAAGGATTTTTTGATCCAGATCCGCATACAGAGGATTACACATATGGTGAAAGGTTATTTAACTTTGCACACTTGGAAATCGATGCCCTTAAAGAAATTTATCCATGGTTAAAACTTGAAAGATTCGATGAATTTTTTACAAACGGAGGATTTGATCAAGTTGCTATTTCAATCGTTAGAAAATTAAAAGGTTTCAAATACGATAAAGGAGCAATCGCGCTTTTAGCAAATCCATTTACAGATGTTTTTCCAAAAAGGCCGCCTACAAAAACTCCATGTTTATTTTTGATTCAATGCCAAATATACGAAGGGAAATTAACACAAACGGCATATTTCAGAAGCAACGATATGTACAACGCATGGCCATTAAACGCTTTTGCACTAAGAAAACTCCAATCAAAAATTGCAAGTGAACTTGGTGTCGAAATGGGCTCGTTAATAACAATTTCTAACATGGCACATATTTATGAGCATAATTATCAGGATGCAAAAGAACTATACGAAAAAAATGACAAAGGATACTGCGAATGGGATCCTAGAGGAAATTTAAGCGTAATGGTCGAAGGTGACGAAATCGTTGTTAGATGGATGACACCGAGGGGAAACGAAGAAATAAAAGAATGGCGGATTGATGGAAACAAAAAGTATGCATCACGACTACTTTCATTTGAAATCGATAATGGACTTGCCATATCAACTTTAGGAAATGCACTATATATTGGCAGGCAATTAGAAAGAGCCGAAACGGCAATAAAATTAGGTCTTAAATTTACACAAGATAATCCGTTAGAATTTGATACAATCAAGTCATGGAAACAAAAGAAAACAAACTAAACTCAGGTTTTTGGGCCGCGGTTATATTAATAATCCTAGGGGTTATAATGATCCTAAATAATTTTGGAATCATAGAATATGGCGTATGGGAAACCATGTGGAAACTTTGGCCACTTTTATTTGTAGTGTTCGGAGTAATTTTGTTATCAAAAAGGAAATAAAAAATGTACGAAACAATATTTTTAGCTACGTTACCAGTTTTAGTTATAGCTTTTGTTTGGGTTACATATAATGGACTTGTTACTTTAAAAATGAGAGTAAAGGAAGCATGGTCAGATATAGATGTGCAACTCAAAAAAAGATACGATCTTTTGCCAGACTTAATTGAAACAGTAAGAAAAGCCACAAAAGTTGATGAAGACATATTGACCAAAGTTACTGAACTTCGAACAAGGGCTATGGAAGATGCATCAAAAGGATTAGATCCAAAAGCAAGAGGTCAAGTTGAATCACAAATATCAAATGCATTAAGTGGTCTTCGTGTTCAAGTCGAAGCATATCCTGAACTCAAATCTCACACAGAACTTAATAACTTAATGGAAAAAGTTACAGAGATTGAGGAAAAAATTGCTTATTCAAGAAGATTTTATAATGGAAATGTAATGTCATATAATACAAAGATCAAAGTATTTCCAAACGTTTTAATTGCTGGACCTCTTGGCTTTAACGAAGAAATATTCTTTGAAGCAGAAGAAAGCGAAAAAGCGGATATAAAAGTCTCATTCTAAAATATGACGACGATTTACGATCAGATTTCATCGAATAAAAGAGAAACTGTAATTATAATGTTTGTGTTTGTAATTGTTGTTACTATACTTGGATTTTTCTTTGGTGAAGTTTTTGTGGGAGAGGGCGCCGGCTATCCCGTCATGTTAATTGCGGTCATGTTTTCTTCGTTGTCGTCGGTTTCTAGTTACTATTTTTCTGACAAATTAGTTCTCGGGATAGCCGGCGCAAAAAAAGTCTCGCGTGAAACATTACCCCAAGTCTATGGCATTCTAGATAATCTCTGCATAGGTTCAGGACTTAAAAAAATTCCAGATTTATATCTTATTAATGACACAGCAACAAATGCATTTGCTACAGGGCGCGATCCTGATCATGCAGTTGTAGCTATTACGAAAGGCTTGGTCGAAAAACTAAATAAGCGTGAAATTGAAGCCGTTATAGCTCACGAACTTTCTCATATTAAAAATTATGATATTAGACTCATGACAATTGTTGTTGTTCTTGTTGGTTCAATTTCAATGATGGCAAATATTTTTCTAAGAGGAGGATTTCGTGGCAATGATAGAAATAAAAACATAGGTGGAATAGTTATGATTATTGGAATTGTTCTTCTTATTTTAAGTCCTATAATTGCACAACTTATTAAACTTGCTGTTTCTAGAAACAGAGAATATTTAGCAGATGCATCAGCTGCCCTTCTAACTCGTGACCCTGAAGGTCTTGCACTCGCTTTAGAAAAGATTTCTGCCGATACCGAAGCCTTAGAGGTCGCAAATGAAGCAACTGCTCATATGTATATTTCAAATCCTTTAAGAAAAGGTCAAAACTCGAGCAAATTTGCAAACTTATTTGAAACACATCCTCCTGTTTCTGAACGTATACGTCGTTTGAGATCAATGTAAAATTATTATGATAAGTAAAGAAGAAATATTAAAGATCGCGAAGCTAGCTAAACTTCAATTAAATGAAAATGAAGTCGAAAAGTTTTTTTCACAAATCAAGTCGATTCTTTCATATGTAAAAAAGCTTGATGAAGTCGATACTTCAAACGTAATTCCAACTTTTCATCCAATTTCAGATACAAAAAATAGATTCCAAGTTGACGATTCTTCACGAACTTTTAAATTAGAGGATGTATTAAAAAATGCAAAAAACACGAAGAATAATCATGTCGCAACGAAAGGGGTATTTAAATGATTGCAGATATAATTTCCAAATTAAAAAACAAAGAGATTAGTGCTTTGGAATTGACAAAATCATACTTGAACAAAATTGAATCCGAAAACCCCGACATAAATGCATTTATTACTGTTACAAATGATTCGGCTATAAAAGAAGCTTCAAATGTTGACGATCTTATTTCAAAGTCAGAAAATCTTGATGAACTTTTTTCTAAAATGCCTTTGCTTGGAATTCCACTTGCGCATAAGGATATTTTTTCTACAAAAGACGTAAAAACTACCGCAGCTTCAAAGATATTAGAAGATTACATTCCCGTTTATGATGCGACTGTTGTTTCCAAATTAAAAAGTTCTGGAGGAATTTCTTTAGGAAAATTAAATTGTGATGCTTTTGCTCATGGAGCAACTGGTGAAAATAGTGATTTTGGACCCACAAAAAATCCATATGATAAAAGTAGGGTGGCAGGGGGTTCTTCAAGTGGGACGGGGGCCGCCGTAGCATCTGAAATGGTTGTATTTGCAACAGGAACAGATACAGGTGGATCTTTACGAAATCCAGCATCGTTTACAAATACTGTTGCCATAAAACCAACATATGGAAGAGTTTCAAGATACGGAATATTTGCAATGTCGTCGTCTCTTGATTCTATTGGGCACATTACGACATCAGCCGAGGACTCGGCGCTTGTACTTTCACAAACAGCAGGTTTTGATCCATTTGATGCAACAACATCAAAACATCCAGTTGAGAATTATTTAGAAAATATAGGTGCTGATATCAAAGGCAAGAAAATCGGAATTGTTAAAGAATATTTATCTGATGAAATTGATTCTGAAATTTTAGAAAAAACAAAATCTGCAATTAACATTTATGAAAAATTAGGAGCCGAAATTATTGATATAAGTCTGCCAAATAGCGAATACGCATTGGCGTCGTATTATGTAATCACTTTGTCAGAAGTTTCATCAAATCTTGCTCGATTTGATGGAATCAGATTTGGTTTTGATAGAGATAAATTTGGTGATGAAGCAAAAAGGCGAATAATGATTGGAACATATGCACTTTCTGCAGGGTTTTATGACGAGTTTTATGTAAAAGCTCAAAAAGTTAGAACACTGATTATTCAAGATTTCAAAAAAGCATTTGAAAAAGTTGATGCTATTTTGGCGCCTGTTTCACCTGTAATGCCTCCTAAAATTGGTGAAGTTGTAGATGACCCTATGAAAAATTATTTAATGGATATTTTGACGGTCCCAGTAAATCTTGCAGGTCTTCCAGCCTTATCACTTCCATGTGGCTTTAGTAGCAAAGGTTTGCCAGTTGGAATTCAACTTATAGGTGACCATTTTTCTGAAAAGAATTTATACAATCTTGGATATAATTTTGAAAGGATCTCAAAATGACACAAGATTATTCAATGGTATTAGGTCTTGAGATTCACATGCAACTTAACACGGATTCTAAAATGTTTTGTGGATGTAAGAATGACCCATTTGAAAGTGATGCCAATACGAATGTTTGTCCAGTTTGTTTGGGGCTTCCTGGGGCTATGCCGGTTCCAAATCTTAATGCTTTAAAAAATGCTCAATTATTCGCACATTCAGTTGGCGCAAAACTTCAAACAAAAATAATATATGAAAGAAAAAATTATTTTTATCCTGATTTGCCAAAAGGATTTCAATTAACATGTCCACATAATCCAATCGCAGTTGGTGGAAGTTTAAACGGCATAAATTTTAGGGAAATTCATTTAGAAGAAGACACTGCAAAATCAATACATACAGACGATTTAACATTAATCGATTTTAATAAGTCCGGAGTTCCGCTTTTAGAAATTGTAACGGAGCCAGATTTTACTGATATTGATCAAGCTGTTGAATTCTGCAAAGAAATCCAATTAATAGCAAGATATCTTGGTGTAAGCGAAGCGGATATGGAAAAAGGCAATATGAGGCTTGAGGCAAACATTTCAGTTAGAAAGCCGGGACAAGTTGAACTTCCAAATTATAGAGTTGAAATGAAAAATATTAATTCATTTTCGTTTATGAAAAAAGCATTGCAGCATGAATTGCGACGTCAGGCTGAAACTTTAGTTAATGGCGAAGTGCTTGTTCAAGAAACGCGTGGATTTAATGAAGTTACAGGCAAAACTTTTTCGCAAAGAAGCAAAGAAGAAGCAAATGATTATAGATATTTCCCTGAACCAGATATTCCAGAAATAGAGGTCGATGATAAATGGATGTCCGAAATTACGACGCGAGACGTTTTGCTTCCTTCAGAATTAAGATTGAAATTAAAAGAAAAAGGTTTGAATGACCAATATATTTTAAGACTAGTTGGCGACTTTTCTTTGTATGAAAAGTATTTGGCTGTTATGGATTTAGGTTATTCCCCTTCAGAGTCCGCGAACTTTGTCGTAAATATATCTGAATACAAAGAAAAGTCGCCTTTAGAAATCGACAAAATAGAAAAGTTAAAGAAAACATCGAAAATAACAGACGAAGCTATTCTTTCCCCTATAGTGGAAACAGTTATAAATGAAAACTCAAAAGTTGTTTCTGATTTTAAGTCGGGAAATGCTTCTGCAATGCAATTTTTAATTGGTCAAGTTATGAAGTCTACTCAAGGTAAGGCTGATGCTCAAATTGTCGCTTCAATATTGAATAAACTCCTAGCTTGATTCTGTGATCTTTCTGATAGAATCACTAAATGAGTACTTCTCCAAAATTTATATTTGTTTCTGGTGGTGTTATGAGCGCTTTAGGAAAAGGAGTAACTTCTGCATCAATTTCAATGCTTCTAAAAAAGCACGGATACACTGTTTGTCCAATTAAATGCGAGAATAATTTAAACGTTGATTTCGGAACAATTAACCCTATTGAACACGGTGATCCATTTTTGTGTTTTGATGGATGTGAGTCTGACATAGATTTGGGAAACTATGAAAGATTCCTCGAGCAAGAAGTCGGGTACGATAATTTTATAACTATGGGACAGCTTTATCTTAAGGTAATTAATGATGAGCGCCAGATGAAATATAACGGCGAAGATGTCGAGCCAAATCCAGATGTCGTTAATGAAATTATTAGAAGATATATGGTTGCGGCCGAAAATAGTAAGGCCGATTTTATAGTCATCGAGCTTGGTGGAACCGTTGGCGAATACGAAAACAATAATGGTCTATATTATGAGGCCGCAAGAAGACTTGCCAAAAAGGCTCCTGTTGCGCATGTTCATGTTACATATGTTCCAGTTCCTGTTCATGTAGGAGAACCGAAAACAAAACCAGCACAATTTGGAATAAAAGCTTTAATGACAATGGGAATTTATCCTGATTTCTTAGTTATTCGAAGTGAAATTCCTATTGATGATCAAAGAAAATATAAGTTTTCACATAAATTTGACATATTAAAAGAGGATATTTTTTCAAACGAAAATCTTGATACAGCTGACAGAGTTCCATTAAGGCTTCATGAACAAGGCCTAGATTCAAGGATTTTAAAATTCTTTGATATGAAAGAAAAACCAGAAATTGATTTAAGTAGCTGGGAAAATTATGTAAATACGCTTAAGTCTAAAATGAAGAATAAAGTAAAGATTGCAATCGTTGGAAAGTATTTTTCGACTGGAAATTCTCAATTGATTGATTCATATTATGCTCTTGTTAAATCTATCGAGCACGCAAGTGTTTTTAATGACACGCAAGTTGAGCTTTTATTTGTAAATTCAGAACTAGAAGCCGGAAACATGGATGTGGCATTAAAGGATGCAGATGGAATTATAGTCCCTATAGGTTGGGGTTCACGCGGAGTTGATGGCAAAATAGAGGCGATTAAATTTGCACGCGAAAATAAAATTCCATATTTGGGTCTTTGCTATGGTATGCAACTTGCTTGCGTTGAATTTGCCAGGGATGTTTTGGGTTTATCCGATGCGAATACAGTAGAAGTAAATCCAGATACAGATAATCCAATAATTTATGAAATTCCTTTTGATGCGAAATATCAAACTATAAAAGGAGACGGATGTTCGATGAGGCTTGGAACTTTTGATTGTATTTTGAAAAAAGATTCATTAGCCTATGAAATTTATAAAGAACATAATAAGTTTGAAAAAGGTAAAGATGGTCTAGTACGTGAAAGACATCGTCATAGGTATGAATTTAACAATGCATATAGAGAAAAATTAGAAAAAGCAGGTCTTGTTGTTTCTGGAACATCTCCTGATAATTTTTTTGTAGAATTTATTGAGCTTCCAAAAGAAAAGCATCCGTTTTTTATTGCAACACAAGGCCATCCTGAATATAAATCAAGGCCTTTAGATCCACATCCGCTTTTTATAGAGTTTATAAAAGCCTCTCTGCTAAAATAGTTTTTATGTCCGAAGAAATTAAACCTTCATTTGTTCATTTGCATGTACATACTGAATATTCAATGCTTGATGGATTAAATAAAATTCCAAAGCTTGTTGAAAAGGTAAAAAATTCAGGAATGAACGCAGTTGCTTTAACTGATCACGGTGTTATGTATGGAATGTTTGAATTTTGGAAAGCTTGTCACGAAGGCGGAGTTAAGCCAATTATAGGCTGTGAGATTTATGTTGCGCCAACTGAAAGAACGCTTCGCCAAGATGTTGATGGTATTAGATATTATCACTTGGTTTTGTTAGCAAAAAACCTAGTCGGATATCACAACCTTATAAAGCTTGTTTCAATTGGTCATCTCGAAGGTTTTTATTATAGGCCAAGAGTGGATAAAGAAATTCTTGAAAAATATTCTGAAGGCTTAATTTGCACGTCGGCTTGCCCAGCAGGCCCTTTAGGTCGCCATATTCTTGCAGGACAAAATAATAAAGCAAAAGAATGGCTTGAATATTTATCGAAAGTTTATAAAGACAATTTTTATTTGGAACTTCAAAGACACGGGCTTTCTGGTTCTGACGTATTGCCAAAAGATGCAACTGATTTTATGAAGGAGCAATCAGCAATCAACACAGAATTAATAAAGTGGTCAAAAGAATATAATCTCCCACTAATCGCTACAACAGATGCACATTATCTTGATGATTCAGATGAATTTACGCAAGAAGTCTTATTTGCAATCAAAGATGGAAAAACTTTGGAAGATCCGACAAGAAGGCTTCCATATAAACACACATATATAAAAACCACAGAAGAGATGTCTGAAATTTTTTCTGATCTACCAGAGGTAATAATAAACACACAAAGACTAGCTGATTCTGTTGAGGATTACGATATTACATATGATCGCGTTCAGCCATCATTTCCAGATATTCCAAAAGGAAAAACTGCAGGAGATGTTCTAAGAGAGATGGCTTATTCTGGTGCAGAAATTAAATATGGCGAAATCACTGAAGAATTAAAATCTCGTTTGGAAGAAGAACTTACTGTTATACATGACAAAGGTTATGATGATTACTTTTTAGTCGTTTCTGACATGATGAAATGGGCAAGAAGCAAAGGAATTATTGTAGGGGCAAGGGGTTCTGTTGGCGGAAGCGTTGTTGCATATTGTTTAGAAATTATAAATATAGAACCAATTAAATGGGAGTTATATTTTGAAAGGTTTTTAAATCCAGAGCGCGAAAGTCCTCCTGATATTGATATGGATATTCAAGATAATCGTCGTTCCGAGCTTATTTCTTATGTCGAAGAAAAATATGGTAAAGAAAATCTTTGCGGAGTCGCTGCTTTTGGAAGACTTAAAACTCGAAATGCTATACGTGATGTTTCTCGTGTTATGGGAATTGATCTTTCAACTGCAGATACATTATCAAAACTTGTTGAAGTAGTTTATGGAAAGCCAAAAGCAATTGATTGGATGATTGAGCATAATCACGAATTTAAAGGTATTGTTGAGTCAAGTCCAAGACTTTCTGAAATGGCCCGAGTTGTTTCGAAGATAGATGGACTTTGTAGGCATGTTTCAACTCATGCTTGTGGTCATTTAATAACTCCAAAGCCAAATGTTGAGTATGTTCCGCTTCAAACAGAAACTGGAACAAGCGAAAAAGTTATAACTCAAATCGAATTTGCTCCGCTTGAATATTTAGGCCTCATGAAATTTGATTTTCTTGGACTTTCAAACTTATCGATTATTGATTATGCCTTAAAGTTAATAAAAAAACGTACAGGTCAAGAAATTGATATTTACACAATTCCTGAAGATGATGAAAAAACTTTCAAGTTATTTCAAGAAGGAAACACAACTGCAGTTTTCCAATTTGAATCAGCTGGAATGAAAAGATATCTAAAAGAACTCCATCCTGAAAATTTGGAAGATCTTTGTTTTATGGCCGCCGCCTATAGGCCAGGCCCAATGCAATTTATACAACCATATATTGATTGCAAGCACGGTAAAAAAGATCAGGAATACTTAATACCAGAACTAAAGCCAATTTTAGGAAATACATATGGATATTTAATTTATCAAGAGCAAGTTATTAGAATTGCAGTGGATATTGCAGGCTATTCAATGGGTCAAGCCGATATTTTGCGAAGAGCTATGGGTAAAAAAGTCATGGCAATAATGAATGCACAAGAAAAAACATTCGTTGATGGTTGTATAAAAAATGGTTACACAGAAGAAATTGGAAAGAAGCTTTTTGAGTATATGGTCGAATTTGCAAACTATGGATTTAATAAAGCCCACTCTGCGGCATATGGAGTTATTGGTTATTGGACTGCCTATTTGAAAGCACATTTTCCTGTTGAATTTATGTGTGCAAGATTAACAGCCGACATGAGCCATCCAGATAAACTTATTGTGGCTTTAGAAGAAGCAAAACACATCGGACTTGCGATTTTGCCTCCTGATATTAATAAAAGTCATGCTGAATTTGTTCCAGAAGGTGATTCTGGAATTAGGTATGGACTTGATGGAATTAAAAATGTTGGGGCCAACGTTGTTTCTGAAATTATTAAAGAACGCAACGAAAACGGTGAATTTAAAAGCCTAGATGAAGTTTGCATGCGAGTTTCAACCGCAAACTCAAGGACGCTTGAGTCACTAATTAAAGTAGGAGCAATGGATTCTTTTGGCGATATTGCTTCAATGCTTTCTGCGTACCCTGGAATTTTATCCTCAAGCTCAAAAGAAATTCAAAAAAACAAAGCAGGTCAGCTTGGTATGTTTGGAGGTTCAGATGGTGCTGTAAAAATTGTAAAAGCAACTATATTGCCTGATGTTCCAAAAGCTAAACTTTCTGATCGTTTAAGTTGGGAAAAAGATTTGCTCGGAATCTATTTTACTTCTCATCCTATGCAAAATATTGCTTCAAAGCTTGCGAAATTGAATATTTCCGTTCTTGGTAAAGTCGATCTAAAGGATGCTCAAGACGTTGCTGTAGGATGTTTAATCTCAAGTATCAAAAAGATATCGACTAAAAGTGGTGACGCAATGGCGTTTTTGACACTTGAAGACACTTACAAAACAATTGAGGCGGTTTTGTTTCCAAGGGATTATATAAAATACAAAGATATTATAAAAGCAGGCGATGTTGCTTTGGTTCGTGGAAAATGTAATATGCGAAATGGAGAAATGACATTAATAGTTAATATGGTTAGGGTTATTGCAGATGATTCAGAAAATACTGATGTTTCGGAATTTGAAATGCCAAAAATGTCAAAAACAGAAGTCGCAACATTAGAAATTATTGAGCACGCGACTTCAAGCGATCTTGAGCAGCTTCGAGATTTGCTTTTTGAAAATCCGGGAAATATAGAAGTAGTATTAAATATTCCAAGTGGTGGGAAGATAAGAAAATTTAAAATGAAAAAGAACGTTAAGAAGGAAATTCTTTTGGATATGGTTTCAAAAATGCCTCTTGTAGTTAGTATAAATTGGGGGTAAATTGATTCTGGCAATGATCGCCTTTGAGTGATAATATTTTGGGGAAAGGTAAAATTATGGTCGTGTGTTCCAACTGTAGAAAGAGGGAAGCAAAACAACAAACAGCAATGAATATTAATGGGCGACTTGTCTATATGCCATTGTGTGATCAGTGTTTTTCGGAGCTTCAAAAAGAATCAGAAGGTACAGAATCATTAAATCAATTCAGCAAAGATTTAACAGAATATGCAAGAGAAGGAAATCTTGATCCTGTTATTGGACGTGAAGCAGAAATTGATCGTGTTATTCATATCTTATCAAGACGTAAAAAGAATAATCCAGTTTTAATTGGTGAGCCTGGTGTTGGAAAAACAGCAATTGTAGAAGGCCTTGCTCAAAAGTTAGTTCAAAATATGGTTCCAGAGCCTTTGCGAAAAAAGCGCTTAGTAGCACTTGATTTAGCAGCAATGCTTGCAGGAACTGTTCACCGTGGATCTTTTGAAAAAAGGTTAAAAGAAGTTATTGAAGAAGTTATAAAAACAAAAGGTCAGGTAATTTTATTTATAGATGAGGTTCATTCATTGGTCGGTGCTGGAAGTGCACAAGGTTCAATGGATGCATCTAATATTTTAAAGCCCTATTTGGCACGTGGTGAACTGCAATTGATTGGTGCAACAACGCTAAAGGAATATAGAATTATAGAAAAAGACGCAGCCTTAGAAAGAAGGTTTCAACAAATCTTGGTAGAAGAACCTTCACCTGAACACACATTTAAAATCCTTGAGGGTTTAAGAAAAAGATATGAGGAACATCATAAGATAATAATCAGCGATGAAGCTTTAGAGGCAGCTGTAAAGCTTTCTTCAAGATATGTTTCAGATAGATTTCAACCTGATAAAGCAATTGATCTAATAGATGAAGCAGGCGCAGGTTTAAGACTTCAACTTTCGTTAAAAGAGCCTGAAAATTTAAGGGAAGTTTTAACGCAGATTGAAAGTTTAGAAGATCAATCAAGAAAAGAAATAGACGATGTTAAAAGACAAGTGATCGAGGATAAAATTACATTATTAAGCCAAGTCAAAAACGAACTTACAGCTTTATGGGTCCAAACTAAGCTTGAAAATGTCCCAATTTTGAAAGTTGAACATGTTGCAGCTGTAGTTTCTACTGCAACCGGAATTCCTCTTAGTGAATTATCGCTAGATGAAAAAAAGAAGCTCAAAAATCTTGAATCCGAAATGGGGAAAATGGTTGTTGGTCAAAAAGAGGCCGTAGAGATAGTTTCACAGTCGATAAGAAGAGCAAGAGCTGGTGTTAAGCCACTTAATAGACCAATTGGTGTTTTTATGTTTTTAGGCCCAACTGGGGTTGGTAAAACGCAAATGGCAAAGGCTTTAGCAACAGTTTTATATGGATCTGAAGATTATCTTATTCGTGTTGATATGAGTGAATATAACGAAAGACATAATGTTGCAAGACTTATTGGATCGCCTCCTGGTTATGTCGGATACGATGAAGGCGGTCAATTAACAGAAAAGGTTAGACGAAAACCTTTTAGCGTTATTTTATTTGATGAAGTAGAAAAAGCGCATCCAGATATTTTCAATTCACTTTTGCAAATTATGGATGATGGCAGGCTTACAGACGGGCATGGTCGTCTTGTAGATTTCAAAAATACAATAATTATTTTGACTTCAAATGTTGGTTCTGAATTTTTAAACCACGCAAAGATTGGTTTTTCAGAATTAAGCATGAATGTTGAAAGTGACGATAAAGTTGAGGATGCTTACAAAAGAATAAAGCATAGTCTGCAAGATTCTCTAAAAAATAGGTTTAAACCTGAATTTTTGAATCGTATTGACGATATTATTATATTCAAGCCGTTAAGCGAGTCTGAAGTTAAAGAAATTGTTGATATTGAGATAAATTCTGTCGCTAAATTGCTTTCAGAAAGTGATATTGAGGTTTCAGTTACAAAAAAGGCTAAAGATTCTTTGGTGAAAGATGGTTATAGTTTGGATATGGGAGCAAGGCCATTAAAGCGTCTGATTCAAAAAAGTGTAGAAAATAAGATTTCAGAAGCAATTATTGATGATATTGCTAAAAAAGGTAGCAAGATAGTTGTTGATTATGATGATTCTGGCTTTTTTGTGACAGTAGACGGATCTTCTAAATCAGACGTCTTGCTAGGAAGTACTAAATAAGTTAAAATTGCGGACGTTATGGAAAATCAAGACAAACCAAAAACTTTCAATGTAGGCGATAAGGTTGTTGTAAACTACAAAATTAAAGAAGGAGAGAAATCTCGTATACAGCCATTTGAAGGTTTAGTTATAGCTAAAAAGGGTACTGGTTTATCAAAAACTTTTACAGTAAGAAGAATCGCAAACGGTGGACTTGGTCTTGAAAGAATTTTCCCAGAATTTTCACCAAATATTGAATCTGTAGTTGTAAAAACTCCTGGTAGCGTTAGAAGAGCAAAACTTTACTATATGAGAGATCGTATTGGTAAACTTGCTATGAAAGTAAAAGAAAAACGTGCGTGATGTTGGCGTTTTGGGTGAATCTTTTGCAACCAACTTTTTAATTTCCAAATCATATAAAATTTTATACAGGAATTATTCGATGCCTCGTTGGGGTGAAATCGATATAATTGCACTAGACAAAAATGAAATAGTTTTTGTTGAAGTGAAAACGCGAACAAACAACAATTACGGAGATCCACTCGACGCAATAACTCCGTACAAAATAAAATCCCTGAAAAGAACAATAAACTACTTTCTAACCCACGAAGGAAGGGGGTTTTTGGATATGGCATATAGAATTGATGCAATTTCTGTTCTTGTTGATGCAAAGAATAATTCTTTGGTCAAACTGGATCAGTTTTCCTTATAACCTTCGGCTTGAAGATTAAAAGCTTTTGCATAGTAACCATTTTTTCTCATTAGCTCTTTGTGTGATCCTTCTTCGATTAGTTTGCCTTTATTTATTACGAATATTCTGTCCGCATTTCTTACTGTTGAGAATCGGTGTGAGATTATAAGCACTGTTTTCTTTTTAAAGAATGTATAAATCTTGTTGAAGATTCGATATTCGGAAACGGCGTCGATTGCGGATGTTGGCTCGTCAAAAATTGCTAGGGATGGATTTCTAAAGAAGAATCTTGCAATCGCGATTTTTTGTTTTTGACCAGTGCTTGGTCTTGTGCCACCTTCGAATTGCTCGCTCATTATTTGGTTGTAGCCATACTTATATTCAGTAATAAATTCGTGGGCTTCAGCATTTACAGAAGCTTTAATTACATCACTTTCTGAAAATTTGCTTGTAGGATTTCCCATTATTATATTTTCACGAGCTGTAAGACTTGGATAAAATGCATATTCTTGAAATAAAATTCCGACTTGTTTGTACCAATCTTCAATATCCAGTTCATTTATGTCGATGCCGTTTATTAAAATTTTTCCACTTGTGACTTGATAAATTCTTGCCAAAAGTTTTACGATAGTTGTTTTGCCAGCTCCGTTATGTCCAACAAGTGCTGCATTTTCACCGGAGACAAATTTTAAATTTAAATTTTCAAATACATTAATTGTGGAATTTGGATACCTAAATGTTACATTTTGAAATTCAATCTCTGGAGGTTTTGTAGATTTTGGAAGCTTTTTCTTGCCTTCCATATTTAAAGGTTTTGCCTCAAAAACGTACACAACATCAACCATTTTAATCGCGACGTCGTAGAGTCCTGTTATGTTTTCAAGAACAGACGATAGTGCGTTAGTAAAATTATCTAGTGCCCTAAATTGAAAAAGCATATCTCCAACTGATAGATGACTAATAATTGTCTTTTTAATGATTATAAAATATCCGACGATCCCAAATACATTTTGTCCAAGCCCAAGGCCAAAACTTGCTAAATGAGTGTTTCTTACAATCTTAATAAATCCATTGTTGTACCATTCATAAAATAGTTTTACTTTTGAATCTAGAAATTTATATGAATTATTTATTTTAATTTCAAGGAGTTCGTTTGTGTTTCGCAAGATCCTAATAAGACTTCCGATTACCCTCGATTTTTCTGTATTATCAACTCGCCATTTAAAATCTTGTTTTGAAAAGTATCTGTTTGGAAGAAATCTTATTACTGAATATATTGCCAATATAGGTATCATCGTTGGAATATATTTATATAATATAAAAGCTGTTGATATTGTTAGAAAAATATTTGAAATTGTGTCTACGATTGAATCAAGAACGTACAACGAATCACCCAACCATTCATCTGCTCTTTTTATTCTGTTTTGCATTTCTGGTTCTTCGAGCGTTTGAATACCTAGCTCATTTAATTTTGTATAAAATATAATTTCTATTTTTGATTTGCTTATATATCGCAATGATCTTCGACAGTACCAATATAATTCAGAAAACACACCTTCAAAAAACAAGTAGTAGATAAATATGTAACCTAAAAATGGATATAGACTTTCAATTGACGGATTTTGTGATGTCATTTGTTTGCCAATTTGGTCTATCAATTTACCGAATATAAATGCCCAGGCTAATCCGCCAACAGCATCGATTATTTTCGCAATTATTAAAAATCCCGTTCTAAACGGAGAGATTTTGAAAATAAAGGACAATCACCCATTTCAGCACTTTTAGAAAATCTTTGACTTTTGTTTTTTCCATCTAATCGTGATTTTAGGTTGTTTTTGTAGATTAATCAATTCTGTTTATCAGAATTTTTGTACGGTATAATATTCAAGTGAAATCCATCCCAGTTTTTTTTATTTTCCTATTTATTTTTTCATTTTTATTTCGTGGGGTTTCGTATGCTGATCCTCCTGATAATACTGATTCTTATCTATATATTTTTGATGAGGTTGACGGTGCTCGCTTAAATGATGACGTCATTAAATCTTACACGTACATAAATTGGTTTCAATCCGCGCTTTTGGTTGAAAAATTTGATGGGACAAAGGCTCAAGATATACAAGAACTTCTCAAATATCAAAATGTTTATAACGATTATGTTAAAAATCATTTAACAATTTATAACAATGAAAAAGAATGCAAGAAAATTGTCGACGAATCCCCAGTTACTGAAGAGCAGATTTCACTTTCATTAGGAACACGCACGGTTATGACCCATAAATGCGAAGATCAAATAGATAATGTTAAATTAATAAACACACTTTTTGTTGATGATTTCGATGCTGGAATTAATTTTATGGACGTTTCAAAAGGTGATGAAACACTATTTGAAACCGAATTAAATAAAAACAAAACAGAATACAGTTTTTCGATTACAGACAATAAAAATCCTGGAGCAACGGCAAATCAACAAACGCAGGAGATTAAAAAGACAAGTTTTTTATCTAAACTTGGTGATGTTGTATTTTTGAAATCCGACCAAATTAAAAATGAATCCCTTTTGGTTATGGTGATCTTAGTTTTTGCATTAGGAGCCTTACATACACTCGAAGCTGGTCATAGCAAGGCAATATTAGCTTCAGCAATGCTTCATAAAAAAATGAGCTTAAAAAGAGGCCTAGCATACGCGGCAGTTTTTACGGCGACACACATTGGAGACATAATTATAATGGGAATTATATTTGCAGTTGCAAACAACTTTTTCCAATTTTATTCGAAATTTACACAACTTGGGACATATGCTGGGTACGTACTTTTAATTACTGCCGTCTATATATTGATTAAAAATTTATTGGATTTCAGACATAATTTGAAACACAAACATCATGATCATGAACATGGTGAACACACTCACACACACGAACTTGATACAAATATTAGCTTTAAAGAACAACTATTCTTAGGTTTTATTACAGGAATTGCTCCTTGTTTATTCGGATGGTCCATATTTATGCTGGTTGTATCGACAGGTAAAATGTGGAACTTGGTTCCTGTTATTTTGTTTTTTGGACTTGGAATATTTTCAGCTTTGGCACTTACTGTTTTTATTATTTCAAAATTAAAAAACAAAACGTATGGGAGGTTTGAAAAACTTGCCGAAATATCTCCAATATTATCTGGTATCTTTTTATTAATATATGCGCTTTTTATCGTATTCTAAAATTGGCTTTGTAGCTTTAGCTCTTTTTATATTGATTCTTCCTGTTTCGATATCAATTAGATTCATGCAAAATGATGATTGGAATAGATATGTTAGTGTTGCAAGGTTTTTGACTGGCAATTTTGAGCTACTTTCTGTTACAGCGACGACTTTTTATACACAAGGTGTTTTGGGTATGATATTCGCATCTGTATTTCCATTGAACTTGTTGCCTGTGGTGACATTGTTTGTCGCGGTCTCGTGTTTCTATGTCACGACCTTAATTTCGTATAAATTTTACAAACAAACTAAAATAAATAGTGCGTTGCTTGGATTACTAATATTTTTGAACCCTATCTTTATATATTCAGTTTGGGGCTTTATGACTGAAATCTATCTTTTGTTTTTTATTTTAATGTCTATATATTTTGCAAATAAGAGCTCAAATATTAAGCTTAGTGTTTCTTGGATATTAGGATTTCTCGCAAAACAGTCTGCAATAGTAATACCAGTAGGTGTTGTTATAGCTCAAGTAGTTTCTAAAAAGTATAGGCCTGCGATGATTAACCTTTTGATTTTGATAATGGTTTTAGCATTCTACTTTTTTATATTTCCAATGACATCAGAGATGACTGGTCAAAAAAGCATAAAATTTGAAAATCTAAATAGCATAAAACATGTCTATTCAAATATATTCGCGAGTTTAATATATATATCAATATTTTTATTGCCAATTACACTCACGGCAACGCTATATAAGTTAAAAAATGTTTTAGTTTTAGTAGCAACTTTACTTGTTAGTTATGCCTTATATTTGTTATTTATCAATACAAATTTTCCATGGAAAATATTTCCTTACTATCCAAACGTATTTACTTCGATGGGATTTTTTTATCAGGGACTTACTGGAGCTCCGACTGGATATAACTATTCATCGATTTTTAATTTAATATCTTCTTTTTCGCTTTTTATAATGGTGATATTTGCTTTTTTAAATATGAATTTAAAGTCAATTAAAAATTTTACTATTTCGTTTGAATTTTATTCATTATTATTTGGTATTTTTTTAATAATTGTTAATCCTTTTGTTTTTGATAGGTATATTTTAATCTTGATACCAATTGCAATGTTTTTGTTATTGAAGCTTTCAGATTACAAAATAAATTCCAAAATTTTAATAATATTCATCGTCCTTGAGGGGTTTATTTCTTTAGATTTTTCATCGGAATTTATTTCGAGACAAAATATAATATGGGAGTTGGGAAATACGACTTCCGAAAGTTTTGGAATAGAAAAGAAATTAATCCGAGCAGATCACGCATGGAATAGCTTATATAACGTCAACTTAAGCGACTATAGGTATGAAATTAGATTTGACGATGAGAATTGTGCTTCATGCAAAAATCCAATAATGGGACCATTTCAAAGCGGTAAATTTTTAACAAAGTCGAAAATAGTTCTAATAAAGAATGAAAAATTATAGGTTAGTCTTAGCAATTGTTGTAGTTGCTATATTTTTTATAACTAGATTAACAAGTCTTAACTCGAATCCTCCATTTGAAGACAATTTTAGTTGGTTATATCGAATTAATTATTATCCTTGGATAGTAAGTACAAATTTAAAAGGTGGATACATTGAAGGTAAAGATTTAGGGTATGCAGGCTATATTTCATATCATCCAGGTGTTACCATAATGACTTTTTCTGGCTTTTCTAACAAAATTGCAAAAAAAATTAAATTTATGACTGATAAAAATTATGAAGAATGTGCCTATATGGATTATCAATGTCCATATTTGAATTATGAACTTTATTGGGCAAAATTTCCGCTTGTTTTAGTCTCTGGATTACTTTTTGGATATACTGTTTTTTTATTTGCCGGTGTTTTTGGAATTATTCCTTCTGTTATATGGTCGCTTTTAATATTATTTGAACCAATATCCGTTGATTTATCAAAGGATTTACACCTAGATTTTATATTTTTTATGTTTACGATTTCTGCAGTAGTCGGACTTTTGGATTATTTAAGATCTAAACGACGTTTTTTTGTTCTGCCAGCTGTTTTTTTCGGGTTTGCGCTTTTGACAAGATTTATGGGAGTTTTATTTTTACCCGCAATTTTATTTGTATTTATTATGTATAAAGGATTTCTAAACGGATTCTTAAATTTCTTTAAATTTTTATTAATCTCGATTTTAACCTTTATAGCCGTTTATCCACCTATGTGGGTTGCACCAATACAGACAATTAAATATATATTAATTTCCTCGCGTGGGATCACTGATGACCTTGTCGGTCTAGTTCCGTTTCACATAAGGTATTACAACGGAGTTTTATATTATTTCGAATTAGCAGGAGGAAATTTTACTTTAATATTCTGGACGGTTTTTGTGTTTGGAGGATTGCTAGCTTTTTATATAAAAAGTAAAGAAAAGAAAAAATATTTATTATCAATATTTATTATTTTCATTACGTATATGTTATTTGTTAATGTTTCGGATAAAAGATATTTAAGATATATTTTGCCAAGTTTATTTGGCATTGTTATGGTTAGTGTTGCTGGAATTACTGAATCAAAGATCTTTCATTATCTGAAGCGTTTCCTTAGCCGTTTTTTCCCACGTATATTTTCGGGCCAGGCCCTCTAAATTTTTTGTTAATGGGTTTGAAACGATTTCTAAAAACCCGTTTTTTATGCTTTCTGTGTTATTTGGATCGATGTATATTACTTTATCTTCTCCTATTTCGCGAAATGATGGTATATCTGAAACCATTGCAGGAGTTTCGCACGCCAAGCTTTCCAAAAGTGGTAAACCAAAGCCTTCTTCTAGTGAACAAGACACAAATGCAATTGCTCCAGAAAACAATACGGGGAGATCTTCGCTTGAGATTGGTCCTGTAAATATAACGTTTTCAGAAACACCGAATTTGCTTGGTGAATTTAATGATTCTTCGTACATCCAGCCGTTTTTTCCAGCAATAACGAGTTTAATATTTTTAAGTTTTGGATTTTCCTTTAAAGCTTTTGCAAATGCTTCAATCATTTTTGGAATATTCTTTCTTGGCTGAATTGTTGACACAAATAGCAAATATTTAAAATCTTCGAGTTTATATTTTTTCCTAACTGCTGTGATTTCGCTTATTGTCCTTTTATAAAAATCGCTACTTACGCCTTCGTGAATAACATTTATTTTTTCTTCTTGGATGTTGAATGATTTCAAAATTGCATCTTTGGTAGCATTTGATGGTGTTATGATTTTTTTTGAAAATTTTAGAACCCACGAAATTATTAATGGGTGAATTAAAGCCATAATCGGCGAATTTATATACTGTTTGTTTGTTTTGTATTCTAGTCCATGAATCATTGAGACAACTTTTACCTTTGGATTTAAAAGAAAAGGAATTGAATGTGTTGAAGTGAAAAAAATATCAACTGGGTTTTGAAAAAGCTCTTTTGCCAGTGAAACTTGCATCCAGGAAGGCTTAACTTCAAGAACTTTGAAATTAAAATTGTCAGGAAATTGTGATTTAAATTCCTCAAAGGAATCCTTGTTTATTTTGCTTGATAAATAAACTGAATATGAACTTTTATTATCAATTTTTGAAATTCCTATTAAAAGATTTTTAAGATATGTTACGGGGCCTGTTTTTTCGATTTCATCTATAAACAATACTTGGCCATTTATGCCTATTCGCATGCTGAAATTCTAACACATGAATTATTTGGTATTATTCTTCAATGGAAACGGAATTTATTAATGAGTGCAACCTTTGTAAAAGCAAAAATATTGAAATGTTTGATGATAGAGTTGGGCTGTATAGATGCGCGGATTGTCGATATATATTCGACAATCCGCGCCCAACTTTAAAGGAAATTATCAATTATTATTCAAAAGGTTCAAAGTACGATGGTTGGCTTTCAAATTTGGCTCCACGTAAAGTTTTATGGCAAAGACGCGTTAAAAAGATGCGAAAAAACATAAAAAAAGGAACTCTTCTTGACGTTGGGTGCGGAATTGCACAATTCCTTGATATTGCAAAACCCTTCTATACAGAAGTTTTTGGAACTGAAGTATCTGATTCCGCTGTAAAAATTGCGAAGGAAAAATACAATATAGATATATTTCACGGCACTTTAGACGATATAGATTTCAAAAACAAGAAATTCGACAATATCTCAATGTTTCATCTTTTGGAGCATGTTAATGACGTAAATGGCACAATTGCAAACGTCTATGAACTCCTGAATCCAGGCGGAATTCTAACAATCGCAGTTCCAAACGATATTTATAGTTTAAAGACGATAGTCAAAAAAATAATAGGGAAGCCTTACTTAAAAAAAATCAAACTAGACGGAAGTATTGATGAAATTCATCTTTCGCACTTCACACCTCAAGTTCTTGGAGCTTTCTTGGAATCAAAAGACTTTGAAATCATTGAGCTTGGTCCAGATCCATACTACGCAAACGAAGGATTAAAACTAATGCGCCTTCAGATTTACTACTTTATATGCAACCTCGTAAACAAAATCCTTGGAATAAACATCTTCGATACTATTTGGGTTGTTGCGCGGAGACTATAATTTACTGTTAATCAATTCTACCTGCTTATCCACTTTACTACTCCAGCTGTGTTTTTTTGCTAATTCTTTTCGTGCTTTTCTTTTTTCAGCGTTGTCTTCTTCTATTGCGATTTTTATGTTTTTTATGAATTGTTTTGAATTTTCAGTAGAGTATCCGTCGATATCAAATTCTTTGATTGACGAAAGTGTTGTTATTGTAGGAAGTCCGGCTGCCATTCCTTCAAAATATTTAATTGGATGGCAGCCGATTGTATAGTCATTTATATTGTATGGAATGAAGTGTGCATCAAAATGGTCAAAGTATGCAGGTGTTTCATCCCATGGCTTTTCGCCTAGGAAATGCACGTTCTCTAAACTTTTGAGTACAGATAGGTCCAAGTCTGGATCCGAAACCTTTTCTGGTCCAATCATTACAAATTGATAGTTTGGATATGTTTTTGCAGATTCCTCGATTAGTTTAATGTTGTTTTTGTAGCTATCAATTGCTCCTATAAATCCAATTCTTGGGTGAGTAAGACTCCTTATGTCGTTTGGTTCTGTCAGTTTGCCTTTGTGATCATATTTTTCAAATATCACAGCATTTGGAAGATATTCAACGTCTTTTCTCCATTTATTTAAGTGTTTAACGATTCCTGGAGCGCTTGCAAAAACTAAATCGCAAGTCTGGCATAGCCATTCTTCTTGATTATCAACCCATGCTTTTAGACTTAAGCCGTTTTGATTGAATTTGATTTTCAACGCATCATCTAAATGTTGAATCAAAGAAATAATCGAAGGATTTACCTTTGCCCCCGTTGCATATTCCGGGAATTCTGAATAAATATCAACGCAATCATAGACTTTAACGTCGTGTTTAAAATCTTTTATAAAATCTCTTAAATCAGGAAAATCAAAGTGATAAATATACAAAATTCTTTTTTCATTCTCTGCTTTTAAAATTTTAATTGCGCTTTCAATAATATTAACCTGTGAGATTGTATTTAACTTAGAAACTGGCTTGAAATTCAACAAATTAATTGGCTTATAAACAATCAAATTCTCTGACTTTTGGTCAATAACCCTTGAAAAATTCTTTATCGCCTTAAAACGTAACGGTGGATCTACAAAAATAACCTTATGGCCCTTCGCAACAAGCTGATTTGCAACATGCCACTTATTAGTCTTAAAAGTCGAATCAAACTGTTGGTTAGATAAAATAATAAAAAGCATCTTTTGAATGGATTTTAACATCTTTAATGCTATATTTACTATTATGTCTATGCCTTCAATTTCCGAAATGCCTTATCGAATGGGCGCAAATGCTTTTTTGATTAATTCTTCAAATGAAATCTTGATTGTTCAAAAGTGTTCTTATAAAGATAATGAATGGGATCTGCCCGGAGGAGGTTTCGAAAATGATGAATCTCCAACAGAGGGAATTACTAGGGAGCTAAAAGAAGAACTTGGCGATATTAATTTCGAAATTATTTCTCAAAGCCAATATATTAATAGGTATGAGTGGTCAGAAGACAATATTATAAGCGGATTTGCAAAACGAAATAAGTGGTATAGGGGACAAGAGAAGGTACAATTTTTAGTTAAGTTTTTAGGTAATAAAGAAGACTTGGTATTTCAAGCAAGTGAAATCAAGGACCATAATTGGATCAATCCTTCAGATTTAAAAGATTATTTAATCTTCCCAAATCAATTTGAAATTGCTCAAAGGGCTCTTTTAGAATTTGGAATTATTTAAATGCATTTGACACAGTATTTTGCTACTATATTTGTGTGATTTCTAATTTATTTTTATATCTCGTTAGATTTTATTTATACGATTTTCATCGCAAGTATTTCCGCTCTTTGTATAGGCTTTCCGCTATTTTAAGCCATCAGTTTGGTTTGGTGGCTATGATTAAAAGTTTGTTTAAGCCTTTGTTTGGTCTTCCAGGTATTTTCTCAAGAATTAACGGTTTTGTTATTCGAACAATTTCAATTGTTCTTTCAACAATAATTGTGATAGGTGGTGTTATCATCGGACTTGTCGTATACGCAGGACTTCTGGCAGGCATTCCTTATCTTTTGATCAATTATTTTTGGATTGGTATAAGTTTCGTACTTTTCTTAATCACATATAGAATCTGCTTTTTTCTGTTTTTTCCAATTTCCAAAATTAAAAATACTGCATCAATTCAGGAATATGGAGGCGCTGGCGATCACACATTACGACTGCTATTTAAAAATTTAAGTAAAGGAAAGTTCGAAAGCATTGTTGATTCCTTCAAAAAGAACGCAAGCATAATCACGTTTGTAAAAATAGCAGAACTTGTACCAGAAACAGTTTTTCAGTATCTAGATGCAAATAAAAACTCTGCAAATCCAAAACTTTTTATCGAAAAAGTCCTTTTAGTAAATTCGCAAATCAAAAATCACTCATATTTAACATACGAATTATTATTTGTGAGTTATTTACTACATTTTGTCGATTCCGATGAATTCTTAAACAAATTTGAAATTAACAGCCAAGACATAATTGGTTCATTAGACTTTGCTAATTTCCTTAAATTAAAACCAGTAACAATTTGGAGCGATGAATATAACTTGCCACCAGCAGGTGGAATCGATAAATCTTGGGCCGTTGGATATACAAGCAATTTAAATAAATACGGAACAGATTTAACTAAACTTGCTCTAAAAGGTTTAATGCCAAAACTTGTCGGTAGAGAAATCGTTAAAGAAGAATTTATCAATATATTAAGTAAATCTTCGAGAAACAATATAATGCTTGTTGGTCAACCTGGTTGTGGAAAAACGACATTTGTACACGCTATGGCTCGTGAAATTGCTGTAGGCACTAAGATTCAGGCATTAAGATTCAAAAGAATAATTCAACTTGATACAACGGCCCTTCAGTCTGGAACACCTGGAGAAGTTAATGCAAGAATCACAAATATAATAAAAGAGGTCTTAGGTGCTGGAAATATAATCTTATTCGTAGATGAAATCCATACACTTGCCCAGTCGAAAGAAACAAACCTATTTAATGCATTTGAGCCTCATTTATCATCTGCCGAATTTCAATTTGTTGGTGCTACAACGGCGAAAGATTATGAAAAATATATTGCGGGAGTAGCTTCGTTTGCTCGTGATTTTGATAATATAAATATGCCTGAAGCCACAGATTCAGAAACAATAGAAATAATCCAACAATTAATCAAAAAAAGTCGTGGAACTAAAGGTTATCCGATTGTGACTTTTCCAGCAATTCTTACATCTGTAGCACTTTCTAAAAAATATCTGCATAGAAGTGTAATGCCAGACAAGGCTGTTGAGCTTTTTATAGAAGCTGTGTCAAATTCAAAAGGTAATTCAAGCAATATTCTAGACCGAGCGACTTTAAAAAAGGTTTTTTCTCAAACTGCTGATATTCCAGTTTCTGCCTTAAATATAGATGAAAAACAAATCTTAAAAACTCTTGGTGAAATTTTGCACAAAAGTGTAATTGGTCAGGATATGGCCATCACTTTAATTGTAAATGCTCTAAAAAGGTCAAGAACAGGTGTAAGAGATGATAAAAAACCTATAGCAAGCTTCTTGTTCTCTGGGCCAACTGGAGTTGGTAAAACCGAAACGGCCAAGGCTTTGGCGAAAAATTATTTTGGTCGTGAAGACCTTGTTACTCGAATCGACATGAGTGAATTTAAAGACGCTTCAAGTTTAAGCAGGTTAATTGGTGACACAAATGGCAATGTTGGAATTTTGACGTCGAAAGTGAAGATGCACCCATATTCATTGCTATTTTTAGACGAAGTTGAAAAGGCTAATAAAGATGTATTAAATATTTTCCTTCAAATTTTAGATGATGGACGATTAAGCGACGCAACTGGAGAGGTCGTTGATTTTACTAATACTTTTATAATAATGACGACAAACGCTGGAACAAAGGATGTTATAAAAACAATTGATGAAAATAAATCACCAGATGAGATCACAAAAATTACAATCGAAGGTCTTAAAGACTACTTTGCACCAGAATTTTTAAATAGATTCACAGCTTTAGTTCCATTTACGCCATTGACCTTGGATCAAGTAAAGCAAATCACAGAAATAAAACTTAATGGTCTAAGTCAAAAAATGATGGAAAAGAACAAAATCAAAATTATATATGGACAAGATTTAATAGAAAAATTAAGCAAAGAAGGTTTTTCAAGAGAATGGGGAGCAAGGCCTTTAAATCGATTAATCGAGGATAAAATTGAAACCCTAATTGCCGACAAAATCATAAACGAAGAAGTAAAAGCAGGGGATGAGCTTGTAATTTCGGATTATTGATGTGTTTAATCTCAATTATAAAAATATAATATGATATTTGATTATATTTTAAGCAATTCCTATTTCCTTTCGCGTCCTTTTAATAAAAAAGTGTTAACCATTGATGATTTAGTTAGATATAAGCTTTCTCCTAAACACCATATATCAATAGGAGGTAGAAGCATTTATTTGTCGGATAAATTTCAGATTGCAAGTAATGAGGTTCCAAGATTAATCGCTTACATTGCAGGCGATGATGGAAAATATTTGGTTTCCTCTTTCTTTTTGAGTAAGTCTCAGGGTTTGTATCGTTTGTTAAGAGCGTATAAATACAGGATTGATGAAGAAGGTAATGAACAACCTAGTTGGAACGATAAAGGCTATAGTGAAGAAAGCATAATGCTTCCATTTGAATTGCAGTACTTCATTTCTACTCAAAATAAAGACATAATTAAAATCGCTGATAAAATGGAAGGAATTCAAATATTTTACGGTACAGCTTTGGAAAGTGGTACTGATACCATGTACTCTAAGTTGATTATTGAGGACCCTTTAAAAATTTCTGGAGATATTTACACAGCTGATAAAACTAAAATTAAAACAGCTCCTGAAACTATTTATATAGAGCAAAATGAAAAACCTGATTTTAATAATCTAGTCTTAACCTGGGAATCTGAATCTGATATTTATGGAAAAATTACATCAAGAGTTTTTAAATCAATGAATGGGAAATATTCATATCTGTTTTTGACCGATGCTTTGAAAAGAGCCTGGATTGGCGGAATAGACAACGACAGTGAAGTCACAATCTTAGGGATTAGAAAAAGATGGGTAAGCATGGGATCTTTAGGAACTCCGGCATATGAATACCAAGTTGAGCCAATCGATGAAAATGGGAAATATAAGATTGATGAAACTGGCGGATACGGAAACAGAGATCTTATATATGATGATAAATACGTTGATATGTATCAGAATTATTTATCGCTTATACCATTAATACAAGAATTTGAAGCGACGCAATAAGCTAAAACCATATATACTTCAGTAACAATGTATGGCTTCAAGTGATTAGACCCAAGTATTTAGAGCTATGTGTTCTTGCTTTTATTATTTTAATAGGGCTTGTTGTAAGACTTCATAATATTTCAGCAAAAGAATTGTGGTACGACGAAGCTTTTTCAGCCGATATTATTAGGAATTCGTATTCCGAAGTTTTTAAGCTTTCAAAAATAGATGTGCATCCGCCGCTATTTTATTTTGTATTAAAAGCTTGGACTTATGATGTAGATTCAGAGTTGATGTTACGGTTGCCATCTATTATTTTTGGCATCGGATTAATACCACTTGCATACTATTTAGTTTTATATATTTCCAAAAGTATTAATAAAGCAAATTTAGTTGCACTCGTTATAGCTGTAAATCCGTTTTTGGTTACTTATTCGAAAGAAGCAAGGTCAAATTCAATGCTCGCATTTCTAATAGTATTGGGATTTTTTCTTTTTATAAAAGCATATAAAGACAAGAAATATATAGCTATTACTATATTTTTACCGATACTATTTTTGACTCATTACATAACTATATTCATAATCGGTATCTTCGTCATAGTTTTAGTAATCAATGACAAAAGAGCTTTTAAGTGGATGTTGCCTGTAATTTTAGTAATCACAATTTGGATACCTATGATGCTTAATAATTCACGCAGTAGTGGTCTATCATGGATTCCTGAATTTTCTTTATCTCGGGTGCCACAGAGTTTTCAGGCATTTATTTTTGGTGTTGATACATATGATCCTCAATTACCTCCGCCTATAAATCCATTTCCATTTAGCGCAACTATTACAGCAATAATTACATTTATTATTGCATTAGGCTTAATATTAGTGCCGAAAAAATCAACTGACCATTATTTATTATTGGCATTCGCATTGATTCCTGTTTTTCTTACTTCCTTAGTCGGCAAAATCTTTAACTTCAACTTGTATGTTGAAAGATATTTAATTGGATATGCAGCATTATTAATTATTTATTTTATTTCTGTATTGCCAAAAAAAGCGAATCTACTTGTTTTTATTTATTTGATATTGTCAGTATTTACAATTTATAATCAACAACTGGTTAATATTGGATACAAGGAGCTTGGAAATTTCAAATCAAATAGACCAATTGTTATGACAAGTGCAACGGACTTTATTAATGCTAAATATTATTCAGATGATATTAAATTGCAGCAAGGTGATTGGAGTGACTGGGGAATAATAAAACAAAGCGATCTTTTTAATCTTGATGAGAATAAACAGGAATTTTATTTAGTAAATAGAGGGCCCTTAACTGATAGTGACTGGGAGCCAAAGTTAATTATTGGTGAATTTCATTTTTACGAGTGGAAATAAATCTAATCCCACTGGCAAAAAGTAATATTGAAATTATTGCGAGAGTGCCGGTTGTCCATAAACCGGCGGTTGTATATATTGCTTGATTTGCAAGGCTAAAGAAAAAAGTAATTGCAGCAAAAACTAATGTTAGAGAGATCGATAAGATAGAGAATGCAATAAACAAAATCCCAAATCCAATCCTTTTAACTATTTGTTTAAGTGGAACGTATTTATTTAGTGCTATCCCTAATATAGAAGCTAAGATAGCTTTCGGAATTCTCATTTATTTTTTAGATGTAGACTTGGTTAGAAGTAGCCCCATTAAAATACCTATAGCTACTGAATATGCTGCAAGATGCCATGGATGTTCGCCTACATATTCATCTGTTTGCTTTTTCATATCCATAGCTTTGTCTTGTACGTCTTCCTTTATCTCGTTAGCTTTGTCAGAAAGCTTTCTGCTATATTCATCGAGTGTATCACGCACAATACTAACTTCATCTGAACCTAATTCTTCTACTTCAGTTAAAATTTCAGAAAGTCTAGCCTTTAATTCTGAAACGTCGTTATTTTTTCTTGCCATGTACTTCTTTCAATCCAATAATGTATTAAAGGATAATAAATAAAACTATAGGTATAATGTATACCCTTAAAAAATATTGTCAAATCAACAAAAATTGATGGGAGGATAAATCTTTACGATTGCTCTATATATCCTTTTGGTAATTCGAGTTTGTATTGGTAATATTTTTCCATGACCTTTGCATACTCTTTCAATGACACAAGTCCGATTTGTTTTCTTCTTTTATCAACGTTCTTTATGTCAACAATCTCTCGGAAGCACCAAGTTTTTGAATTTGTAGGACAGTAGGCTTGTGAGCCATAAACTTGAGGCTTGTTGTTATAAACATTTATTCTATCTTCGAAAAGTGCAAGAGATTCTGTATCAAATCCTTCGGGATTTTGTTTGATGAAGTTTAGGTACAATTCCATAGTTTGAAAATCTGTCGGTGGAAAATGCTGTATCAGTAACCAAGCACTCTTTGCGGCATCCTTTCCATATACTGAAGGAGAAATATAGCCATATTTTTCAATAATTTCCTTCATCCTTGGTCTATTTTTATCATCAATCAACTGGATTTTAGCCCAATCTAGATTCTTGCCAATTCTTGCTGATTGATCTTCTTTGGCCATGTTAATAATCTCGAGTGATAATTTTTGAATGAGGTCTTGATTCATGTCTGTATTATACGTGAATCTGGGGGTGGGTAGGATAAATGAAGTTAGGAATTTCCTGCTAGTCGCGCTAATGATTATGCTATACTCACGGCGAAAATCATAGATTCTACTTAAATTTCATATCTGAAGAAAACGTGAATTTAAATACTTTATTAGGAAAACTTAGGATAAATCCAAGATTGGTAGAGAGCATAGTGCTAACTAAAAATTTTTTATTGAATGATTTCGAAGAGATTTTAGCGGAGTCTATACAATCGCAATACAATTTCTCACTTTCTGATTATCAAATATTAAAGCAACTCATCTCGAGTTTTGTATTTGTGGATCGTCAATCAAATTCAATTGATGGACAGTACTATGCATTTTTTGAAGACTTATCTCATATTATTGCAGAAGCTAACAATCAGGTTTTTTATAAAATTTCGATCGATTTTGGGAATATGTACAATTTATCTTTAGCAATGCATAGGTATGACAAGACAGATAAGTTTCTTATAGAATATATTCGATATGTATTAGACATTCTTGAAAATAAACTTGGACGAGTTGAAAATAAAGGATTGCTTTTAATTCGTGATGGAATTGATGAATTTAGTTTTTTTGTTATAACCAATGACATTGATGGGATTGTCAAAAGTTTGGATGTCTCAATCTTTAACATTAATAATTTTGCGATTAACACACATCTGAGTCACCTTAAGCATAGTAAAAGCAAAAAAAAAGGCGGGGTTTATTTAAAAGTACAAATAGAACAATGTGACCGTATCAAATCACGCCAAATCGAATTCAATTGGGATAAATATTGGATTGAAACTTCGTGTAAAAATATAGATCCGAATATAATTGATTTAAAAAATCTTGCAATTCTTGATAAATTTAACAAAGATGAAGGTTCTAGAATTATTCGAGATAATTGTATATCTGAAGACGTCGGCTCAATGAATTATCTATATCCCGATTTGATAAGAAAAAGTATATTTCTTGATCAAAATGTACATAAAATATCAGATCAAAAATCTATGTTAATGATATATAAAACTCTTAATTCAGAAGAATCTCCGTTTGAGATTGTGAAGAATAACGTTGAATATACAAGAGATCTTGAATTATATAGCATTTTGTCGGGGCAAGATTCGTTTAAGAATTTACATCTTGTTTCATACCGTTGGGTAAATTGGTCCGGGATTTCAGAGGCTTTCGGTGAGGAGTCTTTGGCAATCTTTTCACACCTGATCCACAAAAATATCATTGAAGGTATTTATCAATTTAATCGCGAAGTGTATAGCAGATGTAGGTTTTATAATGATTATGGTGTGTTAAGGGTTATAGTTGTCCCAAGCCATACTCTTGGAGAATTGTTACTTTCTAAGTCAGATGAAATGATTGCTGAAATAACTAACTATATTAACAAAATACCAGTCAAATATGTATTTCCAACTAAATCAAATTTACTTATTGGAGAAATTTCTGATCCGAGAAATAAAGAAAATTATGGAGTTCGTATTATTTCTGACATTATTAAGATAGAACCGAATACGCAGATATCATCTAAAATCATAGGTGGTAAATTAAATTTTTACTCAATTTATGATTAATCCAATTTCCAAAGTGGAAAATCTTATTGCCGTTAGTAAATTACTAACACGCTGTGATTCAGTCGATGTGAAATATAATTTCACGGAAATTAAGTGGAATCTTAAATTCGTCCACAGAGGATTAAAACCTCTAATACCTTATCTCTTAGGTTTCACTGAACTAGAAGGGCGGGACTCTATGGTTTTAAATTTAGCAGGTTCAGAATTTATACTAAGATTAAACGAAGAGAGATATGCAGCTCAACTAGGAGTAGATGAAATCAATATCGTTGAAAATGATAAACATAAGATTAGTAGATACCATCGTAACTACTCTGATCTTAACGATGTTTTAGCCAACTTGCTTGCGTATGAAATATATTCAATTTGCAAATCTGCATATTTAGAAAAAATTTATAAGGATGTTTTTGCGAACGATCATGTTCAAAAAAATCTCTCGCCATTTTACAAGATAGAAATAGGTCGGGAATACAATTTAAACTTAGGACCGAATTATTGTTCTAATCTGTGTCTTCCAAATTACAGGAAATTCGTTAAACGTGTAAAAATTAAAAATGATTTAATAAGTTTAAACCGCGCAATTTCAGGGATATCTCTAAAGAAAATCACATTAGGTAGATTCATCTCAAACCTAGACAAAAGTAAAATACATAATTTCGGCATTCTACATATCAATGAATTTGGAGATATTGCGGTTGGCGAAACTTGGTATCAATCAGAAGGATCGTATGGTTTGGCGACTGCTGGAGGTTTTAATCCAACGCCATATCATCCTAGATATGGCATTGCTGTGGAAAGTTATGAAGAATTCGGCCTTAAAATAGCCGATTTAAGTAAAGTGAAGATAATCAGGTCGCATTCACATTACTGTACTGGGTTAGTATTTAGCAATAATTTTACTGGTGAACTTAAGGTAACTACGAATGAATTTAGGGTAAATACCGGAAAGTGGCTCAGTTTTAATCAAATGCGATCGGATGGAATGGAGCTAAGAAATGTTCCATTTGCATTGCAAGATTATTTTAAATTTGCTGAGAAACAAATTTTTAGTGCGTTCAAAAAATGTTTTGGACTAATCGCTAATGTAGAAATTTTATTTGATGTTGAAATAGTTGCTAATTCAGATGGAAATACAGTATTAAAACCAAAACAAACTTTCGCCATTACAAAAGTATCAATACAGATAGACAAAATAGCAGGAGTTCTTGAGGGATTAACCACATTGCAATTAGGACATTGGACTATAAATAGTCAAATTTTTATAAAAGAAAATCCATATATTATTGAAAAATTATTAAGGGGTAAACTTTGAGCTACTTGTGGCATTTAGGATTATGTAATCTCAATATATTCAATAAAACTTTATAAAACAATTCGATAAGATTACAGAGGGAGCTTCACAAGTAGGGTGACTTATGAAAAGCTCTGAACCTCTCGGATTGCCTGTAAACAAAGGGAAATTTGAAGAAACATTGGCTAACGATTCTTCTTGGGGTGGTCTATGGGAATTGAACCCATAACCTCCAACTCCACAGGTTGGCGCTCTAACCAATTGAGCTAAGACCACCACGTAATATATCTGGGAATATTATATCAACTAGTTAAGGCTTACGCACTTATTTGCTGGAATTTTACCTAATTGTTAGGTTTTTGATTTCTTCGTCGTGTTTATCGTATAAAGCTTTCATTGAGATTATTTCAGTTTTGAGATCGAGAAACATTGAAACCATGTCATCTTTGAATTGCATTATGTCGTTTCGAAGGTTGTCAAACTTTAAATCAATTCTACTTTCTAGGTCGTATAGGTCATTTTTTGTTGCATAAAGTGCAAGCTCGCTTTTCAGTTCTTTTCTAAAAAAACCTTTTGTTACGATTTCATCGTCATCAGGTTTTTTAGTTTTTATTTTTGAATTTATCATAGTGAATAAATTAAACTACAAGCTAAAGATTTCAACAAGAATGAAAGATTAAACGAATTTTAAACAGATTATGAACTTGCGATGATACGAGTAAAATCGCTTTATTTAGTGTCATTGATGAGTTGATTGCTATCGGTTATGAGATTTCAAGTCCTGGGACTCTGTCGAGCGTATCGATATCTTTGATGTACATGTTATTTTTTGCATAGAAGTTTGCAGCAACTGCAATCATTGATGCGTTGTCTGTGCAAAGCCACCTGGGGACTGGATAGAATAGGGGAGTTTTTGAATTTTCGCAAAGTGCTACAAGTTTTTCACGAAGTGCTTGGTTTGCGATTACACCGCCTCCGATTATTAGCATTTTAGGATTATATTGTGAAATAGCTTTGCGGAGTTTTATGATTAAGGATTCTAGGGCGGCTTCCTGAAAGGAAGCCGCCAAGTTATTTATAGTTTCTTCATCTAAATTATTTGATTCATCTTTCATCCTAAAGTCATCTTTTATAGGATTTCCTTTATATTCATTTTGTATCTTTTTAATTTGATACAAAACAGCTGTCTTGAGACCTGAAAAACTCCAATTATAATCATTTGTATTATGCATTGGTCTTGGAAAATCATATGTAGATGAATTGCCTGATTTTGCGAGTGATTCAAGCTTATATCCAGCAGGAAAACCAAGTCCTAACATTCTTCCAACTTTATCAAAAGCTTCGCCGACTGCGTCATCAAGTGTTCCTCCAATCCTTTCAAATTGCATATGGCCTGACATAAGATATAGGTCTGTGTGTCCACCTGATATAGTAAGTGCTAAAAGCGGAAATTCAAAATCGTCGATTCCAGAATATGCTTTTCCTTCTTCATCTCTTGCCAATGACGAATAAATGTGTCCAATCATATGATTTACTCCAATAAGTTTTTTATTATGTGTTTTGCAGATTTCTTTTGCTTTATCTATGCCGGCTTCAAGTGCAATTGCTAAACCTGGGCCATAAGTAACTGCTACGGTATCAATGTCATTGATTTCTAAATGTGCGACATTTAACGCCTCTGCTATTACTGGATCTAAAAATTCTTTATGCTGTCTTTTTGCCTCTGATGGAACAACTCCTCCAAAATCATTGTGAGTCTTAAGTTTTGACCATGAAACATTTGCGTGGATGTTTAAATTTTCAGATATCGCGACTGAAGTATCATCGCAACTTGTATCTATAGCTAGAATCTTCATATAATAAGTCTCCTTGTTCCTTCGTCTATATATTCCATTTCTATCCAAGTTATTTTTGTATCATTAATTTTTGTAAATAGATCAACATATTTTCGAAATTTATCGGCCCATTCGATAACAATAACGTTTTGGTTTTTCATTAAATTTTTGATTCCGATTTCATCCAGTTCAAATTCATGATCGAGTCTATACAAATCAAGGTGATGCAAATATGACTTTGAATTTGGAATCAAATATTCGCGATGGATTATAAATGTAGGCGAAATAATTTCTTGAGTTACGCCAATTGCTTTTGCGATAGATTTTGTAAAAGTTGTTTTTCCAGATCCCAAGTCTCCGACAAGTGCTATAACATGAGGAACCTTAATAGCGTCGCGATTTCCTAAAAGTTTTTCAGATATTTTTTTATACTCATCAATATTTTTAATTATTTGATTCATATGTATATTTTCCCTTTTAATTTGTCAGGAAGCAAATCATCTTTTGTGTATTTTTCGTATCCTTTGCCGTAACCAATTTCTTTCATAAATTTAGTTGGAGCATTTCGCAAACTCATTGGAATTGGAAGATTTCCATGAGCTTTGACATCTTTTAGAGCTTCAAAAAAACCATCACACGCACTCCGGTTTTTCGGGGCTTTTGCCAAAAGAACTGTTCCGTGAGCAAGGCTTATCTGGCATTCAGGAAGCCCTATTGTTTCGACTGCCCGAAAAACCTCATTAGCATAAATAAGTGCCGAAGGCTGTGCAACGCCAATATCTTCCGATGCGAAAATTACCATTCTTCTTGCAATAAACTTAGGATCTTCACCAGAATCAATCATGCGGGCTAAATAGTATAAGGCCGCGTTAGCGTCGCTTGCCCGCATACTCTTTATATATGCACTAATTGTGTTGTAGTGTTCTTCACCTTTTTTGTCGTATCTTAAATATTTATTTTGCAAAGCCTCTTTTAATGTTTCAACTGTGATTTCTTTGTATATGCTCAAAGTGTTTTCTATCATTGTGATTGCTTGTCTTGCATCTCCATTTGCCATCTGAACAAGCCACTCTTTTGCTTTTTCATCAAGTGGAGCTTTTGTTTTATCAATTATTTCAGACATTTCTTCATCTGTTAGTTCGTTTAAAATGAAAACGCGACATCTTGATAAAAGTGCTGGAATAACTTCAAAACTAGGATTTTCTGTTGTTGCTCCAATTAATATTAATTTTCCAGTTTCGACATAAGGAAGCAAAAAATCTTGTTGAGCTTTATTAAATCTGTGAATTTCATCTAAAAGTAAAATTGTTGGTTTATCTGATTTATCGTGGAGTTTTAAAATATCCCTGATTTCTTCTTTCTTTGCGGAAACTGCCGAAAGTTCGTGATAATTTGCGTCAAAATTATTTGAATAAATACGAGCTAAAGTTGTTTTACCAACGCCCGGAGGCCCCCACAGCAAAAAAGAAAACAAATGCTTTGACTCAATCGCAATCTTTAACGGCTTGCCGTCTGAAACCAAATGCTTTTGGCCAACATAATCTAAAAGATTAAGAGGACGAATTCGTGAAGCTAAAGGTTCCATGGAAGAATTATAGCAATATTTATATTGAGTAATCTTCTTGCGGAATTTGATCTTGTGATTCTAACCTTGAAATATAATCAAATGCATCGTTCATATTTGTAAAGGTAAAATTAAGTATTCTTTTTGTCGCATCTAATCCGTATTTTCGTTCAAGGGTTTGTGCAATTCTTTTTCCGATTGTCTTTGATTCTTCGTTTAGTGAAACGTACACTCTCAATAATTCATCAGGAGAAAACTCACCCATTAACAGCATTTTCTCTATGAATGCAACGCCAGTAGAATATGCAGTTTGAGAAGATTTCCCTGGTCTTGATTGTAGATTTATTAATATAGATGTGAATTCAACAAGCGCCTCTTCAAGCTCGTCATTAAATTGTATCCCTATCTGTAGATCATGTAATAGTTCATGAATTAATACTGATCGTACTTGCTCAACAATTTGGGCTTTATATTCTTCGGGCCACATGCTTCTTCCATAATTGGTAGACAACTGATTTGTTACCGTTCCTCTTTCTTTAATTACAATTAAGTTTTTTCCAGATGTATTTATATACTTTGTTGGACCAAGTGGACCTTCTTTTGGCTCTTTATCTGGTTTGTGAGTACCAATGTGATATCCACTTTTATTTAATAAATCCGAATGTGGTGTTTCATCTGAAATTTTTATAAGATTAAATGCTTCATCTGACAGAATAAATATATAAAGTAGTGCTTTTTTAAAGTCATATTCGTCAATTTTTTCCAGATCAAGATTTGGACATGTTGCCAAAATCCTTTCCATTGGAATATATTTTGAAATAAATCGAAGAGTTTCAATAAATGCTGATTTAATGACGTTTTCTCGTTCATATTTTGATAATATACGTTCTCCTACATCTTGGGCGCATCTTAAGTCTTCACGTTCAGTTTCTAAGTTATATAGCCGATAAAATGTAGTTCCGTCCGATGTATCAAGTCCTTTATAGTCCAGGTCTGTGATTTGGGTTAGTTCACCTTCACTTACATCTCCGCACTTTTCAGCAATTAATGATTTTATGTCTCGACTTGGTTGTGGAAATTGTACTTCGATATCTCCTGATAATGCTAATTCATTGAGGCGAAAGGGATTTTGGCCATTTGACATGCGAATGATTTTACATTATTGCTGTATTCATGTAAACCTATAGCGTTTTTTATTTTTTATTAGTACAAGAATTGCAGTCATGATAATCAAAACGATTGTCATTCCCAAAACAGGATAATCTAAAGAAAAGAAGATCAAATAAATTATTAAAAAGATAGAAACCCAAAAGTATAAAACTCCACAAGTGAAGTTTTCATTGTTAGAATCTCTCGCAAAACCTCCCTCATTTGTGTTTCGGTTTTGTTATTTTGTATGTAATGTAGTAAATAAAGAGTATTAGTGCACATCCAAAGAGTAAGGTTATCCATATTGGTTCATTATATATAATCACATATTTTTTAATTGCTTCCCAAGCCGTCACGCAAAATATTGGTGTCAAAACTAGGAATAAAATCATATCTTCAATCGCAACACCAAAGAATTTCTTGTCTAAAGTAGTTTTCGAATTATATTCCCAAATAAAGAATTTATCTTTCTTGCCTTGCTTAACCGATATTATTTCTAAAACTCCGCCAACTATTAACGAAATTAAAATTAGAATAACTAAAGAATGCAAATCAATCAGACTATATGTAAAAAACAACAATATTATTGAAGGTATAGCCATCAAGACAATATATATAGACAAAAAAGAATAATTCCTCAACTTCATATACAGAATCTTACTATAAAAAATAGGGTTCTGGCTGCAGAAGATGGTTTTTTTGATTCGTAAATTATAGGATACTTGTTGTATAATTTCTGCAATAAAATATGACACCACAAAATCCTATTGAAACTTTTGAAGTGAATCAATATGTGTATGAAAATCTTTTCGGTTCTGCGCTTAGACACACTAGGCCTATTCAACCTATGAGGTTTGATTCCGATATCAGGGGCGTTTCATATCACTTGAATTACAGACCAAAAGGCCTTGATCCCAAATCCCCTTTGAATTTTGGTTTCCTAAATTTAGGAATTGGAATTGAAAGCCCAAGGGATCCCAAAATTGAAGAAACTCTTTATCTTGTAAGGTTTGAAATAACTCCTCCAGAGTCTTGGCCAACTTATAACTCTGGTTCAAATACGCTTTATGCTATGCCGATTCTGGCTAGAAATTGGCGTTATGGAGGTAAGGAAATATTCACTTTCGGCATGACTAGCGACAATGATATTTTTGAATCAATGTATCATACAGCAATTGTTCAAACCGTTGCTGATTCATTTGGATTACCGGTTTTTTATGGTGTGCAACAAGAACGCGAGGGTCAATTTGGACTTGGTTTCATTAAGCCTTCTACCATGCAACAATATTCTCATTACAGAGTATTTCCTCCCAATTCGTAAATTAAAAAAATCTTTGCTACACTCCGTTTATGTCTATTTTCACAAAAGCAAGTTTGTTGTTTTCCGCAATTGGCGCAGTTTTTGTCATTGTCGCCATTTTTATTACAATTAGCAATTTCCAATTTTTACAGACAGCGACAAAGACTTCCGGAAACGTAATTGATTTGATCAAAAATGTAGACACAGATAGTGATGGAGATACAAGTACTACTTATACTCCAGTTGTTTCTTTTACTACAAGTACTGGCCAAAAGGTTGAGACAAAAACTAGCATTAGTAGCAATCCGCCGAGTCATGAAATAGGCGATTCGGTCGCAATTTATTACAGTCCAAAAGAGCCAAAGAAAATCATGATTGATTCATTTATGGATAAGTATTTTCTGCCGATTATTTTTGGCGCATTCGGCTTAATTTTTTCCGCTATCGGAGGTTTTGGTCTATTAAAAGCAAAGAAGAAAAATGATGAAGCTAAATTGTTGCAGGCAAATGGACAAAGAATAGATTCTACGTTTGTAGAAGTAAGACCGGTTATGGAGGTAACTATTAATGGCCGTAATCCATGGAAAATCGTTAGCAAATGGGTAAACCTGGCAAATGGACAAACCTACTTCTTTGAAAGCTCAGAATTAATGTTTGATCCAACAAACTACATGACCGGCCAAACAATAACTGTATTTATCGATCCAAGCGACCCTAAAAAATACTACATGGACATAACATTCTTGCCAAAAGGGGAGTGAAATAAAATTAATTCCGCTTTCTAAAGTATGAAATTATTTTCACAATGATCAAATAGGCAATAAGTGCAATATTGACGTACATAAGCACAATGAATAATTGAAAGGAAAGCATTAGAATTGTATAAAGTTCAGGAAAAAACGCTTGAGCTAGAAAAATAAGTAATGTAATTCCAAGTGAAATAAAAAACAAACCGCCGGCTATAGAATCTAACTTATTTGGTTTGATATTAAGGAATTTCATCGGCCTATTTTCTGATATCGTTTTAATTCCAAGATAGACAATATATAAGCCAAAAAGAACCTGAAGAGCTAAAGATATCAATGACTGTAAATCAAGACTTTTCATAATAAACTAATTGTACAAGACAAAAGTAATTTTGAAACAATGGTAGTATAGATTTATGATTAAGAATATTCTTTTGTTAGTTTTTTTTGTCATTTCAGTTGTACTTTTTAGTATGTTGATGAGGCAAAAGCCACAAGAAGTTACAAAAAATGACAATAACAGTATTGATTTGAGCAATCAGGGTCTAGAGAAGTTACCTGAAAGTGTTCTAAGTGAAACGAATACAGAAAGGTTGAATAATTTCGAATAATAATATTACTGGCGCATTGCCTTCACAGATTGGAAATTTAAAAAAGTTAGTGGTACTTGATGCAAGCAATAATAAAATGACAGGAGTTCCTGCAGAAATCGGTCAACTTTCAAATCTTCAAGTTTTGGATTTATCTAACAATGAATTAACAGGTTTACCAAATGAACTAGGAAATCTTAAAAACCTTCAAATACTTGATCTATCAGGCAATAAATACTCTCAAATGGATTTAGATAAAATAATACAAAACCTGCCAAAAAATACAAAGATTATTAAATAAAATTCAAAGAAAATAGCTCATATTGATTTAAATGAATATTTCTCTGGCTGGGGACGGTGGATCTAGTTAGAACTTATTTCAACGAAAGCTAAATCCTATACGCTGACGGAAAGAGAAGTTCTACTATCTACACAATGCACCTAAAACATCACAGGTATGTAGAAAGTGCATCTTCTAATGCATTTAGCATCCAATAAGATGCTTGCGACAGATTTTTTTGTTCAATCTCTAAAAGCCGTTTCACAATAGTTGGATTTAAATACTGATTGCACATTGCCTTTAAACTATTAAAGGCAACATCTCTATTGTCAGGAGAATGAATGGTATTGCTCATCAAGGATTCTCTTTGCTTATCGGTAAGTACACCAAAGATAAATCGTTGTAACTCTTCTGGGATTTTTGTAAACAAAATATTTCCAGAATTTACCATTATGATATCTAGCTGTTTTGCAACATCCGGATATTCTTTCCGTATTCTATCTATCAAACTTTGATTTAGTGTTATAGCTTCAGCACGATATAATCCTCTTATTCCCCTACCTGCGAACAAAACATCACCAATTTCTGATGTTAAAGTTGTTCTTCCCTTTAATACATTAATCGCACTATCTAGTTCATCTTGAGGTCCATCATATTCTATGAAGTAGGCAGTAAATGGTCCCTGGTTAGAATTAATCAAACTATTGAAATAGTACTTGTCTACGTGGTGTCCATAGTTGGCTAACCAAAAACTAGTTTCGTCTTTACTAGTTTGTCTATTGAACCTGCTGTCAATGGATACCCTTATATGTGTTTTACCAATAACACCCAAAAGTTCTTTTGCATCACTACCGTTATCTTTTACGATTGTATTTATGGTACTGATAGCAAGCTTAGACGGCTCTCCATTTTCGCTTTTGTCAAAAATATCAGAAATAACCGATGCTACGTCACTACATTCCCCGCTTGGTTTAATCACAATCATCGAAATTCCATAATTTAATTCTGTCTTTTCTAGAGGACTGTTCTCTTGTGCTCCCAACGAAAATGCTTTATTCATCTGCGATATTATACAAGATTATTTACTTTTACATCCTTACCAGATAATAACAATTGGCTAGTACCATGAATTACCATGCTAAAATATAACTAATGATTGAAAAAGAATACAAATTAAAATGGATATCTTCTACACAAATAAATAAAAAACACCTATATTTCAAGGTAACCCAAGTTAGTTGTTGGGTTATATCATCTGACCAAAAAGTTCTCTTAGTATCAAAAGATAATGTTAAGTGGACTGTTACTGCTGGCCATACAGAAATATATGATGCTGATCTTACTGCAACTGCTATCAGAGAAGTTTACGAAGAAGCAGGTTTAGACATTTCAACTTGTAGAGATAAAATAAAAATGCTTGGATATTATATAGTTGAGGTTTTAGATAAAAAAACGCATCTGCATATAGAAACATGTATTCAAGCACGTTTTGTATTATTTATTAATGAATTATCAAATAATACATTTCTTGTACCACACGAAAAAAACGATCAGATTGAAAAAGTTAAGTACGCAAGATTTTTTTCAATCAAAGATGCCGAACGTACTGTTATTTGGTTCAAAGATTCGGGTGACTTTAATCAAATAAAAAAAATGTTAACTTTGAGTTAATCAGTGCTTTCTAAATAGTAAATTTTAAATCCACCTACTATTCTGACAAGATTTCTCTTTCCTAAAATAATCAGTGGATAACAAAATATTCTTAAAAATTCCCACAACAGTTTCGTTCTTTTTGGCATATATGCATAACCAACATTTTTAATCCCCAGCCCAGAATTTATAATTACTCGATCTAGGGTATCCACACTGTAATGGTGAATATGGCCATACCTTATCTCGGTATCTTTCCAAGGATCCGAAATCTTCGTGTATCTGATTATTTTAGTTACAATGGAATCCTCCAATGGCACTTTTATCACTACTGCCTTCCCTAATATTTTTAATTTCTCAAAAAATTTTGCGTCGTCATGCAAATGCTCTACAATATCTGCACATACTATCAAATCATATCTTTCTGGTATCGTTGGGTATTGAAATATATCCATTATTTTCCATATAACCTTTTCTTCTTTATCAAGCTGTATAGCTTTATTTATCATTGTTGGAGATATATCTATACCTTCTATATATTTAGGGACAAGTGATTTCGCAAACGCAAGTGTTATAGCACCTGCCCCACAAGCTACATCTAGTATTCGGTTATATCTCTTATTCTTTGGCAATACAGCCAATAGCTGAATGACTTTATCATTTGAATGTTCAAGATGCATATTAGGATTTTTTTCTATATATTCATTAATGTAATCCATAGTTACAAGTTCCTTAATATATTCACTATTTCACCAGCAACATCTTCCGGATCTCCATAAATAGCATAAAAAGGGATCTCTGTTGAAATCCTCTTCGCCTTAATCGATCTTGCATCAGCGAGTGATTGAGTATCTATAGAATTAAGTGGATATGTGAATTTATAGATTCTTCTTGATATCCCTCGAATCTTTCTACTTAACTCTTCATAGACGTGAAATTCTGCCTTTAAAGGTTCCCATTTATCAATATATAAATCACCGTTTTTATTTGTTACTGGTTGAACAAAAAGCTTTATTGGTATATCTGCAATAAAATTAGACCTTTTTATTAAAGTATTAATTAATTCCTGATCATGATTCTTCTTTATTAAATCTTTGTTAAAGGAAATCTTTGTGTTACCCCCGATTATGTTTTTACCATCAATCAATGTTTTTTCATCGCTCACAAAAGTAAAACCATTTTTGATTAGATGATAATTTACTGTGCTTTTTCCAATTCCACTTGCTGCACCAATAAGCACAACTCCTTTATTTCCAAATGCAGAGGAACTTCCGTGAACACAATGAATATCCTCGATGTTCCTTATATACTCAAAACAATAATCAATTACTGTAACCAAGTCATTCATCAATCCCAGTTCTTTATGCGGATACTTTAGTACAGCACCTTTTTCTGAAAAAATGAACCCAACCTCTTTATCATCTATTAAGTTGAAGGTAAATACATTCCCAATATTATCGTTGATAGCAGAAAAACTTATACATGGTATATATTCTTTTACAAAATCGAGTTTAACAAAATCGTTAATGATACGTTCACTCGCATCAAGTATTATCTTTTGTTTTGCTGAATTAATTTGTAGCATAGAAATTTTTATTAATTATATCCAGTAGACTAGATGCAGATTTTTCCCAGCTCCAGCTTTTAACAACCTCATTACGAGCATTATTTCCTAGAAAGTTTCTTAATTCACTTGATAGATATACTTTTTCTATCTTATCGGCCAAATCTTTATAATTTCTAGGCTCAAATAAAAGACCATTATAATTATCTTTCACTAAATCTATCATGCCACAACAGTTACTTGTTATTACAGCTTTTCCGCAAGATGAGGCTTCAAGTAATGTTGTTAATACGCCCTCCTTTTCATACGAAGGGAAAATGCATACCTTGCTTCTTTGATATACATTTAACAATTCATCATCTGGTATATACCCCCCAAATTTAACGGCATCTTCTAGCCCAAAGTTCCTGACTTCACTCATCAGATATTCTTTATAAGGCCCCTCGCCACCAATTAAAATATTTAGCTTATGCTTTTTAGATAACAAATGAATCGCTTTTATCAAATGCTGTACCCCTTTAATTTCAATTAGTCTGCCAACATACAAAATATCAATATCCTGTTCAATGTTAGCTGGAGCAAATCTTCTTGTATCAACACCGTTATGGATTACATTTATTTCATTATTTATAGTAAAAAGTTTCTCCCATCCTTCCTTAACTGACTCACTTACGGCTATTAACATGTCTGCAGAATTTACTGCTATTTGATTAATTTGCTCAGCTTCTTTTGGTACACCATGAAGAAGTAAAACCTGGTACGTATTTGCAGGAATCGAAAACACGGCAGGTGCATAGTGCGTGATTACAAAGTCATATTTATTTTTGAAAAATATGTCCTGAAGATCTCTTGATAGGGCTAAATACATTTCATGACCTAGTTTATGAGTTACCTCTTTTCTATCAAATTGTTCAAAATTCCTAGGTGTGTCAACATATATAATGTTTATTTCTGGATTCTTTTTTATAAATGTATTAAATATATCGGTTCTTTTTTCTGTTTTAAGAGTTATAAGATCTACACTGTCTACAAGATTCTTTAAATATTGGGCTTGCATCAAAGGTACTACTTCCCCACCGCCAACAAAAAAGCTTGCCGTTGGTATATAAATTGCAATTTTCATTGTGTTTTTCTCATAACTCTCTTTTTAATAGATGTTGATACGTGGATAAGTTTTTGATAAGTTCTTGGTGTTTTTTTTCTTCAGAACCTGAACGTGGAGCATGATTTATATGATAAACACCAGTTGATATAATGGGTATAACAAAATTCCCATTTGCAATCACACGTGCACCAAAGTATGTATCTTCAAGTCCCCATCCAACAAAGTTTTTTGAAAAATAATTAGTATCTTCTACTATTTTTCGTCTCAAACTAAAATTATGTCCAATGACCATGGCTGGAAGATCATATATCCCTATGAATCTTCCGTATCCAAATTTTTTGAAATAGTCAGAATCACATAATATCTCTACATACGTATCCTCCAAAACATCTTTTAACCCAAGGCTATCCTTATTAATAAGTCTCTGAACCCTTAAATCATTAAACGTATCAGGGACCTCAAGCCCATTTTGAATAATTAAGTCCTTTGCTATCGAATCAGTTTTCTCAATATTTTTTTTAAAGCTTACAAACACCGCATTCGGTATTAGACTTAACCTAACAGCATGCTCCCGCAAATAGTTTTTGCTAAGTAATACATCCGAATCAATAAAAATTATATTTTGAGCAGCCGACGCACTTATTCCTATGTTACGAGCGCTAGAAAGCCCCAAATTTTGCTCTAACCTAATCACGGTACATTTAAATCTTAATTTTCCAAAAATATGTGAGATCGATTCCTTGACTGCTACTTTAGATCCATCATCAACGACAATTACATCTACCATTTTCATCTGGTCATCCGTTAAATCTTGAGAGTTTATAGATAGAAGTGTTTTCCCTACAGTCTCGCCAGAGTTATAAGAAGGAATAACAACGGAAACCGGAGTGAAAAGTTTTTTCTCAGCGATGCTGTCTGTGGAAAGTAATTCTTTGTCTACAACATCCGAGTACGGCTTTTCATGAAATGAATAATCATTTGAAAAATTCCCGATTCTGGATGAAATCGAATCCGAACTTGATTTTAAGTCCAATGCAACCGAATCACCGTATTCAGTAATTTTGAAGTTTAGCACACCGTATTTATCTATTATCGGCTCTAAACTTTTATCAACTTCTTTCGTTAAAGTTGACCTGTCTTCACTATTTATTAGCGTATGTCCAAGGGCCTTTAAAAGATTATCAACCTTTTTAAAAAGGTTTTTATCTACAGTTTCAACATTTAATATATCTCCGATAAAAGTATCGTAACTAAAGGTCGTATTTCCATATTGTTCATGTGTAAACTTTAGCCTTATTATTTTCCCGATAACCGCAGATTCAAAACCTAAACTAGCAATGTACTTAAAGATAAGTTTAACATTTTTGTTTTTTAGTTCAATTTTATCATTTGGGCTTTTTGCTTCTTTCTCATTCTTCTTTAAAGAAAATTTCAAAAATATGTTCTTATCTTCAAAAGAGATATGTGCCTCATCTCCATTAGGATGATAAGCATAAACACTTAACTTCCTTTTTATTTCCGGTATCCCTAGCTCAAGAGAAAGAACACGAATGATTTTTATTCTCTCTTTTTTATTTGGAATTCTGCAAAAATATTTATACATACAATTTTAATAATTTTTCTAAATATTCAAAAACCTCATACATTTGTTTATTATCATCTCTTTTTAGCAAAGCACCTTTTGCTTCGTCAGCTGTAAAAAGTTTTCTGTCTTTCGTTTCAAACTTTTGCCAATTTTCTTTATACATCTTTACTCGTGAATGCGTAATTGGCAAAATGCCCTTTGTTGGGTATTTATTATACTCGTCAAAAATTATTTCAGATAGAACATAACCAAACATTTCTACGTTATCTATCACCACCCCGCCTTCTTCCAATGCTTCGCGTTTTACACAACTTATCCAGTCTTCACTTTCATTCATATGCCCGCCAAGTGGATTCCACCAGTTATTTTTGTCTAGAGCTAAAAGGTACTTGTGCTGATAAATAGGAAAAGTGAATGGAGTGGTTATCGGAATTCCAAACGGAAACGAATTGCTCGGTACAAAAACCGTTTTTGCACTTATATACTTATCTTTGACAAAGTATGTGCTGAATTTCATTGGCGATAGTTTATCATGGAAACAAGGGAAAAATGCTTATGCATTACGCCAGTAAAACACTAACCTAGTTGAGGTTATATCCGATAGAACTAAAAAATCGTTGGAAATCTTCCCCTTCTGCAACTTGTCGGCAACGACCGTTATTCCATTTAAAAACCTCGAACATTTCATCATCATTAGATGCACCAGTTGCAAATAATCTGTAGTTTCCTTTTACTCCCCATTCAACGCCTTCAAAGCAAAGTTTAGTTGTACTGCTTGTATCTTTGAATGCAAAGTCTTGTATGAAAAGCTTACCATTTGGTTTTAATAATTTACGTGCATTTTGGATAACTTTAGCCTGAAGCTCCGATTGTAATTGATAAAGCATTGTATTTATTAACACAAAATCATAATAAGCCTCTGATAGTTCACTTCCTATTGGTAATGCGAGTAGATCACCTTGGTAAAACCTAACTGCTTTATCTACGGATAATCTTTCTTCTAATACTAAAACTTCTTGAAGTCCTCCACTCTCAAGCTCGGTAGGATAGAAACCACATGAATGTCTCCAGTTAATAGCGTCTAAGTTATATGGGTCTTCTCTATCAATAGCAAGCCCTTCTTCTAATGAAAATGGATCAGATAGTAAGCGATTCAGAATATGGTTGGGAGTATTATCGTTGATTGGTTTAAATTCTTCTCCTATGCTCATTCCGGGTAATCCATAATTCCCACCACAACCTAAATCCACGGCTTTAGTAGGTTTCCCTCTGGTTATTGCTGTCATTAAAGCTCTTTCACCTGCATAGCGCTGATAAACTGTTGTAGTAGTGTCTTTAGTTAGTAGGGCCTCTCTTACAGCTTCGAACATTTCTTCGTCATTTACCAAATCTATCAATGACTGTATCCATTTTTGAGAAGTTGTATATCTATTTGGGTATCCAGGTTCTTTCATAAACACTGATTGTACTGCTCTAAATAATAGGTTAGTGTGGTGTTCTGGAGTCATTGGTCTAATTTCGTATACTTGCTGTAAAAGATCGACAATCCGATTATTTCCTCCTCTTGTTAATGCCGATATTGCGGAGTAAAAACCTCCGATATAGTGATCACCGCCAGGTGGTCTGACAGCCTGCTGTTCTATGATTTCTAGTATGGGTGTGGCTCCATTTAATGAATAATGCGTAGGTTCGGCTAGTGGAGGTGAGTTGTTTATGGAGTCAGCTGAAATAAGTGAATTTTCAATAAGCATATTGATTAACTAATAATCATTCAATTAATACGAACTCTTGATTAACGTTAATAGAATTATAACATGATATGGCCCATAGTAATGATGATCTCGCCAAAAAACCGGCTAATTTAATTAGAACCCACCGAAATGATGTTTCGGAATTATAAGTCTTTGTAAGCTAATCATCTTTATTCTATAATCTTTATAGATAAAGCTTAAAAACACAATGATGTGTTAGTAAAAGTGGAAATTTTGAAAAGAACTTAAAGGTGGTGAATTAAAATTATGATTACACTTGAAAAAGCAAGAAAAATGATCGAAGCTTCAGAAGCAAAAGCAAAAGAATTGGGCGTTACTGTTACAACCTATGTGGTAGATGACAAGGGATTACTAATCGTGGCTAGCCGTATGGATGGGGCATTATCTGTTAGCCCGTTATTTGCATGGCCTAAAGCTTATACATCAGGAACAATCGGACTTCCAACAGCAGGCATTGCTCAATATGCAGAACCCGGAAAACCGTACTATGGCGTTTCAGACCTATCAGCTGGAGCATTTACAACTATTGCAGGTGGTTTACCTATTATGGAAAACGGAAATTTAGTAGGAGGGGTAGGCGTTGGTGGCTCACATGACGTAAGCCAAGACGTTGCTTGTGCTGAAGCCGCCTTAAAAGCTTTGTAAACCTAAGCTAGATATTAAGATTGCCTAGCATTTTTAGATAAGTTATACTCATTTACTTGAGAGTAGTGTTAAGTTTTCCCATTAATAGGAGTGTTGATTGTGGATCAAAATTCTACACAAGAACCAAGCAACTTCATACCGGTGGATAGTATAGGCGAGTTTCCTGGCTATTTAGAGTTTGATATGGTCAAGGATGATGTTTCTATTGAATTTGTAGTAAGGCAAGTAGTGATAGAAGGTAAACCTGTTGCAGTGTGTATGGGTGAGGTTTATGCCCTAATTGCTGATGCTCGTAACACAGATGCAATTCATCTTACTAGAAATGTTAAGCATCGACCTGAAGAAAAGCCATTCGCGGTTCTAATGGAAGCAGAATCCATGTGTGCAGTTGCAGATTTGAATAAGATTCATCCAGATCTTCACAAATTCTTTAAGAATCCGGAATTAATTAATAATCTGTTTGGGAATAAAGGTTTTCTAAGGTTTCCAGTAAAGCAGAATGTAGGACTAGACGCAACAATGATCGGCCCAGGACATAAACTACAAGCTTTTACCTTTGATGGAGATCCAGTTGCTTATAAATTTGAGAAAACTCTTCGTGAAAGATTAAAAGATAAACATCCAGATGGAAGAGGAGAAATACTGATTACAAGCTACAATATAAGTGGAAAGCCTAGTATTACTAAGCGAAAAGATGCTAACAACCTTTCTGCAACAAGTAAGCTATTTGTCCAGGTAAATAGGGAGACAAGTGGTGGTGGTGGATCTTATAGCATCTATGATTTCGATCTTGAAGGCGTTAGAAAAGTCAGACACGGAAGTGGTGCAGATATGATTGATCAAACCCTTGAGGTAATATGATAGCATCAACATATGTCAGGCAATGAACAAATAGCATTAGAGGTAAAGACATTAGAATCACTTTGGAAGCTAGAAAAGACTATCCTCAATACTTTGGATTACACAGAAGTTATACAAAAAGTTGTAGACAGCATTCTGACGGAACTTAACTATTTAGAACGTGGATATAAGGTTGTAGTTTTGGTTTTACTGGATGAAGAAAAACAAGTCTTAAGAAGAACAGCCTTATCACAAACTGAAGAAGCAAGAAAAACCCGTGAAGTCTCTAATCTTCGTTTTGAAGATATAGCTACACCAATGACTGCAACTGAAAATCTCTGTGTTAAAGCCATCATTGATAACAAACCTCAAATCACTACATACTTTCCTGATATCCTAACACCTCCGGTTACTCCAGAGAATGCTTTAGAATCTCAAAAAAATGCAGGAATAAAAGCCAGTATGGTCTACCCTTTAAATGTAAGCGAAAAGCCAATCGGCGTAATGATATTTTCAATGACAAAAAGAGAAGATGAAGTTTCGGATGAAGAGAAATTATTATTACAGCATTTTACGGATCTAGTGGCTTTGGCAGTTAAAAATTCCAAGCTATATTCTGATTTACAGGAACAAAAATTACAGCTAGCTCAAACTAATAAAAACCTAATTCAATTAAATAAAGTTAAAGATGATTTTATATCGGTTGCTTCACACGAGCTGAGAACTCCAATGAGTATTATTAAAAGCAATTTATGGATGCTTATAAATCCTAAAACAGGCGATTTGAATGAGAATCAGAAAAATTATATAAATAGATCCAGCCAAGCTACTGAAAGAATGCTTAAGCTAGTAAATGAGATGTTAGACGTATCAAAGATTGAAAGCGGTAAAAAGTTAGAATTGAAAAAAGAGGAGATAAAAATTTGTAATCTGATAAACGAAATACTTGCAGATTTTAAACTAGCCGTTGACCAAAAAGGTCTTAAACTTAATCTAACTTTATGCCATGCCAACGATGTTGTATATGGCGATATTGATAAACTTCGTGAGATTATTACTAATTTAGTCGGAAACTCGATCAAGTATACTGATAGCGGAGAAGTTTCTGTCAAAGCAGAAAATATAGATGATAAATATATAAAAATCTCTATATCTGATACTGGGAAAGGTATTGAGAAAGATAGCTTGAAAAAGCTTTTCCACAAATTTGAAAGATTAGAAAACTCTCTTCAGGGAGTTGCAGAAGCAGGAGGCACAGGTCTTGGCCTATACATAGTTAAACTTTTAGTAGAAGCTATGGGTGGTGAAGTTGGTGCAAATTCTGAAGGTATCGGTAAAGGTAGTACATTTTGGTTCACTTTGCCTCTAATCAGAAAACCAAACAACAGCATCTCAAAAATTATAGATTAAACTCTATTTCATTAACCTCGTTTTTATATTGCTTTAAGGTTATCTGTATTCGAACTTAATTGGGACTAATGGATTTGTAACTTTAAAATATCTAAACAAGCGAACTTTAAGCTCACCAGAGTTATGTAAGTCCGCCTTATATTTCTCCGTCGCATTTTCTAAATCAGAAATGGCACAGCTTAAATCAAGAACTACTCCATTACTAGAGCTTGATAAATGGACCTTCCTGCACATTCCTATATCATTGTTTTGATGAAATGCGTAGTGTCTTGTGGTATAAAAATGCAACAATGACCAACGCAAATCTAATAATTTTTCATAATCATATTGAGGCATATATTTCGTTACAAATTCCTTGAACCTCCTTTTGGTTTCCCCCTGCAATACGCAGTTTGTAAATATACCCCCGAAAAAGTCAATTGCAACTATCCACAAAATAAAAGCGTCTACTAGTGCCCCGCCTGTATCACACGTTCCATCCTCAGTAAGTCTACAACATCTCTTTATATCACCAATTAACCAACTTATAAGACGATCAAACTCTGAATCAATAAATTTCTCGGCTTCATTAACTTCGTTTTTTTTGATATACATAGAGGCTACCTAACTAAAACCCCAGAAAACTAAGACCACCATATCCAAACTATTGTTAACTATTTTGCTATTTATATCGCCTCAATCGCGTTTTGTTTATATCTATAACCATTGAACTAATAATACATTTCACATAGCTACCCATTGCGTGTAAAGTTAAAACTCTAGTTTATTTATAATTCCTAATTGATACTGAATTATTTGTTATTTTTTTTAATTTTAATTTCTTTCAGCATTGTGTCTTCATCATTGGACCATTTATCAGGTATTGCTATTTCCCAATGAGTAATTTCTGGATATACATTTTCCCCGCTTAGTAGTATTTCGAGAATGTACTTTCCTGGAAATATTATATTTGGATAAACACCACCAGATACTGGATTCGGCTGTGTTTCCATATCGAACTTTAAGATTACATTGTTATTAAGTAGTCTTACAGGTCCAAGATCGCAAAAACGAAATGATTTAGTTGGCATGGTTACTTGAGTTGGGTGGGTATGGCTCCATCTAAGGTTCATCGGTAAAAATGTTTTTACAATAGTTCTTGTGTTGTTTTCTATCCTCCATAGATTGGAGGCCAGTATTTCTATATTCCTTGCAGTAATGTCACCTATATTTGTCACTCTAATTCTTAGGTATATACATTTACATATAAATTGTCCATTAATCTCATTCGTTATGTCTATTTGATGGCAATCTGGTGGCGTCAGATTTATTTCTAATGTTAATCTAACAATATCAAAATATCTTTTAATATTTTCTTGAAACAATGCTATTAGAACAGCTAAGAATGTAGCTATAACCATTAATATCTGTATCCTGTCACCAAAATCTATTTGCATGTTCAAAATACAAACAGAAATAAGTAGTATTATAGAACCCGATAAACTAATAATAAAAATAGGTCTTACTCGCATATAATTTTAATCAAACTGAGTATAAAATTTTCCGGAATCCTAAAAATGTATCTCTAATGCGTTCCGCACCTTCAAGAATTCTTACAGCATCCGCTATGGCCTGATATTTAAAGTTTAGAAGTACCGGTAGCTTATCTTCATCTAATTCTTCGTAGCCATTCTCAACGTATTTGAACTCTAAAAACTCTTTCTGATCGGCATCTATGCCTTTAAAATCAAGGACATCGCCTCTCAAGAAAATAATATTTAAAGATTCTGACGGCTCGTCATTCGTTTTCATATAGGTTCACTATAACAAATTCTACCTGTAGTAATATTTTTTGAATTCTATAAATCCTTCGCTATTATTGATGTAAATATAGATATCTAGATTAGATTTTCTAAAGACCTTTTTACAAACCTTCGCTAATTCTTTGACTGAAAAGCCATTGCCATACATGAACAATCAGCGTACCTCGAGAAGCTTAATCAAACTTGGCTGGTAGTAATGGACATGTTGGAACTTATTATTGTGATAATTAATAATCTATTTCAGAATTTCGATCCCATCCATTAAAAGAACTTTTAGCTTGTTTTTGCTAGTTTCCATTTTAGTGAACGCACAATCGTTTATGTCAATTTCTCCAATTTTTAAAATTTCTCTGAAGACTAATCTAATAACGCCACCATGCGATATTATAGCCATTGAGTCTAAATTCGAATTTTCTTTAATAATTTCTGAAAAAGTATTTGTTACTCTTTTTTTAAAACTTTCGTAGTCCTCCCCACCTTCAATGGTATTTTTTGTATCTTTCAGTAATTCAATATATGCAGGGTATTTTAATTTAGCTTCTGATTTAATCATTCCAGTCATTACTCCATAGTGATTTCTTTCCTTAAGGTTCTCGATGGTTATCAGTGGGATTGCAAATTGGTTAGATAAAATAATCCATGTTTCTTTGGCTCGAATTCTTGGACTAACATAAATTTTTTGTATTCCTGATGTTATAAGTTTTTGAGCTAATTGGTCAGCCTGTCTTTTACCTTCGGCAGTTAAATGATCTTCGTAATCTCCACCGAAGCGATCTTCTGTATCGCCTGTAGTTTGTCCATGACGTATGAGGTAAATTTTCATAAGCAAATTATAAATCATTTCTTAGGAAGTTTCTCTATTTCGTCAGCATAATTCGACAAAATAGTAAAATCTTCCTCAGTTGGTGTCAAAATCTTGGCTGGAATCAATAGGGAATATAAAATTCCAGGTGCGATAAACATCGTCGCAAATTTATTGGGAGTCATTACATAATTTGGATTACCATATACTGATACACACTCGTAATCAAACTCGTGGCTTGATTTACGCATATTAAATCTCACAGCATCCAGTGAAGGATGCAAATATTTTGATTTTTCATGTAAGAGATCCTTCATTAAATTAATGTATGTGCTAGCAGTCGCTTCATCCATATATTTATGCATACCACGCTTAATATCGGTAATATTTAAAGTTCTCCCAGCGTACCAAGACTTTATATGTCTAGAGTTATCATCTTGAGTAGCAAAGAAATCGATTATATCTTCTATTTCGCTGATCATTCTGCCTTGTTGTTCTCTTGCGACAATGTGACCACTTAAATTAAACTTAAGTGCATTGTAAACAGTTGTGATAGCCCCACCTTGTAATATATAAACCGCTTTAGCTACACTGTTTTTGTTGAAATCTAGGCTTGAAATAAATCCTTTGTGTATTCTCTTGCCTGTTTCCAAGATTTCTACTATTTCATCTGAAGTCATGGTGATATTATATGCCCAGTGAACCAGAATATACAGAAATGGCAGCAATACACCAAACAAATTGAAGATGATCTATCAGACATAATGGTAAGACGAAAAATCTATATCGATTACATGCAAATAGTTAAAAATAATCCATCTATTCAAAATCCGATTGATTTTCACGATTGGGCAAGAGGAAACTATGCTATAGCCATGTCAATTCTTGTAAGAAAACAAGTAGAAGGCGGATCTATTGGAATTCGGAAATTAGTTAATGAAATAAAATCAACACCACAAGATTTAAACTTATCATGGTATGAAAGTTTATACTCTAAGGGCATACGCCCCTTTGCAGAATCAACCTTTATAACTCTTGCAGGTGGAATACCTCACATATCGGAAGGTGTTCTAATGGCCGACATAAAATGTTTAGAAAATATTTACTCAAGGGTTGGTCAATATGCTAGTAAAAAAATAGCTCATAACACTGGTTTTAAATTTACTCAGCTTCCAACATATAATGATTTAGATGAAGCAATACTAGAGTTAGAGAGGATAGGGTTAAGATATATTCAATTACTATCTGGAAATGGAATTAATACTTTAGAACCCGTTTGGCAATATGATTGGACTAATATATTTAAAGAAAAATGGATAAAACAGATGGTAACTTAATTTTAGTTTTGCTTTGGATTCCAACGAAAAGCTCTCCTGAAACCCTTCTTTTCTGCCTCTTCCACAGTCATGGAATATAATTCTCCCTTTTTTGGTTCTATAACTACAGTGTCGTACTGCTGATCCATGGGAAGATGATATATCTTTTCTTTATCTTTACCTGAAATATTACATTTAATACATGGGTATCGTTGGAGTTTAAAATTTTCAACTAGTTCTATGCCTAGGTCTTTTGAAAAACCTTTTGCGATTTCAGATAGTTGGGTTGAAGTATAAAAGGCTGCACTTACTTTTGCTTTCGGGTAATCAAGTTTATATTTATAAACAGTCCCAAAAAACTGGAATATGTGATTTTCATATATTGTTTTAAATTGAGACCAGTTTTTACACTGAATAACAACAACTTCGTTACCTTTCTTGGCAATTAAGTCTCTACCCAGGTCTTCAAATCCCTTAAAGATTCCGTGAAATTCAACTTCGTATCCTTTTTTCTCAAATAAATAACCAACATACCTCTCGTAAAGAAAACCAATGGCACCCTTACTTTTCCTTCTTTCCCAGTATCTGTCTAACGCAAGTTGATTTCTGACTACAGTTGGAAATTTTCGATACTCTTCCTTTGATACAAACTTTACAACTGAATCAAGTTGTTCCTCTGGAGTATATTCTTGAAGGACTTCTCTGGCTTCCAATTCCTCAAGTAGTTCACCTTTCGCATCAATAAGGAATGGAGCTAATGTTTCGTAATACTTATTTATAAACTCGGTAATTTTGGCTTGTTTTACTGCTTCTGTTTTTTGCTTTGACAACTGTCTTACGAGATCAGCAGATTTTTGTGCAGGATGGCTTTTAGTTTCCAAATATTTAGCATATTTACCATCAAAAAGGGCTAAATATTCTGAGTATGCATCGGCTAGTAAGGGAAATCCTTCCGAATATTGTTTACTTAAAATATTCAAATCTTTTTTAAGTTGATTAGCCAAATCTATTCTTCTTTGAAGTTCTTTATTCAAAGCATCTAATTCTTTTCCTCTTTTTGTGTATTCACTATTTTTGCTGTTGTAATATGAATAAACAGCACCTACAGCATAAATAGCAACACCAACAAACATGATCCAAACAAATTCCGTATTCATGAATGGCTCCTTGTGTAATGACAATTTGGATAGCCAGTGCAACCCCAAAATTCGCCATACTTACCATCAATCATCCGTAAATACCTACCGCATGTGGGACATTTAGGAACATGGATTGTCATCCTTTGAGTTCTTCGTCCAATTCGTATAGTAGTAGTGGTTAAAGGTAACGTATCTGGAAATACGTAGCCAATTTCAGGAGCTATTTCATTTAATGAAGTATTGCGAGGTAAAACCTCATAACTCTCCTTAAGCTGTTTCTGAAGTTCATTTACGGATGAAAGTTCAAATAAGGCTATAAATAGGAATAATAACGCACCTAAAAAGAATATGAGGAGGATAACTTCCATACAAAAGATTGTACCAGCTTTATTGATTCATAGCTGGCAGTTGTAGACTATACAGTAACTTATTATATTAACTCATATTCTGAAGTTTATGTGGCTGGAACAGTACTACACATATCAACTGTATTCTCAATAAATTGACCAACTGGAAAAGCTATTGTAGATAATTCGTTATCAGTTAATTCGTCCTCTTTCACATTCCACAGTACCCATACACCGACAATAGTCGTCAACTCCAGGTCTTTTTAGACTTGTTGATGTAATTAGTCAGATTTTCTAGGGCCATATGCATCAATGGATTTTCAATTGCTAACTCATTTGGCAATTTTCTTATCTCTGGACTATCATGGTTTGTCTGTAAGAAAAATAAACCTGCAACCGTTGCATAAAAATCCCAGTCATCTATCGGGTTTTTACTTTTGCTAATCTTAATCAACTTTTCTAAAGATGGGTATTTATCCATAAGCAAGGATATCAGCGGAATAATCTCTATATTAATAATTTTTATGATGTCAGTAATTTTCACCTTGTTGAATTATGTTGGGCAATATAATGTTTTTGTTTCCAACATAAAGCTAAATATAAACTTTTGTGTAACAAAATGCTAGCTATCGTCTGTAGAGCTATTGACATCATTTAACTAATCTAAGGTTAAGATGTCTGAAGTAAGTCCACTAAGAAAAAAATTTGCAAAGAATCTTCTTAATATTAGAAAGCGGTCTAGGTTATCTCAAGAAGAGTTAGGGTTTCTTGCCAAACTTCACCGTACCTATATTGGATCTGTTGAACGTGCCGAGCAAAATATTTCGATTGATAACATACATAAATTAATTAAGGCATTAAAAATTGAGGCCAGTGAATTGTTTTCCTGATTTGCTGTCGAGCTTAGTTAATAACAAGTGCAACAAAGTTGTTAAAATTAATTATGCTAGGCAGAAAGACAAAGTACAGAACTGAATTTTCTGAAGAAATTATTCGGTTTTTCAATAAAAACCCATATGAAATTACTAAGTATGGTGATAAATCATCAAAACTTAAACGTATTCCAGTTGAACTTCCCACACCTCGCTACTCACAATATTGAAACTCAAAAACGGGTGTTACATAGGATCACTAAATTCCGTTTTGTTAGCCTTAACTCATCCAAGTCTCATTATTTTTCTTTTTAAACCAATTGTTAACTTTCTCAACGAGTTTATCTGAAGTTAACTCTGATTTGACTATATAACCATCACATCCAAGTTTGAATGCCTTACTTTCTATTGTTGCGTTAGATAGAGCTGTTAGAAAAACAAACGGAATATGTTTCCATTTAGGGTTCGCTTTAACCTCTTGTAAAAACTGAATACCATTTTCTTCCGGAAGCATCATATTGGATAATATCAAATGGACGTTATCTGTATCTAATATCATTTTTGCTTCACGTGGGGTACTAAAATCATAAACCTTATATCCTGCTTGATTGAGAGCTTCCTTACATACTGCTCTAAGATTTAATTCATCTTCTAGCAAGAGAATAGTTCCTTTAACCCTTTTTCTATTTAACCAATTAATAAAAGCTCCGATTCCAACTAATGTCCACGCACCTAGAAGTACATTTCCTAAATAATCACGTCTGGCATCCTGGACATTAGTAGTTATTGGGCTTATGGGTAAAGTTGAAATGGTTGTCTCTCTAGATAGAGGGTACTTTATTATCGTACTTGTAGAGGTTTCTTCTGTACCATTATATGCAGTAAGACTGTACGACTGTGTTTTGGTAGGTATTATTTGTACAAAACCTTTGGGTAGCTCCACTGATCCGACCTCTGATGTTATTGTTGCTTTAGTAGCACAGGCAACTTCATAGTGTAAGAGCCTTTTATTTTCATTCACTATCTCTTCCGTTAACTCGACATTAGGTTTCACGGTTGGAACATCAATTTCCCAATAAACAATATCGCCCCATCCGCAAGATCTACCGGGCTTTAAATTAATGTACCACTTACCCGGAGCTACGTTACTAAAAGTGAAACTAGTTTGAGTGGTGTCCGATTTGGGACCGGGATCAGTTCCTGCTGATTTGGATATCGCCACACTATAAAAGTCGTCGTTTATCCCTTTTGCCCAGGTAAATGTAATATCTTGATTACATTCGTTTTGTGAAAATGTTTGATAAGCTGAATCCCCCACAGTTGGTTTAACACAAATAGGAACTGGCGGAATATAGAACCCGCTTCCACAAGTGCAACTTGGACTATAAGTGCCATCATTGCATACATACCTTCCACTATCAGAATCACAATAGGAAACACCCCCATGCCAAGAACAACACCCACTTTTTGCAAATGAAAGATGAGAAAATGGGGTTATCAAGGCAAACAATATGACCACAAATACAACGTTCACGGCCATAGATATTTTCTTCATTCTCATATTTATATTTAATATTCCTTACTTCCACATATCCAAATCAACTACCGCAGGTTTATACATGCGTTACAACCTTTGAGGGAAATACAATTCTCTTTATAGTTTTCATACCGAACTTTACAATATTATGCTCACATTATAAATACAATCCTTCTTTTACGAACCAGTATTTTTATAAACTATCAGTTCTTCGATTTGGTTTTTGTATCCATTAAATAATCCAATGATTATGTCGACACTTTCTTTTGAAGAGACTTCCACATTGCGTCTTTGATATCCAATCCATGATAACCATTTCTTTTGATTGTTTTTGACAGGCGTTTCATCAGGCTTTAGTGGAAATGGAACGATTGCAATTTTCTTTAACCCATATAAGACAGCTAGATCAAAAGCATTTCTAATTACCTCGTGTAATTCTGTAAATGTTATTACCTCTGTTTCAGATCTATCAATATATGGAACATGAATTATATTTTTTACCTGTAGATTATATCCTTTTGTAATTATCACGTTACCGATATTGCAATAACCTATGGTACATAGCTCTTTGAGTAACTCATCACCAGCCATGCTTGCGATGGATTTTAAAAGCTCCTTCTATCTATAAAAGTTAATTCTGTACAACACGGACATATAATTGCATCACCTTTGAAATTAGTTATATCATCCTTTAAAATTAATATTGTTGATTTCAAGCTCATTCTAAGTTTACATACTCGCCTCAAATGGCAAACCTTTTCGAGCTAGACATATATTATATCTACCATAAAGAACTATTACGCCTGCTTGATCATACTTAACCTGAAAAAGATCATTTACGCAAGCCTTTCTAATTTCAGCGGGCCTAATTTGAAACCAATAGAAAAGAAATACAATTGAAACGAGATAGAGTGTAGTTTTAATTATTACCAACAACCTAATTTTCATTATTACTTCATCTTAAGGCTTTTTTAAACAAAATGCTAGTTATCGTCTGTAGAGTGCTTAAGGCTAATCTCATAGCCTATAAATAAGATGGTCAATAAAAAGTCTAGCCCCCTGAGGAAAGAATTTGCAGAAAATATAAGAAAGTTTCGAATGAGAAGTGGTCTGACTCAAGAACAACTTGCAGGTGAGGCAAAATTACATAGAACATATATTGGAACCGTAGAGCGCGGTGAACAAAACATTTCCATCGATAACATTTATAAAATAGCAAAAGCATTAAAGATACCAGCCAAAGAATTATTAACAACGTCGTAGATTCTACTTGCAATTTACAACACTGGCGTTGTTAAATTGATTCATGACTTCCCAAAAAAGATCTAAGTCTAAAGTTGGTAGAAAACCGAAAATTACAACTCAAACTCTCGGAAAACTAAAAGAGGCTTTTTTGTTAGGTTGTACCGACGTAGAAGCTTGTTTCTATGCAGATATTCATCCAGATACTCTATACGAATATCAAAATAAAAACCATAAATATTCCGAGTCAAAAGAGGCATATAAATCTTATCCAATATTCTTAGCAAGAAAAACCGTAATCAACGGAATAAAGACAGACGCACATTTGGCTATAAAGTATCTTGAAAGGAAGAAGGCAGATGAATTTTCAACTAAGATAGCAATCGAAGGAAGCATCCCGAAAGGGATTATAGCTGGGTTTAACTATATTGTGCCTGAGAAACCGAACAATGAATCATAAATAATATCGTCAAAATATTAAACTAAATTATTATTAATTAAAAATAAAATGAAAAAAACTGAAGACGAAATAATTGAATATTTTTACCACGAGGTAATCGATCCCCCAGACTTTGATTTAATTATAAAGAGACAAAACCAAGCTTCACGACAATACCAGACCAGAATAGATGGATATAAAGCACGACTAATTACAACAAAAATTGCTCCTCATCTTAGAGAGAGCTATGTCATTGAAACAATCTATAAGTGGGTTGAAAGTGACAAAAGGACAATTCCATATTCTGTTTTTGGGTTTTTATATGAGGAGGTACCTTTATTGAATAGCCTTTTGGATATATTTAAAGAGAAAGGCTTTTTTGATAAATGGATGACTAATCCATATAAAAATAATTTGGAATACGTATTTTCGAATGTGAACTTATTAGCTCTTAAAAGCTTTTTGATTTCAGAAAACCAAGTCTCTTTACACATATTTAATTTTTCTAATTTTCAAGTTAACGACGAAACTAAAGTTATTAGCTATAAAAACAAGGTGTTGAAAATAAACTCAGGGACAATGCTTTATAAACTTTTATACAAACTACTATCTGCCAAAGGCGATATTGCTTTCTATCGGGATATAGCTAAATTTTTGGGAATAAACTCCTGTGGTAATGAGTATAGTGATATAGAGGTTGCCAAAGCTATCCAGTGCAAGATTAGAGACCTAAAAAAAAGACTAAAGTCCACATTAAAAGACGAAATATATGTAGAAATTAGTAATAAGATTATTAATGAAACTAATTCAGGATACAAAATAGCAGGATAAACGTATCAGAAAAATATCCATTAAAATGTCGCCGACAGTCCCAAAAATAACAAATATGATATTCAGTAATGATTAATATTACTAAATACAAAACAACGGATCTCGGTGTTTGCGCTTACCTTGTCGTCAAATTTAGTATTCTAAATTTAGAAAGGCTTGGTACCAATAAATTTGCTTTTATTTTTGAACGTACTCCCGAATTAGATAAAGAAGTTAACGCGTACTTTACTAATACAGCCCAAATATCACCGCTTGAATATTTCAATAACCTAAGGAGTTTAAAGACAAGGATTTATTCAGAAACTTAATATGATAAACACAGATTACTTACGAATGAAAAAATGTCCTCATTTTGATACATGCTCTGCGCCTATTTGTCCGTTGGACATAGAAAAAGATAAACGTATTCAACTTAATGGAGAGCCAAAATGCAAACTTGGTAAAGCAAGAAGGATGGAACTTGGGGCTGATCTTCCTTGGAAGGGTTTAACCTCAAAGGAACTTGCAGGAAAAAGATCATGGGAAGCAAAGTCAGAAAAAGAGAAAGAAGAATGTATGTCCAAGGTAGCCAAATTAGGCAAAATAACTCAATTTGCCCGCCGTATTCAAAAAGATAATTTAAAAGATGGTACTAAACATATAAATGCAATTGATTCAGATTTTACGGTGAGCAATTTAAACAAAAAACATGAAACTGAGTAAAGAGGCCATCGAAGAATTCAAAAGTATCTATGAATCTGATATGAAAATTAAGATATCAACTGAAGAAGCAATAGCCAAGGCAATAGAATATATAACTGTGATAAAGATTTTGATGAATGGTTTTAATGTAGATCAAGCCCAAAAAACTAATAAACGTATAGCTCAAGCAGAGTTGGACATAATACATACATAGTTTGCTATTAAAACTACGTGCATTGTATTTGAAATATTACTATGGAAGACTCATTTCGGCTTCGGAAACAAACCGCAAGGCTAAAAAAATTTATCAGAAAACCACGACCAATAATATATCTGTGGACACACGGAATTATCAATCCAACCACATATTGCATCTACGAATATCTAGTAATTTACGCTGGGTTCGATTCACGGAATCCGCATTATGGACTAGTAGATTTAAAAGAAGAAGATATTGCACACCTACTAAATAAATCAATAAAAACCATTCAAAACACAATTGAAGCCTTAACAGAAATTAATGCCATTTCTATTACAGAAGATGGATATATTGTTATTGAAAATTATGAAAAGCTTTATGTAAAGCCAAATGAAACTTTCCCTAGTGATCAAGATCCATTGCCAATACTTGAACAATTATTTTCCATAAAAATGAAAGATAATTCCGAAGAAGAGAAAAAAGATTCTACAGATTGGAAAAATATTTTCAACAAAGATCAAGATATCCTTAATAAAATCAACAGATCTGAGCCATATAATATAAGGTCTAGTAAAGGGTGTAAGATGGTAGATACAAAGCAAGTTGGTGCTGATAATAAGGCGAGTAATTATAAGGTAATGGATCAAAATATTTCAGATAAGGAGCTCGATAGAATTTTCTGTTGATATCAGAAAGATGATTCTGCTATATGAAACAAGTTAAAACAACACAAACAATCAAATACTTCATCTATTGTCGAAAGAGTAGTGAGGAGGAAGATCGACAGATTTTGAGTTTAGATGCACAAAAACGTGAGCTTGAAGAGTTTGCTACAAAATCTAACCTTTTAATTGTTGATATATTCACAGAATCTCAAAGTGCATTCAAGACTGGCAGACCTATTTATTCTGAAATGTTATCCCGAATAGAAAAAGGTGAAGCAAATGCAGTAATCTGCTGGCAACCAAATCGTATTAGTAGAAATCCAAAAGATGGTGGTGAGTTTATTTATATGATGGATTTAGGTTTTATTAAAGAACTTAGAACTCCATACAAAGCATTTACTAATTCGGCTGATGATAAGTTTTTTCTTAACCTTGAATTTGGAATCGCTAAGAAAGATTCAGATGATAAGTCAGAAAATGTGAAGCGTGGAAATAGACAAAAGGTATTAAGCGGAGATCTTCCTTGTCGGGCACCGCAAGGGTATTTAAACGTAACAGATCCAATTACAAAGAGAAGATATGTTGATATTGACCCAGAAAGATTCTCATTATTACAAAAGGCTTTACAACTCATTCTTTATGAAAGCCATACACCAATGCAAGCTTTAATAAAATTAAATGATGAATTTGGATTTAGAACACGCCAAACGTTAAAGATGGGTAATAAAAAAGTGTCTCCAAGTTTATGGTACAGCATTTTGAATCATCCATTTTATTATGGAAAGATTGAGCGTATTGATGGAGAATCAATTGGCAATCACACACCCATGATATCGGAAGATGAATATAATCGAATCCAAATTATGCTTGGAACTAGAGGAAGACCTACAACTAAAAAAGAAAACTTCTATGCAAAAGGCATCTTGAAATGTGGAGAATGCAAAGGAAATATAACCGCTCATGAAAAATGGCAAATAATATGCCATGATTGTAAAACTAAATTTCACAGATCAAAGAATATTGAAAAATGTCCCTCATGCTCTACTCCAATATCTAAAATGAAAAATCCAAAACTATTGCATTATGTTTATTACTCATGCGTAAACAACAATCACAGAAAATGTAAACAAGGATCAATGACCGAAACAACACTTGAAAATACTATAAAAGAGAAACTAAGTAGAATCAAACTAAAAGACACATATAGAGATTGGGCGATCAAATATATAAATGAAATTACAGACGATGATTTAAGTGTATATGAGAAAGGAATAGAAAATTTAGCAAAAAGAAAAGTTGAAATAGACAAAACTTTAGATAATTTATTGAAAAGTTATATATCGCCAATCAACACTAACAAATCGCTAATATCTGACGATGAATATATTAATCAAAAAGAAAAACTAACAAAAGAATTAAAAGAAGCTGAAGATAAATTTAGTAAAGCAGATAAATATCACAAGAATTGGAGAGATGAAATAATTGCAAAGTTCAATTTCGCACACGATGCACCACTAAACTTTGAGACTAGCTCTCCTACTGAAAAGGCGACCATTTTATCAAAAATTGGTTTGAACCTAACTGTAAAAGATAGAAAACTCAACATTGAAGGCGATCCAGTATTCTTTTTGATAGAAGAAGGAATTAATAAATCAAAAGTAATTGAGAAGAAGTTAGAACCTATAGAAATGCTTACCATAGATGAACAATCAGCGTACCTAGAGGAACTCAATCAAACATGGCTGCCGAACCTGGATTCGAACCAAGACTGACGGCTTCAAAGGCCGCTGTCCTACCATTAGACGATTCGGCAATGGTAAATCGATGTAATTATATCAGTTTTTTTATTTTCCCATTGATTTTGCTCAAATATCCTATAGACGATATTGAAATCTCAATCTAAAATTACATCAGTAATGAAACATATCGATTTTAAGCCATTTTATGGACAGAGGGAAAAAGCGCAAAAAATTAAACAAGACAAATAGAAAGACCACATTTTTAGCCTTTTTAAAAGGTATTCTTACGTATGAGATTAGAATAAGGCTCATATCGTTCAGAACACTAATCGGAATACTTGTTATATCCGCATTCTACGCACTTTCTTCACTATACTTCTATGCACTAAAAGATCTGCCATCACCAGATCAACTCGCAAAATACGATCCAAAACAAACAACAACAATCTACGACAGAAAAGGAAACGTACTATATAGAATATATTCAGACGAAGACAGAACCATTGCAAAAATAGATGAAATTCCACAAGACGTAATAAACGCAACAATATCAATCGAAGACCAATCATTCTACACACACAAAGGACTCTCAATACGCGGAATAATTCGAGCTGCAAAAGCAACACTTTTAGACAAGGACCTAGAAGGCGGATCAACAATAACGCAACAACTCGTAAAAAACACACTACTATCACCTGAAAGAACATGGGAAAGAAAAGTAAAAGAAGCATTTATTGCAGTTGAAGTAGAAAGAAAATTCTCAAAAAGCCAAATACTAGAAATGTACCTAAACAGAATTCCATACGGTGGAACATCATACGGGATTCGGGCCGCCGCCAAACGTTATTTTGGTAAAGAGTTGGCCGAACTCACACTCGCGGAATCTGCATACTTAGCAGGCCTACCGGCGGCCCCATCAAAATACTCCCCATTCATTGCAGATAAAAGCATAGGTAAAGCGCGTCAAAAAGACGTTTTGGGTCGTATGTACGCACTTGGATACATAACAAGCGCACAACTTG
>CALRDH010000002.1 GCA_943354835.1 candidate division WWE3 bacterium | reverse complement strand
AAAGCACCTCACTTTGTAAACTATGTAATCTCAATACTTGAACAAAACTACGGCCAAAGCCTAGTAAAACAAGGTGGACTCGACGTCTTCACAAGCCTTGATCCAGAACTGCAATCTCAACTAGAAGACATCGTTTCAAAAAACGTTGGCGTTCTGAAAAAATTTGGAGCATCAAATGGCGCGGCTGTAATTACAAATCCCGCAACTGGCGAAATTTTAGCAATGGTTGGTTCTGCCGATTACTTTGACCTTAAAAACGACGGAAACGTAAACATTGCAACATCACTAAGACAACCAGGCTCATCAATAAAACCTGTCACATACGCATTAGCTTTAGAATCCGGATACACAGAACTTTCAAAAATTGCAGACACACCAATTGCATACTCAACTCCAGGAGCTAAATACAAATATGCTCCTGTTAACTACGATGGAAAATTTCACGGAAACGTAACACTAAAAAATGCACTAGGAAGCTCATACAACGTTCCAGCCGTTAAACTACTTGATAATTTAGGAGTTGCCAACCTAGTCACATTTGCAAAAAAACTCGGAATCACAACTTGGACTGACACAGAAAAATATGGCCTTTCATTAACACTTGGAGCAGGCGAGGTAACCATGATAGACATGGCAACAGTTTATGGAACATTCGCAAACCTTGGTTACAAAAAAAGCGTAAGCGGAATATTAAAAGTATATGATTCATACGGAAGCGTTATCGAAGAAAATTCATGCGTAAACTTTTTAGATGGAGCTCCTTCCATTTTGACAAAACGAGCAATCATAGAAACAAAAGCAACAGCATCAACAGACAAATCAGTTACAAAAGAAAGAATACTTGGAACAAGCTGTGAAAGAGAAAAAGTAATATCAAGTGCTACAGCCTACATGATTGGAAACATTCTTTCAGACAACAGAGCAAGAACTCCAGCTTTTGGACCAAATTCATCACTTAATGTAACTTCAAAAGAATTTGCAGTAAAAACTGGAACAACAACAAGCGTTCGTGACAACTGGGCAATTGGATACTCAAATGATTTTGTAGTTGTATCGTGGCTTGGAAATAACGACAACAAACCCATGAAAAATATCGTTTCAGGATATCGTGGAGCTACAGAAATATGGCGTGAAGTTGTTGACTATCTAATTGCTGAAAGAAAAGTAAAAGACAAACTAACTAGACCTGATGACGTAGTTGAAGTCGACGTTTGCGAAATGACAGGAACATTAGCATGCAAAGAATGTAACAATGGGAAAATGATATTTAATAAAGGACTTGAGCCAAAAATTAAATGCTCAACATCTATGATCGAAAAAATAACTGGAACTAAAGACAAGGAAAAAGAGGCGGACAAAGAAAAAGAAGGGCAGGAAACATAAATTTACTCTTTTGAATTTGTATCTGGTAATACCTTAATTCCTCCAATTTCTGTTGATTCTTCTGGCTCTACTATAGAAGCTTCGTCTTCGGATATTGTCTCCTCTGGTGATACTTCTTCTGATGCTGGCTCCTCTGATGCAACCTCTTCTTTTGGTTTTAATTCAGTTGAAGCTGCTTTATCATCTATATTAGTATTAGCCTCTGATTTCGAAAGATAATTCCAAGCTATGACTGATGCTGGAATCAATAATACTGCTAAAATTGTTCCAACAGCTTTTGCTGTATCGCTATCTTTCCAAGATTTTGCTTGATCAAATAGTGATATTTGTTTTTTGCGTGCCAAGTCAAATCACCTCCTTAAATATTTCCGTATTAAGTCCAATTAATTCACCTCTAAGTAATAATCTACTTTCGTCATTCTTACCAATGCAGGTAAGTAGCGTGATCTTGTAATTGGCAGGGGATTCAAGTGCATCAATATTATAGGGCGAAACTACTTCTCTATCAACTATCTTATAAAAGTAGATTTCTGAATTACTATAAACCTTAACGATGTCTCCTAGTTTTGCATTTATTAACGGCTTAAAGATTTTTGAACGTGCATGTCCAAAAATTAAAGTATTACCAGTTTCACTATTTAGTGGTGAAGTACCTAATGCATACGAAGCGCTGTCTTCGTGGGCGATCCATGATCCATTCTCAAACGGGCTTTCTTGAATTGGTATATCTATATTAACGGAATCAACAATAACTCTTAATGGAATTTCACTTTCTAGATTCACCTTACTTGCAATAATTTGCGTTTCAGGAATCGGTGATATATATGTTGTATTTGTGTTAAATAGCGCCAAAAACGCTATCTTTAATATCAATGCAATAATCATTAAAAATCTATTTTGAGCAAGGAATCTTTTTGGACCCATGCGCGCCTTGCGACATCTACGCCAAACCGCATGTTATCCAATTCGCGAATGCTATGGGAGTCTGTATTAATAACTACTTTACAGCCCATAATAATTGCTATATGTGTAAGTTTATCATTTAAATCAAGTCTTTTGGGATGCGCATTTATTTCTAAGGCAACATTCTCTTCTTTTGCCACTTTAAAAACCTCTTGGTGGTCAAATTCAAATCCAGGTCTTTGATCAATTAATCGACCGGTTGGGTGAGCTAATATTTTAACCAAAGGATTTCTTAAAGCTTTTACAATTCTTTTTGTCATGTCTTCCTTTGACATTTTTGTCGCAAAATGGACTGAAGCAATTACATAATCAAGGCGTTCTAATAGGCTGTTATCAAATTCAAGATCTCCGTTTTTATCAATTTCAATTTCTCCACTCGCAAAAACTTTAATGCCGGGAATTTCTTTATCTGCTTTATGAATTGCATTTATATATGTTTCAAAATCAGATTCAGAAATAGCATTTGCAATTTTTAACTTTCCAAAATGATCAGTTATCCCAATATACTTATATCCAAGGTCTATACCTTTTTGTGCCATAGCTTCAATTGAATTTTCGCCGTCGCTAAAAGTTGTGTGCATTTGAAGGTCGCCTTCGATATCAGAAAGAGTAATTAAATTTGGCAAATTTTTTTTAGATGCTGCCTCAATTTCGCCTTGGTCTTCACGCAATTCTGGTTCAATATAATTGTTTACTAAAATTTCGTATATCTTCTTTTCATCTTTTCCTTCTTTTAGTTTTAAATCGCCCCTTGTAAAAAGTCCGTATTCTGAAAGCTTGTATCCTTTTGAAATTGCAATATTTCGAAGCTTAACATTATGCTCTTTGCTTCCAGTAAAATACTGTAAAGCTGCGCCAAAAGAATCCAGATCAACAAGCCTTATATCAACCTGAATTTTAGATTTGAGCCAAATAGATGATTTTGTTTCACCATGAGCTAAAACTTTTTCAATATTTTTATATGAAACAAAATGCAACATTGAGGCTTTTGCATCACTTGATGAAACAAGAATATCAATATCACCAATTGTTTCTTTGCGTCTTCGAAGAGATCCAGCAACATTAATTTGAATTATGTTTTTGTCGTCTTTCATGTAATCAAAAAGTTGATTAATCTCGTATTCGGCGTCTGAAATGGAAACTCTTCCACTATGTGTAATTGCAAATTCTATGCTTTCTAAAATTGCACTTTGTTTTTTATCTCCAAAACCATCGACTTGTGAAATTTTATTTTCAAGTGCGGCTTTTTTAAGTGATTCGACATCAGTTACACCAAGTTTTTCATAAAGCTTTAAAACGGACTTTGGACCAACGCCTTGAATACGTAAAAGTTCCTCTAACTTAACAGGACTTTTTGATTTAAGTGTTTCGTAGTCCTTAACTTTTCCAGTTTTGATAAATTCAACAATATGTTCTGCTGTGCTTTTGCCTATGCCTTGAAGTTTTTCTAATCTTTGAACATCACACCATTCAGGTGAAGAAAGATCATATGGAAAACTTGATAAAACATCAGAAGCGTTTTTTAAAGCGCGGGCTCTAAAAAATGAATTCTTTCCGGATTCCATTTCAATATAAGATGCCATATTAAATAATATTTCGGCGATCTGTGTATTGATCATAATTTGTAGGCTTACAAAAACGTTTTAAGTGACTCTTTTTGTTCTCTTGTTAACTTTTGTGGAATTATAACTTTTATAGACAAGTAATGATCGCCACGACCCATACCGTTTGGATTTTGCATTCCTTGTCCTCTAAGCCTTACTTGAACACCAGGTTGAGTTCCTTGTGGAATTTTTACTTTCTTTTCTGAAAATCCAGTTTTTGATGTAGGATCAACTACCTTAACTAAAACAGAATCTCCAAGTGCAGCCTGTGCCATTGAAATTTCTTGAACTGAAAAAATATCTATACCTTGTCTTGCAAAATTTGGATTTGGCTTAATTTGAATAACAATATATAAATCGCCGGATTGAACTTGGCCATGTCCAGCTTCGCCTTTACCTGCAAATTTAACTCGCGTGCCATCGCGAACTCCTGGAGGTAATTTTACTTTAAGCTTTTGGCCATCAACATTAATTGTTTGATCAAAACCTTTAATAGAATCTACAAAATCAATTGATAGGGAATATTGAACATCATGAGCGCGTCTTTGTCCGCCAAATCCTCTAAAGCCAAAGACTTGTTCAAATATATCAAATGGATCTCCTCCAAAATCTTGTCCGGAACCGTTTGATGAATATGACCATTGGAAAGGACCGCCACCCATGCCTCCTGAAAATGGATTGCCTTGACCCCCTTGTGCGCCGCCGAATGCGGCGGCGCTCCCAAATTGATCATATTGAGACCTCTTATTCGTATCTCCTAAAACCTGATATGCCTCGTTTATTTCTTTAAACTTTTCCTCTGCATTTGTTTTATCCTTGGCAACATCAGGATGCCACTCGCGCGCAAGCTTTCTATAAGCCGATTTTATTTCATTATCAGTTGCATCTTTTTTTACGCCGAGTACCTGATAATAATCTTTAGACATAGTTTATGAGATTTATTCCTCTACTTCTCCTTCAACTACATCATCTTTTTTGTTGTTAGTGCCAGTATTATCTCCCGGAGCATTTGTATCTCCACTTGGTCCTGCTTCTGGACCTTTTGGCTGTTCCTGTGCATTTTGATACATTGAAGCTCCAACTTCTTGTATCTTTTTACTTAGTTCATCAGTTTTTGCTTTTATTTCATCAACATTTTGTGATGTTTTTACAAGCTCTCTTAGTTCATTAATATCTTTTTCAATTGCTTCCTTTTTTGTAGCGTCGACTTTGTCTTTTGCATCAGACAAGGTTTTTTCAGCAGTATACGTCATGTTTTCAGCTACATTTTTGGCTTCAATTAAAACTTTCTTTTTTTCGTCTTCAGCTTTATGAATTTCTGCATCTTTTACCATTTTTTCAATTTCGGCATCTGATAAACCAGTGCTTCCTTGAATCGTGATTTTTTGCTCACGTCCAGAAGCTTTATCTTTTGCTGAAACATTCAAAATTCCATTTGCATCAATATCAAATTTAACTTCTATTTGAGGAACTCCTCTTGGGCTTGCTGGAATGCCATCAAGTATAAATGTTCCGAGTGACTTATTATCAGAAGCCATTTCTCTTTCACCTTGTAAAACGTGAATTTGAACGCTTGTTTGGCTATCAGCAGCTGTGCTAAATACTTGAGACGCACTTGTTGGAACAGTTGTGTTCCTTTTAATTAATGGAGTTGAAATTCCACCAAGAGTCTCTATTCCAAGTGTAAGTGGTGTTACATCCAAAAGAAGAACATCCTTTACGTCTCCGGCAAGTACACCGCCTTGTATGGCTGCTCCAATAGCAACTACTTCATCTGGATTTACACCTTTGTGTGGTTCTTTTCCAAAAATGCTTTTAACAATTTCTATTACTTTTGGAGTTCTTGTCATTCCACCGACTAATACAACTTCGTTTATATCGGTCTTGGAAATTCCAGAATCTTTAATTGCAGCTTCAACTGGAGCTTTTGTTTTATCCAATAATCCAGCAACAAGTTGTTCATATTTTGCTCTTGTTAAAGTTACATCAAGATGCTTTGGCCCAGACTGATCAGCTGTAATAAACGGAATATTTATTTGCGTGCTTTCAGTGCTACTTAATTCGATTTTTGCTTTTTCAGCTGCATCTTTTAATCTTTGCATGGCTTGTTTATCTTTCGAAAGATCAACGCCATTTTCTTTTTTGAATTCCTCTGTTAACCAAATGATAATTTCACGATCAAAATCATCTCCGCCTAAAAGTGTATCTCCGTTTGTTGCTTTAACTTCAAATACACCATCGCCGATTTCGAGTACAGAAATATCAAATGTTCCGCCACCAAGGTCATAAACTGCAATCTTTTCATTTGTCTTTTTATCAAGTCCATAAGCAAGTGAAGCTGCTGTTGGTTCATTTATGATTCTATCTACGTTAAATCCTGCAATTTTTCCTGCTTCTTTTGTTGCATTTCTTTGAGCATCATTAAAATATGCTGGAACAGTTATAACCGCATTTGTTACAGTTTCACCTAAATAGGCTTCTGCATCTGTTTTAAGTTTTCTTAAAACTTGGGCCGAAATTTCTTGAGGCGTATATTCTTTTCCATCTACTTCAACAACAGCCATACCATTGTTTCCGGCTTTGATAGTGTAGGGGACTTCTTTTGCGATCTTCATAACTTCAGGATCGTCAAATCTTCTACCCATAATACTTTTTACAGAGTAAATCGTATTTTTAGGATTAATTACTGATTGTCTTTTTGCAGCAACACCAACAGTATATTCACCATTTGAGATTGTTATAACTGATGGAGTAGTTCTATTACCCTCTGCATTTTCTATGATTTTAGCTTTGCCACCTTCCATTATGGCCATTGCGCTATTTGTTGTACCTAGGTCGATTCCTAATATTTTTGACATTTTTTTTCCTTTCTTAACTAATTAAATAAATTAACTATTGCCGTTTCCTACAGTTACTAGTGCAGGTCTAATTACTTTTCCTGATAATAAATATCCTTTTCTGTTAACGACTATAATCTTATCTTTTTCACCATCAACTAAATCTAATGCTTCGTGTGAAACTGGATCGAAAACTTCGTTTTCTGGATTCATTTCTGAAACTCCAGCATCACTTAATATTTTTTTAAACTTATTTATAACCATATCGATTCCGTCTGATTTAGAATGTTTTTGTGATTCTTCTAAATCATCTAAAACCCCAATCATTTTTGTTATCAAAATTTCATTTGCAAAACTTATGATTTTGAATTTATCTTCTTCATTTCTTTTGCTTAAGTTTGTGTAATCGGCTAAAGCACGTTTATATAAACTTTCCATTTCTTGTGCTTTGGTTTCTGCGAGTTTACAGTTTTCACATTCTTGTTCGTGTTTTGTTTCTTTTGTTTTTGTCATATTTTTACAAATTTTCTCCGACTTCGTTAAGTAACTGTGCTGCATACCTAACAAGCGGAATAACTCGATTATACTGAATTCGCGATGGACCTAAAACTCCAATGTAGCAGGTTTTTCCACCTAATTTGCATGAAGTAGAAATAACGCTAATTGGATCCATATTGGCAAGTCCAATTTCTCGACCTATCAAAACGCTAACTCCACCTAGATCGGCGGTTTTAGATAATATCGATTTTGCTAAATTGTAGTCATCAATAATTCTAAAAACAGATCTGGTTACATCAATTTCATAAAACTCTGGCATATCAAATATTTTGCTAGCTCCGTAATACGACATAAATCCATCGTCAGTAAGCGATATTGTTATGGCGTTTGAAGCCTCTGAAAGAGCTTTAGCTGAATTTGCTAATAGTCTTTCAAGTTCATATCTAACATCCCAGACTTTTTGCTTTAATGAAACTTCATCTAAGACACTAATAATGTCTTCGTTCATTAATTCAGATATGTAATATCTATATGCACGGTCAGTCGGTCTTCTACCGCTTGAAACATGAATCATGCTTAGATATCCAAGTCTTACTAAATCGGCCATTATATTTCGCACAGTTGCGCCACTTACATTAAGTCCACGTTTAGAAACGAGCTCGACAGATGCGATTGGTTGCGCACATGTAATGTATTCTTCTATAATAGCTTTTAGAATTTCACTTTGTCTGTTTGTTAGCGACATGCTGTCACTATACTACATCGAGTGATATTTCCTAGTCAATAGGGCGAAAAAGCCCACAATAATGCAAAAACCGATTAAATCGCTTGGACAAAATTTTCTACAAAACGAAAAAATAGCAGATAACATGATTAACGCTTTAAATATCGGTCAAAACGATATTATTGTCGAAATCGGCGGAGGACAAGGAGCTTTAACAGAAAAGCTAATTACGAAATCCTTCAAGCATTTGTATGTCTACGAAATTGATTCAAATTTAATAAGTAATCTAAAATCATTAGCAAAAGGGCACGAAAATGTAACTATTATTTGTGAAAGTATTTTAGATGTCGATTTTGAGAGTTTTGAAACAAATGGAAACCTAAAAGTCATTGGTTCAATACCGTATTACATTACTTCACCGATTATTCATAAAATTTTAGAATCTAAAAATAGGCCAGAATCGATTGTTCTCTTAATTCAAAAGGAAGTTTCTGAAAAAATCTTGTCAAAAGTTCCAAGGGGGAATTATTGGACAAATGCGATACTCGGATATGACGCCAAATTAATTGAAATAGTAAGGTCAGAGGAATTTTATCCAGCTCCAAAAGTTGATAGTGCAAGCATTGTTATGTCAAAAAATATTGATGACGAAAAATTAGTTTTATCTATTGGCTTTTTTAAGTGGAGCAAATTTTTGCATCATGCTTTTAGAACTCAAAGAAAGATGTTAAATAAAGCTTTTCCTTCTGAAATGTTAACGGCTTTAAACATAAATCCTAATTTAAGACCACAAGACCTAACAAAGGATAATTTGATAAGTATGTTAAGATTTACGTTGGAAAAATGATTTCTAATCTTAAAAACCACATCGTTCAGTCAGAGGAATGGGGACATTTTAAAAGGCAAATGGGTACACCTTTTGTTAAAGTTGGAGAAATTCAGTTTACAAAGCACAGAATACCGCTAACTCCATATTATGTTGGTTATGCTCCTAAGGTAAATTTCCTTGAACAAAAATTTAGTTGGATTGAACTTAAAAAAATCGCTAAATTAGAAAAATGTGCAGTTATTCGATTTGATGTTCCAAATGTTTTACTAGACACGACTGATAATGGTTATGTTCAAAGACTAATTTCTGAACTTAATTCTAAATGCAAAAAATCTCCACGTAGAACTTTTACAAAATGGAACGTACTTTTAGACATTTCAGCAAGCGAAGATGTACTTCAATCTAATATGTCACAAAAGTCGAGATATAACTCGCGTCTTGCATCAAAAAAAGGTGTTGAAGTAAAACTCGAAAATACTGAAAAAGGATTAAAAATATTTCAAGATCTACACGCCGAAACGGCTAAACGCCAAGGCTTTTTGCCTCATTCAAAACAATATTATGCAAAGGCATATTCAACATTGCACGAAAATAATATGGCAAATATTTTGGTCGCTTATTTCGAAAATGAACCAGTTGCAAGCTGGATGTTATTTAACTATCAAAACACTTTATATTATTCATTTGGAGGCTCAAGTAACGACAATAGAAATCTTATGGCATCAAATTTAATGGCCTGGGAAGCAATAAAGCTTGGTAAAAAATTGGGATGCACGTCTTTTGATATGTGGGGAGCAACAAACGATAAAGCACATTCATATTGGGGTTTTACTAAATTTAAACTTGGATACGGCGGAGATCTAGTTGAATATATTGATTCATATGACTTTGTTGTAAACTGGCCGGTTTATATCTTATTCAACTCGCTGTATGGAGGTTTCTGGAAACTTCGAGATGTTATGAGCAAATTTATCAGTAAAGATAAATAGAAACCATTTTCTTAAATCCCTTGTGATAACAATCAATTACTTTTTTAGGAATTAGGCCTTCAATCTTAAAAACAGGCGAAACAATTTTAACTTTTGGATTTTGAATTTTAAGTTTTGCGAATTTATCTGAAAGCTTTTTTAAAAGCTTTGGTAATAGATAAACATAAACAACATCGCAATCATCAAGATCTGCATCAAATATGGATTTGCGAATAGTTTTTGTTTTATGAAGTTTACTTAAAAAATATGGCCAAGGTGCAAGTTCATATCCTAAAGTGTTGGTTGTTTTGAAGTCTTTTTCAGCCATTCTTAAAACCTTGCCATTTCCACTTCCAAGATCAATTAGTTTTGTCTTTTTTGAGACATTCGCAAGTTTTAATGATTCCTTAATGACTTTGTCGTCGTTTTGAATATATGGAGCTCCTACGAAATCACTATAAAATGCTGAAGCTAAAATAAATAATAGAAAACCAATCAAAGACAAAAATAACAAAATAATCAAGGCCGGGAAGAGAATAATTAAAAAGTTAATCATTTAGGAATTCCATCGGGATAACAATGGAACTTAAATCGACACATCTCGCAGACAGAAGTATCTGTAGTTCTTTCAAACTTTAAATTCTTAATATCTTCTGTAACTTTTCTTATAGTTTCTTTTAAACTTTCTACGTCTGAATCTTTGATTGTAAAATTTTCTCTTTTTGGCTTGCCAGATCTGTGGCCAATATAATCAAGCTCTACTTCGCGAACTGTGTATTTAAATGAATCATCAAGATCAATTAGTAATTTGTAAAAAAGAAGTTGTCTGTATTGTCCCGCATCAGTATTTTTTGTTTCACCAAGAATTTCATTTCTACTTTTTGGCTTACCAGTTTTATAGTCAGTAATTTTAATTTCACGTTTTGATTTGTCGATTATTTCAATTTTATCGACTTTGCCTTGAAGGTGAATTTTATTGTCTAAAAGAGGTCTACTAAATCCCCATCCAAAAAACTTTTCGACATGTAATAGATTATTTTCGACTTCACCATAAAACTCTTGTTTATATGTTTCATAATAAATCTTTAGAATTGAGTGGCCTTCTTTTTCGATTTCTGAAAATTCTTTATCATTAAGAATTTCTAGTTTCAAAGCTTCTGAAAAATCTGACAAGACTTTTTCGATTAGCACAGGATTTTTAATTTTTATTTCTTTGTTGGCCTTTTCGAGTGCGCTATGAACAGAAGATCCGAGTATTAAAGACCTAGTTTTTTGACCTGGAGTTTTAAAAAGATATTCAAGTTTAAATTTATATCCGCATTCTATGTATGAATTTAGAGATGAAGCGCTGATTTTAAAATTTTTGAGTGAATCTTTTAAAAAGTCTTTTTCATCAATTGTGATTTCTTCAGTTTTGTATGGTGTCAGAATTTGTTTAAGTATTTCTGATGCCGATTCCTCATGCTTTTGAATATCAATTTGTCTGATGTGATCATTTGGAATTTCATATAAAAACATGCTTGGAGATCCTGATTTTTGGTAAGCAGCCGTTTGATTAGATTTTGCCGAAGTTATAGTTATATTTTCTTTTGCACGCGTTAGAACAACAAAGAACAAACGTCTTTCGTCTTCTTCTAGTTGGTTTTTGATAGCCTTATCATTTGAAAGATCGACTGTTTTTAAAATAGATGAAGGTAGTTTTATCAAATCGCGATTTATAGCGTTTCCCCATTTTTTATCCAAAAATTTCGGTATAAAAACATGCTTAAACTCCAAACCTTTTGATTTATGTGCTGTTGTAAGTTTTACTGCCTTTGTTTCTACATCAATAGTTTTTTCTGAAATTCCAAGTCCATTATCGATCATCAAATCTACATACTTTAAAAATGTTTCGAGTGATAAATTCTTTTTTGAATAATTAAGACGTTTTACTTCTGATAGAAATGAGTTGAGTTTGTTTAGAAGTTCATAGCTATTTTCTTTATTTAAGACCCAGTTTAGAAATCCCGATTCGTCCATTACTTGCTCTATGAATTTCATAAGAGTTACGTTTGCTGAAAGTTCGTTCCAATAAACTATTTTTTCAGAAAATGCTTGTAAGGCTTTTATGTTTTCGATTTTGGAATCGGCGATTTCGCTGTGCGAAATCGCCTCAAAAAGATTTATTTTTTTGCTTGATGCGAATCTTGATAGTTTTAAGATATCAAGCCCATTTATATCTAAGAATTCATAATTGAGAAGCGTAAATAGGTCTATGTCTTCGTCTTTTGATCTAACTTTTTGTATGACTTTAAATAAATGCAAAAGTCGAACGATTATTCCTGATTCCAAAACGTTTTCTCCACCTTCAAGTGTGTATTCGATTCCCATTCTAGAAAACATGTCTGCAATGTTTTCAGAATCCGCATTGTTTCTGTAGATTATTGCTATTTCATTTGGTTTTTCACCATTTGCTAGAAGTTTTTTAACTTCATGTCCTATAAAGTGTGATTCCGTGTGTGATGTTGAAAATTCTCCATAAGAAATGCATTTGTCAGATGCAGTTTCCTTGACCATTGATTTTTGGTTTTTTGATATTTTTAATGCTGTGCTTATTCGTAGTTTGTTTTTTGATATTACGCTTTCAGCAGAGTCTAGTATTTTTTGAGCGCTTCTGTAGTTTTCCGTAAGTGCAATTTTTAGTGCATTTGGATATTTTGTGTTGAAGTTGATTATGTTTTCAATTGACGCTCCTTGAAATCTGTATATTGATTGGTCGTCGTCTCCAACTACAAATAGGTTTGGTTCTGGATCCCAGTATGAACTTAGTTGGTATAGAAGTTCGGCTTGTGCAGAGTTTGTGTCTTGAAATTCATCGACTAAGAAGTATTGGAATCTTTCTTGATATTTTTGTAAAAGGGCGGGGGATGTTTTGAATTTTTCGATTACGAAATTTATCATGTCTTCAAAGTCGTATCTTCCGTATGATTTTAGTTTTGATTCATAAAGTTCGTATATTTTGGAAAGTTCAATGTTTTTTTCCAAGTCTTTTTCTGGCATTTCGTTTGATTCGTCTATAAGTTTTTTGTATTCTGATATGTCTATTCCTTCGCGTTTAAGGTTTTGTATTTTTGAAATGGCAGTTCTTAGGTAATAGTATGTTGAATTAAACGGTTTTAATATTTGCAAATCAAGTTCATCAAAAATTTCTTTGAAAATGTGAATTCGTTCTAAATCGGATAGTGGCTCAATTTCGGTTGAGATAATAAATTCATCTGGATTTGATTGAATGACTTCACTAGCAAATGAATGAAATGTGTGGATATTTATGTAATATGAAGTCGTTCCTATAATAGACAAAAGCCTTTCACGCATTGCTCTTACACCCGATTCTGTAAATGTTAAAGCTAAAATCGAATCAGGAGCAGCATCTGTCTTTAATAGAATATTTGCAATACGCATCGTTAAAGTTTGCGTCTTTCCTGTTCCTGGACCGGCAAGTAACATTACGGGACCCTCTATAGAATCAACTGCACGCATCTGGTCGACATTCAAATTCTTATAAAGCAAATCAAACTTTTTTGTATCCTTCATTCAGACATATTAGCAAATATTGAAAAACCCTATTGATTGTGTATAATTCAGCGCAATGATTTACGACCCGATACCATTTACATCAGACGGACCTTTTTACATGGAAAAATTATTATCCGGGTTTTCTGGAGAAGTCCATACAATGGCTATCAATTGGTATATTAATGACGATGAATTGTTCATTAGATCATCTCCCGGCGGAATTAATATAGAGGATCTTTTACCAGATGAAAATAGAAGCATTTTGCAAAAGTTATTTGGAGCAAATACGCTCGCACAAATTGGGGTTGGTGTTCAATTACCAAGTAACGACAATCGGGTACAGAATCTTATACCATTTTTTACACAAGTAGGTCTTTGTGCTAGGCCATACGGGCTTTCACCGGTTGATGATAATCAAGAGATAAACGTGCAACAAATAAACGGCATACTACGGATAGTAAAAGGCTATTCTCATTCATCTGCCAAATTATAAATTCAAATGTCTGCTGAAGAAGAAGGATTAAATGTATTTACTCTTACAGATATTTTATCTACAAAGTTAAACGCTATTGCAAATACAATAAGTCCTGCTTTAAGCATCCAAGTGACTCCATTTGAGCCCCGAGGTGGTTGTAGTCAATTATTCTCTGGCAATGCTGATCGTGTGAATGAGACACTGTACTTTATGTTTGTTGCAAGGGCTCCACGGACGCCTCAAGGCCGAATATCATTAGGACGTTTTTTTGTGAATGTCGGAAACAGTGAAGAAATCGGTTTATATGTAAGCAAAAGAGCTGAAATACGATTTGATGAACGCGAATACGAATATCAAGCTTATGGCTATTATGATGTTAATGAAGGTGTGTTGGAAGATTACTAAAGTTTAATTTATCTATTGGTTTATAAATGTTTTATTGCTTCGACTTCCAGCCTACTTTCCGGTGAATCAAATTGTTCGCGTATTAATAATAGCTTTGCTAAATTACCGTTTGTTGCTTCATTTATAGCTGCATTCAATTCTACAAGGGAAGATTCAGCGTTAAGTCCTAATTCTCCATTTCCTTCATCCTGTGCCATCCACTGAGTTGTCTCTTGAAGAGCTTTTCCCCATTCAATTAACTCATTATTATTTTGGCTCATATTTATTTCTCCTCCCTCGCTTTTTTTATTTCAGCGTGGTTTCCACTAAGTAGTACTTCTGGCACTTTGTGTCCGCGAAATTCTTCCGGTCTAGTATACACTTTGTAGTCAAGTTTTGTCCTGTCGTTTTTATTTGAAAATGATTCGGAGTCGTTGAATTCTTCGTTTTTTATTACTCCAGGAACTAATCTTGATATCGCATCAATTAGTGTCATTGCTGGAATTTCTCCGCCTGAAAGAACGTAGTCTCCAACTGATATTTCCTCATCGACAATATTATCTCGAATTCGCTGATCGATTCCTTCATATCTGCCACAGATGATAATAAGATTTTCCATTTTTGAAAGTTGCTCGCATTTTTCTTGAGTCAATTTTTTACCTTGTGGAGTTAGATAAATTACATGAGGATTTTCGTTTTCTGATTTGGATTTTATAAATTCAACTGCTTCAAATAAAGGCTCTGGCTTTAAAACCATTCCAGCGCCACCGCCAAAAGGACGATCATCAACAATCTTATGCTTATCATGCGTAAAATCACGCAAATTATGAATATTAATCTTTAAAAGATCAGACTTAACACCTTTAGCGACAACTCCAAAATCAAAAATCCCATCAAACATGAAAGGAAAAATTGTGATGATATTAAAGGTCATAATGATTACTATTTAGTATAGCGTATAAAATACTACCCTGACCTTTTAAAAATGCATGCGAACATGCTTATCCCAAAAGGTCAGGGGGGGGCAGAACTTTCGCTAATCAGCTAAGTTATAGATTTAGCCTTTTAACGATAAGCTCCGATAGCCGGATTATGCCATAACCTACTGGCATTCCGACTATTACGATAGCAATTACTGTGACCAGTGACTGATCATACGAAATTGCTATCACCCCTGCGATTGCGGCAATTAATACAGCAAATTTAACTTGCCATTTCATTAACTACCTCCTTGTCTAATTTCGCGCGTCGCGAAAGAATGTATGCATTATACGCACTATGGGATATCTTGTAAAACTTATAGGTGCTTAAGCTTAATAGGCTCCAATAAAACAAAATAGGTTGGATGTATATAAATGTGTTACGAAGTTTGAATGAAAATTTTAAAAATGGACATTTGGGGAATACGACAATAAATCGTCAAGTGCTATGGAATAATTTTGGTGGGCGCAGCAGGATTCGAACCTGCAACCTACTAGTTAAGAGCCAGTTGCTCTACCATTGAGCTATGCGCCCGAAATTTAAACCTTTGGTGCACACACTAAGTGTACTCAAATGACTAAGCTTGCAGTAGCAAGCAAGTCCTTTGGTGCACCCGAAAGGATTTGAACCTTTAACCTTTGGTTCCGAAGACCAACGCTCTATCCAGTTGAGCTACGGATGCATAATTCTCACAAGAGAATTTGGTGCCGGGGGCGGGACTTGAACCCGCACTTCCATAAAGGAAACCAGATTTTAAGTCTGACGCGTCTGCCATTCCGCCACCCCGGCATGTCACCATTTTATCATTATATTGTATAATCCCAATATGGAAATTTCATATCAAAGTGAATACGATGCAAAGCAAGACCAAGACAAATATATGCGTAAAGCAGAATTTATTTTAGCAAGCGTTCTTAAGGTCGTTTTCAATTTTCTTATTATGCTTTTAAAGTTGGCTTGGACTATAATTCGCAATGTTCTTAGAACATTTGGGATTCCGATCGGTTAATCATGTTTCACAGCGTTACTCACGGAACAATCACATTTGAAAAGACTGTTGAGTTGATCATGAAGTACATGGATGATGTTTCTTCAGCCAGATATAGCTTTATAATCGGAACAGACTCGACTGGAAACAATGGGGGACAAGATATTGATTATATAACTGCAATTTTAGTTCATCGAATAGGTTTTGGCGGAATTTATTTTTGGCACAAAAGACCAGGAATCGGACATTCACTTTACGACCGAGTTTTTAGAGAATCCGCAATGTCACTTGAATTCGCCTCTGCATTTTTAGATGAACTTAAAAAACGAAATGCACATAATTTCTCATTCGAAATCCACGTCGATGTAGGAAATAATGGCAAAACAAAAGAAATAATTGCTCAAGTTGTTGGAATGATCAAAAGTAGCGGATACAAAGTTGTGACAAAACCAGATAGCTACGTCGCATCAAAAGTTGCTGATAGATATACTTAGGCGACACTAGAATTTCTATGTGATAGTATCCCATTATATGGAGATAAAAGGTCTTCAAAAAAACATTCTGCCCGAACCTCCAAAATCTATTTTTAAGCTTTTAGGGCCGAGTTTCATACTTCTTGGTCTTGGACTTGGAACAGGTGAGCTTATTTTATGGCCTTACTTAGTTTCTAATTGGGGATTTGGAATTATTTGGGGTGCAGTTCTTGGAATTACTTTCCAATTCTTTCTAAATATGGAAATCGAACGATACGCTCTCGCTAACGGCGAAAGTGTTTTTGTCGGTTTTGCCAGGCTTTATAAAAAAATTCCGATTTGGTTTATTCTATCTACAATAATTGCTTTTTCGTGGCCAGGATTTAGTGCCGCGTCTGCTGCTGTATTAAAACCCTTTGGACTTACAAATACACCACTTGTTGCAGTCGGTATGCTTTTTCTGGCGGGAACGATACTAACGTTAGGTCCAGTTTTATATAAGACGTTAGAAACTTATCAAAAAATTCTGATCTTTTTTGGGATTCCATTAATTCTGTATGTTGTACTTTCAATCGTAGATCTAGACGCCGTAATCGCTTTATTTAAAGGGATAATCGGAATTCACATAGGCAGTCAATGTAAAGATGGTGTAGCTTGCGGTCCAGGCTCATACAATTTTATTCCAATGGGTTTACCGCTTATGTCATTTTTAGCAGCTTTTGCATATTCTGGTGCTGGTGGAAATTTAAATCTTGCGCAATCGTTTTACATTAAAGAAAAAGGTTATGGAATGGGGAAGTATTCCGGAAGAATTACAAGTCTAATTACAGGAAAGACAGAGGATATTCAATTAGAAGGAAGCACATTCGAAGCAAATAAGTCTCAAATCGAAACATTTAAAAAATGGTGGAAGATGGTTAATATTGAGCATTTTATAGTTTTTTGGTTTTTGGGTTTAAGTACAATTTTTATGTTGGTTTTGTTGGCATATGTAACTTCCTACGGTAAACCCAATAATGCTGAAGGAATCAATTTTGTCTATAATCAAGCTCAAGCTATATCATCAATGGTTGGTTCTACTTTTGGAGCATTAATTTTAATCATCACTTCATTAATGCTATTTTCAACACAACTTTCTGTAATCGATGCATGCGGAAGAATAGTTACAGAAAATATAGTTCTTTTAATGCCGAATATTCGCAACAAAGGAAAACAAATTCCAAAAATTTACTACACAGTAATTTGGTCATTTATATTATTTGGATCTGGAGTCTTACTTCTTGCAACAAGCGAACCAAAATCATTAATTGTTTTAGGTGCCGTTCTTAACGCATTTTGCATGTTTGTATTTTCAGGAATCCTAATAAAACTAAACACAAAACTTTTGATAAAAGAAATCAGACCATCATTAATTAGAAAAATCGTTGTATACACAGCATTCACATTCTTTGGACTTTTTAGTGCGTTAGTTGTTTATAATCAGTTCTTTGGCGCTTAGCCACTCTACAACATATCGTTGTAGTTGTGACTTTGACGTCAACTACACGCTATGTCCATGACAGAGACAGAAGAATTAACTGTTACTGCTGTTACTGCTACTACAGAGATTACCGCTTTAGAATTTGCGCAACAGGTTGAAGTTCCTAATGGCAGTCTTGTTTATCGATTTGAAAAATCAGGTAAGGTAACTTCCATTGATTTTGATTCACATTTGATACAATATCCATTCACCATGGCAGTTGGGCAAAGGCAAGAATTGCCCTCTAGTTTACCCGGAAATCCTATAGCTAGAGTTCCTATGAGTATATTTCAATTCCTAGATGAAAAAAGTCCAACAGCAGAAGAATGGCCACTCGCGACGTTTGTTTGCGTTAATGCTGGATCAAATATTTCTTGCAGAATGGGAGCAACTCAAATACTAGTGAAAGTACATCCACGAATTTTGAGAAGCAGTTCTAGGTCTGATCTTTCAAAATTACTTGTAGGATGGACTCCAGATTTGCCTATGTTATTTGATGATATAAATATTAGGTTACGTATGATGAGTGGTATCGGGAAATATTAGACAATAAACATTGCTGGTTTAGAAAAGTGATAGTAAAATTAGGGCTACAAACGAGCGGGTATCGTATACCGGTTATTATACTTCCTTGCCAAGGAAGAGATACGGGTTCAATTCCCGTTACCCGCTCCAAAAATATAGTTGATAGAATATTTTATATGACAGAAGTCAACGTTAGAGATGCTAATGTAAATGATGCAGAAGGAATAGCCACAGTGCATGTAAAGATGTGGCAACAAGCCTATCGCGGGCAAATTCCAGATAGTTTTTTGGATTCTATGTCTGTTGAGGATAGAACTGAAGGATGGAAAAAAGAATTAGAGCATCCTTATGAGAATACTTTTGCATACGTGGCTGATATTGATAATGTTGTTGCAGGTTGGGTTACTGGAGGAGTCAATAGAGATAGTGATTTGCATGAAACTTCAATTGCAGAATTATATGGGATTTATGTTTTGCCAGGGTATACAAACCTAGGTATTGGGTCAAAACTTATGGAAAAACTTTTTCAAAATCTAAAAGACAGTGGATATAAACAAGCCACGCTTTGGGTGCTCGACACTAACGAAAAAACAAGAAAATGGTATGAATCAAAGGGTTGGAGGATAGAAGGCAAAACAAAATCAGAAAAAAGAGATGGCTTTGATTTGAATGAAGTCCGTTATATTCGCGATCTGTGACATTGATTGGTTTCTGCAGAAATTTTTTTGTATCTTCTATTTCTTAGAATTAATCTGATTTATTCTGAAAAGCAAGCTTTTGAATAACTTCTGTATTTATTTGTGAAAAATCACCAACAACAAGGTCAGCTTCCTTTAGGTCTTCTTTGGAGTGAGTTGTAGTTACACCGATACAATAACACCCAGCTGCTTTTGCAGATAATACTCCGCTATGAGAATCTTCTATCACAACACATTCTTTAGTCTGGAGATTAAGCTTTTGAGCAGTTATTAAATAAGGTTCTGGATTTGGTTTACCTTTTGTAGCGTCATCCGCTGAAATAGTTATACTAAATTCATGATCGATATCGAATTCTTTCGTAATTAAATCGACTTCTGCTCTTGATGAACTTGAAGTTAATGCTAATGTAAAGTTTTTAGCCAAAGAATGAATAAGATCAATAACTTTTGGATAATCTTTTTTATTAGCAGGAAATAATTTGAGATACATTTGAGATTTTTGCAAAAGCAAATCATCAATGGGTAAATTTTTAGAAAAAGTGCTTGCTATTTGTTCATAACCAGCTCGATCTGTTTGTCCAGCACAACAACTTAGATATGTTGAATGATCCATTTCAATTCCATATGGTTTTACTGTTTCCTTGAAGGCCATTTCATGAATATGCTCATCATCAATAATGATGCCATTCATGTCGAAGAGAACTGCTTTAATCATAAGTTCAGTATATCAAAAATTGCATCATCCGCTTCGAAAATATTGTTAGCGCTGCTGCGATACTAAGTATGTGCTCTGTGGTTGGAACTTTGGTATTTAGGGCTCCTTGTATAATCGTGGTTTCAGAAGGAACGGCCTCATCTCCAAACATTGGGCATACTGTCATTATTTTTTTTAGATCAATTTCAGATAGCGATTCAAGTCTACTTTCACAAAGTTTTACCGATTGCGCAAAAGGCTTACTAGGGCGTGTTTTTGCTTCAAAAGATCGAAAACCAGAAGTTGGTCCTACACGCAAACGTCCGCATACATTTACAACTTTATGTATTGAATCTTTGCGATCCATGAAAGCATTTAAAACAGCACTTCCTCCAGCGCTTGTTCCAACTAAAGAAACTAAGTTTCCTTGCTTTACAAAAAGATCAATCATATCTGTAACTCTATGCAATTTGGGTTCAAAATCATTTTCGCCATCTCGCCAACCGACAGCATGAACTACTGTTTCTAATCCGTAATTCTTCCAGTTTTTTACAGCCCATTCGACTTTCTGAGTATCATCTCCAAGACCAGGAATAATAATAACTTTATGTACTTTTTGCATTATTGATATAACTATACTCGCTACAATATATACATCATCTACTCCTTAGTGTTCCCATAAATTGCCAGGCATTGCCGTCTGGGTCTAAAAATGTCGATACATACCAAGGTAATGAATCAGAGAAGAATGGTGTTTTAGTTGGTTCACATAAAATTATGCATCCAGATTTTTTAATTTTTTCATACCATTTCTCGACATCATCTGTATAAAGATTGTGCATTATGCGAATAGGTTCTTTGCTAACGCCTTTTACTTCTGAATGACGACCAATCCAAACTTTATCTCCGCTTTCAGAAACAAAAAACATATATCCATAGTCAGAAGCAATACCATTTTTTTCTGGTATATCAGTTTTCTCATCAAGTTTTAATTCAAGAACATCCCTGTAAAACTCCATTAATTTATCTGGGTTTTCTGACCAAACGAGTATTGCTGTTCCGCTAAACATAAAAAAATATTAGCATATTTTGAATTGATAAAAACTTTTTTGGCTCATTCTGATATTCTGAAAGAACGCCAAGGAAGAGATAAGGGTTCAATTTTTCGCCTCCTTGACAAAGCAACTACAAAGTATATATTTTGTAGTATGAATACCGTAATTAGTGTTCGAATTGATAAAAAGCTTAAGAATTTGGCTCAAGAGGTTGCAGAAAGTGCTGGTTTGAAACTCGGCACTCTAATTTCCGCTTATTTGCGACAAGTTGTGTATACACGCAGGATTGAACTTTATGCCCCAGAACAAATGACACCAAAACTTGAAAGTCTTATTGCAGACATAGAAGCTGACTTGCAGTCTGGCAATGTTAGCAAAAAGTTCGATAATGCAAATGATTTTTTGACTGATCTCAAAAAATAGAAGTCGGTATGGTTATTCAATACACTTCTCAATTTAAGAAACAATACAAAAAGCTTCCGAAAAAATTTCAAGTCCAATTCGATAAGCGTTTATTGTTATTTCTCTCAAACCCGTCGACGCCTCAACTACACGTACATCCACTTATAGGTAAATTCTCAGGTTATTTTAGCCTAAATGTTAATGGCGATTTGAGAGCATTATACCTAAAAAAAGGTGAAGCGATTGTTATTTTTGTACTGATTGGTTCGCATACTGAATTATATGGTTAAAAAATCACAGATAGAAAAATTTGCCATCTTTTAACTTTTGTATTACGATTCAGTTCGTGGTTAATTACGATCTACCTTTAGCACTTTCGTTAGATGATGTTTTACTTGTACCTCAATATTCTGAAATAAAATCTCGCAAAGACGTTGATCTTTCAACCGTTATTTCAAAGAATTTAAAACTAAAAATTCCTTTGATTCCGACTAATATGGATACTATTACCGGCGTCGAAATGGCAAAGGCCATATATAAGTTAGGAGGAATCGGAGTTCTTCCTAGATTTGACGCAATTGAAATTCAAGCAGATAAAGTTTCTGAAATCGTGAAATCAAAAGCACAAATCGTTGTTTCGTTAGGTGTAAAAAACGGATATATGGAACGAGCAAAAATTCTTGTAAATGCTGGTGCAATTGGAATTAACGTTGATGTCGCACATGGTCATATGCAGCAAACAATCGAAGCAATTAAAAACCTACGTCACGAATTTGGACCAGATTTAACGATCTTTGGCGGAATTGCTGCAACATATGAATGTGCCAGAGATTTATACGAAGCCGGTGCAGATAGTATATTTGTTGGCGTTGGATCAGGTTCGATTTGCATAACAAGAATTCAAACAGGATGTGGCGTTCCAGTGTTTACATCACTTGTAGAAACGGCAAAAGCAGCAAAAGAATTTAATAAAACATTTGTGCCATGTGGAGGCATCAAAAATTCCGGCGATATAGTTAAAGCACTCGCAACTGGCGCAAGCGCAACGGTTTCTGGCTTTATATTTGCAGGAACTGATGAATGCCCAGGCGAAATATTTGAATTTAATGGTAAGAAATATAAACACTATAATGGATCCGCATCTAAAGCTGAAAAAGTTAACCAAGTTAAAAAAGATTCGAGTGATAAAAGTGAAAAATATACAGTCCACATCGAAGGAGTGGAAGGCATGGTCGAATATCGAGGCTCACTTGAGTCCGTTGTTGATGGACTTTGCGCAGGAATTAGATCTGGATTTTCATACTGTGGAGCAAAGAACCTAAAAGAGCTTCAGGAAAAGGCAAAGTTCATACAAATTACGCCTGGAGGAATGCGCGAAAGTGGCGCTCATGATGTTGTGGTTAGGTGATATTTTTGATAAGATGGACTCACTAAACCGCCCTGTGAGGTCGAAAGGCATTTGCAGGGCTTTTAAAATTTATGAATGAACGATGTTTGATACTTATAGACGGCAGTAATTTCTACTTTAAACTAAAAGATCTAAAACTCCACAATCTACTTTCTTTTAACTTTACAAAGTTTGTAAACTTTTTAACTCATTCAAGTAAAAATACAGATATTTGTTATTATGTCGGACGAATTAAACAGGATAGCACAGAAAAAACTGACAAACTTTTTAATGCTCAACAAAAGCTAATAGGGAATTTAAAAAAACACAAAATACGATTTTCACTTGGATATCTATTAAAATCCGGTGACGTTTTTCACGAAAAAGGTGTTGATGTTCAAATTGCTGTTGATATGGTTGTTGCTGCGTACGAACAAAAATTCGATAAAATCTTAGTCGTATCATCAGACACAGACCTAGCACCAGCAATTAAAAAAGCACGAGAAAAAGGGAAGGTTGTTAAATACGTAGGGTTTTCTCACATGCCAAGCGTTGCAATGGTCAGCTTTTGCACTGAATCGGTACTACTTACAAAAGAAGACATAACAAAATTCATAGACAAGAAAAAGGTTATGGTAAAATAAATGTGCATGCAAGCGGGTGTCGTAAGCTGTACTCAGCCACGACGCACGCAAGTGAGCACCGCGAACAAGCGGGTGTCGTATAATGGTTATTATTTTTCTTTTCCAAAGAAAAGATGCGGGTTCGATTCCCGCCACCCGCTCCAGAATCTTCCATCTCGTTGATAGACCTCTATCAATATGTTACAAGTAGTGTATGTTTACACAAAAAGAATTACCTTACCAATTTTCCGCGCTTGAACCTATTATTGATTCCAAAACAATGGAAATCCATTTTACTAAGCACCATACGACTTATATTACAAAATTAAATGATGCACTTTCGACACACGCAGAATTACAAGAAAAAGCTGTAGAAGAATTGCTTACAGATATTAAATCACTTCCAGAAGATATTCGCACTGCAATTCAAAATCATGGCGGTGGCCATGCAAATCATACTTTGTTTTGGGAAATCATGACCCCGGAAAAAGAAACTTTACCAAGTGCCGATCTTGTCGCTGCAATTAATTCAAAATTCGAATCTATTGAGGCATTTAAAGAGAAATTCAGCAATGCAGCTTTAACAAAATTTGGAAGTGGATGGGCATGGCTTGTCGTTAAGCCATCTGGAGAATTGGATGTTTATTCAACAGCAAATCAAGATAGTCCACTAATGCAAGGTGATAAACCAATTTTAGGACTTGATGTTTGGGAACACGCATATTATCTTAATTATCAAAACAAACGCGCAGATTACATTTCTGCTTGGTGGAAATTAGTAAACTGGAATAAAGTTTCAGAGCTTTTTACTCAACCGTAATTTTTACAGTATTCATAATAGCTGGACTTTGATTCGCCATTTTGGCGATTTTATCAACGACCTCAAGACCAGAAGTTACATTTCCAAATACTGTGTGTTTTGCATCTAAAAAGTTGTTATCAACTTGGTTAATAAAGAACTGACTTCCGTTTGTATTTGGACCAGCATTCGCCATTGATATTGATCCACGTACGTTTTTATTATTTGCACTAATTTCATCCTCAAAATTGTAACCAGGACCTCCCGCACCACTTCCAAGTGGGTCTCCGCCTTGAATCATGAATCCTTCTATAACTCTATGAAAAGTTAATCCATTATAAAAACCTAAATTTGCTAAGTAAACAAAATTATTCACAGTAACAGGAGCATCTTTTGGATTTAACTGAATCGTAATATCTCCTTCAGAAGTTTGCATTAAAACTGAATACTTCTTATTTGCATCAATCGTCATTTCTGGTTTTGGTAAATTTGTTTTTTGTTCCATTGTCAAAATTGTATCATCTGTAATTGGGGTTTTTGTTTCAGGAATTGAAGGAGTCGGAACCACAGGTGTCTCCGCTATCTTTTGTGATTCAGCAACTTGAGGAGTTTCCGGAGCCTTTTTCATACTCCATGAGTAATATCCGGCATAGGCTAAAGCGCAAACCATAAGACCGACGATTGTGTAATTTATTATATTTTTCATATAAAAAGGATTCTAGCAAACTTTATGATAAAATTACCTAAGCAAAAATGGTTGAGTAGCTCAGCTGGTTAGAGCATTCGGTTTACATCCGAAAGGTCACTGGTTCGAACCCAGTCTCAACCACCAGAGAAACCAGAGAAATTGTATGGTCACCATGCCGAGGTGGCGAAATGGCAGACGCGCAGCCTTGAGGTGGCTGTGCCCGAAAGGGTTTGGAGGTTCAAGTCCTCTCCTCGGCACCATAAACTATTTTTTAGATAATTTTCGAGATTAGACTGGTCTGACACTACGTTTGCAGGTACGAGCGGACTCATTTTCTCATTTGTCTCTTTTACCCCTTCTTTATACTTAAAAAACAGGTATTTGGCTTTGTACTGCAGTTTTTTGTCTTTTAGCTTTGGGTACGAGCCGATTGTATTGAAGATAATTTTTTTGGCTTCTGAGGTTCCATTTTCAAATCGTTTTGCAGCTAGTAATCCAAAGTTAAAACTTTCTTTTGCAATATTAGCCCACTCGGTATTTTTAGGATCAGTTTGAGATAATTTTTTCATCAACTGTTCTTTCTCAATAAGCAAGTTTCGTTTTCTATCTCCAAACTCTTCGTCAGAAAGCAAACTTCCGTCTGAGTTATCGGGAGATATTTTAAGCGAAACAAGGTTATTAATTCTCTTGTTTATATTCTCTAATGCCTTCTGCTGTGCCTCATGGCTATTTTTATTTACATGGTCATCTTTTTCTTTTACTTCTTCTAATGCTTGGAATGCTATATCAGCAAATTCTGGTATAAGCTCGAACTTTGTAAGATCCTCAACATATTCGTTTTCAAGCTTATCGGTGGAAACATATGGTTGATTACACTTACACTCTGTACCCTTTTTGGTACATCTGTAGTATGCAAATACCTGTGAATTGCCATTTTTATAGTGCTTGGTGTGAGTTTCTACAGTAATGCGATATCCACACTCGCCACATGTGATTAGTCCATTTAATGCAGAATCGTGTTTCTTGGATTTTCCTTTTGATCTACCTTCAACAATATCTTGAAGTAGGTTAAATTCATCATCGTTGAGCATTGCAGGGTGGTTGCCTTCATACAGCTTTCCGCAATACATAAATTTACCTGTATAAAAAGGGTCTCGAAGCAAACGGTGCATCCAACTTTTGCAAATGGGCTTACCACTTTTTGAACTCCTTATACCGAGTTCTCCTGCTTCTTTTATCAGTTTTTCTATACTGTAATTTCCTGTAAGTGCCAAATCAAACAGCTTTCGCATAAGAGGGAAAGTTACAGGATCTGCTGAAATATCTCGCAAACCTTGCGGTTTTTCGTGGTTGTTTTTATATCCAGGTCTTGCTTTTCCTGGGAATACACCTCGTTCAGCTTTCAGTTGTAACGACTCTCGCACATTTACACTTTTGTTATCATTTTCGAGTTTAGCCTGTGTACAAAGCAAATTAAGCATAAACTTGTCGTAAGGATTATTTATAAAGGTCTGGTAAGGAGTAACTACTTCCTGTAGTTTACCTTGGTCCATAAGGTAAATAATTCTCCCTGTATCAACAGTATTTCGTGAAAGCCTTGAAGGGTTTAATAAAACTATACAGTTTGCTTCGCCATCTTCTATTTTTTGAACAAGTTGATCAAACACGGGTCTACCCGGAATCTTTGCCGATCTTGACTCTTGCAATGGCTCTCCAATTGTTTCTAAGCCACGAGAAGAGACATAAGTCATTAATGTGTGTATTTGATCGGGAAGTGATTGAATTTGACGCTCATCAGATTCACTGCTTTTTCGACAGTAAACTAAGTACCTGTTAATTACAGGTATTTTGTCTTGTTGATTAAATGTATTGTTGTTGTGTTTCGATAGTCGCATATTCGCTCCTTTCTTCCAACTTGAATTCTGTACTTTTCGACTTATCTGGTTCTAATAGTACTTTCATTAAGTTAACAAGATCATTTGCCATTGCTGTTGCTTCTTCGTTGCCAAGAGCAATACCAAACTTCTCGTAATATAGCTTTTTAAATTTTTCTAGTAACTCTTTACTCATGGTTTTGTATCTAAATTACTGTAACTATAGTTATAGTTTATACAACTATAGTTGTAGTGTCAAGTGGAAATTTTGCAATTTCTAGAGTAAAAAGTGTAAAATATGACGAACTATAAAAATTTGAGATATACTATGGTTATGAATTCATCTGTAAATCCAAAAAGCCAGCAAAAGTTTGGCGAAAATCTACGAGAAATACGCTCGGGCTTGCAACTTTCGCAAGAAGAAGTAGCTAAAGCTAGTGGTATATCGGTAACTTATTATGCAGGTATAGAACGTGGAGAAGAAAACCCAACATTTGCGGTTATAGAAAATATTTGTATAGCACTAAAAGTAAAATCGTCAGAAGTATTACCGTTTTAAGCCTAGCCTGTAGTTTGTCCTTCTTTCTCCTGCATTCTTGCCTTGAATAAGTCATAATGCTGTTTTTGAGCACTTCACCTAGATAAATACAAACCCTATAGTATTGTATATTTGCCTATAATATAGTATAATGTCCGCACTAATTGCATAGCTATAGAAAAATTGCTTTTCTAATTGTTGTACGATTAGCGTTAGTTTGCACTTTAATAATTTGCGGAATTTAGCCTTTACCTTAATGGGTAGCTTATTGTGTATTACCTATTTTAGTACTCAGTAAGCTATCCATTTGGGATTAGCAAACAACATTTTAAGTTCAAGTTTGCAACAAGGAGGCAAACATGTCCAAGAAGAGTGGTACCTACAAGTCACCCTATAGCCCTGAAGAAGTCGGCAAAGGAATGACCCAGGTTTTACAAGCCGTCAGCTCTACAGTATGGAAGAAGCCACTCAGAGAGCAGTCGCCGAGAATCAGAAATGGCAACTAGCCCGTGAGGTTAACACCCACGAGCATGGTGCAGATCGCGATTCAAAAGCTGGTCTTGAAACGTTAGGTTTCCAAGTCACAGGTGAGACAGATGACCTGTTCTACCAGGTTATTCCCCCAACTGGATGGACACGGAAAACCGATGGTTTCTGGACTTCCGTTAAGGATGCGCAAGGTGTTGAACGCATTTCTATGTTCTACAAAGGCGCATTCTATGACCGTCGTGCTTTTCTCAATTTTAGTTAATAGGAGAATATGATGAGATCAGGTACAGATATCACTGCACAAAGGGCAAGTGAGTTCGGACTTCCCGGCCAACAACTAGGTGAAAGCGACTCGGACTTCAGAGCCCGCATCTCTGGTGCGCTACGTGCGAAAGGGTATATCATCGAGGCTCACGAAGCTCATGCCAACACCTTGTACGATGATCCTGACGGAGATGCTATGACAGGCATCATGGGTGCAATGGCACAGACCTTACAACGGCGGCACTACGGTGCAAAGACTGGCTATGATCAGGTTGGAGATGATATCGCTTCTGGCGTTGTCGCACAGTCTCCAGACGATGATGCGGCTGGCTTGCTGGGTTTGATGGCCATGCTACTCAGTAAGTGATTAAACATCACAAACTGAATACACTAAACCTGCAAAGGGCGTGAAAACGACAGGTGACTCTGTTATCAGTCTATTCGAATTTCGCAAAAGAAAGTGCAACCCAGAGCGTCCAATGGACAAATAAAATAAGTAAGTGTGATTGCCAACGCAATTACATACGCACGGTTTCAACCGTTGCAACTTATTTCTATTATCCAAAGGACGCTCTTTTCTTTTATTTCCCTTCACTTTCTCTATAGGCTTTGATATACTCCAAGCATAAATTGCCCTGATTTATATGGAAAATATAAACTGGTCTGATGTAATCCCACCGACACTTGCCCAACTAATTTTAATAGGAGCAAATATTTCATGGATTACTGTGGTTTTTTTTGCCACCTTTTTCTTTTTTATCGGTCTTAGTGTTCTTAAATATCTACAGTTTAAAAAATCACTTCAAGGCTCGTATGTTTTATTAGAGATAAAACCTCCATCTATATCATTACAAACGGCATTTACTACCAAACAGCTATTTACTATTCTTCATTCGCTTGATACAAAGCCAACACTTTTAGACCGATTACTCAGAAACAAAAAACGTGTCAGCTATGAAATAGCTTCTAGCAGAAGTGATGGAATTCGCTACATAATTTATACACCAAAAGAATATGTTTCAATTCTTCGTAAAAACTTACTTTCGTACCTTCCAGGTATTGAAATTCAGCAAATTTCCGACCACTTGCCAAAGTCTTTAGAAGATTTAGAAAGCAAAAAATATTCGTTTACCGAATTCAAACTTAAAAATCACTTTGTACTTCCGTTAAAAGAACAAAATGTACTTGGTGAGCACGATCCGATTGCATATATCACCGGACAGATGACAAAACTTGAGCCAGATGAGTTAATTACTTTGCAATTGGTCACTTCTCCTGTAACGCCTGTCTACCATGGGCACATTGCAGATTACTTATTTAAGCTACAAAAACGTATTTACGAAGGGAAAGAAATTGTTTCATATATTCAAAACAGTTCTTTTGCAAAAACATTACATACACTAAAAGTAATCCCACTTTTTATTTTTGATCTTTTTGTACTTCTTCTAAAAGACCTTACTAAATGGATTATGGATTTTGCAATGGCATCGCCAAAATATCCAAGCAAATACGTGCTTGAACAAGAAAAGAGTACAACTGATCAAATAATTGAACTAACACCAAAACAAAGCCAGATACAAGAAGTTGTAGAGTCAAAAATTAATCAAGATTTATTTGAGGTAACTATGCGACTTTTAGTTGTTGGAACTTCTAAAAATAATATTGAGCTTAGAAAAAAGGGGATTATAGGAAACTTTGCAACATATACCAATCTTAGCTATCAGTCTCTTAAGGTTAAATCAGCACACTTTAACTCACTCTTTACCAAGCTAAACTTTTTACGTCTCAAGTATCGATTGTTCTCGTTTACTTCTAATCCAATCTTTTCAGTATCAGAACTTTCAACAATTTATCACTTTCCATTTACACTAACTACTCAAACCGAGGACTTACAATCAATAAAATCGTCACATTTACCAGCACCAATTAGTCTTAAAAATCCTTCAAATCTTGATATTGTATTTGCGCACAATATTCATGGTGAAAGCATTACCCCAATAGGATTAACGATAGAAGAAAGACGAAGGCACATGTACCTGATCGGTGCAACTGGTATGGGCAAAACCACACTTTTGCTACAAATGATCTATCAAGATATAAAAAACGGGAAAGGTGTAGCTGTAATGGATCCACACGGAGATTTAGCAACTAGGCTAATTGGTGTTATTCCAAAAGATAGAATCAAAGATGTAATTTACTTCAATCCGTATGACCTTGAGCATCCTATTGGTTTAAATGTATTGCAAATGACCCAAGGTTTATCTGATGTTGAAAAGGAACGGGAAAAAGATCTTATCGTTTCAAGCCTTATTTCTGTGTTTTTAAAGCTTTACCCATCTAATACTGCCCGCCCTCGAATGGAACATGTACTGCGAAATACTATTTTAGCCATTCTTTCAACAGAAAAACCCACATTACTTACCGCATATAAAATGCTGGTAGATAAAAACTTGAGAGATACCATTGTTTCCAAACTTGAAGATCCGTTACTTAAAGAATTCTGGGAGAAAGAGTTTAAAGGTTTTGGAAGTTTCCAAAGAGCTGAGCTTATTTCACCAATTACCAATAAACTTGGTAGATTTTTTACCACTAAAACAACCAGAAACATTTTGACCCAAGAAAATAGCAAACTTGACTTTGACGATATTATGAACAACAAAAAGATTCTTATTTGTGATCTATCAAAAGGGAAAATAGGTGAGGATATTTCGTCATTTTTAGGAAGCTTACTTATTCTTAAGTTGCAGTTAGCCGCCTTAAACCGAGTCCATATTTCACAAGATAAGCGTGAAGATTTCTTTTTATACATAGATGAGTTTCAAAACTTTGCTACTATGACTTTTGCCCAAATCTTATCCGAAGCGCGCAAATACAGGCTTGATACAATACTTGCACACCAAACCATCTCTCAAATAGAAGATCAAGACTTGTTAAAAGTTATTCTTGCAAATGTAGGTACCGTTGTTTCCTATAGAACAAGCAACCCAACAGATGAGGATTTTATTCTACCTTTATTTGCTCCTCAGGTTAAAGAACACCAAATAGCAAACTTACCTTCATTTAACTTTTACATAAAAATAAATGGTGTAATTCCACAAGATGCATTTACTGGTAGTACTTATGACTTTACAACTCCCAAGGATGAAAACATTGAGCAGTTGGTAATTGAAAATTCAAGAGCTAAATATGGTGCAGATGTAGAGACTTTAAAAAAGTTAGATGAAAAGTTAAAAATAGTTGAACCTGCAACAAAAGCCGAAAAGTCTAAGAGCAAGAAAAAAGATAGCAGTAAACAGGGTGAATCTAAAAGAAAATCAATATAATCTTGTGTCATCAGCTAACACAAAATTAATTGAGTATTAGTTGATATAAAAGGAAAAACAAAATATTTTTTGTACTCTTTATTCCTTATGAATAAGGAAAAGAAAAATTCGTACTACAAAAAGAACGAATCATTAAATAAAAAAATGAAACTACCTACAATAACAAATACACAAAAAACTATACTATATTTACTCTATAAATTCAGATTCCTCAATAGAATCCAGATACAAACATTACTTAACCACAAAACATACAACAGAATAAACGCATGGCTAAAAGATCTAACGGATAAAGGCTATACAGGTCGAAAATTAGATACAACTTCAAAAATAAATAACCAACCGGCGGTTTACTATCTTAAAACTAATGGAATGAAGTTTATCAAAACTCAAGATTACGCAGAACAGGCATACATTACAAAGCTATATCAAGAAGATACAAGATCCACTAAATTTATTGAAAACTGTGTTTTAATTGCAGACATTTATATCAATCTACTAAAGAAATACGGCACAAAAGAAGGACTTACCTTCTACACAAGATCAGAATACTCACTAGACGGGATTATCAAAGAAATTTTTCCTTTCTTCGTCTTCCGCAAGGGGAAGACGAAACCATACTTAATAGCAGAGATATTTCCAGAAAAACCCCGCTTTTTCATTCTTAACCGAATAAACCAATATATAACCTTCTTTACAAAAGGAGACTGGATCAAACAAGAACAGATACCCACAATATTATTTATCTGCCCAAACAATGAAATTGAAGAATATGTTACTAAAAAAGTAAAACTAATTTGCAGAAACGAGCAGATAGAAAACCTAACATTTCAAACAACAACCAAAGAACAAATTAAACAACTAGGTGCAACTGGGGATGTGTGGAGCGAGGTGGAGATTGACGAATAAAAAATTTAATTAAAAAACACTTCAATTCTCTTGTCTACATCTGCTTCTGCATCCAGTATAAATACTTTTTCTGGAATCATTTTGTACAACCTATATGGAGAAGGTTCTCTTAAAGATTCCGTGGTCATTTCAATAAAACTCGTCGAGTAGTACTTCAAGCCATCTTCAATCTGGTCACCTTCCAATAATTCAACTTTTGCTGATCCCTGAACACCATTTCCCTGGCCTTCCTCTTGGTGTGAGTCAAAAATAGCAAAAGCAACCTCATTCGTAAACTTTAGATGCTTTATGTGTAAGCTTTCTGGTTGAGAGATGAAATAAAAGTTGTATTTGTCATCTTTACAGTAAAAAACTGGAGCAATCCAAGGTCTTGATTGATCTGTTGTAGCAAGACTCACGTATTTGTTTGAATTTACAATATCCTTTGCTTTTTGATTAAGTTCCTGTTGATTCATATTAGTATTTTAGATCTTCTAACTTAATTACATCAACTGCGGCTGTTTCATATGGGTGAACTTTTCGCATTGCTTTAACAACTCCCTCTAATTTATCTTCTGGGCAAACCATTTCTACTTTGTTTTCTGATTCTCTGCTCATTTTGCCTACTTCTCCAATTGTGGGGTTAGAGCCCTCTTCACTCATCCAATTACCCATAACAGCGGTAATAACAGCATTATGAGTGTAGTTGCCTATAACTCCAGCCCCCGCATCAGCCATTGCAGTAATAATCTCATCTGTATTTTCTACTGGAACCATTACAAATATTTTGTACATGAATTCATTATAATCTAAATTTATAAAATTAATCAAAAGTCCTGAATATAAAAAAATCCGCAGGTAGCTGTTGGCAACTACCCACGGATTAATTTAACTTACTCTGACTCTTTCAAAATCTCGTGCCCTTTAATCATAATCTTGTTCACCAACACGGTAACAACGCCTTGTAGGTCGCTGGTTGTAAACTCGTCACTCGTTTCAATCAGCTCTAAAATCTCACTCTCAAATGGTTCGGTTAGTAATGGGTTTATCATATTTTTTATATCCTTTAACTATTAATAATAATCTGAAACTAAATCCGCAGGTAGCTTTCACTACCCACGGATTAGTTTAACTTACTCTAGTATTGCACTTGGCATTACCTCACTCATTCGTTTCTCGGTAAAATACCTATCTCTTTCAATGCCTAAGCCAAATCTACCAATGTAGCTTTCTAGCTCATCAAGAGAAAAGTATCCCCACTCGTCGTTGTAATCACCAAATATCGATACAAATCCAAAGAATTCTTTTGAATGAGGATCGTACTCAGTTGCAAGCCAAGTACCTGCTCCTGTTGGATTAAAGAACTTTGCAATAACAATCGGATCTTTATCATCCTCTTGTCTGCCAACCTTCTCAAACCTCATCAACAATTCCTTTGTTAATAATTTCATAACTTTCACCTCCTTTAAGGGAATAAATTAATAACTACTACCTCTAAATCAGCTCATGCTCTTTAAAGCTATAGAACTCATTATCAGTAAAAATGATGTGATCTATTACATCTGTTGAGAGTATCTTTCCAGCTTCACACAAGCGTTTAGTTATGCTTATGTCCTCATAAGACGGACTTGTTTCGCCTGATGGATGATTATGGGCAAGTATTATCGCTGGTGTTCTCTTATGAATAACTCTTGTAAATACCTCTCTTGGATGCGCTAATGACTGTGTTAGAGTACCAACACTAACCAAATCCATAATTTTGATTTTGTTTCTAATATCCAGATGAAAAACAAAGAAGTGTTCTTTATCTTGATCAAAATCATCAAGTGTCAGAAAGTAAGCTTTTAACAGCTCAAATACACACTTAGGACTAGCTACTGATACTTTGGCATCTTGCAGTTTGATAATCATCTCGATCTCACCCCCTTTCTTTAATAAATTAATAACTTGCAGATAAGATTTTTATTCCTATCATGCAAAAAAAGGGGCATGGGGTGAAAATCAAACGAAAGTGGTCTGTCAAAAGTTTTTGCGGAGCAAAGCAAAGTCAAAAAGGATTTTTAGTGAGGAACGAGCTAAAAACCCACCTTTTGACAGATGATTTTAACCCCATAGAATGAAGAAGCATGATAGGAAGAAAAGGGAAAACCACCCAATAATGAGAGATATAATTTCATTTTCCAGTATAATCGGAAGATACATGATGATCACAAAAACCGACTTTATAGCTTTCCTCGATGCTCCACGGCATCTCTGGGCACTGAAAAACAATAAGCTTTCTGAAAAAGAAATAAATGTTTTTATTCAACACCTATTCGATCAAGGGTATGAGGTAGAAGAGCAAGCTGAAAAATACATTCAGAACATCCTCATCCCAAGTTACAAGATTGACCCTGATAATGTATTTTTACAGCCAACACACATACACGGCAACTTTCAGGCAAGAACAGATGTTCTCATTAAAAACGTCAAAACAAATAAGTGGGATATTTATGAAATCAAAAGTACCAATGATGTTAAAAAGACACACAAATTCGATGCCACTTTTCAATACCTCGTATTTAGAGAGTCTTACGACATAGGAACGCTAAACATACTACATCTTAATAAAGAATATGTACGCAGTGGAGATGTAAGCCTATCTGAATTATTCACTGTCTCTGATATTACAGAAGAAGTTAGCAAACTAACCGATGAAGTTATAGAGTTACGACAAGAAGCTTTTACTACAGCCCAAAAAAACAATCTACAATCTGCTGATAAATGCATTAAACCAAAAGAGTGTCCTTGTCTCGATATCTGTCACCCAGATCTTCCAGATTATTCTATCTACGATATTAATCGATTATCGGCGAATGTTGCCAAGATGCGAGATCTTATTGATCAAGGTATTGAAAGTGTTTTTGATGTACCAAAAGACTTTTCACTTTCAAAAATACAACGCTTTCAAGTAGATGTTGCTCAAAACAATAAGGTTGAGATCGATTCAAACAAGATTCAAAAAGATTTAAGTGGAGTAATCTACCCACTTTATTTTATCGATTATGAATCATATAACCCGGCTATTCCTATGTATGATGGTTACAAACCATTTGATCAGATGCCTTTTCAGTGGTCACTGCACATACAACAACAAGGCCGAGAGCTAGAACATTTTGAATTTATAGAAACGTCTCAAATTGATCCTATCCCAAACTTTTTGACAGAACTGCAAAAACACATTGGAAAAGAAGGCTCGCTTATCGTTTGGAATAAATCATTTGAAGGAACACAAAATAAACGCATGGCAGAAATTCACCCTCAGTTTGCAGATTTTTGCCTAAATATGAATGAGCGGATCTATGACCTCATGGATATATTTCAAAAACAATGGTACGCAGATCCAAAACTAAAAGGGAGTTACTCAATAAAAAATGTGCTTCCACTTTTTGCTCCTGATTTTTCATACAATGAACTCGAAATTGGAGAAGGCGCAACAGCCATGACGAGCTGGTTTGAAATGGTATATGAAAATGCAGAAACTTCAAAAAAAGAAACAATTAAAGAAAACCTACTCAGGTACTGTGAAATGGACACAATGGCGATGTTGAAGATATACACTATTTTGAAATATTTAATTAAATAACTTTTTGAGATCTATCTTGTTGTATTTGAATAATTTCATCTGCGGAAGAATAATTTGATGCAATACTATCTCGTGCGATTTCTAACTTTTCTTCAATAAACTTATGCCTTATTTCAAATTCTTCAAAAATCTCACTCCATTTTTTTACATAAATTCTATATTTATCGTTCTTAAAAATTAGTCCATTATTTCGTTCACCATGCCCTTTACTATTTTCAAGCTCCCCTTCAATATATCCAGAAGAATCAAATCTGTTGCCAACTAAGATAAATTCCCAGTACGTATTGTCACTATTGAATTGATCAGTGCTTAAAATCACACTCATATACTTCTTCACTTGACTCACTTCCTTTTCACCCAAATTCACACTAGGGCTTTTTAGTTCCACTACAATATTTTCAATTTTATTGATTCCTTTCATTTGTCTACACATAAATATATCCATTTCTTTATTTTTATCTATATGTGTAATAGGAATTATGTCTTGCGACTCAGTTAAATATGAAGTGTATTGTCTTAATGCTGTATCAAACTTTGCCTCAGTTGTAGATAGTAAATGGTATTGCTCCCCAAATATCCAATAATTAAAGTCTATTGATTTCTGAATATGGTCTCGTTCATTTCCTTTTAATTCTTTATCAAAAACAATCGCTTTCAGCTCATCAATTGTTTTATATCTATTTTGAATAAATTTAATTGTAGAGATTATTCTATCTAGTTTTGTAGCTTTAAGTAGATCTAATAAATCAGTTTGCTCTTGTTCGTCAAGATCTACTACCTCCTTAATAATCTGTAAAATACGTTCTCTATCTTCAGTATCTAACAAAGTATTTAGTAGTCTAACAAATGTCTTTTTTTGTTCAATACTTGATTGACTGAATATTTTTGGCTCGACCTCATAGAGATTCTTTATGACATTTCTTAATTCTTCCCTCCTAGGTTTATCCCATTCTGATTGAAAAGTGGGCATGATACCTTCATTTTCATATGTATTAACTAACTGTTCTGCAAACTCTTTTAAAAAAGGTTTTCTTTTTTTTCTTAAATAATTTGTTATTTCTTCTTCAATATATTTATATTCTTCATCTTCTTTGGAGTGACCAAAAAGTGTTATTTCTCCATTTGACTGTTGTTCATCGTAAGTGAAATTATCAAAATAATCGCTCTTAACAAAAATGCTGTGGTAAAAAGAGTCTCCTTTATTGTTAAGTTTGGTAGTGTCCTTCCAAATCTCTTTCCCTTTGCTGTTTAAAAGGTAAAATCTTGAGTATTCATTTTTCAGGTGCGTATTCCAGCGAATATAACCTAGATTAAACTGCGTGTCATTAGCAGCATACTTTAAAGTTATTGAGTCCCTATCTCCAATAATTTTAGAATAGTCAAGTTTATTACCATTAATATTAAGTGAATAGCCTAATTTTGAAAATATTTCTAAAAACCAACCAAACTCTTGGCGTAGATGCTCTAACACTTTTCCTTCAAAGTCATATTTGTTTAACTTATTTATGCCTGTAAACTCAACAACTGTTCCTGTCTTCTCATTCGTACCTCTAAGATCTGTATTGCTTCCTGTATAGTTTTCTATATCCCTTGATTGAATCTCAATATCATATTCTTTAATTATCTGCGTTTCTTCTTCGTATCTTGTTGTCCAGCAAGCTTTGTTTGCGAAGGTAAAAAATGTCAGGCGCCCAATTCCATTTTTTCCGTGAGTAAGAGAGTGGTGAGATTTATCTTTTCCATTTTTGGCTTTTTCTGATTCAAAAAACGGTTTGAATTTGTTATTTAATTTATTTTGAGGAATTCCAGTTCCATTATCTGATATCTTTATAAACTCTACCTCACCCAATTCCCTAGAAACATCATAGTCGAGATTGACCTCAGTTGCATTTGCATCAAAACCATTCCAGATAAACTCAGCTATCGCCTCTTCTGGTTTAAATTTAGCTAGGATTGATTTAACTCCTTCGCCGCCGATTTCTATATTTTCATGTAAGAGTTTATCCATACAGCTTAGATATATGCATTATTTATTTACACCAACCATAAATTACTTCCAAGAATATTTTGTAAATTCCACTTTTTTGTAGTGTTTAGGCTTGTATGTAAACAAATAAATCTTTGGTCTTTGTGGCGTTCAAGTTGTTTGATAGTGGCATCTTCCAAACTATCATCCACGCAAATAAGGGCTTCTTTATGACTGTCTGTGACTTTATAAACCACATTTTCATCAAATTCCTTTACCTTATACATCTTGAGCGTTAGCTCAAATCCATCTTTCAGAGCAATCTCATAAATTAAATCAACAACTCCATCTTTAAACAAACCCTTTTGAGAAATAGCCTTACTAATATATGCCACTAAGGCTTTTTTATTTTCTTCATCATTTTTTTCTGGATTAGGGGCAAAAGTATTTTCTGGAAAATGGCTAGAAGCAAGCTTAAATACTTTGAATCCAGCATCAATCTTATTTCCCCCATCTATAATTTTTTTACTTGCGCGCTTAACTCGCTCAATACAAATTTCAGAAATGGTTTTGTATCCGGCTTTGTAGGCTTCACTCTTTTCATCGGTAGATTCTGGAATTTGAATCAAGATAAATTTCCTATTACCTCCATCTTCTTTATTCAAATCCATCACTGCATGAGCCGTAGTACCTGAGCCAGCAAAAAAGTCTAAACAAACATCGTTCACACCCCACTGTGTTGATACATTTATTATTTTTTTTAAATATTCAACGGATTTAGGAAAGTCAAAAGGTATACTACTACCACTTGTATTGAATAAGTCGGCCATTTCCTCTTTGCCGTTTTCGTGATTAAGGGATGAATCAATCCACAATGTTTTCTCTTTTGTTGTTGCACCATCACTAGGGATATAGTCTTTTCGAAATATTCTCCAAACACCAGTTGAGGCAAGGTTCCCAATCAAGTCTTTTTTATTTTTCTCAAACTTTTTCTTACCCCAAGTCCAACAACCCTCCTCCATTTTAGAATTAAGAGGTAGTGCTTCAGTCGAAAATACTTCGTCTTTTTCCAAGGAAACTTCGCCAGTATCTTTATTGATAAAGATAGGGTAAAACAAATTAGGTCTATTCTTTCTTGTAAAAACAGGGTTTCTATTTCTTAGCTCAAGCAATCTATACTGTCCTTGACTATCACCTTTATTATATTGGGCTAAAGCCTTTTCTCCCTTTTGAATTTCAAAAATTGAAGTGTTTGTATCCGCATTTTTGCCATACACTATTACATACTCTAAGGTCTTAGCAAAATGTCTATCCAAAGACCTTCCTCTTGGGTTAGTTTGCACCACCACTTGAGTGATAAAATTTTCTTCCCCAAACACCTCATCCATCAGTTTTCTAAGATTGTGAGCTTCATTATCGTCAATACTTACAAATATTGCTCCGTCTTCTTTGAGCAAATTGCGAGCCAAAAGAAGTCTTGGATACATCATTGAGAGCCACTTGCTATGATAACGACCACTTGAATCAGTATTAGTATCTAATTTAACTCCGTCTTGCTTAACTCCTGATTTTTCCCAATAAGCTTGTTTGTCTTCGCTATAGTCATCAGGGTAAATAAAGTCGTTTCCGGTATTGTAGGGGGGGTCAATGTATATGCATTTAATCTTGCCAAAGTAGGATTTTTGTAAAAGCTTGAGGACTTCTAAGTTATCACCTTCAATAATAAGATTATCTGTATTATTAAAATCCACACTGCGTTTTTCATCGCTTCTAAGAGTTGCTTTACTTGCAGTAAAGGCTTTTTTCTTGGATTGCTGTTTACCAGCCCAGTTAAACTCATATTTCTCTGTTTGGGGAGTAGAAAAGTCACTTACTAATTGCTCTAGCTCATCTTGATTTAACATGCCTTCGTTATCAAAAAGAGGGGGGTATAGCTTTTTTAACTTATCCAACATTTCTTGACGAAGATCAGGTGACTGTTTGTCAATCTTATTTGTAATATTTGTTGTAATATTTTTCATATTCTTAACTGTTCTTTTTATAATACTCTCAAAAAAAATTTAACTAAACACATTTTCGCCAGTAACTTCATTTGCCTTTGACTTAAAAGTACTCATACTCTCGATTGGAGCTAAATACTCCTTTAAGCCAATAGCTTCAAAATGCTTGATAGCACAGTCTATCTTCATTTTCTCATCTTCCTTTAAGGATTCCCATTCTCTTGATCCTTTGGTTTCAATTACAAAGTAAAAATTGGACTTACCCCCATCATCTAAATTCTTTTTTTCTAGTACCAAAGCAAAGTCTGGGTTATAATTTCCAATAGGAGTTGGTACAGTATACCAATGTGGTAGTTTTACAAACATTCTAACTTTGTTTTCTTCATCTATATCTAAGGCAAAGTTTCTCTCAATATCGCTGTCACAAATCACATGATCATAAATGCTCTTATTAACTTCGATGATGTTACTTTGCTGATAAGTTGTAACTACATCTTCAAATTCTTTAAGTGAGTAACTCTCATTTAAAGCTTCATATCTAACTAATCTAACCATTTCATCATTTAAAACTCTTTTAATACGTTTAATCGCTTCTGTAAGATAAACGACTGGGTTTCTTATGATCATTTGCTTGTTATGAACGCCTTCTAAAATCTTAGTAGCAGTAGCTACACTCAAGGCTGTATTTTTTGCAATTTCTTCAAAGAGATTCATAGGAGCAAACTTGGCTTTGGTTTCTGCTTCTGTTTGGCCCACATTCTTGCTTTGAATCATGTCTTCTTCTTGTTCTAAAATTCCCGTAATTCTATTTAAGTTAATTGATATGACAACTTCTGGGACAACAATTGTGTTTAAACTTTCAATACATTTCTCAATAATTGAATCTTCCCTAAAGAAAACCTTACATCTGGTTTTTTGAGATATTTTTTTCCAAAGGTTTTGAAAATCATTGCTTGTAATAGCATTTTTATTAAGTCTAATTTGCTTTGGTTCATGTCTAGCATTTCTAATATCTGGTTTTTTTTCACCAAAGCCATATTCTGCTATCAATTCTTCTTGATAAGACTGAGTAAAGGCATAATAGCTTTGGTTTGCTACTACCGTTAGCAGGTTGATTTCCTTGCCTTCTTCAACATCTAGCGAGTCTCTGTATCGAACACCATCTTGAGTAACACTTAAACGTAAGCCTCTCCCTATTTCCTGTCGTTTTTTGATTAAACTCTCAGTTTCATTCAGAGTACAGATATTAAAAACATTGGGGTTGTCCCAACCAACACCCAAGGCTGAGTGAGAGAAAATAAATTCAAGCGGTTCTTCAAAAGAAAGTAGTCTTTCTTTATCTTTTAGAATCTTTTGGTAAGCTTCACTGTTTTTACTCATTGATAGTTCACTATCGGTATAGTCTCCTTGTGAAGTCTTTGCAAAATACCCATCATGAACCTTGGATATATTGTCTGGTAGAATTTTATATCTATTTTTATACTCCTCAGTGTAAACTTTCTCAAATAAGACCCTTATTAATGAATTGTCTTCTATATAATTAGCTACTCTATCTATAAAAAAGAGTGATAAAACCTTAATTTTCTTATCTTTATACTTATCCTTTTTATCGAAGTGCTTTTTGATTGTCCAGCGAATCTGTTCTCTAAAGATACTTTCTTTATCTATACCGTGCGATTCGCCCTGTGTTAAGTTTATGCCATTACTAAATTTAATCGTGCTCGTACCATTTAGAGGATCTTTGAGTATTCTTTCGATAACCCACCCTTTATATACAGGGTTTTTAGTTTTTTCTTCTAGATCATCACCATCTTTAAAATATCCAGACTTTATCTTAAAATCCCCACTAGCAAGCCTATAACTAATCTTGAGTTTTGCCTGTGGCTTATCACTGGTCAACTTAATACCTTCAAATTCAACATAAACATTGCTTTGGGTATTGCTCTCATGAATTGAAAAAACTTCAATTTTTTTGACCAAACCTTGATTGTAGGCTTCATAAGGACTAAGCCTATGAATCAGATTCTTTACTACTTTATGAGTAGCGCTATAACGAAGGGTAAAAAGTGGGTTAAGTTTTCTTCTTCTATCTTTTGTGTTGGATGTATCCATGCCAACTTGAGGTTCATCTAGTATCAAAACAGGGCTGATTTTCTCTATTAAATCAATTAGTTTTTCACCATTATTTGAATCTCTTTCTTGATTAATAATTCTGTCATCAGCGTTAAATGCTTGAACATTCATTATCATGATTTGCAGGTGATTAGAGTAAACAAAGCTTCTTACTTTATTTATTTTCTTGCTGTCATACTCAAAGTAACTATAGGGGATAGAGTTATAAAGTTCCTCAAAGTGATCTTTGGTGATCTGTAGGGTTTTCATTACTCCCTCTTTAACCGCAACGCTTGGCACAACGATAATAAATTTGGAAAGACCATACTTTTGGTGAAGCTCGAGGATAGTTCTTAGATATACATAGGTTTTCCCTGTACCTGTTTCCATCTCAACACAAAAATCTAAGACATCTTCCTTACAGGAGTTCGTAATACCATTATTTTTTATAACTTTGTCACGATTGGCAAATATTTCCTCTGGAGATATTCTTAAAACATTACTAGCGACTTCAGAAAAGATAGCTTCCTCTGGTTTGATAAATGGAGCACCTACAAATAAATCAGTCACAGATGATATAGCATCTAGTTGAAATTTTAGATTAGATTCAAATTTAAATTTCATAACGTTATTTGTAATTATAACCTTTTTACTCTACTCAGTGTCTTGAACTTATTATAGTCAATAAATCACGATTAAACACAATATTGCCTTCGGAATTTTGAATTAGGTTATTAAATCAACATTTATTGTTGACATTTACTATATGTAGAATTATACTACGCTTGTTAATCTCATAGTGTTGTTATAAGTTCTGCCCCCAAAGAAAAATAAACTATTATGGCAAACGGAATACCGGGGTATGACGCAGCTCAACCCATTCAGTTCACAAACCTTGACAGTCTTCTATGGGGTATAGTCAAGACTCTTCAATGGTATTCTCTTCCTGTTATGGCTATCGCCATTGCTACACTTGGTATCTTTTTAGTTATGAGCGGAGATGATACTGAGCGTAAATCAACACTTAGAGGTTGGATCATCAATATTCTAATCGGTGGTTTACTTGTATTTGGTGCCGCAACATTGGCTGGAATTATTAAGCAATTTGTTGGTGGAACCGTATAACTTTGATATGCATGAAAGCATTAAAACTAATTATCTTTTTGTGCATTCTCACATTCGCTAATATTTCTCCCGCTTTTGCACAAGAGCCCGCACCAACACCAACTCCTCCACCACAAGTACAATGGGTAAACAACTTTACGGTTGAAGACAAGCCTTCATCAATCATTACTTTACTTCAAGATTTTATCGCTGGATTTGACTCATTTATGGGAGGATTCATTTTTTATACTCCAAACCCTTTTGGAGAAACTATAAAACTAAAAGACAACACAGAAATTCCTGGAGTTACAAAATACCGAGATATTTTTAACCAACTTGCCATACCTATTATTGCTATATCAATTGCAGTAATAGCCGTCTCAAAAATAGGATCAGATAACCTTCAAGAGCTAAAATCATTTGGAATTCGTTTTCTTATTACCGTAGTTTTGTTTTTAACCGTCCCATCAATCTTATCGTACAGTATTCAGTTTAATAACTTATTGGTAGATAAAATCACAACAACTCAACAATTTACTGGGTTTTTAAATGATTATCTTGATTCATCAGAAGAAAAAATTCAGGCAGGTAATGAATCAGAGCAATATGGTATTCCAAGCTACGATGTTTCGATGAATGGCGGAGTGCTCAAGTCATTTGGCAAATTTATTGTACAAACATTTTTATTTGTCCTTACATTTCTATTTTTACTCGGAGGATTTGTATATATTGGTTTTCAGTTTGTTATTCGGTTTGCATCACTCGTATTTTTAGGAGTATTGTATCCAATCATTATTCCATTTGCTTTGTCTGAGAGAACTCAAGGAATAGTAAACACCTTTTTTAAAACATGGTTTACCTTTTTAATTCAGCAACCAGCATTTGTACTTGGTTTTGCAATTGCCAATGATATCTTTAGCAGTATTTTAAGTTCAAAAGGGCCAACAGTTGGAATGCTCTTTTTTTACACCGGCTTTTTATTCTTTTTAGGTGGAGTAAACATGCTTGTTGGAAGAATATTTGGTGACACTTGGGGATCGTTTGCCACAAATATGCAGGCTGCAATGGCTACAAGAGCAGTAACTGGACCAGTACAATCTCAGGTCAAAGATTTTCAAAGAGGTTTGATCGGTGGAAGCTTAGGCACAGTTGCAGGACACTTTGTTCGAGACCAAATACTAAAAAATAGATCGGATTCTAAAGAAAACGAATTTTACGGTGGGGGTGGATCAACAAACAAGAATACATACTCAAATGAAACCTCAAGCCATACAGTAAGTGAAGTCACACCAAGTAGTCAAAAAACAAGATTCTCAAAAGATCTCGAAGGGAAAGGACTAAATATACAAACCGAAAATGCAAAACAAGGGATAGTTGCAATTAGTGGTGAAGCATACAAACATGAAGACAAACAAACAGGTCTTACCTCGTACTATCCAACGCGAATGGAAGCCGTTCAAGATGGTGTATCAGAGGATAAACTTGAAACAGTTCAACTGGAAGAAGATCGCTTTATTGATCTTTCAACCTTTAGCAAGAAAAATCCAAACCCTCATCATTACAACGCTATGCAAGAATCACAAAAACAAGGCAAAGCAATTAGCTATGCCTATGTTACAAAATCAAGCCCTCCTGAAAAGGTTAGAAACTTTTTAGATGTTTCGCAAAAAAGAAATAGTGCGCTTGGAATTAAAGGAGTAATTATCGAACGACATGGAAAAGAAACGGCCGATTCTATCATTCGAATGTATTCATATAACAAAAATGAAAAACGTAAGAATATATAAAGACGATATTCGTCAACACATTTTAAGAAGTCTGTTTTTTACAGACAGCACCATCTTTTTAGTTGGAGGGGTGTTTATTGCAGGAAGTTTGTACTTTTTGCTTACATATGTATTTCATGCATTTAATTGGAATATGTACTTGGCTTCACTTATTGTACTTGAGATAGCTTTTGTAGGATTTATAACTCAAAGAATTGATAATCAACCAATTTATAAAATTTTTCCAAGAGCAATTATGTTTAAAAAGGGCAAGAAAACATTTAGACAAAAAGAACTAGAACCATACTTTGTTGATTTTACTATTCAAGACAACTTGGTTATTCGTAAAAATAGCATTATTCAACTTTTAGAAGTTGAGCCTTTTGATATATCACTTTTAAATGATCAAGATCGAGAACACTTCTTTTTAAAGTTAAAACAAATGCTTCATGTTTTGCCAGATCAAGTGCAGTTTATTGTGAAAAAAGAACAGGCTAAAACACAAGACTACTCAAAACATTTCTTTTCGCTCTATGCAAAATCAAATACTAAACGCGAGCCTTTGATTGCACAGTACATTGAAAACTTAACCGATATGATAAATGAAAGTAACTTTACAGCAACAAAGCATTATGCCGTTTTTACGGTATCTTGTAACCCGACAAAACCCAATGAAAAGCTGGCGAGTATGAAAAAGTTACATGACATGACTATGCGTTTTTCTTCTGCTCTTTTTGCTTGCAACATACAAGTACGCGCTTTGGAGGTTGACGAGTTAATAAGTTTTGCAAAACAAACACTACGATGAAAATAAAAGCTATACCTATAACCATTAAAAACAAAATAAAGAATACATATAACGATATTCGTGTCTTTAATTTAAGTCAAAGACTTCAAAATCGCTTGGAGCACCTTTCGTATGAGAAAGAAAAACAAGATGAAGAGCTTAAAAAGCTAAAACGACAATATGCTATTTATAAAACAAAAAGCAAAGGTATTTCAGAAATTGAAGAAAGTTTTTTTAATGGAGAACCTAAAATAAATGATAGCAAACTAAAACTAGCCCTACGAGATGAGATAAAACGCTTGATGAGTGTTATTGAAAAACAACAAGAACTTATTGAGCAAACTCCGTTTATTCATAATCAGTTGCCACTTGTTCATAAACCATCAATTGTAAAAACAAAAAATCCAATTTGGTTTGTCCGCAATTACTTTAAGTATAGGAAAGACTTGAAACTATACTACAAAGCTTTGGAAACTTCTCGGAAAGCCGAAGTACACCTGAACATTGAAAATGATGCAAATGGTCTAAAGGTCGAACGAAATGGTCATAAAATATACAAGAGTGAGTATATTCAAGAACATGATAGCCATGTTCAAGTAGGAGAAAAGTTAAAACGATACTACTATCTTGCCGATATTCCAGCTTATTTAAGTCCCTATGTATTTTTTAGGCTTTTAAGCTCCGCGTTGCCATTTACCATAAGTATTTTTATTCAACCATCTCCAAGTAGTGAACTTTTGAAAAAAGCACGACAAAGATTGTCTGTTTTAGAGATGCAACAAAATGAGAGGTTAAAACAAGGGAAACTTCGAGATCAACAGGTTGATAAAAATATTGAAGAGGTTATGAGCTTTATTGATGAGTTAGTGCATGAGGCTGAAAAAGGCGTTTTATACTCACTTTATTTACAACTTGAAGCCAAAGATACAAAACAGCTTTCAGATCTTCATAAACAACTTCAAAACATCACTGGAACAATGGACATGACTTTTAATCAATATACCTACGGTCAAAAACAGGCATTCAAAAACTTTTTACCATTTAATATTGATCATGTACAAGAAAATAGAATTTTGCAATCTACTGCGGCTTCGTACTTACTTCCTTTTGTTTCAAAGCAACTCAATGATCCAGAAGGTATATTTATGGGTGTAAACGCTTATAACAACAGCTTGGCGTTCGTTAATCCGTTTACATCACGAAACAATAATATAAATATTTTTGGAGTATCTGGATCGGGTAAAAGTGTGACTGCAAAAATACTTATGAATAGGCTGTATATGCGAGGTGTGCAGATTATTGTCATTGATCCAGAAGGCGAATATGTCAATATTGCAAAAGCACTTGGTGGAGAAGTTATCTCTTTCTCAAGAGAAAACGGCATTAATCCTTTTTATGTTTCAAGTCTGCAAGAAAACGATATTCTTGATCATATTTCAACACTCAAGACCTTTTTTAAGTTCTTTATTCCCCCTGTACATTATGACGGTGCATTTTTAGATGAGGCACTTATAAAACTTTATGATCAAGGAACCCCGACATTTGAAAATTTACTTGAGCTATTAAATGATCACCCAATGCAAAAAGATTTAAGTGTTCTATCTACTGGTAGTCTGCGCGGAGTATTTAATTCGTCTCGAAAGCTTGAGCTTAATAACGATATTATTGTGCTTGATTTACACGATCTAAAAAAAGATGAGAAACGTGATCCTGCAATGTATCTTTTAACCTCACTAATCTGGAATTTAGTGAACAAATACAATGGCAAAAAGAGAATGCTTTTTATTGATGAGGCTCACAAACTATTAATTGACCCTGAGGTGGCGGTATTTTTTAGAGAGCTTGTAAAGCAAGCTAGAAAACGAAATATTGGAGTTGTTTCTATTACTCAAGATGTTGAGGACTTTTTAGATAATGAGTACGGTAAGGCAATTGTTACAAACTCAGAAACAAAAATCCTACTAAAACAGTCGTATGCAACACTTGGCGATATCGGAACCATTTACCCGATGACTGATGAGGAAAAACAGCAACTTGGACATTTGGGAATAGGAGAAGTGGTGTTATTTAGAGAAAACGAGCATGTAAGAGTAAATATAATTGTTTTACCGTTTGAACAGCCATTGGTATTTACTTCTTAATATTTTATGAAGGCATTAAGCGTAGCGAAAAATATTCGACATGCTAAAAATGATCCATTTGGATTCATTGTTGATTCACTTATCAAGATAGTAGTTAATCTAATAATCCCCATACCCCTTGCAGGTGATGTTGTTGCTAAATTCAAAGGCCCAATTCTTGGGTTTATCGCTTCAATTGTGATGTTGACTTTAATGTTGTTTGTGACTTTTATTGCAATATTTTCAACAATATTTTTATCTCCAACTGGATTTTTTAAGTATGTTGCTGCAAGTGTCGGAGATAATTTAAACGGAATAAATGAGGAATTTGCTAAGTCTACGATACCAAGTCAAAATCCATTTGGAGGATCGGGCATGTCTTACACATCTGTTACAGCTGGTTTTATGGATCCTGCTTATTTTCTTCAATTTGGTAAAAACCACACAGGAATAGATATTATTCCAAATTCGACCTACTATGCACAAAGCAATTCGTATAAAGAAAACAATAAGGTAATTATTCACGCTACACATTCAGGTACGTCATCAACCTATGTAGATGGTGAAGGAGGAAAAACGGTTGAGATTATGAACGATAGTGGAGATCTAAAAACAAAGTATATTCATTTTAAAGATATTTATGTTAACTCCGGTAGTAAAATACAAGCAGGAACGCCACTTGGTGAAATGGGTGGAACTGGCTTTGCTACAGGCGAACATTTGCATTATGAGATACAAATAAAGGATAGTAATGTATGGAAGTTGGTAAATCCGTTAAGTTATATAAAATAGAACTATGAAAGATATTAAACTAAATAATCTTGATGCAAATCAACGAAGATTACTCCAAATTGGAGTAATCTTAATTCTTGTATTGTTTTTAGGTCTTTTCTATTTATTTAGTAGAAAAAGCACTCCTGTGGTTGAGAGTAATGGAGTTTTCCTCGAGAATTCTAAACTACAAGTATTTAACGATACATACGAATTTAAAGGATACCCAGACAAAATACTATTTCACTACCCATATTTTATTTTGGTACAAGGAAACAAGCCATTAACAACAATTTATAATCTTGAAACAAGGGAAAAGGTTAAAGAAATTCAGGATGTAATACTAGATTATTACGATGAAAATGTAGTCTACAATCGAAAAGAAACTTTTTATAACGATAAAAGCTTGGGTGAGTTCTGTGATTCTGCTTTTATTAAATCTACTTCTGAGATTCTTTGTATTACGAAACAATCCCAAAACTATGCGGATAACAGACTCATTAGCATAAATCCAGAAACTCCAAACTTGTGGAAACGCCTATACCAATCAGACAATATTTTAACCACTGTATCGGTTATAAATGAGAATTTATATATTGGTGAGATTAACCTTGAAACAAAGCAAAATTTTCTTACTGTCAATGAAAACACTCTTCCTGTTGAAAGTACTGTTAACTTAATTTATCAAATGGGAGGAACTCCATATTTGGGCTCGTTTAAGAGTGACTTGAATGAAAATCGGATAAGTTGGTATCTAATTCAAGGCAACGAAGTAATAAGACAAACAGGAAATAAAACCTTATTTTTTGAATAGAATAGAGCTACCTTCCATGAAGAGTTTCAACAGTCCTAAACCCATTCAATAAATGCTCAAGTCCATACTCTGTAAAGCAATCGTCAGTTATACCCTGCTTGTCACGATATTCCACAAATAATCCTAAATTTTTTAAATATAAATTTTTGCCATTAGTAATAATGCCTTGCGCCCTCTCTTCATCAGTCACAAAGTGACCAACACCAGAGGTCCAGTTTCTTGACGCCGAACTATGAGCTAGGTTTTCTAATCCTTCGAACCCGACCTCAACCCATGTAATAGCTTCTAAAGCCTGTTTACTTGCCAACTCATAATATTTATCTATTTTTTCTGGAGTAAGTTTTTTACGAAATTCTGGATCGCTTAACATATGATGATAAGTTTGGATAATAGTCAGAGAGCTATCTACTCGAAAATATGGGAAAACAACTTTACCGCCCGTTTCACTAGGGCTACTGGAGAAAAGTTGCCAGATAACTTCACGAGGTAATACTTGACCCAATCTGCCTACAACATCCATCAAATCATCCCTTAATACCAAAGGTTCACTTTGTTCTGCTGGGACATAGCTTTGCAATTCCTCACGGCTATTCATATTATATTTAGAAGATTTTATTTAACTGGCAAAGCTCAAAGATCTCTTTGGCTGTTTTCCTCCGATCTGACACATATTTTTTTTGCTCCCACGATTAATCTTCCATATACTCTGTGCATTTTAGCTACTCTCAGCATTTGAGAAAGGACTTTAATTCATGCTCTTTCTACGTTTGGCATCTTCCTTCATTAAAGTGTTAGCGGCTTTGAGTAGTCCCATAAATTCCACGACATCCGTGTTATCCGCCTGTTCTGGATCAACGGCTTTAAGAATTACTTTTACATCATCCTCGTTATTGATATCCAATTGATTTTTATGAGCATACGAAAGAGCGTCAATTACTAATTCTGTCTTTTTTATTACTTGATCATTATTGTTCATGGTTTTTTCCTTTCAACAAATTTAATTATATAACACTAAACTAATTTTATACTTTTAACTTTAAAAACCTTATTACATCTTGGGCTGTCTTATTATCTTCGATTCTTCTCATAATTTCCATACTATTATTTTGGGAAAGAATATTCAAGCTTCCTTCCCATGTTATTTTTCTATCTATGATAGCAAGTTTTCGGTGATGATTGCCTTTGAGTAGTGTAACACTTACTCCCATTTCTGACATTTGCATAATCTCATTTGTAGCAAAATCTCTTATATTTGGATCTAGATCCGATGGATCTCTTGTAATAATAAGAACTTTAGTTCTACGATCCAGCATTTTTTGAAATGCTGGATAAAATTTCTGCATTCTTAAACTAGTTATAAAGGGAGATTCGATTATCACCTCCTTTCGAGAGGATTCTAAGTCCTTAAAGAAGGCTTGATAAAAGGTATTCTCGTCATATAATATAGAGGGTGCTATTTTTGGGCGAGATGTAAGGCATTTGAACCAGTTCATTGTTGTTCCTCCTTTCGGAAATAGGAAATGGCAACAATGAGAGCAGACTTCTCCTTGGGATCAATTGTTGAGGTCAGATAGGTTCGAACATCGTCCCAGATGGTGCACCAGAAAATAAAATAACTAATCGCTTCTCAAAGCCTTCATATCAGCTTCAAGCTCTTTTATGCTTTCTTCTCGCTCTAGTTTTTTTTGTTTATGTATGAATTTCTCGTATTCCTTTTCTGATTTTGCTATTGCTAGCTCATGAGATATTTTCCCAGCATGCTTTAAGATTTCTTTACCACTCATCTGTAAAATCACATCCAGCCGTTTTATCCAATCGGACATTTTCATTGTTTTTTGCTCTTCTGCCATGGTTTCCGCAAATGCTAAATACTGTTCAACGAGTAGTCCAAGCATTTTTATTTCTTTTTCATTGAGATAATTTTTGGCAATACTCACATCTTTTTTTGTTATAGCCTTTTCATCATTTTTATCGAAAGACTGCATACCCAAATATGGAAGTTTATGATCTGACCTTCGATGCGCTAATTCTGCAGCTGTTTTTTTACTTATTGCCCAAAGTAGCTTGTTTTGCACCACTTTAAAAAATTCAATCGTCTTATTATCTTTTGCATCATAATCTATGCTTGTTGTATAAATATCTTTTATCTTTTGATAAAAGATCCTTTCAGAAAGGCGTATTTCCCGAAGCTTCGCTTGAAGTTTATCGAAATATTCCATGGACCTTCCTGATTTTAATTTTTCCTCATTGAGTGAAAATCCGTTGATCAGATATTCTTTTAATCTTTCTGTTGCCCACTGACGAAACTTCATTCCTTGCGGGGATTTTACTCTGTAGCCAACCGCTAAGACAACATCAAGATTATAAAAAATAACATTATATTTCTTCTTGTCCAAGGCAGTATGCTGGAATCTCCGGCATACTAAATTTTCCGTCAGTTCTCCTTCCTTAAAGATATTTCCAATATGCTCTGTAATTGTTTTTCTATCTTTACCGAAAAGCTCAGCCATCATTTTTTGTGTCAGCCAAACTGTATCACCATCAAATCGCACATCAATTTTTGTTTCACCTTCTTTAGTATGGTAAATAATAATCTGCGAATTATTTTGCATGTACTTATTTTAGACTTAATTCTTGTCAATTTCTAATCTTAGTTTGCCTTCACGTGTTATTATTTCACTATGAAGTTTTTAAAGCAGAATTTTTCTGTTATTTTAGCTTTTTCGCTACCAATCTTAGCCATTATAGGTTTTTGGCTTTATGTTTATATTCCAAGCCTTTTTATTTCAACTGATTACAATTTTATTTATGAGGTTTCAAGCAAATCTCCGAAAGATTCTAAAGCCGAGTTAGTAAGATTTTATTTACATGATACTAAAACGAATCAGAATAGGGAACTTGGTCCAATAGAAATTAATAATTATAAAATTATCGATTCTGACACAACTTCTCCAGATGGTATAACTTTTACAAGGAAATACACATCCAACAATATGTTTTTTGGGGGATCAAGAGGATCTGATTACACTTATTTTCTTCAGAAAAATGATTCTAGAAGACATATTGACTTAACAGGATCTGAAGATGCATCTTATCCATATTATTCAAAAATTAATTTTCGCGGTTGGATTTCAAAATAAAAATGACAAAACAAGATTTGCTTCAAGAATTATCAATTAAAATGCGAATGGGGGAGATCTCAAAAGAAGATTTATCTAGCCTTTTAAAAGCTGAACTAAAACAAAGCATTTTCAAGTTTTCGGTTACAAAAATGTTTTACTTTTTAGGTGCTGCAATTGTAATAATTGGAATAGTAATTTTTGTGGCTCAAATTTGGGAAGATCTTGGTTCATTCGGACACATATTAGTAACACTAGGAGTCGGCTTTTTACTAACATTTCTTGGATCAATTATTATTAAAGACAAGCAAGATGACATGCTAGGAAGCGTCTTTCATGCATTAGGTGGAGTTTTAATTCCAGGTGGAGCAATGGTGACGCTTATGGAAATTGCGTCTTTCGACCCAAAACCAATTCATATTGCAATAATATTTTCAATAATTTCCATGCTTTATGTTCTTTTAAACTTAATACATAAAACACCAGTATTAACACTATTCACAATAGCAAACATGACAGCGACTATTGGCGCGATAATCATGTCTGTAAACGAGGTAGCTCCATTTACTGACACACAGTTTTCATATATCGCAATAATAATTGGTATAAGCTACCTAATCCTTGGACAATCATTTAGAAATACTTGGAACAGTATATTAACTAGACCTTTATACTTTGCTTCAACATTTATAATATTCACAACTACATTTGAATTAATATACGATTCAACACTTTGGGAAATCCTATATCCATTCTTAGCTTTATCGGGAGTTTATCTGTCTGTCTATTTACGAAGCAAAACAATACTTGTAGTAAGTACTTTAGCCCTCTTAGCATTCATTTCTTACGTAACAGGTGAATATTTTGCTGATTCCATAGGATGGCCATTGTCATTAGTAATACTCGGATTCATATTTATAGGACTTGGATACACCTCAATAAACATAAACAAGAAATTTATCAGTGCTTGACAACCTTCACGATATTGCAACCAAAAACGTGAAAAAGCCCGCTTTTATGATATGTTTTCACGATTGTGTTGACAAAAGCGTGAAAAACCCTACAATTAATATATGGCAAAAATACTTGCTGCATACAACAAAATAAACATTCTCCGTGATAGATATTATAAATCTTCTATTGGGAAGGAATCTTTGATTAACCTAATAAGTGAAGCAGAAGTCGCCGAACAGGTTTTTAACTCAAATGCAATCGAAAACAGCACACTTACACTTGAAGAAACAGAAAAGATTTTGCTGCAAATCGACCTTGATAGATTTATAAGTGAACGAGAAATTTTTGAAGCAAAAAATCTTGCGCGAGTTGTTTCATATATCAATACAAAAGCAAAAGAGCAGGAGTTAACATTGGATATTATCTTATCACTTCATCAAATGCTTATTGCTAACATTAGAGATGATATTGCGGGACGATTTAGAAAGGACAAAGAGTTTGTTCGCGTTGGTAGTCACATCGCACCTCCACCACAAGAAATTCATGAAAGATTGCAAAATATGATTGTAGAACACAATTCTAATAATCATTTAAATATTATAAATCGCATAGCAAAGCTACATTTAACGTTTGAATATATACATCCATTTATTGATGGCAATGGTCGTATTGGTCGGGTACTGAATAACTACATACTTATAAGAGAAGGTTTTGTCCCTATTAATATTAAGTATATCGACCGTAATAAATATTATGAAGCATTTAACGAGTTTGATAAAAATGGCAAAACGGAGATTATGAATGAAATCGTTGCAAAAGCCCTTACTATCAGCTACCATAAGCGCTTGGCCTATCTAGAAAACAAGAAGATTATTACACTAGCTGAATACTCTAGGATAAATAAAATTTCCCATTCAAATCTTATAAATAAGGCTACAAGACAAACTATTGAAGCATTTTTAGAAAAAGGCATATGGAAGATTGGTGTTCCATTTATCAGTGCTTGATAAGTGTTATGCCTATCATATAGAATTAAGCAGAAGAAATTACGCACCTGTAGCTCAGGGGATAGAGCGACCGCCTTCTAAGCGGTAGGTCGTAGGTCCGAATCCTACCAGGTGCACCAAATTCTCTTTGAGCAACGCGAAAAGTTAGAATTTGGGGTACACGAAGTGTGCACCATTTAGTTTGCAAAAAATTTCGGTGAGGTAGCCAAGATGGTCAAGGCACCGGTCTGAAAAACCGGCTATGTGAGTTCGAGTCTCACCCTCACCACCATTAAAATAAGTCCTTTAGCATTTGTACTTCTTCTTTTGTTAGGTCTCTGTATTCTCCCAGCTTTAGGTTTCCAAGTGTTAGAGATCCAATTGATATTCTTTCGAGCGCGTTGACTGTTAAATTAACGGCTCTGCACATTTCCCTTATTTGTCTTTTTATACCTTGATGAAGAATTATTCCAAATGTTCTACTATCAAGTTTTTCAACTTCACAAGGCAATGTTTTTGTATCATAGATATTTACGCCTCTTTTTAATGTATCAAGCTGATGTTTAGTTAAATTTTCTAAAACATTAACAATATATTTTTTAGGAACATGATATCTTGGATGCGTCATTTTTAAAGCAAAGTCGCCATCATTTGTTAATATAATTAGTCCCGAAGAATTAAAATCAAGCCTTCCGATCGGATAAACCTTTTCAGGAACCCTTACCAAATCTAAAACCGATTTTCTACCGCGATCATCTTTTGTAGTACTTAAAATATTAACAGGCTTATTCAAAGCTATATATCTATATTTTAAACTTGAAATATCAATCCTTTGACGATTCACAATAACAACGTCTTTACCTTCATCAATTTTAATAATTTCTTTTGTAATCTGGCCATTAACAAAAACATTTCCAGCCTCGACCAAAACCTTTGCCTTACGACGTGAACAAACACCATATTTAGACATAAACGAATCTAAGCGAATTTCCATATTGAATAGTATATATGAATTTCTCGTTGACTTCTTGTATGGCAGTATGGCAAACTTTAGGTATGGAAAAAATAAAAACCACTTTAAGAATCGACAAAGATATTAAGAAAGCTTCTGAAGCAATGGCTGTAAGAGAAGGCGTTTCTTTACAGGAAATTGTCAATCTAGCATTAAGGGAATATACAATAACAACTGAAAAGAAACCGCCATTAAGTAAAATTTTAAAGTCAAAGAACATGGGCATGAAAGTTAAAGAACTTACAAGGGCACTCTATTACACAAAAGATGATGAAATTATTTGATAGCAACATCCTGATTTATGCATTTGACGATAAATCGAAATATTACAAAAAATCCCGTGAGCTCATCGATATGCCAAATGCTTGTATTACAAATCAAAACATAATCGAAACATTTAGAGTTATAACATCATTCGAGATTTACACGAACACATTTACTCCTCAAACTGCATGGAAAGAAATAAATAAACTAAAAGAACAATTCAAAGTTCTTACAACAAGATCATCCACCATTGATGTACTTGAAACCTTAATCAACAAATATAAAGTAAAGTCATATGGAATTTATGATGCAAACCTTGTAGCACACATGATTGATTACTGCGTTTCGACAATTTACACAAACAACCCAAAAGATTTTCTAAAATTTAAGGAAATTGAAGTTATAAACCCATTCTCCTAATTCTTAAGCTATTTTCTGACTTTTTAATCTTAATGAATTCGCAACCACCGATACGCTACTAAATCCCATTGCCGCCCCGGCAATGGCAGGGTTCAAAAGAATACCAAAAAGTGGATAAAGTAATCCAGCTGCGATAGGGATACCAATGATATTATAGAAAAATGCCCAGAAGAGATTTTGTTTGATAATATTCATAGTCGCTCGTGCCAAACTTACAGCTTTAGGAAGTTTAGAAATATGCCCTCCCAAAAGTGTTATTCCCGCTGATTCTATAGCAACGTCAGTGCCTGTTCCCATCGCAACCCCAACGTCAGCTGTAGCAAGAGCTGGAGCATCGTTAATGCCATCACCAACCATAGCCACTTTGTATCCCTCTTTTTGAAGTTTTTTTATCTCACTAGCTTTATCGGCTGGCAATACTTCAGCGATCACTCGATCAATACCGACCTGCTTGGCAATATACTGTGCGGTTCTTTCGTTATCACCAGTCAACATAGCTACTTTGATTCCTTGTTTATGAAGAGCGGCTACTGCTTCTTTGGCGTCATCTTTTATAGTGTCTGCAATTCCAATGTAACCAATAACGTTTTGCTTGGTCATAAAAACAACAGGAGTTTTGCCTTGCGAAGTAAAAGTCTTTATTACCTCATCATCAACAGCTATCTTTAAATCACTGGCAAGCTTGAGATTTCCAGCAAAATGTTCTGTATCACCAATCGTACCTTTCAGACCCTTTCCTTCAATCGCTTCAAAGTCTTTGACTTTATGCAAACTAAGTTTCTCATTCTTTGCTTTTTCGACTATCGCAAAAGCCAATGGATGTTCAGAATGGCTTTCTAGTGAAGCAAGGAGCTGTAAAATATCTTTCTCTGAGTTAGAACCAATTGATTGAATGTCAGTTACAACCGGCTTGCCATTGGTAATGGTACCGGTTTTGTCCATGATGACAAAATTGATGTAATTAAATTTCTCTAAACTTTCTGCGTTTTTAATTAAGATTCCATTCTGTGCAGCTTTCCCGACTCCAACGATAATAGCCGTAGGAGTGGCAAGTCCCATCGCGCATGGACAGGCAATCACGAGAATTCCCACAAAACTCAAAATACCCAAGGTCAAAGCTTGCGAAAACGGCATAAATTGGCTACCAATCACTAACCAGAATATCAATGTCACGACTGATAAAACCAAAACTATTGGGACAAAAATTGCAGATATTTGATCAACCATTCGCTCAATAGGAGCTTTTGAGCCTTGCGCATCTTCCACCATTTTAATAATTTGTGACAACATAGTGTCACTACCAACTTTTACGACTCTGATTTGTAGTGAACCTTGTTTATTGATAGTGGATCCAATAACAGTATCTCCTGGTCCTTTGTCTACTGGAATTGACTCACCTGTAATCATGGATTCATCGATTGATGATTTACCTTCTATAATGACTCCATCTAAAGGAATTTTCGCCCCAGGCTTTACAAGCATAATATCGCCAACTACTACTTGATCAATGGGTACTTCTATCTCTTTACCATCACGAAGTATAAGTGCATTTTTAACTTGCAATCCCAAAAGCTTTTCTATGGCTTCACCAGTTTTTAACTTTGAGCGAGCTTCAAGGAACTTGCCAAGAGTAATAAATCCAATCACGACAATTGTGACATCATAATAATTTTGTTCGGTATTAACGTAAGAAGCGAGTGATTCTTCAAAAGCCGTTACTATAAAGCTATAAAGAAACGCTACAGATGTTCCGATTCCAACTAGGCTGTCCATGTTAGCGACTCTGTATCTAAAAAAGCGAATCACGCCTTGTAAGTACGGAACTCCAATCACAAACAAAGCATAAGTGGCAAAAACTGGTAAGAGATGATGAAAGAACTCCATAAGCATCTCGGGCATTTTAGGCCAAAACCCAAGTGGATCTGCTCCAATTTCCCATGCCATCACAAGAATACTGACAGCGACCATAGGCAAGACAATTTGGACATGTCGTTGAAGTTTGGCAAGGTCTTTTAATTTCTGTGATTTAATTGAACTATCAGAATGATCCATTTCACCCTCCATCAAAGAGTACCCAAGTTTATCAATTTCGTGATTCATTTGGGAAACTGTCACTTTCTGTGGATCATATGCAACTTGAGCTTTTTCGTTACCATAGTTGACGGTGCATGATTCAACCCCATCAAGTTTTTCAAGCTTTCGTTTTATGACCGATGCACATGAAGCGCAATGCATTCCCATAACCGGATACGATTTTTTTATGATTTTTTTCATATTACTTTCACATAAACTGGATCAACCATACCCATCGAGCACGAAACTTTATACGTTCCGGGCTCTGGTGCGATAAAGCTAACCGAGTTCATACCTGGTTTCAAATAAATTATGTCTTTGTATAATCCTCTTGCATATACGGCTTTTGCGCATCCAACTGCATCGTTTTCAAAAATATCCCATCTTGTTTTTAAACCAGATTTTATAGTGAACTGTTTTGGGAAATATTCAAAACCAGAAGCTTCCATTTCGATTGATTGCTTGGAGTCATCGACAACAGAGGTACTTGGAGTTTTTGTTTTAGTGCTTTGTTTACTTTGCACAGGACTCTTTTTTATATCATTTAAACTTTTGAGCCCCAAAACATTTAGTTGAGAGTTAAGCGAATACAATGCAAAAAATACAATTAAAGCACCAGCAAATATATTAAACTGTCGTGAAAATTTTTGATTCGCATATATTTTTACGCTTGAAAAACTTATTATGGCTAAAACAGGCAAGGTTCCTAGTGCAAATGCAAATAAATTTATTGCACCTGATATTGCGCTTCCAGATGTTAATACTGTAGTTTGGGCAATCATTGTAAATCCGCATGGAACAAAGAAAGTAGCCGCACCAACAATTATCGGCATATATTTACCTTTAAAATCCTGATTCTTATCTAAATATGGAATCTTAATAAAGTTATTTAGTGAAATATTTTTAAAGCCTTTAACACCTAACATTTGAAGACCAATAAATAACATAAATATTGCAATTAGTATTGCGATGAAACTTGTAACACCAATTGAAATCGAAATCGCACTTCCTATAAATCCTAAAATTCCACCAAAAACAGCAAAAGCAATTAGCCTTGCAGAATTAAATAGAATAAACGGATATAAACTTTTCTCCCATTTTTTGGAAAGTGAAAGTAGAAGGCCACCAACAAGAGCAGCACAACTTGAAATTCCTGCTGCAAGGCCGAATAAGAAATATGAAAAAAATGCAAAGTCTCCGCTTTCTCCGCTTAAAGAAATTTTGCTTGTAACGCCAGACCTTTCTAAAGCGATGAATAAAATGATAAATATGATAGAAGCTGATAATGCCAAATAAAAATCCTGTTTACTTAATTTGGAAATGCTGGCTTTTGAGTCATAAAATTTATATCCGGAATCTTTAAACTTTGCATTAAGTTCAGAAAGACCTGGAATCTTTTTTTGTGAATCTGCCGTAACAACTGCACAAGAGTCCGCTTGCGAAACATCAACATTCGAAACGCCATCTAAGCTTGAAATATCTTGCTTAATTAACATCTCACATGCATTACAATGCATGCCTTCGACATAAAAAGTTTTACTGTGCTTATTGGGTTTATTGTTTGAATTCATATATTTTAATTAACTCGGATGCAATCTTCTCATACTCATTTAACTTAGCTTGCTCTACTACACAATGATTAATATGATCTGTAATTAACAGTCCATCAAGATTCTTTAAAGCTTTTTGAACTGCTTGAGACTGATGAACGACATCTAAACAATAACGATCATCTTCAATCATTTTTTCAATTGCTGAAATATGGCCTTTAATAATCTTAATTCTGTGTAATATTTTTGACTTATCGTGCATCATAATTTTTTTGAACAAAGTGCAGTCCCCCGGTGGGGGATGTAACTTCATACTAATCATAACGATAAGGAATGTAAAGAGGGTATAATATGGACGATGAGCGAGCCAGGCCGAGGTGGTGAAATGGCAGACACGCAGTCTTCAGAAGGCTGTTCGCGCAAGCGAATGGAGGTTCAAGTCCTCTCCTCGGCACCAGAAACTCTATGACATTTGCCCCATTTTTTTTTGTTTGGTATGCTGTTTTTTAATGCAACAAAACCTGTCCGCAAAGCATATTATTTTGCCTGTCATTTATTATTTTTCGTTGTCATTTGGCCTTTTATTTGTATCCATGTATTGGTTAGTAAATGGTTCTGATGATATAGCAAAATCAAATGCTCAAGTGGAGTTTCAAGAAGCTTCGGATTTTAGAATTGATTTGGCACCAAGTATATTAGAGGAGGCGCAAATAAAGGAGAAACTAAATCCAGATGATATAACTGATAACTGCCAGAATGTTGAGGCAAGAAAGATTAATGCGTTTTTCGCAAAGCGAAAAACGCCTCTAGCAGGCTACGGTTGCACTTTTTTAAAAGAAGCTCTTCTTAACAATCTAAACCCATATTTGCTTCCTGCAATTGCTCAAAAAGAAAGTAGCGGAGGCAAAACGACTCCACAATTTAATGGGCAAGAATCTTACAACGCTTGGGGATGGGCCGTATATGACGATAATCAAACCACAAAAAATGTCGGTGGCTACTCATCAGAATCTTGGGAAGTATTTATAGGCAGGGTCGCTCGCGGAATAAAACGCAATGCCGAAAAGCGTGAACTAACAACTTCGCCAGAAGACGTTGTAATTTGGTATAACCCAGGATCTGTAAATCGCGCAGGCGGAGACCCAGATCTTTCACATTGGACCAAAAGCGTTTCAACATTTATGGAAATGATAGAAGAAACTGAAATCTAAAACATGGAAAATCCGTCGAATTTAACTCCGGAAACAGAAATTACAAGCATTCTACCTCCAACTCCAGTTGAACCAACACAAAACCCAAGCCAGATATCCCGAAGGGGCTTTTTACGACTTGCTGGTGTTGCAGGTGCAGCGACTCTACTTAGTGCTTTAGGAGTTCCTGGTAATGCCGTTCCTACTGCTGCAGCAGTTTCAGGAGAAAGCGAAGCTCCAACATCCCTCGAAATTCTCGGCGATTCAAAACCTGAAGTCCTTTTCATTGGCGGAAGAGGCAACAGAGAACAAGTATTTATTGATGAGGCTTTGGTCGAACTGCAAGATATGTACATGTACAAACTAGGACTGGATATATCTACTTGTGCTTGGGTTGATGATAAATTAAGTAAATATTCAAACCCTAGCGATCCTGCTGATACCTTAGAAGCAAATGCTGATACAGACGCGCTAGAGCTGGCATGTAGAAAAATTGTTGAAATTGTATCAAGCGGGTCAACAGATAAATTTATTCACTTAATCGGACATGGATATATTGATGAGAAGAGCGATTCATGGCAATTAATTCTCGCTGACGGAGATAATCGCCATAAGATTACTTTATCTACAGAAAGAATCGCAGACGCAATAGCCGAAGGCATGAATAATAGGACTAAAGCAGGAAACCTTGAAAGATGTAATTTAAGCCTACTTGTTGATTCATGTTACAGCGGCGGAACAATTACAAGAGAAGCAGATGAAACGGATAAAATTGATCCTAATATATTAAACGAAAACATATTCTTACGGCTCAACCAGTATCTTAGTGCTGATAGTTCTGAATTTTTGGATTTATCAGTTATTACAGCAACCAGCAGATTTGCCTTAACACCTGCCAATAATAATCTTACAGAAAGATTTGCAAGACACCTAATAAACGATCCACAAGCCACAATGAACTCACTATTTATATCGGCAGAATTTAATAAAGAATTTGGACTAGCATACAGAAGAATGAGACCTGGCTTAAACACTTATACGCCAATAATTCACCAGATATCTAAACCAGTTGATTTTGATGCTATATCGGCTGATGTTATACAACGATCAGGAATTAAGATGTCTGATTCAACAGTTGAGAGTTCTGCAAGTTTAGAAATTGGCACTAATGGAGAACCATTTGTATTCGTTTCAAATAACAGTGGTTTAGAACAAGAAATAATCCTCGAAGGTGAAGTCGTCGGCATATGTCCACCAAACCATACTGCAAAATTTAGCGTCCCCAAAAACGATGACCCTAATGACAATATAATTTCAGCTGCATTTCAAATCGGTCAGACTTCATTTAATCTAGAAACAGACAAAAGATCAGCAATTGAAATTCCTACAAGTGTCGATATTGATTATCAAATATCTCAAGCAACTCCATTAACTGGTTATGGCCAAATCGCAATAAATAAAAGCTTTTCAGACTTAATACCTGAGCCATCGTTACAAAATGGTGTAATAGTTTTAGGAGTGCCACTATCTGACGTAACAATTATTAGCAAAATTGATAATCGGGATTTTGATTTGGGCGCAAGAGAAGAAAATGGAATTATCTTATTGAACCTCCCACGTTTAGCATACGATCCAACAGAACAAGTACGAATGATAATGTCATTGCCAGATGGAAGAACAATAGATTTGGGGGATCATTTACTTCCAAATCCTATGATTTCTGAAAAAAATCTGCCTCCTGAAAAACCCGGAGAATACCAAGTACAATTAGCCTCCACAAATTCTAGTCCAACATCTGCTGGTATTTATTTTAAAATAAAAGGTGGAAGTAGCTTATCAGTTACAAGTACAACACCTGCAATCGGCGATAGAGCAGTAGTAAAACTAGGATTAATTAATAAAGATGGTGATATAATCTGGGATCGCTCTATTGATGATCCACCAGCAGAGTCTGGATATAATGCCTATGGTACAGAATGGCTTTTTCCGATGGAAAATGGTGGTGATTATGATCAGTATGATCAATCCAAAATTGCAACCCAACACAAGTTCAAGGCTCCAGAAGGCGTTGATGCAGTGGCAACTATAGTCACAAGAGACTTTGACAACAATAATAACGGTGTGAAGCCTTATACCAGCGGAAGTTTCACTGTTCAAATTTCTGATCCAAATGCAAACGAAAACGGAGATAACGCTTCAGTAAAAAGTATTTTCTTACCAGAAATTAATAAGTAGCCTTTATATTGTATAATCTCGGGGACGATGGTACACAAGCCGAGGTGGTGAAATGGCATACACGCTAGCTTTAGGAGCTAGTCCTCAAAAGGGATGGAGGTTCAAGTCCTCTCCTCGGCACCACAATGAACCAATCATCGTTGTAAAGAATTTGCTTGCATGTTATTCTGAGTTTTGTGAAGCAAATTGCTCCAATTAATAAAAGACCTATTGCTATTTTACTATTCACTTTCATAGCTGTTTTTACTTTTTTTGTTATTAGATACCAATCACTTAATAAACAGATAAGCCAGGATGTGCCAGAAAATTTTATTATTAACAATCCATCTACTCCAATAGAGGCACCTCTTGATAACACTACGCAATCTATTAGCAAGGTTCTTGAAAAATCAACTGAATTTAGTTTTTCTGGTTCAGACAATTATGGTTCAAATGGAGGAGTTATTGTACTTAGTGCCAAAACGCCATCAACGATAAAAGTAGAAAATAGTAAAACTACAGTTGGACTAGGTACTTTTACTTTATATAAAGTTACGAAATCAGATCTTCTAAATTACTTAGTATACAAAGTAATTGAAGATAATAGTTGGGGAAATCAAATTGAGAAGTTATATAAGTTTGATACTACTTCTATTCCCGTAGATAAAACTTTTCAACAACAAGTTACCTATAATAAAGATACATATGAATCAAACCCAATAAACTTACCACTAGAAGATATTGGTATTTGGTTTCTAAGAGGTGAGGTCAACGGCGGAAAATCAGAAACAATGTTGATTCGCACAAACTTATCTGGAATTATTCATAAAGGTGATAATGAAAACATTTTTTGGATACAAGACACCAATTACACTTCTGTTAATGATGCAAATATTGATTTATATAATAGCAACAAAAAGATTTCAAAATTGGAAAGTTTAAATACTGATGATAGAGGTTTAGCAGTTAACGATATTAACAGTGCAATTGATTTCGCTATAGTTTCTAAAGATAAAGATTTAACACTAATTCCAGTAAATCTATCTAATCTAAATTACAACTCTGCGCGGGGTTATTCAAGTTTTTCTACTAGAGAACCCAACACTAGATCCTTCGCGTTCACAGATCGCTTTTTATATAAACCGGGTGATATAGCACATTTTAAAGCAATCATAAGAAAAGATGATGACGCAGATTACTCAATTGAAACAAAAACCTATCAGATTTCATTTGGAACTTACGAAAATATAATCATTGAAAAAAATCTAGAACTATTACCCAACGGCACAATTAATGCTGATATTCAAATCCCTGCTGATATTGAGCCTGGATATTACGAAATATTAATTAAAGATCGTGATGATCATATAAGTTATACTGGGCTTCAGGTTGCCAATTTCAGGAAACCCGACGCATCTATAACTGTAACTACAGATAAATTAATGTATCAGCCTGGTGAAAGTGTTATTCTGAAATTTTCAGGTACTGCATTTCTTGGCCAACCTCTACGTAATAAAGAAATTAGGTACAAAATTTATCAGTACAAAGCATGGATATTCGGCGATTATTTAAATGCAAAATACAATAGCCAAGAAGAAAACTATTTTTCTAAAGATTTAGAAATCAAACAAGGCACAGGTACGGTAGCACTAGATAAAAAGGGTCAAGCAGAAATACAATTGACTGCCCTGAATAATACTGGAGAAAGACAATTTTGGGTTATTGAAACAGAATATTTAGACAGCTTAAGTACAACAGCAAATAGCGCAATTAAGACTTTAATTAATCCTGGAGATTTTATAATTGAACCGGAAGTAGACAATCAGGACAAAGTAGAAAATACTACAATCAAAAACTCTTATAAGTTAAATCAAAATATTCCTGGTGTTAATCTTAATGGTCACAAGATTACGGGAACTCTTCTAAAAAAAGAGAACGACATAGACACAAAAATAATTGATGGTTTAACTGCTGTTTCTGACAATAATGGAAAATTCAAGATAAGCTTTACTGCTGGGTTAGCTGGATATTACAAACTTCAATTAGAAACAAAAGATAAAGGTGGAAATCTAATACTCCTTAATCAAGAATTTTATATAAGTAAAACTGCTAATAATAAATATACAGAAATATTTACTATTACGTCAGACAAAGAAAATTATAAAATCGGTGATAAAGCAAAAATCAACATAAAAACAATTCCAGAAATTAAAAATATTTTCGTTTCAATTGGAAGGGAATATAGCAAAGATGTTAGTGTCTTAAATGCTTCAAATGGTTTAGCATCTTTTGAATTCGATATACTTGAAAACCACCAACCTAATATTTTTGTATTTACAGGAACTTTCCTAAATGAATCATGGAAAAAATCTACTTTAGATATTCCTGTCGATACTAATGATAAAAAAGTTTTCGTATCTATTGATCCATCACAAAAAACCTTCAAGCCTGGGGAAACTGCTCAGTTTGATATTACTGCTAAAGATAGTAATGGCAACCTAATAAAAACAGATATGGCATTTTGGGTCTTTGATAAAGCATTACTGGAATTACATAACAATTCGTTTGATCGTGTTTATGAAAATTTTTGGTATAAGAGAAGTTTTAGTACTTCCACAAATTATTCATATCAAGGAATTTCAAGTAATGACGGAGGGGGAGGCGGAGGCGGTTGTTTTGCTGGCGATACATTAATAACCATGTCTGACGGTAGTAAAAAGAGAATAGATGAAGTAGCTAAAGGCGATTTAATTCAAACATTCAGATCTACTAGCACTAAGGAAAAAGCAGCAGCAATGGTGACCGGAACACATGCTGTAAAGGTTGATGGATACATGATTATAAATAGTTCATTTAAAATAACTCCGGAACATATTTTATTTGTTAATAATAAATGGATTCCTGCAGGAGAAATTAATATTGGTGATTCACTGCTTAAATCCGATAAAACTAGATTAGAAGTTTATTCAATTGAATGGATAAGAGGAAATTTTGATGTATACAACTTAGCAATCGAAAATTTTCATACGTTTTTTGCAAATGATATTTATGTTCACAATGATAAAGATAATTCACGTTCACAATATAAAGATACTGCTTACTGGAACCCCAATATTTCTACAGGCGAAGACGGAAAAGCATCTGTAACAATTACACTACCAGACAATTTAACTACCTGGGTGGCTGCTGCAATAACTGCTAATGATAAGACTCAAGTTGGTACCGGCCAAACCGAATTTATCGTTACAAAAGATTTCGTTGTTAGACCAATATTTCCAATGTTTGCAAGAACTGGCGATCAGCTAACTCTATCGGCTTTAATAAATAATTTTTCGAAAAATCAGGACAATTTTTCTGTAGAAGCAAAACTTTCAGGTGGCGATATGTCATCATCGATACAACAAATTGTAGTAGATACAAATGATATACAGGAAATTAAATTTCCCACAAAGATTACTGGCATGAACGAAAATGCTATCTTTAACGTTAAATCACAAGGACAAAATAATCGTAACTTGATAGATAATGCAATTGAGAAGTTTCCAATATATGAATATGGATCTTGGCAAACACAAATAGATAAAAAAACTGATTCTGCAAGTTTTTCTTTAAACCCAACAAGTGGCACGGATAGTAAACGTCTCGAATCAAGTATTGAACTCAAAGCCAGTCGTTATAATGAGATAGATAAAATTTTGCTCCCATTGGTGAATAATCAATACAGTGGTTCAATTTATGACAACGCTGCAACTTTAATTGCAGCTAGTTTGCTAAAGCAAAATGGCAAAGACCTTGGAATTTATTTTAATCAAAATGAACTTAACCAAGAAGTTAAGACTGCAATCGATTCTCTTAAAGATAACCAAGATCCAAATGGCTATTGGATTAATCAGACAATAAACACAATAGACATTGACGCAACAATATTTATTTTAGAGTCAATATCTATCGCGAGAAAAGCAGGCTACGAAATTGATCAAAGTTTTATTGATAAGACGCTAAGTTATATTTACAAACAAAATAAATCCTCGGCAAAGATAGATCTTTTACAACAGTACACTCTTTCCCTATTTCCTGATAAAAAACAAAATAGCCATGCATTAGATATAACTTCTTCAAAAGATCCAGAATATATTTCACGAGCCTTAATTGCTAACAAAAGACAAGGTTTTGATATATCTAAAGAAGCAGAAAGTAGATTACCAGAAATCGCATATTCAACTAACAATCAATTGGCATGGAGGGGCATATACGTCAAACCAAATAATAGTCAAAAATACATTATTTTAGGACCAACAGCATGGGCTGTATATGCTTCACAACAGATTGGGTCAAAAACAATAGATATAGAAAAGGCTTTAGATTATCTTTACAGAAACCCTCAATCAGAACCTGAAATTCAAGCACTAACACTTTTAACAATTATTAAATACTTTCAAGATACCGATCAAATAAATCCAAATTATTCATATAAAGTAATTGCTGACCAAAAGGTTTTAGCAACAGGAACGGTATCAAGTACACAGCAACAATTAAAATCAGTAAAAGTTCCGGCATCATTATTCGATTCAAATTCAAAAATAATTATTGAAAAAAATGGCAATGGTCAACTTAATAGCGCATTAGTTCAAAAAGAGTTTGTAATTGATAAATCACATCCAGCGGAAAATAACGATCTAGAAATTACAAGAAAATATTTATCTACAAACATTAATAAAAAACCAATAGAAATTGGTGATTTAATTATTGTTCAATTACAAATTGACGGACTAGGTTTAGGTGAAGACAATGTTGAAATAGTAGATTACTTACCTGCTGGACTAATGGCCATTGATCAAAGCCTAGACAATGGTAACTTTGATGATATCCCTGGACAAACCGATAGAACAGCTTCTCACAAAATTACAGATCAAGGAATTAAACTAAATTTCTCTACATGGAACTTATCTGGCACATATGTTTACAAATACAAAGCACGCGTATTATCAGATGGCACTTTTAATGTTCCACCTGCTGTAGTGAAATTAAATAGCGATCCATCTACCTGGGCGTCAACTACTGCAGAAACATTTACAGTTGATGGTAAAAACGCTTTAGATTTAAACTCGGTTAAAATTGAAACAACCCAAGTACAACAAACAAATAAAATACCTAATGAATCCACCTCCGTTAAGCAAAAAGTTATTTACGTATTATTTATTGGAACTCCAATACTTATTATAATTTTGCTATTCATCTTGATTCGAAAAAAAAGAACAGCTAAAAATAAATAATTATGAAAGTTCAATCCCTTTTACTAATTTTATTTTTGTTATTCGCAATTCCAATTAGCGTTTTTTTTGTAAAATTAAAGTCCTTAACTAATATCTCAAGCCAAAACATAGTCTACAATACAGTCGAAAATCCAACTATAAAAACACTTGTAGAATCAACAATCAACCAAACCAAAAGTGCCGTTACATACGACCCTGCTTATTATGATATTGATTATCCAAACGGAGATGTTCCAGCGAACGTTGGAGTCTGTTCAGATGTAATAATTAGGGCATTTAGAGACATCGATATAGATTTACAAAAAGAAATTCACGAAGATATGTCGTCGAATTTTAAAGTGTATCCAAATCTCTGGGGTTTAACCGCACCTGATAAGAATATTGACCATAGGCGTGTTCCAAATTTGCAAACATATTTTCAAAGGAAAAACTATGATCTGCCTGTAACAGATGATGCTAATGATTATATTCCAGGTGATGTAGTAGTCTGGAGATTTGCAAATGGCAGAGTCCATACAGGACTTGTTGTGAACGCATTTGATTTAACCTCTCAAAGATACTTAATTGTTCACAATGCAGGACGCGGACCACAACTCGAGGATGTTTTATTTACCTGGGAAATAATCGGACATTATAGAATTATTGGTTCCTAGTCTTCACTCCCAGATGAATTAACCCTTGTTCAGATTTTTCGAATATTAATCCCTTTGCTTTTATTTTTTTGTAACCAGATGATAACTGCTCTAGTAAGTCTTTTGTGTTTTGGCTAATTCCAGATAATAGTACTTTTTGTCCTCTTGCTTCTACAATATCGATTATTTCATCAAGCGCTTCGATTCCATCCGCGTCTATAAAGTAGACTTCGCGCAACCTTAAAATAATTGACTTATATTTTTTAAAATTAGCTTCAAAACGTCCAAGATGAGAACGGCTATTTATGTAGCACAACTTTCCCTTGAATGAATAAACTAAAACATCACCATCTTCTTTAATTTCACTTATATCAACTCCAGAAACGGTATCAACAATTCCAGCTTCAAATTTATTTACATGTGCCTCAAAGTGACCTTTAGAAATTCGGTCAACAAAAGCAAGAAGCGATACTGACACACCAAAAAGAATTCCAGTAATTGGATCAATAACAATCGTCACAATAGCAACAAAAATAGAAACATAAAAGCCAAATCTTTCATACTTCCAAAGCTTTTTATAATGTTCCTGCTCGACCATTTGAATCGCAACATAAACTAAAATCGAAGCAATAACAGCTAAAGGAATGTACTTAAAATAGCAAAGGAAAATAACTGAAATTATCGCAATACAAATTGAGCTTATAATTGCTGAAGTTTTATGCGTTGCACCAGTTTTAATATTAAGAGAAGTACGAGCCAAAGCTGCAGTTGCTGGCATACCACCAACTAATCCAGAAACAATATTTGCCAGACCAAGTCCTAACATTTCTTTTCTTTCATTATGCTTTGTTGCTGTCATACCATCTGCAATCTTTGCTGAAAGCAAAGTTTCTAAAATCGCAACAAGAGCAATAACAGCTGCTGTCTCGATCATGTCAAAAGTAAATTGAAAATGTGGAATTTCAAAAAAATGAAATGAGATTTCGCCAAACTTACTACCTAAAGTTTGTAAAACAACAGGAATAATCGATCTTTCACTTAAATAGCCAGTTAAAATTCCAATTGGCGCAAGAATAATAGCTCCTGGAAGTTTTGGTGTAAATTTCTTAAACATTAAAAGGCCAATAAGAAACATCAAAAATACAAAAAGGGTTAAAACAGAACTACTTCCAATATGTTTAACGGATTCAAACATATTCAATAAAAGACTCTCGTGTGCTGGAAGATTTTTTAGACCGAAGGCAAAATTAAACTGTCCTAAACCAATAATAAAGGCGACTCCAAGTGTAAATCCATGTATAACACTTGATGGAATAAGAATAAGATATCGTTCTAATTTCAAAACATACGCAATTAAAATAAAAATTCCAACAAGAACTGCAACAATCGGAAGTCCGGTCATACCATGCAAAATCACATATGCTGCAATTATTCCCGAAAGTGCGCCAGTTGGACCTACAATATTAAAATTGCTTCCCCCAAAAATGGCGGCAATAATACCAGCCCAAATTGCTGTCATAATACCGACTACTGGAGTTACTCCAGATGAAACAGCTAATGATACCGATAGAGGTATAGAAATAAGTGAAACAGTCAAACCTGATTTTAAGTTTTCTCGAATCTTATCTAATATCATTTTTTACAAAAGGCCAGATTCAAAAAATCCCCAGACATTAAAGTCTATTGATAAATTTGCCAGGCCCGTATATAAGATGGGAGGATAATACACCTAAAGGAGTGAAAAGACAAACTGGATTATGCTTATTAATCTTTTCTACTAAAAAGTTCGATGTAGTCCTTGTAAATATATGATTGGCCGTATTTCTTATTCTTGTCTTTTGGTGATAAAATCTCAAGCTCAATAAATCTATCGATGACTGATTGCGCACCAGCCCGAGTGAACCCCGTCCATTCTTGAATTACATTAACATTCACTATTGGTTGACCATATAATTTTGGTAGGACACTTGTTGCACTTTCAGAAGCACGCTTGCCAAGTTTTTGAATTTTCATAGTATCGGTGTATCGCAAAAAAGTAATTTTCCCAACGATATCAATGGCTTCATTAGCAATTTCAATTACTCCATCAAGAAAAAAGTCTATCCAATCAGATACATTTCCATTATGATAATCAAACAACTTTTCATAATATAACTTTTGATGTTTCTTAAAAAAAGACGATAAGAACAAGACTGGTTTTTCCAAATAGCCTTCCTTCCAAAGATAAAAGGTTATTAACATTCTTCCTGTTCTTCCATTACCATCTAAAAAAGGGTGAATCGTTTCAAATTGGGCATGAATCAATCCAGCTTTTATTACTGTTGGAGTAACATCATCTGAATGTATAAACTTTTCTAAATCGTTAAGCGCATTATGCATATCAAAAACAGTTGGTGGTACAAATTTGGCATTATCTGGTCTTGTACCTCCAATCCAATTTTGACTTTTGCGGAATTCGCCTGGATCAGAAAAATGAGTTGCCCGAGCCTTAGACATCAATTGCTTATGCAACTCTCGAATAAATCTAAGTGCCATAGGAAAATTATCTGATTTCATTCGCCTTATTCCATAATTAAGTGCTTTGATGTAATGCAAAATATCATCAACATCGTCAGGTATGTTTGTATTAATTTTGATTTCTGCTTCAATAGCGTCAATCATCGTGGCCATAGTTCCCTCGATTTGACTTGAAGAAGCTGCATCTTTTCGTAAATACATCAAAAGGAAGAAATCAGCGTCCGGGAGTAGTTTGGTAATACCATCAAGTTTTCCAAGCAATCGAGTTGCCTCATTATTCTTTTTTAAAATTTTATGTTCAAAATCAAAACCACCTATAGGTGGAAATATGTTTGGGGTAAATGCTTTATAACCCTCTTTTTGTTCTATATCTAAACCAATTTTAAAGTTTTGCATAGTTTGTATACATCTTCGACGAGATGTATTCAAAGTATATATGTTTGTATACATTGCGTCAACACATTTATTTTGTCACTTAATGCGATTTAAACCAAGTTAAATTAGGGGAAAAAGATAAATCATTTGATACGATACAAAAGATGTTAAAATGAAAATTAATATGAAAACAAATTTCGCCTTGATTCTAATTGCCCTGCTTCTTATCATAAATCCAAATGTTGCAAATGCTGAAGTTCTTTCAAAGGAAGCTCCTTTTATAGAGGTTTCAAATGATATTTCAATTCAGGAAAATAAAAACACGGATGTTTTTGTAATCGGTGACAATATTACTGTTGAAAAAGAGATTGCAGGTGATTTTTTTGCCATAGGCAAAAAAATCACTATAAATTCTCCAATAAAAGGCAGTGCTCGAATTGTTGCAGAACAAATTACTGTTAATGCACCAATTAGTGGATCATTACTATATATTGCTGACAACGTTTATGTCTCAACATTAGGTGAAATAGAAAAAGACGCATACGGTTTTACAAATAAATTAGTACTAGACGGAAGAATAGGCCAAAGTCTTAACTTAAATGCTCCTGAACAAACAGATTCAGAGATAATCTCCACAATTTCCGGAAAAATAATTGGTAATTTATATTACAGCGGACCAAAACCAGAAATTCTAGAAAATTCCTTCATAAATGGACAAGTTATAGAAACAATGAAAGATGAGGATATTGAAAACACAAATAGATCAGATTTAATCCTTTCAAAAATTCTTCACTCATTAACCATGATATTAGTCGGACTTATACTTCTTAAAATCAACAAAGATAAATTGTCTGACATTGTAGTTTCATATAAAACAAGTTTTGGACGAAATATTCTAATTGGAGTCGCAAGTTCCATATTAATCCCTATTATTGTAATGGCACTTTTTATATCAATCATAGGTATTCCTATTGGGCTTTTTATTGCGTTCCTAACAATATTTGTCGGTTATTTTGGATACGTAATTCCAGCAATCGCACTTGGTCAAAAAGTTTTTGAAAAAAGACCGCTTGGAATTCTTCAACTTATAACAGGAGTTTTGCTTTTAGATATTTTGACAATGACGCCAATTATCGGCTCAACTTTATCTATTATAATTGTAGTGTCATCGATAGGGCTTATAGTGAATAAATTTGTTCTTAAGCCCAAAGTCACAAAGTCGAAAAAATCATGAAAAGAAAATACATATATATTGCTTCTGCAATAGCAATCTTAATTATCAGCATATATTTTATAAGGTCAAAGCAGTCACCAATTGCAGTTAACCTTGTTGAAATTCAGCAGGTTGATGTCGAAAGCACAATATCAGCAAGCGGAGTTGTCAAATCCGAAAATCAAGCCGATCTTGCATTCGCAGCTTCCGGAAAAATATCATATCTAGGCAAAGAAAAAGGTACACAAGTTTCAAAAGGACAGCTTTTAGCTCAAATATACGCATTTCCACAAGCACAATCTTCACAAAGCGCTAAAGATTCAAGAGACATAGCAATCAGAAATAAAGAAGCATATATAGATACATACGCAGATTCTTCTAGTGACTTTCATAACAGCGATGAATACAAAATTCAAATTAGAAAATATGATGAATTAATAAGCCAAGCCGAAAGCTCATATCAATCAACAGTCGGTTCACTTGATAATTTAAAAATTAGATCTCCATTTGCAGGAACTGTATTAAATGTCACAAAAGATGTTGGAGAAGTCGCGTCCGCAGGTGAAACAATCTATCAAGTCGCAGATCTTTCAAAGAAATATATTGAAGTAGCTATTGACCAAGAGGATTTTGGCAAAATTAAAATTGATCAACCAGTCCACATATCACTTGATGCATATTCAGACGAAGTATTTGAAGGAAAAGTATATGAACTTCCGGCTTCTGCAGAAACAGGTTCAACAAATAGTGGAAGTTTTATAATCAAAATTAAAGTAGAAGATAAAGCTAATAATGAACTCCCGATACTTATCGGCATGACTGGAGATGTCGATGTTGTTATTCAAAAATCAGAAGGCGTTGTAAATGCAATTCCATTTGACGCAATATATACAGACACTGATGGTTCAAATTACGTTTGGACACTCGTAAGTGGAAATATTATACGAAGAATGGATATCGAAATTGGTGTTGAAGGTAATTTATACACAGAAGTAATAGGTCTAGATAGTTTGACACAGGTTATTACATCAGCTGATTCAAAAATCGAACTTTTAGACGGCAAACCTGGGAAAATGTCAGAAAAATAAGGTGCCAACACAAACAATTATCGAAACACAAAATGTTTTTAAAACTTACAGATTAGGGAGTGAAGTTATAAATGCACTCTCTGGCGTTGATATAAAAATAAAGAAAGGCGAGTTTGTATCGATCGTTGGAAAATCTGGCTCAGGCAAATCGACTTTGATGCATTTGATTGGACTTTTGGATACTCCAACTTCAGGAAGCATCCTTTTAAATGATAAAGATGTAAGCAGGTTAAATCAGAATGAACTTTCTTTTCAAAGGAACAGATCTATCGGGTTTGTTTTTCAATCATTCAATTTATTACAAAGGACATCATCTTTAGACAATATTATTTTGCCACTAAAATACAGCCAAGTTCCAAAATCAGAATGGGAAAGTAGGGCATTAAAAATGTTAGAAATTGTGGGTTTATCAGATCGCAAAAATAATAAGCCAAATGAGTTATCAGGAGGTCAAAAACAACGCGTGGCAATTGCACGTGCCTTAATTAATGATCCAGATTTAATTTTGGCCGACGAACCTACAGGAAATCTTGATTCAAAAACAGGAACAGAAATTATTGAGCTATTTCGTAAATTGAATAAATCAGGAAAAACAATTGTAATAGTTACGCACGACGAAGAATTGGCAGAAGTTGCAAACCGAAAGATAATACTTAAAGACGGAAAAATTAGTAAGACTTTATAAAATATGAGATTTTTTGAAATTGCGACATCATCAATAACGGCGCTTGGCGCAAATAAAGTTAGAACTTTTCTAACTATGCTTGGCGTTATTATCGGAGTTTCCGCAGTCATTTTATTGATTTCTATTGGACGTGGCATTCAAAATTACATAACAGATCAGTTTGATGCATTGGGCTCAAATTTATTATTTGTTTCACCAGGAAAAGTTTCATTTGGCAGGGATCCTGGAAATTCATTTAGCCGAAATAAATTAGAAGAAAAACATATTAAGTTAATTCAGACTCATGCCACGGATATTGTCGAACAAATAACTCCAATGGTGAATGTAAGCGAAACGGTAAAATATAAAACTAAATATTATAATGCGGCAGTTACAGGTATAAACGAAGAAGGTAAATATTTATTTGATTATTCAATAGATGAAGGCGCTTTTTTTACAAGAGCCGATGTTAGGTCAGGAAGCCGAGTCGCCATTTTAGGGAAATCTGTTAAAGATGAATTATTTCCAAATCAAAGTCCAATAGGTCAAAGTATAAAGATTAGCGGAGATAGTTATGTTGTAATTGGTACTTCAAAAGAAAAGGGCAGTGATTTTGATGAACAAGTTGTTGTTCCTTATACATCTGCGATAAATTCATTTGAATTAAAAAATATAAGCCGAATTGTTGTAAAAGTAAAAGCCGACAAGGACCTAAACAGTGCTACAAAATTAATCGAGAAAGCATTACTTCGAGATTTAGAAGACGATGATTTTACAGTTTTATCTCAAGCCGATATTTTGGCAACTATTCAAAATATTTTACAAATGTTAACAATAGGACTTGGCGCAATCGCCGGAATTTCGCTTCTAGTTGGAGGAATTGGGATTATGAATATTATGCTTGTTTCTGTGACTGAAAGAACTCGCGAAATTGGTCTTAGAAAAGCTCTTGGAGCAACTCCTTTTGATGTGGCACTACAATTCTTGATTGAATCTGTACTTTTAAGCGTCACCGGAGGTTCGATTGGAATTATGATAGGTTGGCTTGCATCATTTGCGGGTCGAGCATATATAAGGACAGAAGTTCCATGGTGGTCTGTTGCAATCGCCTTTTCATTTGCAGCATTTGTCGGTATAATTTTCGGGACTTATCCTGCAGTCAAAGCGAGTAAGAAAGATCCAATTGAAGCATTAAGATATGAGTGAGGAAACAGCAGAGATCTCGGAAGAGGAGCTAAGACGTATTCAAAGGAGTTATACAGATTGGTATGAAGCATGGTACGCGAACTTAAATTTGCCAAAAGCTCCTAATACAAAAGATTTGTTGGAGCAGTATGGTGGAAATCTTATAAAATGGAGCATCGTATATGAAATTGTTGATGAGTTCACATCGGTCTACGAGGAACCAAGTAGTTAATTTTAAGAATAATTATGCAAATCACAATAAACAAAGCCGAGAATAATACTTACAAGGCCGAAGTTGTTATAGAGAAGGATAAAGTTAATAGTTCTCTTAATGAGGCTTTAGAGCATGAAGCCAAAGATATCGAAATTAAAGGATTTAGAAAAGGCAAAGCTCCACTTGATGTTGTTAAAAAGAATATAGATCAGGCAAAGCTTCGAAGTCACGCATTAAATCACATTTTGTCAGATGCTTATTCAAATGTTGTTAAAGAAAATAAGCTTAAACCAATTGTTTATCCAAGATTTAATATTACTGAATTTGAAGAAGACAAGGATTTAAAGTTTACAGTAACAATTATAGAGGCTCCTGAAATTAAACTTGGAGATTACAAAGCCGAAATTTCCAAAATCGAAACTAAGGAAAAAGAAAGTCCAAGCGTTCAGCAAATTATAGATGCAGTTTTAAAATGTTCAGAAGTGAAGGTTGCATCAGAGCTTATAACCGAAGAAACAGACAGAATGATGTCTTCTTTAATTGATCAATTAGCAAGACTTGGACTAACAATTGATAAGTATATGGAGTCACAAAGCAAAAACCCTCAAAGTTTAAGAGATGAATATGCAAAATCAGCTGAAAAAAATATTAAATCTGATTTCATAATTACAGAAATCGCTGATAAAGAAGGCGTTACGATTTCAGATGAAGAAGTCGAGAAAACACTTTCTGCAATTCCTGACGAAGCAAGTAAAAAAGCTTTATCAAATCCAGATCAAAGAATGTATATAAAAGCTGTTTTATTGAAAAATAAGACTATTCAGAAGTTGGCAGAAGCAAAGTAATTTATAGTATAATCAAAAACATGAGCATACTTATTCCGATGGTCGTAGAAAAAGATCCAAGTGGATACGAAAGATCTTATGATATTTATTCAAGACTTTTAAAAGAAAGAATTGTGTTTATTGGTGGAGCCATTGATATGGATATGGCAAATACTGTAATCGCACAACTTTTGTACCTTCAAGCCGAAGATGAAACAAAGGATATAAGTATTTATGTGAATTCTCCGGGCGGAATGGTATATAGCGGAATGGCGATATACGATACTATAAAACACCTTAAATGTGACGTCTCAACAATTTGCGTTGGAATGGCAGCATCTATGGGATCAGTTTTGCTTGCGGCCGGAACAAAAGGAAAAAGATTTTCATTGCCACATTCAATGATAATGATTCATCAACCAAGTGGCGGTTCAGAAGGTCAAGCAACAGATATTGAAATCCAAGCAAAAGAAATTATAAGACTTCGAGAACAACTTTATAAAAGATTAAGTGAAGACACAGGAACATCTGTAAAGCAAATCGAAAAAGATGCAGAGCGCGATTTTCATATGACTCCAGATGAAGCTCTAAAATACGGCATAATTGATAAAATACTAAAGAAATAATTAGTTTAATTCACATTTCGTGGGTGGTTAGCTCAGCTGGCTAGAGCGTCACATTGACATTGTGAAGGTCATAGGTTCAAGTCCTATACTACCCACCAGAAAACTTAAAAGTAAGATCGGAATACAGTTTATTTTTTAAGCTACTTGTATAGAAAAAGAATTAAAGGAGTTAAAATTTTAATATGAAACATATAATATTCGCAGGAGGAACCGGGACTAGATTTTGGCCAGCAAGTAGAAAAAAATCTCCAAAACAATTTCAATCAATTATAGAAAATAAACCTTTAATTAGGGTAAAATTTGAATATTTATTAAGAGGATTTAAAGCAGAAGACATATTCTTAAGTACTGGTATCGCATATAAAAACGAAGCGGAGAAGATTATTCCTGAATTGCCAAAAGAAAACTTTATATTTGAGCCAGATATGAGAGATACGGGACCTGCGGTCGCACTTGCTATAGCTTATGTAAACGCAAAACATCCAAATGAAATTGTTTCCACTCAATGGGCTGACCATTTTATAAAAGATCCCGCAATCTTTAACTTAGCACTAAAATCTGCTGAAAAGCTGGCTAAAACAAGTGACAAAATAGTAATAATTGGCGTACCTCCAAGAATGGCAAGCCCACACCGAGGATATATAAAATACGGAAAAAAAATAAAAACTGTTGATAATGCCGGAAAAATAGTAATTTGTGAATTTTTAAGATTTGTTGAAAAACCAACACTTGAAGTAGCGCAACAATACCTAAAATCCGGTGATTATAGTTGGAACCCTGGTTACTTTGTCTCAAAACCAAACCTAATTATGGATAAATACAAAACCTTTGCTCCTGAGGTATATAAAACAATAATGGAGATTGCCTCACAAGGTTTTTCAGATAACTCACTTAGACTTTTTAGTGTACTAGAAAAAATAAGTTTCGATTACGTCATATCAGAAAACATTAATAAGGATGAAGCAATAGTCCTAAAAGTCGATATGGGTTGGAGCGACGTAGGAGAATGGATATCACTACATGAAACACTAGCTGAATCAGCAGAATCCGTCGTTACCAAAGGCAATGTGAAAGACATGGATTCAAATGGAACTTTAATCTATAACTATGAACCTAAAAAATTAATCGCAACAATAAGGTTAAAAGATATGATTGTCATAAATACTGAGGATGTTGTAGCAATTTTCCACAAAGATGATAATGGGAAAATAAAACAATTTCTTAAAGAACTCGAACTTGAGGGAAAAACGGATTATTTGTAAAAGGCTATAATAATAAATTATGGAGTGTCTTTCCCACTTGATGATATTTCTGGACAAATTGCTGGATTGCTGTTAACACTCTAAAGGCATACAATGATCTTGTCAAAAGATTAGACACTACAAAATGAATCAACATTCTGGACTATTCAATAAATTAATAATTGCACTTTTTGGGTCTTGGTACTCAATAATAGGGCACACAGTGCTTTTTATAATAATACTAATTCTGTCTCATGATTTATTATTTTTTACGACTTTCGTTTCGATTGAAGCAATTTACATTGGTATTTTAATTTTAATGGCTGAATATAGACAAGAAGAAGAAAAAGAAAAGAAAGACATGTCACATCGCGAAAGCGACAGGAAATTGGTAAAGGAAGACGTTAATATCACACAAAACGTAATGGATGAAATAAAAATGCTAAAAGAACATCAAATGAATTCAACAAAAGCTCTAGAAGAAATCAAGTCAATGCTTTCAACAAAAACACAAACCCCTTAAGGGGTACATATTTTCGTAAAACAACCAAAAGTATAATTTTTTCGTATATAATATAAAAAATGAAAGATAAAGATATAGATAAATTTAACAAACTAGACAAAATACGCCACTCTGCCGAGCATATTTTTAATCAAGCAGTGGAGTCTGTTTTCCCAAATCAAGTCCTTAGAGCAATGGGACCAGCTATTGATACCGGTTTTTACAACGATTCTAGATGGGGTTACAAAATTACAGAAGAAGATTTTCCAAAGATAGAAGCAGAAATGCAAAAAATCATTGATGCGAATTTGCCATTCATTTATAAAGAAATATCAGAAAGCAAAGCAAGAGAACTATTTAAAGATAATCCGTTTAAACAAGAGTTTATAGATGAATTTTTGGCAGAAGGGAAAACTCTTTCGATTTATTACACAGGCGATCCAGAGAAGGGCGAAGATGTATTCGTAGACCTATGTGCAGGACCTCATGTTACAAAAACATCTGAAGTTGGTGCTTTTAAATTACTTTCAATCGCTGGAGCCTATTGGAGAGGTAGCGAAAAAAATGAAATGCTAACAAGAATATATGGAACGGCATTTGAAACGCAGAAAGATTTAGATGCCTATATAGAAGAAAGAGAAAAACAATTAGCAAATGATCACAGAGTATTAGGAAAAAAACTTGATCTTTTTGCGTTTTCAGACCTTGTCGGTAAAGGCTTTGTTATGTACACACCAAAAGGCACAATAATCAAAAATGAACTTAAAAACGCACTTGTTAAAATGAGCAAAAAGTACGGCGTACAAGAAGTTAATATTCCACACCTTGCCAAAATAGACCTATATAAAATATCAGGGCATGCGCAGAAATTCTCAGACGAGCTTTTTAAAGTAACAAGCCACTACGATGAAGAGTTTGTGCTAAAACCTGTAAATTGCCCTCATCACACGCAAATTTACGCTTCAAAACCAAGAAGCTATAGGGATTTGCCAATTAGGTATATAGAATCAACTCAACAACACCGAGATGAAAAACCAGGCGCAATTGGTGGTTTAAATAGAACAAGATCATTTGAAATAGATGACGGGCACACTTTTTGTACACCCGACCAAATAAAACAAGAAATAATAAATACGATAAAAATCGTAGAGGAATTTTATACTGGCCTTGGCATGTGGGGAAAACATTGGATATCACTTTCATTTAGTAACCCAAATACTCCAGAAAAATATATTGGTGAAGTAGCTGACTGGAAAAAAGCTGAATCTATGTTGCAACAAATTTCTGATGAGCTAAAACTAAATGCAAAAGTAATGATTGGAGAAGCAGCACTTTACGGACCAAAGATAGATTTCATGTTAAAAGATGTTCAAGGAAACGATAGACAATTAGCGACTGTTCAAGTTGATTTTGCAATGCCAAAAAGATTTGAGCTTACTTACATAGACGAAAATGGTGCCGAAAAAACTCCTGTTATGATGCATAGAGCAATACTAGGATCATATGGAAGGTTTATTGCAAATCTGATTGAAAGCACTGGCGGAGCCTTTCCGGTTTGGCTTTCTCCGGTTCAAGTTATGATTATAGCCATTTCCGAGAAATCTTTTGACTATGCAAAAAAGATTGAATCAGTATTAAATATGGAAGATATACGTACAGAATCTGACTTAACTTCCGAAACTATGGGAAATAAGATTAGGAAGGCACAAGAACAGAAGGTTCCATATATGTTAATCATTGGCGAAAAGGAAGCAGAGGCACAAACGGTTTCAATAAGAACAAGGGAAGGTAAACAAAAAAATAATGTTGATTTAAAAACCTTTACTAGTACTATAAAAACCAATATAATGACGAAATCGCTTGAAGTTAATATTTGATTTGAAAGGGTTTTCGGTTGTATCTAAAACTTAATGAAAAGATAAGCTCGAAAGAAGTAAGGCTTATTGATCAAAACGGAGAAAATGTTGGTGTGAAATCTCGTGACGAGGCAATCAAAATGGCAAAAGATGCCGGCCTCGATCTTTTAGAGGTTTCAGGATTTGCGGTTCCACCAGTTTGTAAAATAGTAGACTACAACAAGTATATCTACGAACAAAAAGGTAAACTCAAAAAAACAAAAACCAAAAAGACTGAATTAAAAGAATTCACAATGTCTCCGAATATAAGTGAAGGGGATTTGAATGTTCGTATTAGACGCGGAAAAGAATTTCTAGAAGACGGTAATATGGTAAAATACACTGTGAAATTCAAGGGTAGGGAAGCAACTTACCCAGAACGTGGCGAAATTAAGATTAAAATAATAGAGTCAGAGCTGAATGGAGTAGGAAAAGTTGAAAGACCAATGCAAATGCTTGGACAACTTATGACTGTAACATTCATGCCGGTATCTAAATAAAAATAAAATGGCAAAAAAACAAAAAATGAAAACAAGAAAAGTCGTAGTTAAAAGATTTAAACTTTCAAAAACAGGGAAGGTATTAAGAGAACACAGCAAAACTACACATTTAGGTAGAAAAGATGACTCTAGTACAAAAAACAGAAAAAAAGGTATTGAAACAATCAAAGGAAAATTCAAAAAGAAGTTCTTGAAGATGTTAAAAGTATAAAATTAGTCAATAATAAATTATGCCACGAGCAAAAACTGGCGTTGTAAGACGCAGACGACACAAAAAGATATTAGATGCAAACAAAGGCTTTTGGGGAACAAGAAGCAAGCTTTTTAGAAGAGCAGAAGAGGCATTTATTCGTTCAGGCGAACATGCTTTTAAAGGACGCAAACTTCGAAAAAGAGATATGAAGCAATTATGGATAATCCGAATAAATGCCGGACTAAAAGCTTTCAATACCAGATATTCTTTATTTATCAAAAATCTAAACGCAAGCAAGATAATATTAGACAGAAAGATTTTATCTGAATTAGCAGTTTCATATCCGAAAGCTTTTGAAAAAGTCGTAAAAAAAGTAACAGAGTAATAGGACAACGCTTTTCATGGTGAACACAAATAAAGAAAATCCTGCAATAGACACCTATATTAAAGAGTTCAAAAAGGACCTTGAGGATTTAGATATTGATTCCATTTATGTAAAATACTTGGGCAAAAAGGGTATTGTTAATACCCTTTTTGCCGGTATAAGAGATCTCTCATCAGACATAAAAAAAGATGTATCAAAAGACCTTAATACCTTTAAATCTTTAGTCGAATCTGAAATTAAAAATAAAAAAGACACATCAGATAACACTAGTTCTGAAAAATTCGATTTAACTTATCCTGTAAATCCAACAAAGATTGGAAATCTTCATCCCGTAACTATCGTAACAAGAGAACTCTATCAATTTTTCCATTATTATGGATTTTCTGTACAAGATGGCCCTGAAATTGAAAGCGATTACTATAATTTTGAAATGATGGGAGTTCCAAAAGATCATCCAGCCCGTGAATTACAAGATACTTTATATATTCTAGAACCAGAACATTTGCTTCGCACTCAAACATCAAGTATAGAAGCTCGCATTTTAAAAAACACAAAACCACCAATTAGATTTGTAAACGGAGGAAAGGCATTCCGAAACGAAACGGGAAGCAAAAGTAATGGCGCAATATTCCATCAATTCCAAGGCGTTTGCGTAGATAAGAATATAACAATGGCAAATCTAAAATGGATTTTTACAAAGTCACTAAAATTTATACTTGGTGAAGATACAAAAATACGATTTAGGGCAAAATACTATCCAGAAGTTGAGCCTGGACTAAGCCCCGATATTGAATGTAAATTTTGTGTTGGTGCTGGTTGTGAAATATGTAAATTTAGAGGTTGGATTGAAATTGCCGGAGGCGGAATGATACACCCTAATACACTTAAAGAAGCTGGCATTGATACAAATGAATATTCAGGTTTTGCATTCGGATGGGGTCTCGATAGAATTGCAATGCAAAGATTCAAAATTCGCGATATAAGACTTTTGATAAATGGAAATATTGTTTACGTATAGTTGAAAAAAACATGAAAGTACCATTAAGCTGGCTTGAAAAATATATAAAACTTGAACACACACCAAAGGAATTTGGCGATATCATGACCGGTCTTGAATTTATGCAAGATGGTCCAATTAAAGATATTGAAAATGACAAAGTTATAGATTTAGAAATTAGACAAAACCGTTCGGACATGTTGTCAATTATTGGAGTCGCAAGAGAATACGCAGCGTACCTTGGGAAAAAAGTAAATTATCCTGAAATCACTCAAGAATTTGACACAAATTGGGGAACTCCAAAAGAAAACTTAAGCGTTCAATCAAAAAATAGCGTGAAAAGATTCTGTACTGTTCAAATAAAAAATATTCACATCAAAAAATCGCCCGAATATATTATTAACGCGTTAAATGCATATGGAATTTCTACAAAAAACAATTTAGTGGATATTACAAACTATGTAATGCTTGAATATGGAATTCCACTACATGCATTTGATGTCAAAAAATTAGACAAATCAAAAGGGCACTCTCTCTTAACTATTAGACACGCAGCCGATGAGGAAAGTTTTGAAACCTGGCAAAAAACAAAAATAAATCTAACAACAGAAGATATTGTTGTCGCTGATTCAAAAAAACCAGTGGCAATTGCAGGCATAATAGGCGGAGCAAATTCAGATATTGATGCGAATACTTCAGAAATTTTACTTGAAGCCGCAGTATACGACCATGCAACTGTAAGAAGAACCGCGCTTAGACATGGAATTAGAACCGAAGCATCATTAAGACATGAAAAATTCTTAAATCCTGAAATGGTTGAAGTTGCGATAAGACGCGCAACACTTTTAATACAACAACTTTGCTCTGGAGTTGTAGTTCAAATTGAGGATCACTACGAAAACAATGAACCACTTAAAACAATTGATTTTAATGTGTTTGAAATTGAAAGACTTGGTGGAATTCATCTAGAGAAAGAGGAGGTAATTAGACTTTTAGAAAACTTAGAATTTAAAATCACAGATCAAAAAGAGGCTTTGGGAGTAAACAAAGATATAATTACGGTTGCTATTCCAGATCATCGTACAGATGTAAAAATCCAGGCGGATCTTGTAGAAGAAGTTCTAAGATTAAAAGGATATGAACATATTCCACGAACAGGAATAAGTGCTTCTCCACCAGATTTCTCAACGCCAAAAGTTCTTCTAGTTGAAGAAAAAATCAGAGACATTTTAGTAAACATTGGTTTGTCAGAACACATTACAAATCCACTTGTTAAATATACAAAAGAGATAAAGAATCAAATTCAACTTGAAAATCCGTTAAATGCTGAACTAGACGGTCTAAGGACAACAATAAGAGAAACATTACTTCCAGTTTTATCAAGAAATGCAAAAGCAGGAAATCTTAACATCGGCATTTTTGAAGTCGGCAAAATATATATGAAAGTAAAGCAGGGCGAATATAACGAAGAACGAAGAATTGAAACAGTTTATGCAACAGATAAAAATCTTGAAACATTATTCAAACAAAAAGTTAAACCTGATTTTATAGCACTCATTAATAAACTTGGCATAAATGACGATGGCCTCAAATATGATGCAGAAGAAAATCACCTAAAGTATTTTTACAACAAAAAACTAATTGCGAATTTATTCCAATCTGGATTCGAATTAATAACAGATGAAATATCTGAAATTGTGAATCTTCAAAACGTTCCATCAACGCTTATAAAATCGTCACTGTCTCAAAAAATAGTAGAGGAGCTTTCACTCGTTGTTTCAAAAAATAAAGCGCTAGGTGAAATTATTGAAATCATAAAATCAGAAAAGGAATTGATTTCTCAAATAGAAATAGTAGACCTTTATGAAGATGCAAAACTTGGTTTAAATAAAATATCCATTACTGTAAAAATTATATTTGAAGATGCAGAAAATAAACTCACAAAAGAATCAGTAGGAAAACTAAAAGAAAAAATCGTAAATATGCTTTCTAAAAAAGGATTCAAGCTAAGAGACTAATTATTCTCGTCCTCATTGTTATCTTCGCAATTTTCTAAATCAAATTTATCTGAATTATGTTCCTTATCGTATTCTGGGCCTCTGTATAAATTGCGAGCATCTTCATCATCTTTATATTTATTATCGATCCATGCTTCAACATATTTTTGCCAGTCAGGTTTCTCGGCTGTATAAACCGTATATACCCTGTCTTCGATTTTGCCATCGTCACAAATTTTAGCTCGTTGAAATATTTCTGACTTTGATTTTGGCTCTGTTCCTGTTACAAAATATTCCATTCGACGATCTTCTTTATCTTCATACTGAACCATTCCAGATAAAGTTCCAACCCAAGCATCAACAACACCTTCTGGCTTTGGGAATTCTGGGTTTGGATGATCCTTTAAGTATGAAGTAATTGCACGATTCCAAATAGGTGCAGCACCCGTTAGACCTGATGCTAAACGTATATTCATAGGAGTTCCATCATTATTTCCGACCCATACGCCAATTGTTATATCTGGTGTAAAACCAATAGTCCAGTTATCTTTTAGATCATTAGAAGTTCCTGTTTTAACTGCAACTTTATTATTTCCTGGAATATATAACTGCGATCTTGGCCCAAAAGCTTGCGTTCTTGCATTATTATCTGACAAAATATCTGTAATTATCCAAACAGCTCGTGGATCAGCAACCTGTCTTCCTGCGAAATCAACATCCTTTTCTAAAACTTTGCCATTACTATCGACAACTTCTAAAATTGCAACTGGATCTTTGGAATACCCCAAATCAGCTAAAGACGCATATCCATTTGTGTTATCAAGTAAAGAAACAGTTCCACCGCCAAGTGCAATAGAAAGACCAATCTTTGTAGGGTTATATTCCAACGATTTAATACCCAAATCATTGGCGAGCTTTACCATATTAGGAATTCCAACAAGATCAAGCATTTTTACAGCAGTTGAGTTAACAGAGTTGGCAAGTGCATACCTAACTTGAATAGGGCCACGAAAGCCCCAACCTCCATAGTTTTGTGGTGTATATGGTTTTTGTGATGGATCATCTTTTATAGGAAATTCAGTATAGACATCATACATAAGAGATGAAGCTGTATAACCTTGTAAAAGTCCTGTTAAATATGTAAAAGGCTTTAAGGAAGAACCTGGCTGACGTCTTCCTGTTGTTACATTGTATTGTCCATCAATTTCTTTCGAGAAATAATCTATGGAACCAACCATCGCTAATATATTTCGAGATTTAGGCTCAAGAGCTATAAGACCTGCATTTGAAAATTCTAATTTTGGAGATTTTAAAACTTCTTCTTTTACGATAGATTGAAATTCATCTTGAAGTTTTAAATCTAGTGAAGTTCTAACACTCAATCCGCCACCATCAACCGTCGCGTCTCCATATTTTTCGCGAAGAAGCTTTAATACATACATTACAAAATGAGGTGCTTTTATTGATGTATCTAGTGTTGCATATATTAATGGCTCAGAAATAGCTTGCTTGTATTCCTCATCGGTTAGCTTTCTATGAACACCATCACGATCGACCCAACCTCTTTCATGCATTAATTTGAGAACATATTTTTGACGATTTTTAGCAATTTCTGGATCATTAAATGGAGAATAGTATGTGGGGCGCTGAGGCAGTCCCGCAATTAAAGCGGCCTGGGCTAATGTTAGGTTTGAAGCACTTATGCCAAAAATAGTTTTCGATGCTGCCTCAGCGCCCCAAGTTGTTCCTCCGTATGGAACTTCATTTAAATACATTTGAAGAATCTCATCTTTTGAATAATTCTTTTCAATTTGCAAAGCTAAAACTACATCTTTGATTTTTCTAGATACAGTTCTTTCAGATGTTAAAAGTGCGTTTTTAGCAACCTGTTGTGTAAGTGTTGAACCACCTTGTTTTCCGCGTCCAGTTAAAGTTACTAAAAAGCTACGAGCAATTCCCAAAGGATCAATTCCAGAATGCAAATAAAAATCTGCATCTTCCGCTGCCAATGTTGCATTTATTAAATACGGAGTAATATTTCCAAGCTTTACAAGTGTTCTATCTTTATCTTGAAATACTGAATATAACAAAACACCGTTTCTATCAAGAATTTTCGTTGATTCTTGAACTTGTCTATTTGTAAGCTTAGTAGGCGAGGGAAGTGTGCTAGAAAAAGCAGTAAAAACAAAAATAGTTGTTATAGCGCCAAGAATTGTCCCCATAAGACCAAGTCCGGACAATACCGCCACTATGTATAGAAACTTATTTTGACCTGTACGTGGAATAAGCGAATTAGCACGATTTACAAAACTCTTCATTGTTACCAAATTCTAACATAATGATATAATTTCGGCGTAGCATTATATGCTTAAATAAAGCTTCCAGGGGTGGCGGAGCGGTCAATCGCACCAGACTGTAAATCTGGCGGGTTTTCCCTACGGTGGTTCGAACCCACCCCCCTGGACCACTTTATAATCTGATATACTCATTTTAGTATGACTGCCCATAAAGGTTTATCTTCAATTAATTTCATAATTCTGTGGACATTAATGCTTTCTGTTCTAACATTCGGCTATTTTTTTGCGAGGCCATATTTAAATACATCAACAAAAATCGAATCACCACTAGTAGATCAATCCGATTTAACAGCAGCTATTGATGATAAAGAATTTGAAGGAATACAAAACGATAAAACTTCAAAAACAAAAATTGATGAAAAGGCATCTTTAGTAAAATCAAAAAAAGCAAATAAACCAGACGATAAAACTAAACCATTTAACATTTTAGTTCTAGGAATCGATAGAAGAACGGGCGATCAAACAAATTTCCGTACAGATGTTATTCAATTGATTACACTATCAAACGATAGAAAAAAAGCCGTTATTACACACATTCCACGAGACGTTTGGGCTGGCACATATAAAATAAATTCGGTCTACAACCTAAAGGGCCCTGATGCTATGAAAGATATAGTCGAAGAAGTTACAGGACAAAGACCTGATCGAATCATTCGTGTAGATTTTGACGCTTTTGTTTATGCTGTTGATGCCGTTTCCGGAGTTGATATAGATGTGCCAGTCGATTTTACTGATGATTGGTATCCAAATGACAGAAAAGGAACAGATGAAGTAATAAGTATCAAATTTGATAAAGGATTACAAACAATGGATGGAGAAACAGCACTTCAATATGCAAGGTCACGCAAAGGAACAAATGGCGAAGGAAGTGATTATGCACGTGGCAAAAGACAACAAATAGTAATGAGTGCTGTAGTAAAGAACTTTTTTAAACCTGAAAATATGTTTAATCCAAAAACCGCAAAAGTTTTATACGAAATCGCAACACGAAATATATACACTGATATAACGATTTCTGACACTACAATACTATTTGATCTTTTAATGAATTATAAAAATATTGAAATTAAAAACTTAAGTCTTGATACAACAAATTTTTTGTATAATCCGCAAGACCGCGCCGCCTACGGCGGCGCCTGGACACTTGTTGCAAAAGATAATGATTATTCTTTAATACACAAAGAAATCGCAGACTACATCAACTAAATTCGCAAAGTATCCTATATACATTTACACATGCTTGACGTATGAAATATAAGTCGCATCATTGGTTTATAAATAGTTTTTCTGCCCATAAACTATGATTAGATTTTGTAGATTATGGCGCAGTATTTTGGGCGGTGATATTCGATGAAAGCAAAAAGTCCTGCAAAAAAAGCTGCAAAGAAACCAAAAACAGCCGTAAAAAAGAAAGCAAAAAAGTAACTAAGTTTGAAAATTTTTGCTTAAGCAAAAAAAGGAGAGGTCTTAAAGCCTCTCCTTTTTAGTTCTCATTTGACTCCTTTTTCCGAACCAACTACAATTCCAACATGAATCGAACACTTGCAACAGAAACAATTTCACTTATTGGACAAAAAGTTTTACTAAAAGGATGGGTTGATATCAAGCGTGATCATGGAAAGCTAACTTTTATTGAGCTTAGGGATCGCACAGGACGCATTCAGTGCGTCGGCTTTAATAAGATGAGTGAACTTCTTACACAATCCGCAATCGAAATTATAGGAATGGTAAAAGCCAGACCAGAAAAAATGGTGAATCCAGATATGCCAACAGGAACTGTCGAAATTGATGTAGAAGAATACAAAGTTTTTGCCGTTCCGGCAGAAACTTTGCCTTTTGATTTAGGAAAAGCAGAACTTGATGTTGAACTTCCAACTTTGCTTGATCATAGACCAGTTTCATTAAGACATCCAAAAGTTCAAGCAATCTTTAAAATCCAAGCAGTAATAATAGATTCGTTTAGAGAATTCTTAAAGCAAAATGGCTTTTTTGAATTTCAGGCTCCTGCAATTACTCCGGCCGTTGCCGAAGGCGGCGCTGAAGTTTTTGAAGTCAATTATTTTGATAAAAAGGCTTATCTTTCACAAAGCCCGCAACTTTACAAACAAATTGTTATGAGCGCTTTTGAAAGAGTATTTAGCGTTAATAAAGTTTTTAGGGCTGAACCAAGCGTTACAACAAGACATTTAACTGAAATCGTTTCACTTGATGCCGAAATGGGATTTATTGAAAGTTGGACAGATGTAAAAGACATGGCAGAAAATTTGATTAAATATGTCTTTGAACAAATCGAAAAACAATGTCCACATGAATTAAAAATGTTCGACGTTAAATTGCCTCAAACAATAGAAAAGACTCCAACGTTAAGCTTAACCGAAGCGCAAGAAATGATTTTTCAAAAGCTTGGCAAGGATATGCGAGGTGATAAAGATCTAAATCCAGAAAGTGAACGTGATATTTGCTCTATTATAAAAGAAGAAACTGGATCAGATTTGGTTTTTGTTTATGGATATCCAACAAAAAAGAAACCGTTTTATGTCTATCCAAACCCAGAAAATCCAGAATTTAACGAAGGCGTAGATCTTTTATGCAGAGGCGTTGAACTTTTATCAGGAGGAAGACGTATCAACGATTACGAACAATTATTAAAACATGCAAAAGAGTGGGGAATGGACACTGAAAAAATAAAAGGATTTTTGGAAGCATTTAAATACGGCGTTCCACCAGAAGGCGGATTTGCATTCGGAGCAGAAAGAATAACCATGCAAGTATTAGGTCTTAAAAACGTACGCGAAGCAACAATGTTCCCGCGCGATATGGAAAGAATTGATTACAAAATTTAAAGCTGTACAGAGCGAAGAGTTGTAATTCCATTTCCTGATTTTCTATTCTTTAATCCAGAAAATGATACCCAGATCGATCTTACAATATCATCTGGCACGAAAGAACCTTCATCATATGATTTTTTGAGATCATTACATTTTAATACTAAACTTACATAATCAGCAGTTTCCCTATCCGTATGGCCAGACAACTGATCGACCTCCCATTTTTCTAAAAATTCCTGGACGACGTTATCAGATGTCTCAAAAAAAGCTTTCACAAGGTCTTCTATCATGGGTTTTTTATCTTTGGATGGCTCATCCTTTAATAGACGATCAATCAAACGCAATTCTTCTGAATACCTTTCAAATGACATTAATGGTCTTGGTAAGTTTTGGCTGTTAGCAATGTACCAATTCAAACCTTCACTTAGTTTTAAAATATATTCATCTTGTTCGGCTTGCGTAATCAAACGCTTTCTATCCTGTTCGTGACTAACATCACCAAGAGATTTTCTTTCAGCTTCCTTTTCTGTTATTTCATGTTTATCAATCAAGATAAGTCCAGCTGTATTTTTTGGTTTTGTTTCAATAAAATTTGGATATAATGTTTCAATTAGAATTTCCGAATCTATACATCCAGGAACAACAACTTGATGTCTGTATCCAACAAGTGTTACAACTTTTGGGCTTGAAGTAGGAAAAGCTTGATGATTATCTATAGTTGCGCTAACTGATGTAACTAACTCTCCTGTGCTATCAGTAAAGTAAACTGTAATAACAGTACTATTCATTGCTTCACCACTTCTTATACCAAACCAACCTTCTGGAGTTTCATAAATAGCTCTCTCGTTAAGAGCAGTCGATGGCCAATTAGATCTATCGCTTGCTAAGGTCTGTAGTTGTGTATTATCAACTCCAAAGAGTTTTTTGCAGCACTAGTTTCCAAAAGTCCACTTGCAGGTTCGTTAATTTGAGTCTCTATTTGTCCAAAACCTTGTAGCATTTGCATTATGGCGCATATTATATCAAATCCAAACAAGTGATATCATATTCTAATGAGGTATATTCCGGACCTTTATTATTTTCACAATAAAGAGGATTTCCCATCTGATAAGGCTATTTTAGTTACTGCGAAGACTATCGGAAATTGGTGTAGTCATTACAAGGCCAAAGGTTTCGCAAACGATATAAAAGAAGGCAGGCTTCCCAAAAATCAAAAGGAAAAGGAAAATTTTATAGAGGATTTAGTATATTCACTAATAAAAAATAGCATTAGTATTTTTGGATTACATTTATATTCAAGACCAAATTTCAGCAAATTCAGCCATCACGACGTCACTAGTTGCTGGGAAATAACACTTTCTAAAGATGAATTTAAAGTTTTACAAAATGCTTATTTAAAAAGCGGTCTTCCTTCAGATATTTTTTATAATCCAGATGACACAATTTTTAGGCCGTATCCATTTAAATCAAAACTCGGCAAATTTTTAGGAAAATTCTGGCCATTTAGTTCTGCCACTAAAGTTTATTCACCCAATCAATGGAAGGAAGTAAATGCATTCTATAAACCATCTTAGGGACTATTTTAAAAGCTATGGTCTTACAAATAAACCATTAATCGCTTTTTCTCTTTTCTTATTTTTCTGGACACTCTTTGACGGATTTGTTAGCTTTTTCACACCAATACTTATTACAGAACGTGGTTTCTCTGTTTTTACAATGGGGCTTATATATAGTTCTTCTTCAGTATTTGGAGCAATCTTTGATCTTGTTATCGGCAGATATTTTCAAAACACAAAGTACAAACGCTTTATTTATGCGCTTTTATTATTGTGTTTTGCTTATCCTCTACTTTTATTTAAAGCCAATAACGCATTTTTATTTGTAACCGCAATGGCTGTTTGGGGAATTTACTACGACTTAAAAATATTTAGCAAATTTGATTTTGCAGTTTCTGAAATTAAGGAATCAGAACATACATCTTCATTCGGATTAATGAGTGTCTTTGAAGGCCTTGGATATATGTTAGCTCCATTTATTGCTTCTCTTTTAATTATTTATACACTAACTTGGTATCCAATTGCGTTTACTTACTTCTTCCTTGTATTAGCATTGATATTTTTCTTGTCCACGGTGTTATTGGTTAAACATAAAAAAACACCTCAAACAATAAATACATACAAACACAAGAAAATTAGCTTTATAACTGAGATAAAAACTTGGATAAAGGTATCAAAAAAAATTCGTCACCTGTTGATTTTAAGTTTGCTTTTAAGTTTACTTGATGCGTTTTATTGGACAATCGGCCCTTTATTAATAGAACAATTTAGCAATCATTTTTTAGGATCATTATTTTTAACATGTTTTATGATACCTGGATTATTTACAGGCTTTTTTATAGGGAATCTTGCAAAAAAACATGGCGATAAAAAGGTCGCATTTGGATCATTTATATTAGGAAGCCTATTTTTAGCTTTAATATTCCCATTCAGAAGTTCGGAAGTCATAATGGTAGGACTTGTACTTCTATCATCGTTCTTTTTCTCTCTATGTTTACCATCTTTAAGCTCACTTTTTGTAAAATTTGTGCGAATACATCCAGAGCACGAAGTAGATATACTCGGAGTTAATGACTTCTTTATAAATATGGCTTATGTTATTGGTCCAGTTTTAGGAGGCTTCTTTGCACAAATCTTTGGATTCACAACAATATTTAGCATTTATTCATTAATTGGACTAATAATGGTTATGCTATTGATCATATCAAAAGGGCATAAAAGGTTCTTTGAGACAAATTTTTAACTTTCCGTTCTCATATATACAACATAAACATTTTGTAGTATAGTCTGCAGGTTTTAAATTTATGATTACAATTTTAGCAGGCATTATCTTTATAGTAGGTTATGTTTTTATAACCTTAGAGCACAAATTACACACACACAAGTCAGCAATTGCATTGGCTCTTGCAAGTGTTTTATGGATCCTTGTTGCATTATCAGGCGTTGACAAAGAATTTCTTCATGAACATATGGCCGAGGCAGGAACAGAAGTTTTTAGCATTATGATGTTTCTACTTGCCGCTATGACTTTGGTTGAAATCCTTGTCCACTATAACTTTTTGTTGTTATAGGAATCCTTACATTTTTCATTTCTGCAGTACTTGATAATTTAACTGTAACTATAGTTATGATTCAGATTGCACGAAAGTTTTTTAAAGATAAAAACCTTATCGTTGTTGCAGCAGGAATTGTTATTTTAGCTAATGCCGGTGGCGCTTGGTCACCAATTGGGGATGTTACGACAATTATGATATGGCTTGCAGGAAAGTTTAGTGCACTTGATGTTATTAGAGAAGGATTTTTACCGGCCGCTACATTGGCAGTAGTTTCAGGATTCATGCTTAGAAAAAATATTGTAAATGAAGTCGCAAAAAAGGTAGCAGTAGAGAAAATCACATTAACAGCTGGAGAAAAGTTGGTCATTACGTTAAGCCTTTTGTCTTTTATACTTCCTGTTCTAATGAATAGTATTGGACTTCAACCATACTTTGGACTTTTATTCGGACTTGGTATTGTTTGGTCATTGATTGAATATTTGAAAGTTAGATCCCAAACATACACACACTTAGAAGCAAATATTGAACACCTTTTACAAAAAACAAATATTTCTTCTTTGAAATTCTTTGCAGGAATTTTGCTTTCAGTTTCAGCCTTAAGCGCACTTGGCTTTTTAGAAATGCTTTCAAAGGTATTATTCGGAGAAATGCAAGAAATCGCCCGCGTTATTTGGGGAAATATTATTATGGGAGTTTTTTCAGCTATCGTTGATAATGTTCCGTTAACAGCACTTGCTATAGACATTATTCGAATTAATGATGTTCCAATTTGGACACTTTTAGCATTAACTGTTGGAACAGGTGGATCCTTACTTGTAATAGGAAGTGTTTCAGGCGTTGTCGCTATGGGAATGGTAAAAGAATTAACATTTGATAAATACCTAAAATACGCAACACTTCCAGCTCTATTCGGATATATCGCGGCTATCGCCGTCTGGTTCATACAATACCAATTCATAAAGTAAATATTCCGGCCAATGTGTTACTATTTATTTATATGTTTGATAAGAAAATTATTTTTGCCTTTTTCGGAATCGTACTTATCGCTTTGGTAATTGGATTTGTGTATGTGAATCAGAGAAAGACACCTCAAGTTGTTCTCAAACCAGCCACAACTTTAAATCCAAATGACATTAGCATACTGAAAAATTCATTCGAGCCAAGTACTCTTAATGTTAAAGTAGGGGATACTGTTTCTTGGGTTAATAATGAGGTATACGGACATGATGTTATTAGCGATTCAGATTTATTCAAAAGCCCCAAATTAGCAAATAGCGAAAAATTCAGCTATACATTTACTAAAGAAGGAACTTATACATATCATTGTGGAATACATCCTTTTATGAAGGGATCAATAATTGTTACAAGCGAAATTCCTTCTGAAATATCAGTACTTTTTGGAAAATTAAATTCAGGTTTGTCTTCGAATTTCGTACCAACAATGAATGTAGATGGAGATAAAAAGTCATGGACTATAGATTTTACAAGTGCTGTTAAAGAAAAAGCTCAAATAGTTATAGTTAAAAACTTGCTAGAACAAGAATTAACATTAGACATAACAAAATCCGCAGCCGGAGCAGGCCAAACAATCGATGCATATAAAAACGAAAACATCGAATGCTACCTAATACTTGGCCTCGACAAAAAAGACGTACTTACGTGTGCGAAGAAATAAGATTTCTCAACTCATCCAGTCTGTCTCCGATTGACCAATAATCAAGTAAAACATGCTACCATAATTCAATATGCAAGATATTATTTGTCCACATTGCAAAAAGGCCTTTAAGGTAGATGAATCTGGATTTGCAGATATTCTTACACAAGTCCGCAATCATGAGTTCGAAAAGGAATTGCATGATCGGTTAGAATCCGCGGTTAAACTAACCGAGGCGAATGTTAAAAATGAACTTCAAACAAAGTTATCTGAATTAAATTCAAAAATAAACAGTGCCGAGCTTGAAAAAAAGTTGGCAATTACAGAGGCTGTCAATAAAATCGAAAAGGAAAGAGACGAAGTAATAGGGAAGTTAAAAAGCAAAGAAACGGAGATTCAACTTCACGATGTTGCCCTTAAAGAGAAATTTTTAGCCGAACTTAGCACAAGAGACAATATTATAAAAATGAAAGACGAAGAGATCGAGCTTCGAAAGGACATGAAGGTCAAACTTTCAACAAAGATGATTGGAGAAACTCTTGAGCAACATTGCGAGATTGAATTTAATAGACTTCGTGCAACAGGTTTTCAGAATGCATATTTCGAAAAAGATAATGATGCAAAATCAGGAAGCAAAGGCGATTATATTTATCGCGAGAATGATGAATCTGGTACAGAGATAATTTCTATTATGTTTGAAATGAAAAATGAAGGCGATCAAAGTAGTACAAAACAAAAAAATGAAGATTTTTTTCGCGAACTAGATAAAGATCGTTTAGAAAAAAAGTGTGAGTACGGCGTTCTTGTAACACTTCTTGAAGCCGACAATGAACTTTATAATGCTGGTATTGTTGATGTCTCGCATAAATTTCCAAAAATGTATGTTGTAAGGCCGCAATTTTTTATTCCTATAATTACACTGCTTCGAAATGCGGGATTGAATTCGCTTAAATACAAGGCCGAACTTGCATTGGTAAAAAGTCAAAATATTGATATTACAAATTTTGAAGATAATGTTAATAAATTTAAAGAAGGATTTGCAAAAAACTATGAGCTAGCAAGTCGCAGGTTTAAAACGGCGATAGAAGAAATAGATAAAACGATAGATCATCTTCAAAAAACAAAAGACGCATTGTTATCTTCTGAAGACAATCTAAGGCGTGCGAATAACAAAGCAGACGAATTAACAATAAAAAGACTGACGCATGGAAACCCTACAATGACTGCGAGATTTGAAGGAATATAGGTCAAATCCAAGTCCAGTTATTGCAACTTAAGCGGAGATATAAGGCCCCTTATGTCATTTCGGAGTGCACAGTTTTTTACTGTTTGACTTGTTCCGCTTACTGTATATATAATGTACGAATAGTGAAACAAGTAGGCAAGCTTAAACAACTAGAAAATCTAAGTTATTTTGATACGGCAACGATAGCTCAGGTATGCGAACTTGAAAAAAACACTTTATACAAAAACATCTCAAGATGGATAAAACAAGGATTAATTATCCCATTAAAGAGGGGAGTGTACACAACTGAATCTTTTTATTCAAAACAAAATGCTAAAAGTTATCTTGAGTTTATAAGTAATAAACTACGTTACCCATCATATCTAAGTTTAGAATATGTTTTAAGTAAATATCAAATACTTACTGAGAGTGTTTTTAGTTATACTGCAATTACCCAAAAATCAACACGATCATACTCAAACAATCTTGGAATATTTTCTTACAGGAATATTAGTAAATCATTATTTACAGGTTATTCAGTAATAAAACAAGATGGTTTTGAAATTGCTATTGCTACAAAACCAAAAGCCTTGTTTGATTTCCTTTATCTGAAACTATACAGAAATTCATTGATAACTAAGTCAATGATTCATGACTTAAGGTTAAATTTGGATGAATTTACTAAAGAGGAAATAAAAGAGTTTTCCGACTATTGCAAAAGCACGGCTATTGATAAATTTCTTAATTTAGACAAATTAGTCTTTAATGAATATGATACTTAACTATATTAAAGAAATCATTTTAGAAGAGCGAGCCAAAGAGTCAAACCCACTTTATATTAGAAGTGTTATAAAGGAGTATTTGCAAATTTTAGTTCTACAGTATATTTATACGTCAAATGATTTTAAATCCAATCTTATTTTTACAGGAGGCACATGTCTACGATATTTTTATGGAACAGACAGATTATCAGAAGATCTTGATTTTGATTGTATAGAATCAATAGAGCCAAGAGAAATTGCAAACAAAATAGGGAAATACTTTAAAAGTTCATTAAGATATTCTGAATTAAAAATTTCAATCAAACAACAAGGTAAGCAAATTCTACTTAAATTTCCGATGCTTAGAGAAATTGGTATTGCCGGCCCGAATGAATCCGAGATGCTTTATATTAAAATTGACATTACTTTAGTAGATAGCAAATCTTATAAAATTGAAAGAGCTTCTAAAAGTGCCTTTGGGTATAACTTTGTTGCACTACATTACGATCTTCCAAGCTTATTTGCAGGGAAAATTTCAGCTATTCTAACAAGAAATTTACTAACTGGAAAAGATAATGTGCAAACAATTAAAGGTAGAGATTTTTACGATTTATTATGGTATTTAAAAAAAGGAATAAATGTAAATATTAATTTAGTGAAAGAGAAAATCAATAATCCAAATTTAGATTTAGAAGAATTAAAAGATCTCATAGACATTAAAGTTAATCTGGCTTGCACAAAATATAAAAATGATTTTGCAAATGACTTAATCCCGTTTATTAGTAACAAAAGCTTTATTTTCGATTACGTAGATAATTACCAAGAAGAATACAAAAGGTATAAGCTTTCTATTTTTTAGCATTGGCATTCTTAGGGGCAATTCTTATTGCAGTTCCCGATTATTCAAACATTCTCATTTGGGAAAAAGGAGAAGTAACAACGTTGATGTTGGGAATAGCATTCATTCTATTATTTTTTTCACAAAAAACAAACATCCCACTTACAGCCCCATTAGCCTCACCAATTTCATAGGTAGAAATCAACCTTTTAGGCATATACCCTTTATCTGGATCAACTGAAAGTAAATACCTAGAATAAGGCAAATCTAAAAATATGAAATTACCCTGCAGATCAGACTTGACCTTTTGATTTATCTTTGGTGTCTTTGAAACTAGTGTAACTTTCACACCAGCTAAAGATGTGTCAGATAGATCATACCCATCGCACTTAGAATCTAAATATACTGTTCCAGAAATTGATCCTGTGCCAGTTACCATGCCAGTCGCAAAAACGGAATTGGTTTTAAATACTAGCACTAATAAAAAAACTGCTAATACTAAAAGTGTATAAAATTTATTCATGCGTTTATTATGCCATATCTATAAAATATGTTGTAATCCGAGTTGTTTATTTAGGAAAAAAAGTAAAAAGTCTAAATGGGGAACTAGTTTTAACTCGACAAGTTTTGTCTTATACAGTAACTCCAACTATAGTTGCACATATCAAATCCAAGTCCAGTTATTGCGATCAAAAATGATCTTCCTGCAAAATACATAAATAGAAAGGCTAGTGCTAACCATAATATTTGGATTGTTTGTTTGGAAAGGTAGAAGAAAGATTTTCCCTTTTCTCTAAGGCTTTTTATACGCAAATAGTGAACGAAAGAAAAAACAATAACTAAAGGAATAGAAACGATTTGATAAAAAGACAAATAACTGTCGAGGACGTCTTTACTCATATACGCGGAGCCACTTACTGCCTGCATAGAAATCAAAAGCAGACTTACTCCATAAATTACAACTTCGATCAAAAATATTACTGATGAATTTCTAATAATCCAATCGTTATAACTCATTTCACTTTTTGCCATAAATCAATAATACAGAACTTACAGACTACTTCAACGGGGGAGAAGGTACGGAGTCTAATTTAATTTATCCCCACATCATTTTAAGGCTATCAAATCGCTTGATGTGCCAAACTTTCTTCCGGTGAATCAGATTTTCGCTCGGCTGTATCGACCATTCTATAATCATATTGTTCTTCTAGCACAAGTTCATAATACTCGCGGTTAATTGCTCTATTCGCAAAAAAAGCATTAATAAATCTTTTGGCCTCAGGGTTAATTATTTTTGATGTGTCCATACTTGGATTATATCAGTTGGATCAAATATTCTAGTTTGTTACGAAAGTTCAATAAATATATCGTGGAAATAGGAAAGACCAAGATCAGCGGTCGGTCGAAACCTTAGGCTACTTAACTTGATGATCGTGATGGCGAAATTCTAACTTAAACTACGAAAAAACACAACAGCAGGCAGGTAATACCCATGCAAAATAATTAGTCACATAGCATTTAGCAAATGTATTTAACGTATTTCGAGGTAGAGTTTAGTTTAGTATTGAAATGAATCGGTACCTAGATAAAATTATCTGAATTGATAAGATGCGTTTTTGCTTCAGGATATCTGTTTTTGAAAGCTTGTGATATTTTTCCATCAGTTAGCCTTATTTCACATCCGATAAATTCATCTTTGTTACTTATGACCAAATCAATCTCTGATCCAGATTTTAATCTCCAATATTTCAATTTGTAGTCTAAACCAAGATATGATATTTCCTTTTTGATTTCTGCAACCACGAAGTTTTCGAACATTGCACCTGCGTCACTGCGAATATTTAGATTATCTGTAATCATATGCATGTTTTAAGCCAGACTTTACAAAAGTCAATACTTTATGCACAGTCAACTTTATAAAAGTATGGTGATGGGTGCAACTCGAGTTGCAAAATGCCTGACGATGAAATAATCGATTAAACATCGCTACACTTTGTACTAAACTAAACGATGACTCAATCGAAAGAACTAGCAATTTACTAGACTATTTGGCCGAGAACACATTTTACACAACTGAAATTAATAGCTATCGAAAAAATCACTAATCGGTTTAACAATTCAAAAATCTAAAGTAGCATCCTATTGGCACTATAAGATTTATAATGATATGGACTAAAGAGGCTAAATAAATATTGGGATTGTAGTAATAGACTGTTGCAAAACCAACTCCAATGATAAAAGAAACTGTGACAAAAATATATTGAAAGGGAATAAAAAAGTGCATTACAGCAAATAGAGACGCACTGATCAATATTACTGTAAGCGGACAATCAAATATTTCCTTTAGTTTATACACTAACCACCCTCTAAAAACAATTTCCTGTAATATGCTTCCAATGATTGATACATAAAAAACTGGATACATTGATCGATATAAACTGAGAAGAGAATCTTCCCAAAACTTAAAAATTAAAAGGAGTGGTGTCAGGAGTACCAGCAACAAAATATAGGGGACAAGTGCAGTTTGTATATTATCTATACGAAAGCCATATTTTTTTAATTTCATAGATCCTACAAATGCTATGAGCCAATTTATAGCATTAAAAAGACGATTATGCAATTAGTGAAAACCTATTGGTGACCATAATGTGTCTAGTTTGCAACTTTTAAAAAACTTTGATGAAGCTAAGGTTTATGCATAAAACTTTTGAGTTATTTTAAAACACCAATGTGCACACAAACTAATATCCATAGCCGGACTACGTGTGCAATATTGCAATCGAATTGCATAGTTACACAGACTGGTGTAGGATTTAACACATGGAATACTACCAAAGACAAATAGAAAATCAAATAAAGAAATTACAAAAAGGATTTCCTGTAATATCTGTTACTGGACCAAGGCAATCTGGCAAAACAACATTTTTACAACACCATTTTAAAAATTACAAATACTTCAACCTTGAAAACCCGCAAACGAGAGGACTAATTGAAGCTGATATACAAGGATTCTTTGCGTTAAACAAAAGCAAGATAATAATTGATGAAATTCAGAGATTACCGGAGTTACTCTCTTATATTCAAGTATTAGTTGATAGTGAAAATCAAATGGGGAGTGTAATTATCAGTGGATCTCAAAACTTGCTTATTTCAGAGCAAGTCTCACAATCATTAGCTGGAAGAGCTGCATATCAAACAATTTTGCCATTCAGTCTGCTTGAACTCAAGAACAATGGGTTATTGACTAGAAATGTATTTGAGCAAATTATTTTCGGATTTTATCCTGCACTATACACAAGGGATGTTACTTCATCTGACTACTATAACCAGTATACCGCGACATATGTCGAAAGAGATGCTAGATTAATTAAAAACATAAGCAGTCTTTCTAAATTTAGAAATTTATTAGTTTTACTATCAGGCAGAGTTGGGCAGGTGTTAAATGTTGCATCTTTGGCAACAGATGTAGGGATCTCACCAAATACTGCAGAGGATTGGATTTCTATACTTGAAGCAAGTTATATTGTATTTAGACTCAAACCATATTATAAAAATATCGGTAAAAGAGTTATTAAGTCAGCAAAAATATATTTTTATGATTCGGGGTTGCTATGCAATTTACTAAATATCTCCTCGGTCACTGAGTTGTCATCACATTACGCCATTGGCAATATTTTTGAAAATTTTGCGGTTAGTGAATTTGTTAAATATATAAATAATTCATCAAAATCAGCTTCAATTTACTTTTTTCGTGACAGTCATGGGAATGAAATAGACCTAATTATTGACACGGGCAATAGTACAATCCCAATTGAAATCAAGTCATCGAGTACTTTTAGGAACGAATTTTTCAACGGAGTAAATTATTGGAGAGAGAATGTAGATGACAAGTCAGAAGGATATGTTGTTTATAGTGGGGAAGACAACCAAAAAGTAAAAAACAATACACTTGTGTCATGGAAAAGTCTTGAAAAAATTTTTAAACAAATATCGTAATTCTATCCAGGCTATTCGAACCAGCAGATTAGCCCTTTATATCAATACATTTCGCACTTTGGAGATGATAATGTCTCGTTTGGTGACCCTAATGCACTTTCCTTCGAACCACTTTTGAGCTGGATTCAGAAACTAATGCTATTTTACCCGATCAATTCAGATCAAAATGATAAACCTGAGGCCCTGCCTTCGCGATCTTTACCATTCCCGAAGAGAAAGGAGGTTATTAACTAACTATATGATAAACCAACATAGCTTCTTTAAAGCACCAGTTTTATTTAATGAAAAGACATTTTATAAGCAATTTTTGAAAGACTTGGAATCTTGCTCAAGTGAAGTGATTATTGAAAGTCCCTACATTACAAGTCTTCGAATGGAATTATTTGAACAAGTCTTTCAACGTTTATTACATAAAAACATCAAAATTAAGATCATTACGAGAGAACCGTCAGAGCACGAGACAGAGTTCTATCGTTATCAGGCAACAGATGAAATTCTAAAGTATTCGGATATGGGTATTAAATTTGTATTATTGAATGGTTTTCACCATAGAAAACTATCAGTTATCGATAAGAAAATCTTATGGGAGGGGAGCTTAAATATTTTATCTCAAACAAATAGTCTAGAAATCATGAGAAGAATTGATGATGCAAAAGAATCAAGATCAATGATAGATTTTTTGAATTACTCAAAATTTATTTAGTCTTTTTAAGAGGGAAGTTTAGTTCTATTCCCAAAGCTTGCACTACTGAGTTAATAACTTCAACTGTAGGACTCACTTCACCCCGCTCGATACGAGCATAGTAATTTGTTGTTATGTCTGCTTTTACTGCAACTTGTGCTTGAGTCATTTTTGACTTAAGGCGTGCAGACTTGAGAATTTTCCCAAATTGACTTTTTGATTCCATATAGAGTTACCTCTGACTACAATTATACATCCTTTAGAGATAGTTTGTATAAAAAACCTCTCAAATTAGTTCTCTAGAGCATATCTAAGGAAAATTTTCTCACCATCGAGTTTATTTGCAGTGTTATTTTCAATCTTATACCAGCTCTCTTCCTGACTAAGTGCACCTTTCAGAGTTGCATAGTACGGCTCTCCTCCTAGCTCATAGATGAAACTAACAACACTTGGAACTTCTACTTTTGTACCATCAATAATTAAGTAGTTTTGCTTGTTGTGAAGATTTATTTCCCCGATATATATTTTGTCGTTTACAACTGAAAAGTCGGTTATGATATCTTTTGAAACATAGATTTCTTTTTGTTTAGCATCTGGAATGGTTATTGAGATAAGTTTGTTTTCTACCGTGTTTGCATTTACTTTAGTTAGACACAAAACTTCTATATCACTTTTTATAACCCCTTTTTCACACAGCACTTGCAGGTCTAGTTCATCAAGAAATGTTGTTTTACCAGTATTTTTCAGGATTTTCCCTTCGGAATAATCTAGCAATGCTTCATTAAAAGATTTTTCTTTTGATGCATTTTTGAGGTTGAAGATTTGAGTGCTTTGTTTTTTGGGTAAAATTACAAGCGCATATGGGTAGTGTACCGAGACTCTACTAGGATATTCTGCAATAGATATAGTGTCGTCAAATGCATGTAAAATCGAATCCTCGATATACACAGCATAGTTTTTGGTTGTTGGTTCTGGCGTAGGACTTTTTCGAAGTAAAAAATACCCCACAAGAAAGATACCAAGTACGAGTACAACTCCAAGTTGTGGCAATCTTCTTTGATTTGAGTCTAGTGGATTAAGTTCTATTTTTTTCATATTACTCTATATAGTTTAACGGATTTACCGCCTGCCAGTTATTACCATTTTTAGTGCGTACTTCATAGTGTACATGTTCACCTGTCGCATTACCCGTATCTCCCATAATTCCAATCGGAGTGCCCGCCGTTACCTTACCAGATTGAACCAAAACTCTACTAAAATGGATGTAAAGTACTTGAATTGAGCCGTTATCACTAGTGATTTCAACGGTATTCCCGCCATATTGGTCAATGTAGTAGCGGACATTTCCATTAATTGTTGCAAAGGTTACTACTTCACCCGTGTCTTTGTATGCTTGGCTATTTTGATAGTAAGAATCTGATGGAACAAGATCAATACCTGTATGATTTCTTCCAAATTGCAGATAATAACTTGGATCTAAAAAATAAGCAGTTACTGTGACAAAATTCATCCCTGATCCTCCGAGTGGGCTTTGTTTTGGAATTTGTGTTTGAGTAAATCCAGAATCAGATTGATATTCTCCCTCTTGATCCTGAAAATGTGAAATAAATTCTGTCCAGTATCCAGAGCTGACAATCAGTGGCGACATAAAAACTGTACCAACAAGCATAATCATGAAGAAGAATAAAATAGCTAGAGACGCTAAAAATCCAAGAATAGGAACTTTAAACTGCGCCACAAGTGCGCCGGGTATAGGAAGTGGCGAAAATATATGCACCACAACAGTAATCAGAGCATCAACAGCAACTCCGAATGGGTCTTCTTTGAGCTTTTTAAAAGCATGTGCGTAACCGAGTGCTTTCATACTGTATTAATCACTGGTAAAAACAAGTGGTTTCTCAAATGGAAGTACAATCGTATTGAGTCGTAGGTGCTCTGCTTCTCTAAAAAGAATTACTTCACCAATGCCCAGATGCCCGAGTTGTTGCTTTTCTTCATCAGTCATAGGGTAGATTGTCCCTATTTCAGATAATGCAGCATAGGATTGTTTTAGCAAAATCTTAGTTTCAGAGTTTGTGATAATCGCCTTGCCGTAGTCGTTATGTAAAAAGTCCTCAACATCCTGAGTAATTGAGACAACTCCCGTGTTTCTTTTTCGTGCTTGCTTGACTAGTTCTCTATAGAAAACTGCAACCTCTGGATCAACGAGTAGTTTGTGGGCTTCATCAATAAAAAGCATGCGCTTTTTGCCATTTTGTATATTGATCAGATTCCAGATAAGTGAAGTCAAAAGGTACATGGCAGGCTCACGCTTCTCGTCTTTTTTGAGGTCATGCAGATCAAAAACAATGAAATTATTATCTAGTTCTAGTTTTCGCTTTGAATTAAATATTCCTCGCAAGCTTCCAGTAGACAACACGCTTAAATCTTTTGCCATAGGGTGTGTGCCCAATAGTTCTAGTAAGTTTTCAAAGTTTGGTGTACTAGAGTCATAGAGTGTAATTAAATGTTCATCAAGCACAGCTCCATCGTAGTGATCTTGAGGAATAAAAAACTTAAAGAATGTTTTGAGTGTCGAGATGTGATCGAGAATATCGTTTTCTCTGGTGCTGTTGATATGAAAAGGATTGATACCATTTTCTCTGGAAAACTGAATCACCTCTCCACCGAGCGATTTTGCAAGGTTTACATATTCGCCTTCTGGATCAATTGCTAAAATTTGGACACCTCTCATATACAGTCTGTTCATCAATACTTTTGAAGTCACACTTTTCCCCGATCCAGATACACCAAAGATGTTGATATTATTATTCCTTGAGGTGAACGGATCCATAAATATGAGCGAGTCGTTATAAGCATTCAGCCCCATAAATATACCGTCAGGGTCATTCAGATGTTTTGAAACAAACGGCATTAAGTATGAGACTGCAGTTGATTGTAAAATTCTATTTTCCTGCACATGATCTTGAGCAAATGGTAAAAAGTTTTTGAACGCTTGTTTTTGACCAAAGGTGTATTGATTGAATGTTAAATCCATGCTTCCCGCAATATTTTGAAGCTCTTTATGTAGTGCCTCTAGTTCTTTTGGCGTATCTGCTTCAAGTTGTAGATAGAGGGAATAGACAATACCTTTTTCTGCCTCGTGCACTAGTTCATCTATAAAACTCATGACTTCATCAATATTTTTATCAATTTGTTGGTCTCGTATTTTTCCAGATCTGAGTCTTTCATTCTGTTGCATTTCAAGAACAGACAATCTTTGTCGTGCCTTTTTGAGCAGTTCAGTACTTGAGGCAGGTTCAATAAAAATACTGAGTGTAAATGGCAATGAAGAAGTCAGAAGACGGAAAAATACATAGGGACTGAGGTACGCTGGAATATCGGCAAGGTAATATAACCGTTTAACTTTGCCATTCACATCAAGATAATTACTGTGTTCAACAATATATTCACTTTTATATGAACTTTCAGTTGCTCTATCAATGTGTATAGTTTCATCTCGTTTCTCAACTACTAAGTGAAATTTCTCTTTTGCATCATGCAAGATTTTTTTCTCATAAGCTTTAAGCTCCTTTTTAAAGGCAAAGTAGCTTTTTATAAACCCAAGTGGAGTTCTGCTTTTTGCTTGTGTTGGCTTGGCAATCTTAGCTACTGTATGGCCTAAAAATGGCTGTTTTTCTATTGTTTCAGCCTGAGATGACACCACTTCCATAAGTCGTTTAATTTCTTCCTTGAGTGCCTTTTCTGTTGTAGATTGTGCAGACTGCAATACTTGTTCTTCGAGTTTCTTTAAACCCTCATTTCGAGTTTTAAGTAGGTCTGTTTCTTTTTTTATAGCAATCAATTCTTCGGTATAGACATCTCTTTCGTGGCTAAGAGAGTCAACTTGATCTTTTAGTGTAAAGGTGAGACTAAAGTTCCGAATATTTTGTAGTAGTGTGCGCATGCTGGTTTTTATAGAATGTTTGATCATCGTAAAATACTCCTAACAAATTGTTTCAACTCTTCATTAATCACGGGTTTTGTAGAAATATTGCACACTACCAAAGATGCAGTAAGTCGTGAGCTACTATCGTTTAGTTTTTTTACCCCCTCAACAACTGCTTGTGGTTTGTGTGTTGTACAGCTTACTGAAAGTACTGCAAAGTGTTTGGTAATAAAAAATGAACTGGTATCAACAAGTTTGGTTAGATTCTCAATATATTCATGCACGAGTGATTCTCGATCAGAAGACGAATCATCATAGAGAGAAAAGAAGTGCTTTGAGTAGTCACTACTTTTTGCTGGTACCTTTCGCACAATAAACTGTGTTTGCGCTGGTAGTACATGAATAGCCTGTTTTAGTCTAATAAAAAAGTGCTCACGGTCTTGTTCGTTGAGTAGCGCAATATCGAATGGCTCGATTTCATAGACTCGAATAAGTTTGTCTTTGCGGACAATCAGATCATCTTGAATATGAAAATCAGTAAAGTACGGATCTATATTTGTTACCCGCAGTTCTTTTGTAGATGTCGAAAAAGTAGTTGCTCGTGGGACAATTTTAAAAATTGGTTGGTTGTCGATTTTCTGACTGACAAATGCAATAAAAAAGATGATGGCAACAAAGAGTGTTGAGAGATAATACCCCCAATCGAAAAAATGAAAGCCGTAGACAAAAATAAGGTAAATGCCAACCGATATAAAAACAATGCCAGCAGAAACGATAGCCGTATCGGTAAAAAATAGGCTCCGCAAGATATGTGTTCGTATGTCGTCTTTATATATTCGTATGTTTCTCATATGATTTTTTGGTATACAGCCTGATAACTGGATCTGTGCCTTTTTTGGCGTGTCGTTCTACTATTACCCCTTTGACTCCAAATGCTTGATTGCGGTTTTCTGAAAGTTCCAAGAATTGCCGTACTTTGTGGACTGGACTTGATTCCTTGATATAGGCGTAGTCGATCTCTTTGCCTTGTTTTTTTGCCTCTTGCATGGCGTTGAAGTTATGCGGATTGGGATGCAGTTTATTAAAACTAGAAAGATCAATAAATTTTTCATGATCAAACTCAACTTGCTTAAGCTTGTCTTGTGGCACTCCGTCTTGAACGGCTTCTATCATTGTTGGGTAGTATGTAGATAACCCCTGAGCACCATCGTGCTTGTATGCAGTACCAGAAACAGAAACTATTCCTTGTTTGGAATTTTCTGCTTGAACGGCAAATCCTTTGTGCGTAAGTTTTTGTGAAAACGGAGCTTGAGGTTCTGTAGCTGTTTGCACCTTATACTCACTCCCCGCATTGTTTGCGGTATAGTTTTTGTTTTCAGTGTTTGATAAGTTGTTAAACTCTGAGGTAGATTGTTTGGTCAAAAATCGATTGCGTATCTGGTTACCCAGGGCAGTACTAAAACTTTTGCTTCCAGTCACACCTTTTTTGAAGTCACCAATACTTGAAGAAACTGGCGACATTATGCTTCGTGATGAGACAGCGGCCATCATGTTATTTGACATAGCAGACCAGGCATCACCAAATATGCGAGCCACCAACATGTTTACTCCACCAAGGAAAAACAAAAAACCAGTGTAGAAAAACAACATACCAACACTTGGTCCCTGAGATTCTAAAATACTTCTGAAAATATCTGTTGCGATAGCAAAACCAAGCACAAAGGCAGGTTGTTGTATCAGAAAGGTGAACCAAGTTTTGAAAAAGGTTTGGACAATGGATTGTGTTCTTTCTGCAAGAGCAAACGGAATCACAATGGGGTAAATCACTCCTAAAAACAGTAGGGTTGAAAAACGAATGACAAATTGAAAGCCTAGATACAAAAACCCACATAGGAGAAATAAAAAGGTGATGGCAAATAAAAAGACCTGCACAATAAACTTACCGAGTGATTTAAAAATCCCGCCACGAAGGGCGATGTCAAAAGAAGGAATACCAAATTTTTCAGAACTTTCATTGGCATCTATTCTTTCTTGGGATTTTTCGAAGTAGTCATCTAGAAAGCCAGTAAACTGCTGTGTTTCTGAGATTTTAGTAACAAGCAAGTTATTAAACTGCACAGAGTAGGAAAGTGCATGCGGAACAGTCAAAAACAGCACAACGACCATCAGTAGTCGCACAGCAAATGACTTGAGCTCATAGGTGTTGTCAGAACCTATTTTGGTGATGGCGATAAACGAAATAATGATGGCAAGTATAGGAATAGCGATCTGATAAAAAATATTTCTGTAGTGTGTGACTCCAGGGATTGCCGAGCCGTCTTTGAGCGTGATAGTTTCTGCCAGTGGATCTGGTGTATAGAAGATAAAGCCACCAAGGAGTGAATCAAAGCCATTTACAAAGTTTTTAAGTAAGGAAATAACACTGGATGAGTCGTCTTCTACAGCAAACTCATTAGTCCAAGTGATTTGAGGGTCAGGGTCTGAGTTTTCTTGATCTTCTTGTGCAGAGGCAGGCGGTGCTAAGAAAATCGATATGAGTATGATCGTGCATACTAGTATCAAATGTTTCATAAAGCTAACAATTACGAATGTTAGTCTTTTTAGTTTGTGCCACCAACAAATTGTTTAAGAATACTTGCTATACTGGCTGACCCAAAGACTAAAAGACCACCAATCAATATATTAAATATCCATCCTTTGAGTCTGGATTTTCTCTCTGTGTCATCACCACTAGCGATTAACGCAATGCCAAGTGCTGCAATTGAAAGAGCCATAACTGGAAGTGAAAAATACTGGAGAGTTTTTACAACACCCCATAGCAGACTGTCTAAGTTGGCGAACTGAATAGGTTGCGCGCTGTCGTATCCTGGAATATTGTTGCCCATATATTTTATTTTTCTCTGGGTAGGGAAACTTATAACGAAATACTATAAAGTGATCGAATTATATAAACTGAATATCTTTATGTCAACCATAATTTGTTGATTCACTAGCTAATATATAGATTTTAGGAGTAAAATCAGCTTTGAGCCGAGTGTAACAAGAATACCCTGAGGTATTTGATGATATTTACGGTAAAATATAGTTGTGCAAATTGAGTGATTTAGTATCTAATCCTACATATGAGTCCTACAGAAGCAAAAACAAGACAAGAAATAATTGATAAACGGCTGTTAAAAGCTGGTTGGGACATTGGTAATCCTTCACAGGTAACTTCAGAGTTGGATATTTGGGTAGGTTTGCCTGAAGGTATTACTGAGCCAGAACATGAACACCAAGGGTTTCAGTATGCAGATTATGTTCTACTAGGTGATGATGGGTATCCTCTTGCAGTAGTAGAAGCAAAAAAGACTTCTAGAGATGCTCGAGTTGGTCAAGAACAAGCTAAACAGTACGCAGTTAATATTCAAAAAAATTCTGGTAAAGAAATGCCGTTTGTTTTTTATACGAATGGACATGACATTTACTTTTGGGATACAGAAAAGTCGCCACCTAGAAAAGTTCATGGCTTTCCAAGTAAAAAAGATTTAGAAAGACTTCTTTTTCAAAGAAAAAATGAAAAGCCATTATCTCAAGAACTAATTAATAGAGAGATTTCTGGACGACCGTATCAAATTGAGGCAATTAGATCAGTATTTGAGACCTTAGATAAAGGCAAAAGGAAAGCTCTTTTAGTAATGGCTACGGGTACTGGTAAGACAAGAACCGCCGTGTCGATGATTGATGTGCTGATGCGAGCAAATAGAATTCAAAAAGTATTATTTTTAGTCGATAGAATTGCTCTTCGCAATCAGGCACTAGATGCGTTTAAAGAGTATTTACCTAATGCACCAATCTGGCCAAAAATTGGTGAGACTGATATTCAAACCGATAGACGAGTTTACTCCGCGACATATCCAACAATGCTCAATATTATTGAGAAAGAAGATTGTCCATTAAGCCCCCACTTCTTTGATCTAATAATTGCCGATGAAAGTCACAGATCGATCTACAATGTATATAAAAACATATTTGATTATTTTGATTCCATACAGCTAGGATTAACAGCTACTCCTAAAGATGCAGTAGAACATAATACTTTTGGGCTTTTTGAATGTGAGGATGGATTGCCTACTTTTGCTTACTCCTACGAGGAAGCTATAAATAATATCCCCCCATATCTTAGTGATTACGAAGTTTTGAAGATAAGAACAAAATTTCAAAAAGAAGGTATTCGTAAAGATAATATTTCTGTTGGGGAACAACAAAAATTATTAGCTGATGGCAAAGAACCAGAGGAAATTAATTATGAGGGTACGGATATTGAAAAAAAGGTAACAAACAAAGGAACAAACGCTCTTATAGTACAAGAATTCATGGAAGAATCTATCAAGGATGAAAGCGGTACATTACCGGGAAAATCAATCTTTTTTGCTATGACCATGAAACATGCCAGAAGATTGCAAGAAGTTTTTGATGATCTGTACCCAGAACATAAGGGAAATTTAGCCAAAGTAATTGTGTCGGATGATTCTAGGGTTTATGGCAAGGGTGGTTTGCTTGATCAATTTATAAATAATGATTTTCCAAGAATTGCCATAAGCGTAGACATGCTTGATACAGGCATTGATATTCGAGAGCTTGTGAATCTGGTGTTTGCTAAGCCTGTTTTTTCGTATACAAAGTTTTGGCAAATGATTGGACGTGGCACACGCTTACTTGAAGCTAAGAAAATCAAACCTTGGTGCAAGAAAAAGGATAAGTTTTTAATCATGGACTGCTGGGAGAATTTTGAATACTTTCAGATGAATCCAACGGGGAAGATTGATAGACCTACAAAACCTATGCCAGTACGACTTTTTGAAGCACGACTTGAAAAACTTGAGCTTGCACAAAATGTAGGAAATGAAGCAGTCGTTGCTGATTGTATTGCAAAATTACAGCAAGAAATTGCAAAACTTCCACAAAATAATGTAGTTATTTTGGACAATAAAGAACTCCTTGCGCAAGTAAATGAATCTTTTTGGCAACGACTCACTCAAGATAAAAAAGATTTCCTTCTCAAGGAGATTGCGCCACTAATGAGAACTCGAACAGGTGAAGACTACAAAGCAATGAGTTTTGAGATAAAAGTGATTCGCTACTCTATCATCAAGTTGCAAGGAGATGAAAGGGATGAGAAGAAGCTTGCAACAACAGGAGAAGCACTGATTGAAATAGTCTCTGACCTTCCACTAACCGTTAATATCGTTGCAAAGCAAGAAGCGTTAATTGAGGCCATACTAAACGGAGGATATCTATCAAACGCTGGTGAAGATGAACTAAATATAGTCATCGAGAAGATATGTCCTCTCATGAAGTATCGAGACGAGGGAATTAAGCCAAAGCAAGACTCTTTCAACTTAAAAGATGTCACTTCAGAAAAAATGTACATCAAGTTTGGTCCTTCTAATGAAAGAATCACCATTCAAAAATATAGAGAAAAAGTTGAGGCTCTTGTCAAAAAACTAGAAGAAGAAAATGAAACACTACAGAAAATTAAACAGGGAGAAAGTATAACTGCAGAAGAAATTGAAGATCTTGCAGAAGCACTGTCTGAATACGATCCGTATCCTACAGAAGAAAACTTACAAAAAGCGTATGATGCTAGAAAAGTTGGCTTTCTTGATCTTATTAAATACATCATGGGGATTGGTGAACTTGTAACTTTTCCTGAAAAAGTCACAGAAGCTTTTGCAACATTTATTGCAACACATAACACCCTTACTGCAAAGCAAATTCAGTTTTTGACTACTTTGCAAACCTTTATCATCGAGAATGGAGCACTCAATAAAAAAGACCTCGTACAAGAGCCATTCACCAAAATTCATGAAAATGGATTTTTAGGGTTATTTGATAAACATATGCAACGAGAAATTTTACAATTTACAGAACAAATATTTGCTTATGCTTAATACAACAATCAAATCATCCATAGATAGACTTTGGGATAAATTTTGGAGCGGTGGTATTTCAAATCCACTTACTGCTATCGAGCAGATCTCATATCTTCTTTTCATGAAACGACTTGATCAGATGGATCTAAAAAAAGTTCAGGACTCAGAATTTACGGGAGAAGCATATAAATCTATTTTTGCAGGCGAAAATGAAGTAATGCGTTGGAGTCATTTTAGACATATGGAGGGCTCTGAAATGCTTACTCATATTCAGACAAAAGTTTTCCCTTTTTTAAAGAATTTAAACTCTGATAACAGCAACTTTTCTAAACACATGGGAAATGCCGTTTTTATTATCTCTAAGCCCTCTCTTGTTGTTGAGGCAGTTAGCATTATTGATGAGATTTTTGAGGATATCGCCAAACAACAAGATGCTGGACAAGCATTTCAAGATACACAGGGAGATATATACGAGCATTTGCTTGCAGAGATAACAAGTGCGGGCAAACTTGGACAGTTTAGAACTCCAAGACATATCATTCAGCTTATTTGTGAGCTAGTAAACCCAAAGCTTGGAGATACCATTTGTGATCCAGCCTGTGGCACTGGTGGGTTTTTGCTTGGGGCGTATCAACACATTCTTACTCAACACACAAGTAAAGAGCATCAAAAAACAGATGAGAACGGACTTACCAGAGGCACACTTGGCGATAAGCTAACAGATGAAAGACAGTGGAAACAGTTAAAAGAAAATACTTTTTTTGGTTACGACATGGACGATAGTATGGTGCGCATTGGACTTATGAACCTCATGATGCATGGTATATCTTCACCAAATATTGAGCAAAAAGATACACTTTCTAAAAAATATGACGAAGATAATTATTTCGATGTCATTATGGCCAATCCCCCATTTAAAGGGAGTATTGATAAAGGCGATATTAACGAATCATTGTCATTACCTACTACCAAGACAGAACTTCTATTTATAAACAGGAGGGGCTAGTGAAGTTAAAGCGGAATTTTCCTCAATCTTTTGAGAATTTCTTGGTACATACTTTTTCGGTAATTCCAACGAAACTCAGATTCCTTTAAGTGTAGCACGAATTTGTCTTTTCGCACTCCTTTCATCTTGAGTAATCTGGCTTTGGTAAAACTCCAGAAACTTTCAATGCCATTGATGTGGTTTTTTCCTCGAGAAAACTCATTTTCATGGTGGTGGATTCGGTAGTGATCATACCCATGTAAGATCAAACTGTCATAACTGCGCCATGCGTCAGTAAAAACTGTGCTTTCAGACAATACTTTTCCTTGGATAATTGGCAGCAATTGTTCTCGAGAACAGTTTTGAACTACTTGCGTGTAGACTTTGCCATTTCTCTTGAGTAAACCAATGACTGGCACTTTCCCAGAAGCGCCTCGCCCACGTTTTCCTCGAACTCTCCTGGCACCAAAATAACTCTCATCCACTTCAATTTCGCCACTCAGTCGTTCTTCTTCATCACACCACTCGAGTATCCTATTCCGCATTTTTGCAAGCAAAGTAATGGTAGCTCTTCGTGAAATACCTACTTCATTCGCAATTCTTTCAGCTGTGTCATCGAAGCAAAAATGCTTCACAAACACTCGAAATTGACGCTCGGAAATTCGTGAACGTTTGTAGTAGCTATTTAGGTTGATAGATGATGCCATTGCGATTCATTATACCGCTTTAACTTCACTAGCCCCAACAGGATTATTAAATCCCTTAAAATTGGTGGTCGTGCTGGCGTAATTGTTCCTGATGGTGTGCTTTTTGGCTCGAGCAATGCGCATGTAATGGCACGAAAAATGCTTTTAAATGATTGTGAGTTGCAAGGTGTTATCTCTCTTCCAAGTGGTGTATTTAAGCCATATGCAGGAGTCAGCACTGCAATTCTGATATTTGTAAAAGGTGGGGAAACTGAAAAAGTGTGGTTTTATGACATGCAGGCGGATGGCTTCAGTCTCGATGATAAGCGTGCAAAGATTAAAGATAACGATATTCCAGATATCGTAGAAAAATGGGAATCAAGAAAAGCAATTACTGAAAACGATAGAAGGAGTAAGTTTTTTTATGTACCTAAAAAGGAAATTGAAGATGCAAAATTTGACTTGAGTATTAATAGATATAAAGAAAGTAATTATGAAGAAGTTGTATACGAAGATCCAAAAGTAATTTTAGAAAAGATTGAAAAATTGGAACAAGAAATATTAAATGGAATCTCAGTTTTGAAACAAATTAAACAATGAGAATTGTAAAGCTTGGAGACATAGCTCAAGTCACTACTGGAAAAACACCAAGTAAATCGTCAAACATTTACTATCTCGATGGAACTATTCCGTTTGTAAAACCACCAAATTTGGGAGGTGCTGTAGAAATTACTTCAACAGAAGAATATCTTACAACAGATGGAGCAAAACAAGCTAATTTAATACCAAAAAATTCTATAATGGTTTCCTGTATTGGATCTCTTGGCAAGGTAGGTATAGCGGGTTGTGACTTAGTCACTAATCAGCAAATTAATTCTTTAACATTTAATCCAAAATTAGTTAACTATAAATATGGGTACTATTTTGCATTAACATTAGCACCTTTGTTAAAGCAAGTTGCCAATAGCGCTGTAGTTCCAATTGTAAATAAAACAACCTTTTCAAATTTTAGCTTTGTTTTACATCCTCTCGAAGAACAAAAAAGGATTGTAAAACTTCTTGATCAAGCAGACGAACTTCGCCAAAAACGCAAGCAAGCAATAGATTTACTCGACGACTACTTAAAATCTGTCTTTTTAGATATGTTTGGAAATCCCGGTATGAATCCGCACAAATATGAGAAATGTACTATTCAAGAAATTGCTGATAAGGTGACCGATGGTGAGCATATTACGCCGATTAGAACAATAGACGGAATTAAATTATTATCTGCCAGAAATATTAAAAATGGATATTTAGATTTTAATGCTGGTGTAGATTATATCGGGGAAGTGGAATACGAGAGAATACGAAAGAGATGTAATCCGGAATTGGGTGATGTATTAATATCTTGCTCTGGAACGATAGGTCGAGTGACAACTATAGATATCGACGAGCCTTTTACACTTGTTAGAAGTGCAGCTCTCATTAAGCCAAATAGAAGTTTAATACTCTCCAAATATTTAGAGTACTTTTTAAGAACCGATTATTCTCAGAGAGAAATGATGCGAAGTGTGAATCAATCAAGTCAAGCAAATTTATTTTTGGGAAAAATAAATAAATTATCGATACTTTTGCCACCTATAACTAAGCAATTAGATTTCGTAAATAGATTCAATTCAGTAGTTTCAATTAAACAAAAAATGTTGATTCAGTCGTCTGAGATGGAAAATCAATTTCAGGCATTAATGCAAAAATCGTTTTTGCCAAGCACCAACGCAACTTATGAATACGAAAACTCCCCAAGTTTTTAAATTTAGCGATCCAAGACAAGAAAGAATACACAAAAAACTTTTGGAAATTGGACATGTCCCTGCTGGATTTTTTAAGGATGCTTGTCGAATGTGGGATGAGGAACCACCAAAAGACTCAAAAACCAACCTGATTGCCCACTGTTTAAGAGAAGTAATGGGAACAGTTATTGATATGTTACTTCCAGAGGGCTTTGCAGTGTCTGCTGAGGGTGAAAAGAAAGAAGAGTCACATAAGGAAAAGGTTAAAGCAATACTCGAAGCTTATGACTTAGATTCTGATAGTGATATTGCAGGCTTATGGTTGCGAACTGCAAATAAACAGGATGATATTGCTATATACCACTTTGTTCATAGAAATAACCTTGGTTTTCCTGCAAGCAGAAGCAATTCCTTCAAAGACTTATGGGAAAGTGTCCAAATAATCCTTGATGCAGTTTTAAACAAAATGGAGGGTAAGTATTTAGGATTTTTTGCAATTCTCGATCAGTTGGTTGAATTAAAAATAGTTACCACAGATGATGTCAAAAAACTTAAAGAGAAGGTGCCAAATAGTCCAGTTTCCTACAATTATTTTTTTGAAAAGTTGGATAATCCAAATTGGTTGATCCTTCTAAAAGATGCGGGATTTTTCAAGATACCACCACCTCCAATGGAGCACCCAGAAGGAGGAACCAGCTACCCTTTTTGGTCACAAGCTTTGTATTTGAAAAAGATGGCAGTAATTCCTCAAAAGCAAAGTGAGGTCTTGGCCATATGTCTTGATGTGGAAACAGAAAACACACGAGCACGAACTGAGTTATTGGAAATAGCATTATTACTTCCGGTAGAAATGTCTGTTCAGATTGTTGAAAGTATTGATGAAATCGACTATTTTTTGAGCCCTGAGAAATATGGAAAACTCATCAAATATTTAGCTCTATATGGAAAAGTAAAAGAAGCCGTAACACTCGCCAATAGAGTGCTTGCTATTCAACCTGATCCTCGTCCAGCTCCTGAATATGGTGGACACAAGATCCCACACGATCCGATACCTCTCATAAGAGATTACGATTATGAAGAAATACTCGAAAAGGATTTTCCTGATTTTGTTGATGCTGCGGGTATAGATGCAGTCAAAGTTCTTATCGATCAGTATGAGAATTACATAAAACACTCTGATGTTGACAGGGAAAGTGGTTCCAAAGATGACTACTCTGAGATATGGAGATCAGCCATTGAAGACCACTCTCAAAACCATAAATACGGCATTAAAGACGTGCTGGTAACAGGAATGAGAGATGCTTGCGAGAGATATCTTACGAACCATCCTGATCAAATAGAAGCACTCCTTTCGGAATTGGAGCCACGAAAGCTACTCGTCTTTCAGCGCCTTGTATTGCATCTTCTGCGATTATTCCCAAAGGGTTCTGAAAAGAAGATAACGCAGCTTCTTATGAACAAGGAGGAGTTTGCAGATAAAAAGCGCCTTACTCACGAATACTTCCTACTTGCAGAAACACACGCATCCCTTTTATCAACAGCGCAAAGGAAAGAGTTGTGGTCATGGATTGAGAAAGGTGTGGAAGTAGACATGGAAGCCTACAAGGCAAGATGCAAGGAGAATGGTGTAGAACCCTCAGATGAACAAGTAGCAAAGTATAAGAAAAATTGGCAGATGTATCACTTGCTGCCTTTCAAGGAAACTGATCCTGATTGGAAAAAATACTATGAAGAACTAGTGTCTGTAGTTGGAGAACCTGAATTCCCTTCCTTTCGTTCTTGGTCAGGTGGATCAAGCTGGGGATATAAGAGCAGTATATCTGACGAACAATTCAAAGATATGAAACCTGGCGAAGTGGTGGATTTTCTTAAAAAATGGGAACCACCAACAGAAGGTGATCCCCTTGATATCTCACGAGAAGGAACAAGCAGAGCCTTGGTGACACAAATAGCAAATGACCCTGCTAAATGGTCGCAGAGCCTTACTTCTTTCATGGATTTAGATCCAACGTATGTCCGTTCTGTTTTTACTGGTCATCGTGACGCATTAAGGCAAAATAAAAGTTTTGACTGGAAACCAATACTCGACCTTTCAGTAACGATTTTGACAAAGCCGATTGAAGTAAAAGACCGGAAGCTATCTGGTTTTTACGGTGATGATCCTGATTGGAATTGGAGCAGGAAAGCAATTGCAGAATTGCTCAGAGAAGGATTGGATGCAGAGGAAGGAAAAATACCTCAGGAATTGAAAGAAGAAGTTTGGAAGATCATTGAAGTTTTGACAAATGACGCTAACCCAACCCCCGAGGAAGAAGCAAAGCAACTAGAGTCAGATCGTGATCCTTTAACAGTTGCGATAAGTTCTACCCGAGGAGACGCAATGCAGGCTGCCATCAGATACGGTATATGGTTGAAGAGTTCAGTACCTGAAGATAAACGAAAAGATTGGAGCATAGACAAAAATGCCCCAGAGCTTTTGAAGGTGTTGAATGACCATTTAGATACAAAAATTGATCCCTCAGTTGGTATACGAGCATTGTATGGGGAACGACTTGGAAACCTTGCTTGGCTAGATGCTACTTGGGTAGAAGAACATGTAAAGGACATTTTCCCTAATGATCCTGAAAAACAAAAATACTTTGATGCAGCATGGGAAACTTTCATCACTTTTAATACTGCTTATGACAATTTCATGCCTATGCTCATACCGCAGTATCAAAGAGCAGTCGAAGAAATTGGTAAGCATACTGACGGGAGACACCATTTAGAAAACCCAGAACAGAATCTCGCACAGCATCTCATTCTCTTCTACTGCCGTGGAAAAATTCCTCTGGATAAAGATTTATTGAAAGACTTTTATGATGTTGCTCCTTTGGAGTTGAGAGCAGAAGTGATCGACTTTATTGGAGGATCAGCAAAAAATGGTGAAATGATGGCAGTTCCAATAAAAGATAAGTTTATCGCACTTGCTGAGAAAAGACTCACAGAAATCAAAGCAGGTAAAAACGTCCATGCTGAAATACAGGAATTCAAAGACTTTAGCTGGTGGGTGTATTCTGAAAAGTTTGAAAACGAGTGGAGCTTGGAAAAACTAATTGAGGTTTTGAAGCTCGGATGTGACATTGAAGGAGATCATCTTATAGTTGAGAGATTTATTACGCTCGCTCCCGAATATCCTTTGGAAGTTATTACCAGCATAGAGCTCATGGTTGAAAATGACAAAAAAGGCTGGGGAGTTCCTACATGGGGAGAAGAATTAAGCAATGTTATCAAGTTGGTACAGGAAGCAAAAATCAAGATGCAATATCTAAAGCAAATGAATTCATACACAGATTGGTAGCAAAAGGTCATCCGCAGTATAAAGACTTGCTTCCATCTGATACCAGAGTTAATTGAAAATCAATTCTACACCTTTATAGCAAAGTGACTAAACGATGGTGATTTAAAAATATAAGTTAGAAGTAAACCCTCACTCTTATATTAATAAGGATGATTCCCCCTTTTCTTCCTATCATGCTTCTTCATTTTATGGGGTTAAAATCATCTGTCAAAAGGTGGGTTTTTAGCTCGTTCCTCACTAAAAATCCTTTTTGACTCTGCTTTGCTCCGCAAAAACTTTTGACATACCACTTCGTTTGATTTTCACCCCATGCCCCTTTTTTTGCATGATAGGAATAAAAATCTTATCTGCAAGTTATTAATTTATTAAAGAAAGGGGGTGAGATCGAGATGATTATCAAACTGCAAGATGCCAAAGTATCTGTAGCGAGTCCTAAGTGTGTATTTGAGCTGTTAAAAGCTTACTTTCTGACACTTGATGATTTTGATCAAGATAAAGAACACTTCTTTGTTTTTCATCTGGATATTAGAAACAAAATTAAAATTATGGATTTGGTTAGCGTTGGTACTCTGACACAGTCATTAGCGCATCCAAGAGAGGTATTTACAAGAGTTATACATAAGAGAACTCCAGCAATAATACTTGCCCATAATCATCCATCAGGTGAAACAAGTCCGTCTTATGAGGACATAAGCATAACTAAGCGCTTGTGTGAAGCTGGAAAGATACTCTCAACAGATGTAATAGATCACATCATTTTTACTGATAAAGAGTTCTATAGCTTTAAAGAGCATGAGCTGATTTAGAGGTAGTAGTTATTAATTTATTCCCTTAAAGGAGGTGAAAGTTATGAAATTGTTAACAAAGGAGTTGTTATTGAGATTTGAGAAGGTTGGTAGACAAGAGGATGATAAAGATCCGATTGTTATTGCAAAGTTCTTTAATCCAACAGGAGCAGGTACTTGGCTTGCAACTGAATACGATACCAATTCAAAAGAATTCTTTGGATTTGTATCGATATTTGGTGATTACAATGATGAATGGGGATACTTTTCTCTTGATGAGCTAGAAAGCTACGTTGGTAGATTTGGCTTAGGTATAGAAAGAGATAGGTATTTTACCGAGAAACGAATGAGTGAGGTAATGCCAAGTGCGATACTTGAGTAAATTATACTAATCCGTGGGTAGTGAAAGCTACCTGCGGATTTAGTTACAGATTATTATTAGTAGTTAAAGGATATAAAAAATATGATAAACCCATTACTAACTGAACCATTTGAAAGTGAGATTTTGGAACTGATAGAAACGAGTGACGAGTTTACAACTAGTGACTTGCAAGGAGTTGTGACCGTGTTGGTCAACAAGATCATGGAGCGAGGGCACGAGATACTCAAAGAGTCAGAGTAAATGCCCAAATCATCATTGCTAGGAAATAGCACAATAGGTAAACAATGATCTTGTCGTTTCTGTTAAAGGTATTGTGCTTCCATGTTTTAAAAATGAAGTACACCATGAGAGGTTGCACTATGGTTGCTAGTATCCATAATGCAAAGTAAATTGCTTGTAGCCAACTGGGGAGTGAGGATGCATCTTCTTTAATATCGCCCATGTAATCGAGTGGTGTTTGTATTTTTAATACATCTTGAGTAATGTCTTTTAAAAAATGTAAAACAAGAAAAATACCAAGAAGTATTAAAACTTGTTTCCACAGGATATGAATTTTTTCTTTTGTGTTAGGTTTCATTTTTCTAATTATATATTTGTTACATGAATATTTTGCAATTCGCTTTCTTCAGAAATTTTTTCTATGAATTTTTGAACAAAGGCAAGAATTTTTTGCGACTGGCAGACAAACACAATCTGCATGGTTGGTTGATCTTTAAAAAACTCAATGTATTGGTTAATTCTTGAGCGAATGGCAAACCGTGGCGTGCCGTCTTTAATGATCTCGCAAGTGTGATGCTGTAGTTTGGCATCTTTTGAGTAGACATAGGCAAAGCTTGGTAAAAGATCACGGATGACTGAGTTTGTTGGCAAGTCTGCTTGTGTGTACAGTTTGAAGTCTTGTAGATTTTGAGCTTTCAGCTTGAGGTATATATCTGCAATGAGTACGCACTGATCAATGAAGCCTTGAGATCTTCTTTTCTCTTGATACAGTTTTCTTAATCGTTTCTTATCCGCTCCCTCGGCAGAGCTAAAAAACTTGATTCCGTTATTTGTAAGGTAATACAGTGCTGGTTTATTTATTCCCGGTGTTCTTTCGAAGATTTTGCCAGTGTAGTTTTTGGTTGTAAGATCTTTGAGCCAGACATTGGTATTTTTTGGGTCTTTGTGATTGAGGAGTGATTGAATTTGAATACGGTTGAGGAATCTGAATCTATAGAGATAGTGAAGTATTTCTTTTTGTTTATTAGTAATTGTAGGTAGTAGCATAGGTTATTGAGTTACCCACCTCTATCCTCCCATATATTATATATGTGAGGAAATAAGTTTCTTTCTTATTTATAAGATAAAGAGACTACAAACTTACCATAATTATAGCGTATGCAAGGCAAAAAGAAAAAAAGATATACCCTAGTCGGCTAGGGTGATTTTGGATGTAAGGTGATGCAATGTAATCAGAGTGAAATTTTCTAGAAGCGTTCGACTGAACTTGCCCCTTCGCAGTCAATTTCGATTTTTCCATAGGGAATACCAAACCAAGATACTAATCGTACAGTTGCCTCGTATTTATGTTCCACAAGAAATGGTTCATAGGCACAAGACGTACTTTCAGGGGATAGTTGTTTAATACTTGCTACGTACATACCTGGTATTAGTAAAGGCTCAAGGGAGCCGCCAAGTGCTAGTTCGGTCTGTTTCATAGCAAATCGTGCAAATACTTCTTCTTCACCATGGTATCCGCGTACTCCAGAGCCACTAATGATGCGTGGTAAAAAGACACCTAACAACACTATGGCTACTCCGAAGATAACAATTTTTTTTATTTTCATATATTTTTCTTTTATTCAATCGATATTACATTAAAAACCATTGACTCAGCATATCCCCACTCCAAAACACCTTCTAATTTTATTATAGCATTTGTACGTTTTGTTTCCTCAAGTTTTTCTAGAATATCAAGATTCTTAGTTGTAATGGGTATTTCCACTATGTCGGAACTCTCTTTTTCACGACCAGATGAGTCACCATACCCATAACTCTTAGCCTCATCGTAAGTCATAACTATTTTGTAATCATAAGCTATATCATAGGCTGGCCTTGTCGCACTTTTAATTTTAGCTGTAATAGTTATAAGATTTTCGTATTCAGTATAAATAGGGTTAGTTTGAATACTATTTGCATAACAGTCAGTGTTTTCAAGGATTTTGTATGTATCTATAAACAATATTTGAATGCCATCGGCATATGTATTTGGAACTGAGTCTTTTTTCGTGTCGGGTAGTGCGAACATATCGATACATCTGCCAGCTATATTGTCTGGGTCAAGTGCTAAAAGTTCCTCGTCATAAATTCCACTTAGATCGTATAGAAGGTAATATTTAGGATCAGAATTTTCTGAGTAGCTCGCTACAGCTAAATTTATATCTGTGGCTCCTATCTTCTTTAGTTTTTTCAGGGCTATGTTTTTATCCTCGTCGCCAATTCTAATGATTTTTCCTGTGATATTTGAGTAGTTCTCCTTAACATAGTTACTATAATCTTCTCCCTTAGTGTTAAGGTCATGAATCCCCCAAGAAATAAAGGCAATTAGAAGAAATAGCACTACAACTACAATAAATAAATATTTTTTGTTCATATATTTTTCATTTTAATTCTTGAAGTAGTTCTTCTACAAGCTTCTGTGTTTTTGCGTCAACAGCAATCAAACTAATAAGCCATTTTTCCAATTCACGATTTTCGTCAACTTTATAAACCAAGTTAGGATTATGTTTATCTGTATAGCTCATTGAGCTAATAATAGCCTTTTGATTGGGGTTATATGCTACTAGTCCATCAAAGACATGAAACTCTATAAATGATTTATCAGTACTTAAATCCAAGTTATTAGCAAGGTTTCCGGTTATTCCTCTGTAACCCAGCCCAATATCTGGAATATATGCACTGTTGTCTGCCTTTGGTAACGATTCAATTTTTTCAACAAGGGCAACGGTTTGTTCTTCCGTTAGATCCACGCAAGGATCAGGCATGCCAGAAAAAATAGAAATGCAGATATTTGTTTCGTTGCTACTATTTTGATACTCAGCAGCACCGTTTGTTTTAACCGAAGGCTCCCCAGTATTCAGCTCTTTTTCACCCAAATGATTTTTATAGGAAAATAGTAAAGTTATTGAAATAAATACCAACAGTGCAATTGCTAAAAAATATGAGGCTTTCATATTTTTTTTCTTATTAACGCTAACAACTAATGAGATAAGGGAAATAAACCACCAGAATACGGTATTTGTAAAAAATCTTAGGGAGTCAAAATTTGTTTGATATGGAATAGCTACCTTACTGCCCTCCATATCTCTCGATACATTGTGGTACTGAAATGGCCAACCAAATCTTTCATGGTATGCCATACCACCGTAGTTGCCACGCACGACAACTACACTTAACAATGAAAGAATAAAAGCAATAATTGCGCTGTATAAAATAATTTTTGAAGATATCCTTATTTTGAAAACAAAAATTGCTATTAATAAGGAGATTATTTCAAGTAGCGCAAGAAACAAAATCTGTGAAGCTACCAATTCTGTTATTACATTGTAGAAAAACATGTTTTTATTATGACAGAAAATAAAAAAAAATTCATAATCGGCTGGGGTGTTTTTGGAACTATATTTTTTGAATGAATCTGAACCCATCAGTAAGAGAATGTTGCAGTATTATTCCAATACCAAACCCAAGGAAAAATATATCCCTGTTTATGCCGTAAATTGCAAAGGATATTAGTCCATAAAGACTATGGTGTAGTTTGAATCCCCAAATGACTAGCTCGGTTTTATGTAAAACTTTGGTACCGAAAATTCTTGCTACATTCTCATATAGAAATGCGACTATTATGCCCAAAAGAATCGATAATATAAATTTAGTCATTACTTATTTTAATCTATTTCACCTGCTCGAAAAAGTTCTCAGTACTCGGAGCTTCTTTTACAGTCTTTTGGGTCTTTTTCTCTTTCTGTGTTTCCTTTGAAAGAGTAATTGTTGATCGTTCGTTTCCATAGGTTTGCTGTGAGTGAGTCATTACTTCTGCCCTTATTTGCTCAGTATCTGCAATCACAAAGTTTTCAATCTCTCCACTAAAGGTTGCCTGAGGTTGGAGCGCATTGATCTTCATATAAAAGTTGTATGAGGGTAGGTTTGGGATCTGCCCTATCTCAACTTCTGGCGCAAACACTGGAAGTAGTTTGACCTCATCTTTTGGACTTGTGGTTCTAAAGCATATCAGCGTACCAGTATTTCCGATAATTGTTTCCAGTAAGTCAGGCTCAATCTGTACCGTGTTTTGATGTGCCAGAATAACGCTTAATCGATACTTTCGTGCCTCAGATAGAATTTGAGCAAACGACATGGTGGCAAAATTCTGAAACTCATCGATATACAAGAAAAAGTCTGGGCGTTCTGATTCTTTTATATGTACTCTTCTTAGTGCTGTCAGCTGTATTTTGGCAGTAAAAAGCCCGCCAAGGAAGTAGGCTGTGTCTTCTCCTATTTTTCCTTTTGAGAGGTTGCAAATCAAGATCTTTTTGTTATTCATAATGTCTTCAAAATCAAGTTTGCTCTCGCTCTGGTTCAAGATATTGCGCGTCATGCTGGTTGTTAAAAACCTGCCAAGTTTATTGGTGATAGGTGAGATTTGCTCTGCCTTTTGAAAACTACCAAGCTTTTCAAACTCATTTTTCCAGAACGATTTCAGAACTTCATCGGTAAGTTTGCTTGTTACCTGCTTGCGATAGTTCATGTTGGTTAAGAGATCATAGATAGTAAAAAGTGTTGGCTTATCTTGCTCGAGTGCCGTTAAAATTACATTGCGCAAGATGTGTTCCATTCTTGGCCCAGAATATCGTGCGTCATACAGTTTATGAAAGATAGATATGAGTGTTGAGGTAATAAAGTCCTTTTCTCGCTGTAGCTCGACTTCTGAAAGCCCTTCTGGAATCTCAAGTACATTAAGACCAATGGGAAATTCAATATCGTAGGGGTTAAAGTAGACAACATCTTTGACGCGCTCTTCTGGAATAACTCCAATCAACCGCTCTGCTAAGTCTCCATGTGGATCAATAACTGCTAGACCATTGCCCTTGCATATATCTTGGTAAATCATCTGTAATAAAAGTGTGGTTTTACCTGTACCTGTTGCACCAATGATATAGGTGTGTCGCCTACGCTCCTCGAGAGTCACGCCAATTGGGGTGATTGTTTCTCCATACGAATTTGTGGCAAACGATATGTCAAATTCTGATCTGTTTTTTTTAAGAGACAGTGGCGCTGGAAGTTTTGGGCTTTTGACTTGCAGTAAGTCTTCAGTTTTGGTGTTGAGCACATGAGGTAGATGATACAAACCTGCTAATTCCAGTGCGGATAAAAATAGTGGGCTTGAGAAAAGTGACAGGCGGTTTTGCAAAAGAAAATACTGCAATTTTTGCAACAGTGGAGTGTGAATATAGGTAAAGACTGTCTTCTTTCTATATATTGTTTGGTGCGGTGTGGCAAAGGATTCAAATGACGCAAGAATACCCTTGAATCGTTCTTGTGGTTTTGTGTCCGATTGGATGTACACACGAATGGTGACTTCAAAAAGTGGCTGATTAATTTTAGTGGATATCGTTTGCAATAGGTCATTTTTTGCTTGTCCAGATTGTAGTGGTTTGGTGATTGGTGCTTCAAAAAGCCAAGTTGGAAATACTTGCCTTGTGTTACCAAGAACCCAAGAAAGCAGTGTTACAGGGGTGAGGATGATAAAAGCCAGAAGTCTTCCAAGCAAGCTGATGATGTCTGAGCCTGTATGCTTCGAAAGAATGTGATCTGCACTTTCGTTACTTAGGATTTTTTTCTGTAGATCTGCAATCTTCTGGAGGATTTTTTTGTGCGTTGCTGTGTGTACAGGAGTACAAATAAATTGCAGGGCAATAAGCTCTGAGTCGTTGAGCTTAGTAAGGTACCCTGTCAGATACGCAAGCGGGTCATACTGCTGTAATTGTGGCTGTTCTGAAAGTGGATAAATAAAAGAATTACTCAGGGTTAGTTCTTCAATTGCGTATGGTTTGTCGGTAGTACTAGGTAGGTAGTCGTCTGTTTTTTTAATCTCTATGCCAGGTAGATATGCGAGTAGTGTTTTTTTAATACTTGAAGCGTCTTCTGTAGCAATCCGAAGAATAAAGCGAATACCCTCGTACTTGCTTGAAACAAGCTCGTAGCTTACAGGCTTAGTAAAACCCAATAGCTTATCCCACCAAGTGTAGGGTTTTTCCAGAGAGTGCAAAATTTCAAAAAGCTTCGTGTTGGTAAGTGTTGTTTTAAGAGTTCTATCAGTTGGTTTTACCTCAAGGTAGGTGTGCGGTGTTTCTAGCAGTCTTCGAGTACGCTTGATCTTGAGAAGAATTGCAACAGTCGCTAACGCTGTAAATACAAGGATAAGAGACACGAAAATACTTCCCAATATGCCAAAGAGAATGAGTGGGTCAGGGTTTGTTAAATATGTTTGCCAAAAGTAAGAAAACTCCATATATACCAGCAAAAATAGTTGCTAGGAGTATAACAAAGTAGGTCAAAGAATGAAAGGGAAAAGCTTTCTTAATTACACACGCGACAAACATTTAAACTTTGATTTATACAACAGGACCATTATAATTAGCAGTAATGAAAAATAAAGTAATTAAAATTGTTGCCCTAATGTTTTTGATAGTGTTTGCATGGGCTCCCTGGATGGATAGAGATTCTAACTATGCTTTAGTCACTGATCAGTACAGTGTTATTGGCACAGACGAAGGTGGGACGGGTTGCGACTACCAAGTAATGTGGGCACCATTTGGAAGATGGGTTGTAAACTGCGAAGAGGGTCATTATGTTTTATTTTTAGGTATTTTACTTTTTTAAATTATGAAAAATGTATCATATTTAATTATTGCACTTTTTCTACTCTTGATTGGTTGGATGAATTTAACACCTGGTAGTTTTAAATATGCACCCATCGATGGATGTGCTTGCTTTAGTAGTTATTCAACGATTTCTATTAATTTGAAGTGTGAGGAAGCAAGAAAAAGAATGTGTGAGGGTCCTATGTTTTTTGATGACTTTTTAATACTTCTTTCTTACTTGGATTTTTACAAATAATGAGTTAGGTAAGGTGTATAACCAACACTTAGTAAAGCTGTGTTTGGGTGAATAAATTTTTGATAGTGTTTGTTAAGTTAGCCAATAATTAGTTGAAACACTTCAATCTCTAAAATTAAATTTTCTAAATATGCTTTGTTCAGAAGTTAGATATGATAGCTTTCTTTCAAAAGTTCTGTATCCTTTTGCGAGGTCATTTATTCGAGCAAATACTTGCCAACGAGCTATTTCTTCTCCACCACTAATAGTAACGGAAATATTTCGTTGACCTGGATTCTTTCTATTTAGTGACTCATCAGCTACTCTCATTACATCTGCTTCTTCATGTAATCCCTGCTTTTTAAAATCATCCGAAGCACGAGGCAAAAAATTCAGCAAATCATTGGTTAAGTCAGAGGCATTCACTGTGATTCCTTCTGGAACGTCCTCTGTTCCCAATAAGTTAACGTTCTGCATGAACTCCTCCGCTTGTCGATAATAATCTCCCGATTCTAGTAGATCTTCAATTTCCATATAACGAAGCATTTTAGCATAGAAAACCCTGTAATTTGGCAACTTGAAAGAAACCGAGCCCAAAGAGGAAACAGCTCGGGGGCTAAAATGGCAGAATCTGAGACGATTTTTCTTTTACAAATGCCAAAGAGAATGAGTGGGTCAGGGTTTGCTAAATATGTTTGCCAAAACAAAGAAAACTCCATATATACCAGCAAAAATAGTTGCTTGGAGTATAACAAACTAGGTCAAAGAATGAAAGGGAAATACACAAATTATCCTTTTGATTTATGCTTAAAAATCACTTGACAACTATCTCGATATGGATATATACTATCTCTATCGATATAGTTAATAAATATGGAATACTTAAGATCAGCACAACTTCAAACCTCAACTATTCCTGACTCACTATTGGTTGAAGATCCATCTATAGACTATATCAGTTCACCAATTTCTCAACTAGACAAGCTCTTTCCAATCCAATCAGTAGTTACGCAAGTTGAGAAAAACCGCAGGAATTTAGGAGAACTTAATGAGCATCTTTCTGAAGACCAAATCCAGAGCATGACGAGTGATTTTCAATTTTTAATTGATGCTTGGTTGGATCAATTTGAAAAGGAAATATTTGGTGGAATGACATTACAAAATTTATTGAAAGGAAAATAAACATGATGAATGAACCGAAAAGTATAAACTCAGCAGTTATTTACTTAAGAGTGTCTACTGAGGAACAGGTAGATAATTTTTCATTGGATACGCAGTTGGAGATCTGTACAAAAGAGGCAGAAAGAAGGGGGATCCAAATAAATAAAACCTTTCGTGAAGAGGGTAAATCAGCAAAGACCATTACGGGAAGACCTGTCTTGATTGAAATGCTTGAATATTGCAGAAAGAATAAAAAATCTGTTGATGCAGTAATTGTCTATCGACTCGATAGAATTTCTAGGCAAACAGCTGATTACTTAGGAATTAGAAAAAAACTAGCAGAATGCGATATTACACTTATCTCTGCAACTGAACCGACTGGTGATAGTCCTACTGAAAAATTGGTAGAAACAATACTGGCTGGTTTTGCACAACTTGATAATGATGTTCGAAGCGAGAGAACCAAAAACGGCATGCGGGCTCGGTTCTTGTCTGGATTGAGCACGAGTAGACCACCACTTGGCTACATTTCTAAAGATGGGTATGCCACAAAAGATCCAGAAAATTGGGATAGCGTTCGCAGAGGATGGGAGTTGATGGCATCAGGCAAATCTACATTGAAGGAAGTTGCAGAGTATTTAAATACCTGTGGTGTTAGACAAGTTATAAAAGGGAAGCGGTATCAAATAATAATGCAGGCACTTAGTAGAATGTTTAAAAATAAGTTTTATGCAGGAATCATTACTTCTGAAAAATATCCAGAAGAGGTCAAGGGTCAGCATGTGCCAATGATTACAGAAGAAATGTTTTATAGAGTTCAAAATATTATTTCAGGAAGATATAAATGCGCTAACTTGCCAATTGTTCCCAGAAGACTACAAAATAATCCAGATTTTCCTTTGAGACGAATCGTAAAATGTGGGAAATGTGGTACGCCCATGACTGGAGGATGGAGCTCTGGAAGAAAAAACAAGCATGCATATTATTTTTGTAGAAAAAGATGTGGCGAACCATCAATTAAAGCCTATGAGATGGATTATTCAACCGTGGAGCATTTACGAGCAATATCACCAACAGAACAATGTTTGAACGCCTTTTTGGCTATGATGAGGACTACCTATTATAAGAGAGTGAGTGACCTAAAATCTCGTAAAGAACGAGCTGAAGTAGATTTGAGTCGTCTATACGAAATGAGACAGGCATTAATACAAAAAAACTTGAGTGGTGTGTACAGTGATGAAGTATTTAAGGAGCAAAATAAGCTTATTGAAGAACAAGTAGCATCTGTTCGTATGACCAAAGACGACGAGCTTGTGAACAAATACAATATCCAAAGCGTAGTGGAATTTATGAGAGCAAAGTTTTCAGATCTTGGAAAAACATATCAGGAATCAAATGTTACCCAGATCAAAGTGCTTCTTGGTTCGATATTCCCCTCAGGAATGGTATGGGGCTATCCAGGCTATTCGAACCAGCATATTAGCCCTTTATATCAATACATTTCGCACTTTGGAGATGATAATGTCTCGTTTGGTGACCCCGGCGGGAATCGAACCCGCGATCTTCTGGATGAAAACCAGATGTCCTAGACCGCTAGACGACGGGGCCACACTTTGATTCGATTAGAATTATATCAATAACACTAAATCTTGTCTTCATGAAGTATGAAACGCTAGGGGTGAGCATTGACTGGTGAGTACTCACCCCATATAATCAGCCTATGAAGTTTAATATTTCGAACCAATCAAATAGGGTTTTAGAAGAAATTAAGGAAAAAGGGCCGATTAGGTCTTCCGAACTTATTAAGAATCTAAAAGTTTCAGATAAAACGATTTACAAACATCTATCTAATTTGAAAGATGTAGGAATAATTATTAAAGATGGCAACGCGCCAGAAATTTACTATACAGTTAACAATAAAACTGATTCCAACATAAAGCCAATAACTTTAAACGATCTTTTAATAGAACAAAATTATATTTATGTTTCACCATCTGGACATCTTACTCGCGGACTAAGCGGTCTAAACGCTTGGTGCATTAAAAATAAATTTGACTTTAACAAAGAGAAAGTCCGGTTTGTTAAAACATATAAATCCATGGAGAAATTTAAAGAAAACGGATTAATCAAAGCTAAAAAAAGGATACTTTCACAAAAATACAAGGTCGATCTTGACCAAATTTATTTTAGTGATTTTTACACAATGGGCTATTTCGGTAAAACAAAACTCGGGCAGTTGGTTTATATTTCCAAATCCTCTCAAAACAAGGCGTTAGGAATAGAAATTGCAGGCATTATAAAACCTTCTATTGAAAGCTTAATTAGTAAGTACGATATAAAATATATCGGCTATATTCCACCAACAATAGATCGAAAGATGCAATTTATCGACGTAATTAAAGACACTTTGAAGCTTACGAAGCACCAAATTCAAATTAATAAATTTCCAAGCTCAACAAAAGTTGCACAAAAAACGTTAAAAAAGCTTGAGGATCGTATAGAAAACGCAGCTAATACAATAATTGTTAAACCAACGCAAAAAATAGACGGAAATGTTTTGCTAATTGATGATGCAACAGGATCTGGGGCAACTTTAAACGAAGTATCAAAAAAAATCCGCAAACTCTCTGTTGCAAAAATAAAAGTAATCGGCTATTCCATAGTCGGAAGCTACAAAGGATTTGACGTAATAAGTGAAGTATAAAACCCTCAAATCTCTATCTCTGTAGTGTTTTCGTTAACCTCAATTGTCGTGTGCATTAATAAGATAGATCTATTCCAATCTTCATCAGCTTGATAAATTGCAATTTGATAGTTTCCGGCTTTGGTCAAATATTTATAATAATTTCCAACAAATACGCTACTACTTCTAAGTTCCATACTATCTTTTAATTCCACGAATATGCATTTGTCGTTACACATATTTTCAATCGACTTAAGTTTTATGGTTACTAGTACTGATTCAAACTCTGGATTCACTATATTCACTTCAGGGAATGTTTCAACAGGTCTAAGAGCATCTATCATTTTTAATGTTTTTGTAACAAGATCGTCCATTTTAGAATTTGAGATTTGGGAAACATACATAAATTCTGATAAATTTATTTGTCGAAAATCTGAAATCTTAGGTTGCTGAAGATAAAATTCTTCGTAATACTTTTGACTTACACCTGCTCTAAGTACGTAATTGTAATACTTCTTCTTTAATTGAATCAATTGTTCCATAGACATTTTTATGTCATACCATTCATCACCAACAGAAGATTCATCAACTATTCTGTCATATGCTTTTCCATCGGCACTAGTGTTGTAAATAATATAGTTATAATCGATGCCTTGTTCATTTTTGGGTTGAAAGTTTGCAATTAAAAAATCAAAATTCGCAAAGTTAATTGATAAAATTATGACACCGGTTAAAGTTACAATATTCTTAATAAATTTATTATCACTTTGCGTTTTTAAATACTTATAACTGAAGAGAACAAATGCAGTAACAAGCCAAAGTATTACAGCAATCCCATATAATCTTTTGTGAGTTAACCCCCAGTTTGAGATATAACTATAATCGCTATAAGTTGCAATAGCAGTTAGAAATAAGCCTTCAATAATCAAAACGTAAGTTGAAACTTTATTATTATATTTTCGAATTTTATCGCTATAGATTAGGCCGAAAATTATTAAAGCTACAACGCTTAATTGCGAAAAAATAGCGCGGGTTTGTGAAGAGTTAGAAATATCTAGGTTCTTTAAAACTTCGGCGCTGGCTGTATAAAGCTGTATTTGTGTTGCAAAAAAAGCTACGATTACAAAAATGACTGCGGTTTTTGGAATAAGCAAAGAAAGTTCGGATGTTGATTCTGAAACTTCCTCTTTAGGAGTATTAACAAGTCCTATAAATCTTGGGATTGCAAAAGACCAAAATACAAACACAATAAATCGGAACATCCACGCGGATAAATTTTCAAAAAGTTCTTCAAGTCTTAAAGATTTAAATATGTTAGTCACTAGATTTTCAAAAATTGGATTAGCAGAAGCCAAAATAGGTAATATTAAAGCTAAAACAACAACTGTAATTATTACAGGATAAACTGTATTTTTATTAATTTTTTGTTTAGTAAGATGAAACTTACTTTTATCTATTTTGTATTGATTGATAGAGACAATAGCCTTTAAAACAGAAACAAGTGGCGCAAAGATAACTTCTAAAATGTTCAAATTTTTTAAATTGTACAGACTAATCAAATACAAACTCGCAAGTATATTTAAAAATGTCAAAAATCCATTCGCATAAAAAACAACAGATAGGGAAGTTAAACTTGCAAAGACAAATAAAATTTTGTGAAAATTACTTTTTTGTTGAATAGAGACGAAAATCAAAATATTCAAAATCAAAAACGATAATGAAACGCCTAAAGAGGGAAAATACTCTACATTATTAGGTACTAAAAGAAACGAAATAAAAGCAGATGCGAAAAGGGAAACAATTCCTATTAAATTTGGACCTAACGTAAAACTTTTCATAAAATATGAATAAACTGGTGAGCCAGGTTGGAATCGAACCAACGACACCCTGCTTAAAAGGCAGGTGCTCTAACCCCTGAGCTACTGGCCCTAAAAATACACATCCTTACTCACTAACTTTCGGCAGGTGCTCAAACGCCTCGCTTACGCTTCGGCTATCATTTGCTTTGCAAATGGAACCCCTGAGCTACTGGCCCGTACGGAAATTTCTGCTTAATTTTATATGAAAAATGTCAAATAGGCAAAGAGTTGCTATTTAAACAAATACATATATGCTTCATATCCACGAGCGACCATTTCTTCTTTTGGAACAAAATTTAAAGATGCAGAATTAGTGCAAAATCGACGACCGCCTTCATTTACTGGTCCATCATCAAAAACATGACCTAAATGTCCAGACTCACTTCTAACTTCTACGCGAGTCGTAGACAGTGAATTATCTTCATGTAACGTAACTGAATCATCATCAATGGTCCTCCAAAAACTAGGCCAACCAGTTCCAGAATCATACTTATGAGTACTTGAAAAAAGTGGTTTACCAGTAACAATATCCACATAAATCCCATCAGCCTTATTATCCCAGTATGCATTGTTAAATGGGGATTCCGTACCATTCTCAGCAACAACATGATAGGCAAGTGGATCTAAATCTTTTAATAATTCGGCAATTTCCTCATCGGTGTAATTATATTTGTCGTTACTACTTTTATCACTTTCCAAAAATTTAAGCGCAGCATCCTTCGCCCAGGTCCCTTCTACAAAGGTATCTCTTCCTGAAGCCTTTTTATAACGGTCATAATAATCAGCTGACTTTTTATAATAATCTTGATGATATTCCTCTGCCTTAAAAAATGTTGTATAAGGTAAAAGAGCAGTAACGATCGGCTCATCAAAAAGCCCACTTGCTTCTAACTTCTCCTTTGACATCCGAGCGACTCTAGACTGCTCTACTGTGTGGTAAAAAATTGCAGTTGAATACTGAAAACCCTTGTCTGCAAATTGACCCTCTAAATCGGTTGGATCTATATGTGACCAAAAGATATCAAGAATATCTTCGGTTGAAATAATCTGTGGATCATACGTTACCTGCACAGCCTCTCTATGCTTAGTACCACCACTTGAAACAACAGAATAGATTGCATCGCTTTTATCTCCTCCGGCATAACCAGAAACAGCATCTATTACACCAGGCGTTTCTTGAAAAGGAGCTTCAATACACCAAAAACAACCACCAGCAAGTGTAATTACTTCATAATTTTCATTTGATAACGAATCTTTAGGTGCAAATTTCTCAATCAAGCTTTCTTCAAGATAAATTGTTGCTCCATATCCTGAATCCAAAATAAAAGCTTCAAATTTCTTGTCATAGCCACTAAAAATTGCTAAGCCAACGACAATAATTAGTAAACCAAAAAGCTTCTTAACATTTCCAGCCGCTTGCATATGGGAAGTTATCTTATTTACTAATCGTTGTCCGAAACTCGCAATTAAAAAAAGTGATACTGCCATGCCAAACGTAAATCCAAAAAGGTAAATAAGACCGACAAAAAATGTTGCAGGTAATGTAGTTGCAATTATAAATAAATAAGTCGGTGAACAAGTAGAAAAAACTGGTCCAAGTGCGAGCCCAACTAAAATATCTCCAATATAATTTTTCTTGCCATGTCCTGTTGCAATAGCACTATTTCCAATTTGACTGATTTTATTAATAAATGGCAATCTTGCCCAAAATGAAGGAAATACAATCGAAAGTCCAACAAGCAGAATTACACTACCAGAAAACCCAGTCCAAAAACTTTGAGGAATACCTATAAATGCAGTCGACGCTTTAAGAAGCAATGTAAACGCTATGACAGAAACACTAAGTGAAAAAATAACGATAATAGCACGCTTTGAGATACGCCTTTTACTATTTTCAGAAGCCCCAATTACAATTGGTAAAAACGGTAATATACATGGAGCAAGAACTGTTAAAATCCCAGCTAGAATTGAAATAACAAAGAAAATCATATTATTTTATTTGTGTTAAAAGATTTTCCAGTTTTAGGCCACCGCTCCATTTTTTGATCAAATTCCCTGATTCATCAACCTGTACAAGAGTGTGCTGATAGGTAACTTCATATTTTTTCTTCAATTCGGTTTCTGTATCGTAATCTGTCTTCAAAATTGTCACGTTTTCAGGAATCGATGAAAGATTTTCTTCAATATCTTTATTTAATGCTCTACATGTAGGGCACCACGACGCATTAAAAAAAAGTACGACATCTGAAGTTTTTGCTCGCGAAATCTTATCTATACTAAATGCTTCATACGAGCCGGAGGGGGTATTTACAACATCTTCCTTATTAACAATAACTTCCGGTTTTTTTTCTGACACATCATTCATACCATTCAGAAAAAAAATGCCCACTAATATAGCTGTTACAGAAATAAGGCCAAATACAATTTTTGTGTTTTTATTCATATTAAAAAATTCTAACACATACAAAAGTGAATGATAAATCAAATAGGCAAAGCTTTTTCGTCTAGTGTATATTTTCCAACCCTTGTCCTTTTAATTGTTAGTGTACATGCTCCAGTTTTTAGGTCTGTCCCGAGTTTGTAAGCAATCGCCCTTACATAAGTTCCTTTTGAAACAACAGCCTGTATTCTTACAATCAAAAACGAATCTTGTTTTGATTCATCCAACGTTTTTTTCCAAGATTCAAAAACCATGTTCTGCCTAAATCCAGATTTAACAGTTTCTAATAGCGAATTTATTTTTAAACGAAGATCTTCTTTTGAGATTTTTTCGACATTCTTTATATCAATTGAATCTATGTGAACCTGCTTAATTGGAATCTCAACTTCATTAATTTTGCCGTCTAAATACCATCTATACAATTCGCGACCTTTGACTTTTACGGCACTAAAGGCTGGCACCGGCTGGTCAAGGTCGCCCTTCAAACCTTTAACAAAAGAACCAACCTTACTTTCTATATCCTCACAAACATAAAAAGCCCTACCCTTGACCAGCCCCAAAATATCATAAGTATCAGTTTCAAATCCAAATAAAACATCAAATTCATATTCCTTATCACAATCCATAAACTCACTTTGCCTTTTTGTCGCGTCTTTTCCAACAAGGCAAATCAAAACACCACTAGCCAAAGGATCTAAAGTTCCCGCATGGCCAATCTTTTCACCTGGAAACCTTCTTTTCAAATCCCTTATAACATCAAAACTTGTAACACCAAGCGGTTTATTAACAACCAAAACTTCATCCATAATTAAAATGTACCATGGCGAAAAAATTATCATAACAGTTTGACATAAAAGCATAATTCATTACAATTCTGGATATGGATGCAACAATCTTCAAAGCATACGACATTCGTGCAATATATCCTGATCAAATGGACGAAAATGACATATATCAAATTGGTAGGGCCTTCATCGATTTTCTGAAAGTAAAAGAAGTTGCCATTGGTTGGGACATGAGAGTATCTACTCCAAGTTTATTGCCACACTTAATTGCAGGTATAAATGACGCGGGTGCAAAAGTAATCAAACTCGGGCAAATAGGCACAGAGGTTTTATATTTCACAGTCGGAAAGAACAACTACGAATCAGGAATAATGCTAACAGCTTCTCATAATCCATCCGAATACAACGGAATGAAAATGGTAAAAAAAGGTGCAGAACCTATTAGTGGAGACAATGGAATATACGAAATACGAGATCTGGCTATAAATTCAAAGTATGAAAGATTAAATCTGCCAACTCAAGTTGAAGAAATCGATCCGTTCCCAGAGTTTAGACAAAGAGTCGAACAACTCGTAGATATAACTAAATTAAAACCGATAAAAATTGTAATTGATGCAGGAAATGGAATGGGTGGAGTCCTCGTTGAAAAAGTCTTTTCAGGATCAAACTTAAATGTAATTCCTATGTATTTTGAGCCTGACGGAAGGTTTCCTAATCACGAAGCAAATCCAATAAAAGAAGAAAATGTTGCAGAATTAAGAAAAAGGGTTGTAGAAGAAAAAGCAGATTTAGGTATCGCACTAGATGGAGACGGGGATAGAATATTCTTTATAGATGAACATGGCGGCTACACACTCGGTTATTTTTTAGTTGCGATTCTTGCAAAAAAAATATTAGAAAAATATCCATCATCAAAAATAGTATATGAAAATAGGCTTACTTGGGCCATTGAGGATACTGTCTCGAAATGTGGAGGAACTTACATAATTTGTAAACCAGGACACTCCTTTTTAAAATCGAAAATGAGAGAAATTGATGCAGTTTTCTCTGGAGAGACTAGCTCCCATTTTTACTACAAGGATATATATTATGCGGATAGTTCTATGCTAACAATTGCTCTACTTTTAGAACTTCTCACACAAGAAAATACAACATTGGCAAAACTACTTGCGCCATACAGTGAAAAATATTTCATCAGTGGTGAAATAAATTTCACAGTTGATAACGCAGACACAACAATAGAGAAGGTGAAGCAATATTTTGTTTCTCAAGGGTATGAGATAGATGAACTTGACGGTATCACAACAGGTCGAGAAAGAGACTGGCGATTTAGTTTAAGAAAATCAAATACAGAACCATTAGTAAGACTAAACGTAGAGGCTAAATCACAAGAAATCGTAGACCAAAAAACTAAAGAAATTTCAGACCTCATCACCTCATAAACATTGTGATTATGTATCCTATGTATAGAAGTATGAACATTATTCCATGAAGGCGTGTTAGTTTGTGAGGTTTTCTTGCGTATACAAATAGAAATAGTGATATTGTTGCGATTGATGCAAAGATTACATCAAAGTATGCAAGTGCAGGAAGACTTATTGGTTTTATGATTGCGCATATTCCAAATATAAATAGCAAATTAAATATATTTGATCCTACGATATTTCCAATTGCGATACCGCTTTGTTTTTTAAATGCTGCAACAATTGAAGTTGCAAGTTCGGGTAAAGATGTTCCAATTGCAACTATTGTAAGTCCAATCACAGATTCCTTTATTCCAAATAATGATGCGATTTGAACTGCGCCTTCTACAACCAATTTTCCGCCAAGAGCAAAACCAATAATTCCAAGCGTTATAAAAGAAACAGAAACAAAAGTTTTTTTCACTTTCATATTCAAAACTTCTGTATGTTCGTCGGTACTTGCAATTTTATTGCTATTAAAAAATGTATAAAACAAAAAATATGCAAATAAAGCTAGCAAGATATAACCATCTGTTTGATGAATTACATCAGATCTTATAACCATGAAAAAACAAACAAGTGTTGCAACAAGGCTATACGGAATGTCACGCAAAACTGTAAATCTATCGACGGCAAGTGGACGAATAATTGCACTAATACCCAAGATCAAAAGAATATTTGTAACATTACTACCTATAATATTTCCAAATGCCAAAGGTCCATTTCCATTAATACTTGCAATTACACTTACAACAAACTCTGGAGCAGAAGTCCCAAACGCAACGATAGTCATTCCTATAATAATGCTTGGGATCTTATATTTTTTAGCTAATGAAATTCCGCCATCAACAAGTAAGTCAGCGCTCTTAATAAGAAGTAAAAATCCTGCAATCAAAAACAAATACGGAAGCATATTCAAAAAGAATAACTGCATATTCAAATAGTAGCATGATATATTTAAACTATGAATCAATACATAATATATGCTTTGCTTGCAATAATTCTTGTCGCAATCGTTTATATAAAATTCAAAATAGGTGGCACCTCAAAAACATGGAAACTAGAAATCACTACAAAATTAAACCAACTTGCTCAAAGTGAAAATTCACAAAATCCACTCGAATGGAAAAGTCTTCTTATGGAAATTGATAAAGTTTTAGACTACGCATTTAAGAAAAAAGGCATACGAGGACAAACACTTGGAGAAAGATTAAAAAACGCAAAAGACTACTACAAACCTGGAGAATATCAAAAAATCTGGAACGCCCACAAAGCAAGAAATATTTTAGCCCACGAAATAAACTCGAGGATATCAATATCAGAAATGAAGGAACATTATTTAGTCTTGAAAAAGTCAATAAAAACGATAATATAAGTTTATGCCTAAACCTGCAAATGGCAAAGTTTTTACTCTTTCATTTTCACAAATTTCAAAAAAGGACATAGCCTTAGCAGGTGGAAAAGGCGCTAATTTAGGCGAAATGTATAATGCCAAAATCCCTGTCCCAAATGGATTTGTTGTAACTTCAGAGGCTTACTATCACTTTATAGAAATAACAGGATTAAAAACCAAAATATTAGATGAACTTAAAGATCTTGATGTTGAAAACTCAAAAAAATTACAATTGGCTTCTGACAACATAATAAAACTGATTTTAAAAGAACAAATTCCACAAGAAGTCCAAGATGAAATCAAAAATATGTACCACGGGCTTTGCGGAACAACAGACAAACAAGTTGCAGTCAGGTCATCAGCAACAGCCGAAGATTTGCCAGAAGCAAGCTTTGCAGGACAACAAGAAACATACTTAAACATTTCTGGATACAGAGACGTAATTAAATCGACCAAAATGTGTTGGGCTTCTTTGTTTGGGGCGCGCGCGATATACTATCGCGCGCGCCAAGGATTCGATCACTTCAAAATAGGAATTGCTGTTCCTGTTCAACTTATGATTCAAAGCGAGGTTTCTGGAATCATGTTCACTATAAATCCGCTCACTAATAATAGAGATCAGATTTCAATAGAAGCAGCCTTTGGACTTGGCCAACCAATCGTTTCAGGCGAACTTACACCAGACCAATATTTTGTTTCAAAAAATGGTTACAAAATTGAAGACAAATATATTATTCCTCAAACTTGGCAATTAACTCAAAAAGGACGTATTACAATTTCACGTCAGTATCAAAAAAAGCAAAAGCTTGATGATTCCTACATAATTAAACTTGCTCATATCGGAAGCCTTCTTGAAGATCATTATGGAAGACCTCAAGACATAGAATGGGGACTTTATAATAAAAAGTTATATATTGTTCAGACAAGACCAGTAACAACAATCGGCAAAAAGCTAGAAACAGTTAATGTCGATATTACTTCTAAAATTCCGGTTCAGGATGTTATTTTGGAAGGGTCAGCAGCCTCACCTGGATACGCAAGTGGAAAAGTAACAATAATTCATAGTGCTGCAGAAATTTCAAAAATAAAACAAGGCAATATTTTAGTAACCGAAATGACAAATCCAGATTTTGTTCCTGCAATGAGAAAAGCATCAGCAATTGTTACAGATGAAGGCGGAGTGACTTCACACGCAGCTATTGTTTCAAGAGAGCTTGGAATTCCTGCAGTTGTTGGAACGCGTCTTGCAACTTCAATTCTAAAAGACGGCGAAACGATTACTATAAATGGATATAACGGCCAAGTTTATTCTGGAGATTATGCCGAGGTTTTAAGAACGATTAAACCAGAATTAGATTATTCGGAATATAAAAATGCAAAAACAGCAACAAAGGTTTATATAAATCTTGGAGAACCAGAATTAGCTCACAAAGTTGGTCTTATGGGAGTTGATGGAATTGGACTTTTACGCGCTGAATTTATGATTGCAGGAATAGGGAAGCATCCTCGCAAATTTATTCAAGAAAAAAAGCAAAAAGTTTTTATAGATAAACTCGTTGAAGGCTTAAAAATTTTTGTCGAAAGTTTTGAAGGAAGACCTGTCATTTACAGAGCAACCGATTTTAAAACAAATGAATATAAATCTCTAAAAGGTGGAGCCGAATTTGAAGGAGAAGAAAATAATCCAATGATTGGATTTAGAGGAGTTTGCCGATACCTTGTCGATGACGAAGTTTTTAAAATGGAAGTCGAGGCAATCAAAATCATACGAAACAAAATGGGATATAAGAATTTACATTTGATGCTTCCATTTGTAAGAACAACAAAAGAATTAATAGACGTTAAAAAATTATTAACAACATTTGGCCTAACCAGAAAAGGAAGTTTTGAACTTTATCTTATGGTGGAAATTCCATCTGCCGTTATTCTTTTAGACGACTTCATTGATGTTGGAATCGATGGAATTTCCATAGGCTCAAACGATCTAACAATGTTAATACTAGGTGTCGACCGCGACAACGAAAAAGTCGCTGGAATATACGACGAAAGAAACCCTGCAGTTTTATGGGCTCTGGAAAAAGCAATAACAACAGCAAAAAGAAGAAACATAAAAGCTTCCATATGCGGACAAGCTCCATCAAGATTTCCTGATCTAACACGAAGCCTAGTCAAATGGGGCGTAACATCTGTATCTGTTTCACCAGACGTTGCATATCTAACAAGAAAAATCATATCCGAAGCCGAATTCGAAAAAGCAAGGAAGTCGTAGAAAAACCACATAAAACTTATTGACCGAAGTCCCATAGTAAGCTAAAATCACGCAAATTTCATACGAGATAATATGACAAATCCAATAATTGACTACATTGAAAGTGACGAACTTGAAATCCCTGTACTGTATTCTTATAATCACGAAACATTTCTAGAATATAAATTTCCTATAGAGTACGCGGAATATATGAATTCAGAATCGGCTCCTGATGGAGATATCTATTTGAAAGCAGATTTTGCAAATGTGCCACTTCAAATATTTTCACAAGGATTAAGAATTCAAGAAGCAAAGCACATGGATCCTATAAGCACCGCAGTGATCAAAGTAACTTCCTTACTTAAAGAGGAAATCAGAAATAGTGAGTTGATCCCGATAATAGATATTGATTCTGAAGGAAATAAAATTACCAAATTCCAAAAAGAATATGTTGGTGATGATAAAAAATATACATTGATAGCACTTGTGGATGAAAATTCCAAAATCAAAACCTTTTACATATACAAAATGCAAAAAGGCCAAAACAGACTCCTTGTCGTTGATATATCGACGAATTACCTAGCACTTCATAGACCTATAACGGATGATATATGCTCCAGCAAAACGACGATTCAAAGTGAAATATTCGAAATGCTTGGATACATAAAAACAAAAAGTAAAAGTCAAAAGGAGATGAAATGAGCCAAAAGAATAGCGTATTTGCTGAATATATAGAAACGGAACTAAATTTAAATCTTCCGCCGATTCCAGATACAATTACATCAAGGTGGTTAATAGAGAGTAGGATCTCGACGCTAAACGAAATTAATCAAAGACTTCTCGAACGTGACATAACAATACCCGAATATGAGTTTGTCTATATAGCTCCAATTATATTTAGCACAAAGTCCGAAGAAATTTTCGATCCTGCAATTTTCTACTTACATGAACTTGCAATTTTGTTAAAAAAAATTAACGATAGCGATCCAACAATAAAAGCTAAAAAAGGTGAAGTATTATATGGAGAGATTGACAATAATATTGAAGAATTAATATCATCAACCACTTTCATAATCGCGGATTCACATTATGGCCAAATCAGAGGGTTTAAAATTTTAATGACTAATCGCGATGAAACAGAGTTTTGTGAAATTTCAGGAGAAGGTTTTAGCACAACGCAGATTAAAGAATCAATGAAATTAAGTAGCACTATACAACTAAAAAATCCTGCAGATACTTTCTTTCAGATACTTAAGTTTATTTCATTGTCAACGGAATATTCTTTTTCACAAAATGAGCAACGCTGATTTTTGGAATGAACAACTAGCTGATTTAGAGATTGACTTGCCGAATAGTACTGAACCAATTCCAGAATCCAAACCTAGTTTTCTGAAGATCTTGGAGTGGGCAACTGACGACACAGGTTTACAATTTTATTCCCACTATCGACCATCAATGAAGGAAACAGACATATTATCCAATCCTTTTTGCTCATTCATCCACACAATGCAAGATATGTGTGAAATTCATTTTGGTTATTTTTCAGAAGATCCGAACAAAATTATGTTATATGAAGGTATGATCTTTGGATCATTGCAAACTAAGCTAAAAGGAAATCGAGAACTAAAAATTCATTTTATGTATGAATATAGACAACAAAATTTAAGGGCATTTTATATTGATACAAAAGATTTAGGATCAAACAAGGTAACCAGAGTTAAAGCAGAAGGTTGCGATATAAATACATACCCGTTAACCATACAGATTGAAGCAAACCACGAAATAATAGATCCAATTAGCATTATGGGAAATATCCTTGACCTTGCAACCTTTGTTTGTGATAAGCAAATAGAAGATTCCTAAATGCTATACTCCCTTCATGAAGATTAATTCTATTAAAACACGTGTTATTTTGAATTCAGCTGGGGCAAAGACTATCGAAACAAAGGTTACGCTTTCTGATGGAAGTTTTGGCGTTGCTTCTGTTCCTGGAGGAATTTCCAAGGGCAAAAGTGAAGTCACATCTATCGAGCCGATTGAATCCGCAAAAAGGGTAGGGGAGATTTCAGAAAAATTGACTTCGCGCGAATTTGATTCGCAAAAAGAGTTTGATTCATTTTTGATTGAACTTGATGGAACTTCTGACAAATCAAATTTAGGCGGAAATACTATGCTTTCTTTGTCTGTCGCATTTTGCAAAGCGTGTGCAAAAGCCGAAGGCCTAGAAACATATCAGTATATTCACAACATTCATAATCCAGAAAAACTTTTGTCGGAAGCCAAATTTTTTATGCCACGAATGATGATGCTAATTTTAGAAGGCGGACTTCATGGATCTGGAGGCGCAACAATTCAAGAATTTATGGCAATCGTTGAAACAATAGATAGAGGAGTTGAAATTTATAAATCCGTTAAAAACGAACTTCATAAACTTGGACAATCCACAAACGTCGGAGCAGAAGGAGCTTTTTCACCTGATGGCTATGACAACGAACAGATTCTATCTTTATTAAATGGATATCTGCATGGTGAAAAAATAGCTTTGGATATTGCGGCGTCATCTTTTAGTGAAGCCGGCTGGGAGCTTCCAGATTACGACGTTATATTAGGGAACTATCCGGTCGAGTCGATCGAAGATCAATATGGCGAAGATGACTGGGCAAATTGGGAATTATTCGCAAGAGAAAAACTTTCCAACATGAAAAATAAACTAATGATAGTAACTGATGATCTAACAACTACAAATCCAGCCATACTTGAAAAAGCTATCGCGCGGGAAGTAGGAAACGCAATAGTTGTTAAGCCGAACCAAATCGGGACAGTATCAGAAACATTGCAGGTCATAAAAATGGCACAAAATAGTACATGGAAAGTGGTGATATCTCACCGCGGAACTGACACAAACGACGACTTTATAGCAGATCTGGCGATAGGATCTGGCGCCGAATTTGTAAAATTCGGCGCTCCAGCAAGAGGCGAACGCGTCGCGAAATACAACAGGCTGACAGAGATCATAGGCTAGTCCACGGGCCAGGCCCTCGCGGGCCTGGCCTCACACACCCTCGTCCCTAAGTTCATCAAAAGTTTAAAGTTCTGTTATTTCCATTTGCTAGCATTCTTATATGCCGTATAAGAATAAAACCAAAACATTCATTGCAGATACTTACTACCATTTATATGCTCGAGGTATAAATAAAATGGTGATGTATAAATCTCCACAAGATTACAAATATTTTCTCTATCTTCTTGAAAAATATTTGACTCCAAATTTCATAGAAAAGCGCTCAACTAAATGGGGAGCATTATTAACCTCCACCAATTCAGTTGCGAAAGAAATTGAACTAGAAGCCTTTGCCATTATGCCAAATCATTTTCACCTACTATGTAAAAATATAAAAAAATATGGCATTACAAATTTAATGAGACGGATTCTGACTTTATATTCAATCTACTATAATCAAAAATACAAGAGGCGAGGCCCTCTAATAGAAGGCAGCTATCGTGCAATCAATATAAAGTCAGATAATCAACTGATAATAACTTCTAGATACATTCACCTAAATCCATATAAAGCAAAACTAGTACAACACGCAATCGAATATCCTCATACATCGCTGAAATATTATTTAACAGGCGAATTTCCGAAATGGATAAAAAGGGGCTATCTAATCGATACCACGACCGATCATCGCAGAATAGAGCGCTACTCCTCGGGCCAACCCCAGTACGGCCTAGGCCTTGAAGGGCCAGGCCCGGATGAGCCACTATGATAAAATCATAAGCTATGGAATTTATAGAAGTGCCTGCAGAAAAAACTCAGAATCCAGACCAAAGACAAGAGCTAGACGAAACCGGCTGGAGCCAGAAATGGACAGAAACAAGATACTGCAATGGTGCAGGGTATAGAAATAGACCTGATGACGATAAAATGGGTCCACGAAGGCCACACCGGACTTCCTTTATAGGATTTGATGCTCTAAATCACGGGACTAATCCAATATACGGAGGCCAACCCTCAAACGGCCTAGGCCCTGAAGGGCCAGGCCCGCAAGCTACACCCTATACAGCGCAAAGTCCGTCCCCAATGGGTTCTCAACCGTCATCTCCTGAAGAATAGTCATAGGTTCAAAGTACTGTCTTATTGCACGCATGGAATTTCCACTTGCAGACAGCACCACATTTATTTTTTCAGCTTTTACTCGCGCGACAAGTTCATCCAAAAATGGCCAGACTCGCATCTCAACCATTTTAATGCTTTCTCCACCTGGGGGAGCCGTCTCATATCCACGTCGCCATTTTATTGCTTCGGTAGGGTTCATTGCCATTGCTTCTTCTTTGCTTTTTCCGTTTAGGTCTCCATAATTTCGTTCTTTTATGCGCCAGTCAATTTCCCATTTAATGTCCTCTAATTTAGGATGTGTAGCAAACGCGATCTTCGCGGTATGTTTTGATCTAACTTGATCCGATGTAATAACGACATTTATATCAAGTTTGTTTAATTCAGGCCTTAATGCCTCGGCTTGCTTAACACCAACTTCAGTAATATCCGTTTCGTCGCGCCAGCCCGAGAATATTCGATTTACGTTGTCTTCTGATTCGCCATGTCTAAAAACCACTATAAAGTTATCGCCAGGACCAACTTTGTCTTTTGGCAAGGGTCCAATTGTTTTTCCCGGATTTTTTAATGAATCTTCGGCAGCTTTTTTTATTTGGGCAAGAATTTCTTCATCCATTTTTGTTGTTTAAATTAATTAAAATTACGATTTCGCCTTTTGTCGCGTATTTGTCTGTTTTTAAGATTTCCAAAAGCTCCGTTGCAGATCCAGTATGAACTTCTTCGTGCATTTTTGTAAGCTCTTTGCAAATCGCGATTTCTGCTTCATCGCCGTAGACATCTTGCATGACCTCAATTGATTTTGCAAGTCTAAATGGCGATTCAAATGCTATGTAGGTTGCTTTTATCAAGGAATTTGCTTCTTTTATCGAGTTTAAAAGTCGAGTTAGTTCACCAGTTTTTCTTGGCAAGTATCCGATAAACGAAAATTTATCAGGAGCTAAACCTGATGCAACAAGGGCAGTTGTAATAGAGGTTGCGCCGGGCAAAACTTCGATTTTATGAGAAGTTTTGCGCACTGCTTTTATAAGTTTATATCCAGGATCATTTATAACAGGAGTTCCCGCGTCAGAAACGATTCCAATATCAACTCCCGAATCAAGCATTCCTGTAATTTCTGAAACTTTATTCATTTCGTTATGATCAAAGTATTTTATTAGTCGTTTGTTTTTTGCATCAATTTCTAAAAGTCCAAGAAGTTTTAATGTCATGCGCGTATCTTCCGATAGCAACACTTCAAGCTTTTTTAAAACCTCAATAGCTCTAATTGTGATATCGCCTATATTTCCGATTGGAGTAGGTATTACGTATAAAGTAGACATATGATATTATGAATTTTATCATGCTATCTGAACTTTTCTCACCATTTATTGCATTAATTTCAGACTGGATCGTCCGCTTCGGATATTGGGGAATTATCGTCGTCACTTTTATTGAAAATATTATTGCTCCTATTCCTTCAGAATTTGTTTTTCCATGGGCTGGATTTTTGGCATCACAAGGGAAAATGAACATTTGGTTAATTTCACTTTCAGGAGCAGTTGGATCACTTGCCGCAGCTCTTGTCCTTTATTATCTTGGATCAAAATTTAACGGTCCTAAGACAAGACAATTCGTCGAAAAATATGGCAAATACGTTTTTATTTCGCTTTCCGATCTTGAAAAAGCTGAAGGATGGTTTGAAAAATATGGAGCCTGGACAGTTCTTATATTCAGAGTCGTTCCACTTGGAAGAACTGTAATATCAGTTCCAGCCGGATTTGTAAAAATGAACATCTTCAAATTTAGCGCATTCACATTCTTTGGAACATTCATCTGGAGCCTAATACTCACATACGCAGGATTCGCACTTGGCGAAAACTGGAACGCCGTTTCAGAATTCATAGGCAAATACGAACACCTTGTCATCTACGCAATCGCCGCCGGCGCCTTTGGATTTGTGGCATGGAAGATAATAAAAAAGAAAAATGCAAATTAGTACAAACGAAACTAAATACAGGGAATGGGAATCATACACATTGCCAGTTGTTAAAACTTTCATTGATAACGAAATCGCGACATTAACAGCAACGCTTAATACACACGGCATTCCAGCATTGGAAGATCAAATTAGAGATTATGCAAAATCTAAAGTTTTAAAAGCCGTTTCTTATACTGCATACATGCAAGATGTTCCGGAGACGCATGTCGTTGAACAACTCTGTCCTGAAGGTTCAGATACATTCACCCCAAAAGAGGTTAAAGATGAATACTTTTCTATCTCAGTCGAGGCAATACTAAACGAAGAAGGCATGAAAAAAGGAAACCACGACGGAAACAACGCTGTTGTAACACAAATTCTATACAACGGATAAACAAACAACAACCTCGGATTGAACGTATCCGCGACCTTACCTATCGGATTTATCACCTGGAAGATAATAGGGAAGAAAAGTTGACCACTGCCTTTAAAATGCTAAAATCAGTCTATTATGAAAATTAACAAAAGGAAGCTCGAAGGAGTAACTATATCAACTGGTTTTATAACTATTGTATTGATGATCTTTTTTGCTTCGTTTGCCTTTGCTGATTTACTTTTTGAATGGGACTTATTCTCTGAAGAAATTCAAAGAGGACTCGGAGTTATAATGTTTTTCTTAGGAAGCATTGTTATTGCTTGTTTTCTTTTAAATATAATGGTTAACCTTAGTATTATGTCTTCAAAAATGGAGACCAAATAAGAAGATATCATGACAAACTCCGACGATATAAATATTAGTTTTAGTCCTAAACTTATATCACTATTAATAGGGATTCTGTTACTGATTTTATTGGGTTATTTTAGTGCATCAAAAATCAGTGAAAACAAACAATTCAAAAAATTTTCCACAGTTTATAATTCTGTTGAAAGTTCCAATGATAAAGATGATCTTCTTCAACTTTTAAAACAAGAAAAAGGCCTGGTCGAAGGTTCTGGTATCGACACTAGCCTTGAATCACGTATCGATGTTTTAAAAGATTCCTTAACAGAAGATGCAAAGTCGGAAGGCTATATAGTTACATCATCGGATATTTACTATTATGATGGTAAAAATGTCCAATCTACACAAGGATATATAGTATCTCTAAAGAGCCCCACAAACAAAGTCATTACAGATTTATACAACACTAAATCTGCAAATGTTCAATCTATATACGAAACGCTAAATCCAGACAAATACAATAATTATTCAATAATAGTAATAAACACAATAGGTTCAATCGACTCGCAAACAAAAGCCTACTTGCTTACAAGAATTAATAAAAACTAACAGCAAAACACGAAACCTCAGCCGGAGCCTTTGGATTTGTGGCGTGGAAGATAATAGGGAAGAACAAACAGGCAGGACACAAAGAATAAAACCTAATGTTTGCGAACTTTTATTTACGCAAATTTCGGAATCTCAATATCAGCTTCATCATTATCTTTATTTATTAAAGCATGCTCAACCTCACTTACTAATTCAGTAAAACCTGGATCAGTCAATCTTTCTGTAATTACAGGAAATTGTTCAGCAAATTCTGCTTCACTCATTCCGTTTAGTTTTGCCTCAACATATTGGGCTATTAATTCAGCATCTCCCGTATAATCTACTCCCTCATCCACAACTTCTGTATCATCCGCATAAATTTTCTTGACCATTCTTAGATTTTTTTGATAAACAGTTGGCATAAAATAATCACCTACCTTCACTAAAATTTTAAATATTATACAACAAACTCGGCACTCCCAATTTATACTTCGCCCATTCAAGTTCCACTCGCACCACATCCAAGTCACACTCAGTGGCCAATGGAGTCCCACTGGGTGGCACCATGATTTTTTTACGTAGGCCAAAGGACGCATAAGGTCCCATAGTTATTTTAATTATTCTTGAAGTAGTCTCTCCGCCTGTTTTTTGCGAAGTACCAATGTTTTTTCTGGGTCCGGTAAATTTTTTACAGCGTTTGCGTATAGTTCAGCAATTTCTTTTTTACCCGTGTCTTTTGCTATTTTTGCATAGGTTAACCAAAGTCCTGTTAACCATGTTTTGATTTTCATACTTCCATCTTTTTGGTTTTTCATTTCCTCCTCATAACCTTCATATATAGCTTGCTCAGCTTTTTTGAGTGTATCAATTGCATTATGAGTTTCATTTAACAAATGATGAATTTGTGCTTGTTTATTTAATCCCCATGACTTATAAGCTTGTGACCCACCAAGGTCATTAATAGATTTTGTTACAATCTCCAGTGCATTTTGCAAAATATCATTTTTATTTTGAGTTTTTGAATGTTCGCTATAAGAAATCAATGCATCGGCAAGGTGCATGTTTAAAAGTGCACGCATCGCTTTGTCGCTAGAAAATTCTTTTTCTGCTATTGCAATTGCGTTTCCTGCAACCTCTAACATTTCTTTAACTATTGGTTCTTTTTCGACCTTTGAGATTTTTGCTTCGGCTATATGATTTAAAACCAAACGTTTATGGCCCAAAGCTTCGACCAAACCTTTCTTATCATTATTTTTTTCATGAACTGTTAATAAATCGTTCACTTTAGAAAGCGCTTCTGACAATAATCCCGACTCGCGAAGCTTTACGATTTCCTCAATTAATGTATTTTTCATAATCGCATTCTATCACAGGGAGTATGCTAGAATCATTGATTACATGAGCACAATTCAAGAAATCGAAAACAAACACTTAAACAAGATTCTCGAAATCCTTAAAGATGAATTCGCATCAATCAAAGCTGACATAAAAAGCATCGAGGACGACTATTCAAAACGATTAAAAGAAGCATCAGAAGAAGCAAAACAAGACGAAGCTGTAGAAATCATAAAACTCGCAAATAAGACAATGCAAAACCGCGACTACATTTTCAAACGAAATTACATCGAACGAATGGAAGCGCAAATAAACACACCGTACTTTGCTCGAATCGATTTTGACATGGAAGGATCAACCACCCCATATATAATTTATATTGGCAAACATTCATTTTTACCAAAGGATGCGACGCACAGAATATCCGATTGGAGAGCTCCAATTTCATCGCTTTATTACAATTATCAAGAACCTCAAAAAAACGCAAAATACGAATTTGATGTTCCAGTTAAATATCAGCCTTGGAAAATTGACCACAAAATAATTCACGGAGATCTGAATTTAAGGCGCAACATAGATATCGTTAACCAAAAAATATCTGGTATTTACGATAATAACCTTCGCGTCGATCTTTTATCAGAAGCAATAAAAAAGAAAACTGGCGGAATTTTAGAAGACATCATAAAAACAATTCAGAAAGGCCAAAACGAAATAATAAGATCAAATCCATACAAACTAAACGTAATTCAAGGAACCGCCGGAAGCGGAAAAACAACAGTCGCAATTCACAGAATTTCTTATCTTTTTTACACATTCAAAGATGAAATTCGCGAAGACAACACACTTCTTTTGTCATCGTCAAAAGTTCTAGTTAATTACGTAGCCAAAACACTTCCAGAATTAGAAATTTATTCCTTAACAAGAAACACATTACCAGGACAAATAATTGAAATATTCAAATCGAACAAACTTGATTTTCATGACGCAAATTTTACAAAAAAAAGAAATGGAAATTGGGCAGGTACAAATATTAACGAAATAAATAAAAAAATGGCAAAGTTTGCTAACATGTATAAGGAAAAAATACACGCCGAATTAAAAACAAAGAAATATTATGAAGAATTCAATATAGAAAGACAAATATTTCGAATGCAACAAAGACCAGCATTCTATCAATTAAAATCAATCAACGAAGACATTAAAAATGAAATTAAAGAACTAAACGAAAGTTTTGGCAAAAGCAATCTAATAATTGCAAGAAAAATTGGTCAACTAGAACTTGCAGAAAAAGAACTAAGCAAAATGCTAAAAGCATTCAAGCCGGTTGAAATCTATGACGAATTTGTTGGTCTTGAAAAATTTGACAAGAAAAACATCGATATTGATGAGCTAAGCATAATATATCTTTTGATAGATAAATTATATGGACTTGAACAAATAAAATATAAACAAGTAATAGTAGATGAAGGTCAGGATTTATCTTTAATAAATTATCTAGCGATACAAAATTTATCAGAAGGACTTGGAATTACAATCTTAGGTGATTTAAACCAATCAACAGAAGACGAAATGGGACTAAAAGACTGGACTGATCTTGAGGAAATTTTTGCAAAAGACGACATCTCATACCATGAAATAAAAATCAGCTATAGGACAACAAAACAAATAATTACACATGCAAAATCCATTTTGCAAAAATTTCCGACTTTCAAGCACCTTCCGGAACCATTTAGAAGAGAAGGTGAAACTCCAAAAATAGCAAATTTCAAAAATAAAATCGACCTCCTTTCCCAAATTTCACAAGATATCGAAAATATAAATAAAGACGGCAATCAAAGATCAATTGGAATAATCGAACCAAATCCAAACCAATTCGACGACACGGCACATTTACTAAAATCACTTAACATAAACTACGTAATTGTCGATGAAAAATTCGAGGATTTTAATAGCTCCGGCATTTATTTAATTCCACAATCACTAGTCAAAGGCCTTGAATTCGATACCGTATTCATAATCGATCCAAACGAAAAAATATTTCCAAAAACCCCACAGGGCGCAAAAAAACTATTCGTTGCCTGCACAAGATCAATCAACAGACTATTCATATATGGGATAAACTTGACCCATCTGCTAGAATAAAGGCACAAAAACGGTAAACCCGTGAACGAGCAAGTCCTAGTTCAGACATTTCTAGGAGGTGATTTATTATGGAAAACAGATACGAATGTCCAGAATCCGATGACAAGGCATACGAAATCGCAGCTCAACAAGCACAAGAGGCCCAAGCTGTAGAGCAAACCAAACAAAAACCAAAATACATATACCAAGATGGTGTTGCAAGCCCCACACAATATGGTACATATTATTTATGGAGTTTTATCTGACCCGCATAAGTCAGGTGGATACCAAATGAGAGAAGAACATTATCAAAATGGATAAAAAGTATTTAATTTTTTATTACAAGAGACGATTAAAATTATGTCAGAAAATATAACAAGCAATAATGAAGAATACGAAGAAAAAGAACCAAGCCTATCAGTAAAAGAGATGGAGGGTCAGGCACGTGTGATACTATCAAGATTACTTGAAACACAACTTGATCTACAGCAACAAAATACAGCAAGGGTAACTCAAACTGATTCGGACGACGCAAATGAGTATTTAAGAACAGGTGAATGGGTCAAATCTTAAAATACCTCCTGCCCGATAAATTTTGCTATTCTATTATCCGTTATTAAGTCGTGTTTTGTTATTTGCTTTCTTAAGATTATTCCATCTAAAGTTCTGCATCTGCTTAGGGCTACATAAAGTTGTCCGTGTGCAAATATTCCACGGTCGGTGTCGATTACAACCCGATCAAATGTTTTTCCTTGGCTTTTGTGAATTGTAACCGCCCAGGCAAGTTTCATTGGATATTGCGTATATGAACCAACAACACTTGCTATAAGTTTATTCGCGCTTTTATCAAATTCATATCTAAAAATATCCCAAGTATGTGAATTTACCTCAACAACTTCGCCATTATCAAGCAAGACTTCTATGATATCCTCGAAATCTTCTTCTTTATTTATGTTTGTAATTTTCCCTAAACTTCCATTAACCCATCTTCTTTCACGATCATTATTTAGCATCATAATTTGTGCCCCAATTTTTAAAGCTATATTTTCTTCAACAGGAAGCTGTCTTGTGTCAAAACTTCCAACAATAGAACCTTTAAAATTAAAAACTTCCCCTCGCACTTTTGAAAGCTGAAATTCATTTAGCTCACTTGCCCTTCGATTTGTCGTTGTTAAATGAATTGTAAAATCTTGAGGATCTGGAATATATTCAGGGTCAACTCTAGCATTAAGTGCATAAATATCTTGTTCTGACAAAATATTATTACGAACTGCATTTAAAAGTGCTAAAAAGTTTTCATCACTTTGCCTATAAATTTTTGTCAAAACCACGACCTCAAAACGCATAGACTTAAAAGCTTCTGATGAAAAAAAGTAAGGCGAATCATACAAAGAACCAGGATCACCTGAAAAAATATGCTCCTCATCGCGAGTTACAACCGGAGGCAATTGATTTAGATCTCCAATAACTACAATTTGAACTCCACCAAAAGGCAAATTACTTTTTCGGTTTATGCGAAGCGCTTTTTCTATGCAATCAAACAAATCAGCGCGAACCATAGAAATCTCATCTATTACTAAAAGCTCTAAATTTTCAAAAATTGAAGCATCACGAACTTTTTTGACCGAGTTGATTGTAATATCCGGCTTAAATCCAAAAAATGAATGAATAGTTTGGCCCGACACATTTAAGGCAGCAACACCAGTTGGTGCTAAAACTGCATAGTTTCTTTGGGTAACTTTTGTAAAATAATTAAGTAGTGTAGATTTTCCTGTACCTGCGTTTCCTGTAATAAAAATATTCTTGCCAGAAGTTTCTATAAGATTAATTGCATTTGTAAATTCATTTGAAAGTTGAATATCCATTACAAAAGGAGTTTAATACTTTCTGATAACGCCAATTACTCGACCTTTGATCTCGACATTTTCAGCATAAATTGGATCCATAGCTGGATTTTCTGGTTGAAGTCTTATTCTTGTGGCTTCTTTATAAAATCTTTTTAATGTTGCGAATTCGCCGTCAACGATAGCAACAACAATCTCGCCATTTTCTACACTGCTGACTTGTTCACAGATAACCTGATCGCCATCCATAATATGAGCATCAATCATAGAATCGCCAACAACCTGCAAAACAAATGTTCTTTTAGATTTACTTACATAATCAGCAGGAATACTTATAGTACGAGAAGTATCTTCTATAGCTTCGATTGGTTGACCTGCTGCAATATATCCAACAATTGGAACTTCGATAGACTCCACAGGATCATAAATTGCATTTGTTTCAACCAAAACGCGAATACCTTTAGCTTCACCAAAAATTCTTTCTATAATTCCTTTTTTTTCTAAAGCATCTAAATGTTCAGAAACTGTTGCTAAAGAGCTTAAGCCCATAGCTTCAGCAATTTGCTTTAAAGTAGGGGAACTTCCGACTTTTTGAATATGTTGTTTTATATATTCAAAAATTTCTCTTTGACGTGGGTATAGATATACTGGCATAATGTATCCAATCTACCGAAAGTTACCCGAAAGGGCAAGAGGCAAAAAATGTTTAATTTAAAGTCTGATTACAAACCAACAAGTGCACAACATGCGGCTATTGACGAAATTGTGCAAAACATAAAAGGCCAAAACAAACACCAAACTCTTCTTGGTGTAACGGGTAGCGGCAAAACTTTTGTAACGGCAAATATAATAAATAAAATTCAAAAACCGACACTCATAATTTCACATAACAAAACTTTGGCAGGACAACTTTATCAAGAATTTAGAGATTTCTTTCCTGAAAATGCTGTTGAATATTTTGTTAGCTACTACGATTACTATCAACCAGAAAGCTACATGCCAGCAACCGACACATATATTGAAAAAGACGCCGACATAAATGAAGAAATAGATAGACTTAGACTTTCAGCAACAGCTTCACTTATAACAAGGCAAGATGTAATTGTTGTTGCGTCGGTATCGTGCATTTATAACTTAGGTTCTCCAATTGAATATCAAAAACAAATTATTGAACTTAAAATTGGTATGAAACTTCGCATAGAAGATTTACAAAAAAGACTAATTCAACTTTATTACGAAAGAAGCGATTTTGATTTCAAACGTGGAACATACCGAGCAAAAGGCGACACAGTAGATATTCATCCTTCATATCAGAACTTTGCCTCACGAATAGAATTTTTAGGTGACAAAATAACATCAATAAAACATTTTGATCCAGTATCCGGAAAAACTCTAAAAGAAGAAGAGCTAAAAGCCCAGGAAGCAGTAACAAAAGCAGGCGAAGACTACTTGAAAAGAAACACACTAAACAATGGCTTTATGATTATTTATCCAGCCAAACATTATGTTGCTCCAAAAGATAATTTCGAGAAAGCCATGATTGATATTAAAAACGATCTAAAAATTCAAGTCGAAGCTTTAGAAAGTGTGGGCAAAAAAATAGAAGCTTACAGATTGTCACAACGTACAAATTACGACCTTGAAATGATAAAAGAAATTGGATACTGCAAAGGCATAGAAAACTACTCAAGATATTTTGACGGACGCGAAAAAGGTTCTCCTCCATATTCTTTACTCGACTTTTTTCCAAAAGATTACACATTATTTGTAGATGAATCACATATAACAATTCCACAAGTTCGTGGAATGTATAACGGAGACCAAGCGCGCAAACAAACTTTAATCGATTACGGATTTAGGCTTCCATCTGCACTTGATAATAGACCTTTAAGATTTGATGAATTTGAAAGACGCATGGGACAAACAGTTTATACATCAGCAACGCCAAATGAATGGGAACTCGGCAGATCAAAAGTAGTTGAACTTCTTGTTCGACCGACAGGGCTTATTGATCCAGAGATTACAATTTTGCCATCAGAAGGACAAATTCAAGACCTAGAAAAAAGAATTAAAGACAAAATAGAAAAGAAAGGAAGAGTTTTAGTTACAACATTAACAAAAAGAATGGCCGAAGAACTTTCTGACTACTTGCTCGGAAAAGGTCTAAAAGTTGCATACCTTCACAGCGATATCGTTACACTAGAGAGGTCCGACATTTTGGACAATTTAAGAAAAGGTGAATTTGATGTTCTAGTCGGAATAAACTTACTTCGAGAAGGTTTAGACTTACCAGAAGTTTCTCTTGTAGCAATTCTGGATGCTGATAAAGAAGGATTTTTAAGAAGCGATACATCATTGATACAGACAATGGGAAGGGCGGCGCGCCACGTTCAGGGCGAAGTCGTCATGTATGCAGACAAAATCACTGACTCAATGAAACGCGCGATAGACGAAGTGGCGCGCCGCAGAAAAATCCAAATACAATACAATATTGAAAATAATATAACTCCAAGTTCAATTTCAAAACCAATACGAGAAAGAATAATGGAAAAAACAATTGTCGAAGATGGTTCAGAAAATAATAAAATTGACATGTTGAATCTTGAGCAATATGAATTTAAGACAGAAACAAATGCAAAACAAAAATCAATTATTAAATCTTTAGAGCAAAAAATGAAGTCAGCGGCTGAACTTTTAGAGTTCGAATTGGCCGCACAAATTAGAGATAAAATAAGAGAACTAAAGAAAAAATAAATTTGATTGCATTATTTTTGCAATCCATTTAGAATGCAATTAATGCTAAAAAAATATCTTTTTTCAACCGCGATTTTAGGTTTGGCTTTCTTTATAAACACAACCGTAGTTAAAGCAGAAGAGACTTCTGTTTCTGACATAACAACAACGACTACAACAACTCCAAACTTTGATAATAAAGCTGACATAAAAGCTAGAAGAATAGAAGAACTAAAATTAAGAACAGATAAGAAAAAAGCCGACATTGTTGCTAAAAAGGTAGAAAGATCAGAAAGATTAGAGACTGAAAAAGCTGCAAGATCCTTAAAAATAGAAGAACTTAAATTAAAACAAGAACAATTCAAGCAAAACAGAGAAACTCTTAAAGCAACTTTCGATGAAATGAAATTGCAAAAACTCGAAAACATAAAGCAAAGAGGTCTTTTGGTAAGTGCAAGATTTAATGCAATTTCAGAAGCAATGTATAAAATGTTAGAAAGGGTTACAAAAATTGTAGCCGAAAAAAAGACCGCAGGTTTTGATGTCTCAAGCGCCGAAGATTCTTTAACCGCAATTGAATTAAAATTAGCGAACATACAAAGCCAACAGGAAAGTATTCAAACATTAATTGATGAACTAGAAAGTTTAACTCCAGAAGAAATTCCTTCTTCATTAACTGAAATAAAAAATATTTCAACCTCCTTAAAATCACAATACGAAGCCGTTCGTAGCGATATGAAACAATTAGTTCAGACATTAAAGTAAAAAATGGATACAACAACAAATCAGAATCAAAACCAAGCAAGTAGCATTTCAGAAGGGGTTGCAGTAAATCAAATTAGCCCTACACCAGTTGCACCAGTTATGCCACAAGAGCCAGTCGATCCTATGGATATTAAACCTGAAAATTCAGTCATAAATAAAACTGTTTCGGGGGGTGTCGATATTGCTGCAGAAACCGCAAACGCAGCAAAACAAGCACCAATGTCAAATTCTACAAATTTTGCTGATACTTTAAATAATGAAATTGTTAAACCAAAAATGAACTATTCATTAATCGCAATTATTGCTGGCGTTGTAGTTTTAATAGGAACGGCAGCAGCATATTACTTTTTGGTCTTTTCAAAGCAAAATGAAAATCCAGCTCCTACAGCAACTGTTGAAACTCAACCTGCAGTAGTGGAAGAAAATCCTGTCACAACAACTCCGGTTACTGAAACACCTTCAGCTGAAACAAGCATAGGTAGTGACCAAGTTATAGATCAAATAAATACAGTAGGAAACTCCGATAACACAACTCAAATGCAACAAGAGTTAGACTCTCTTGATTTTGAGGGAATCGATACTTCCTTACAATTATCTGATTTCTAAGTTCTGGCAAATTTCATACCAAACAAGACCCGAAAAGTGTGCTAGAATTCTTGGATTATGGACCAATTCATAGTAGTTAAAAACGCACAGGAACACAATTTAAAAGGTATTTCAGTAAGTATTCCAAAAAATAAACTTGTAATTTTTACAGGAGTTTCTGGATCAGGAAAGTCATCTTTAGCCATGGATACAATTTATGCAGAAGGTCAAAGAAGATATGTGGAATCTTTATCTTCGTATGCGAGACAGTTTTTGGGTGTCATGAAAAAGCCAGAAGTCGAATCAATCGATGGTTTATCACCTGCAATCGCAATAGATCAAAAAACTGTCTCGCACAATCCAAGATCAACAGTAGGTACCGTTACAGAAATCTATGATTATTTAAGATTACTTTTTGCACGAATTGGGCATCCTCATTGTCCAAATTGTGGGCGTGAAATTTCACACATGTCAATTGATCAAATTGTTTCGGGAATACTAGATGATTCAAAAACTTCAAAAAAGCCAAAACGTGCTTTAGTACTTTCTCCAATTATCAAAGATAGAAAAGGTGAATATTCACAACTTTTTGTGAATTTATTAAAGCAAGGTTTTTCAAAGGTTAGAGTCGACGGCAAAATCTATGAACTCGATAGCGACATTAATTTAATCAAAACAAATAAGCACACTATAGAGGTTCTTGTAGACCGTTTAGTTCTTACCGAAGATTCAAGGAGCCGTCTATCACAATCTGTTGAAAGCGCTATGGCTTTGGCAAATGGATATGTAATTGTAAGCGAGGTTCTTGATGCATCTTTTGATTTTCCAGAATTCCCTACAAAAATGTTAGATCATTTATATAGCGAAAAATTTGCATGTCCAGTTTGCAATATTGCTATGCCAGAAATTGCTCCACGAAGTTTTTCTTTTAACTCTCCACACGGTGCATGCGAAGATTGCACAGGTCTTGGAACAAAATTAAGAATCGAAGAACGAGCAATTATGGCTGAGGATTTAAGCGTTTTAGAAGGAGGCATTATTCCTTGGGCTTCACTTATGGAAAAAAATACATGGAATAGATCTGTAATCGAAAGCGTTTCAAGAAACTATGGCATTGATCTATATCGTCCAGTCAAAAATTTAGCAAACGAACATTTAAAAATTCTTTTTTATGGAACAGGTAATGAAAAGTTTGATATAAGACATAAAGGCATGCCAATGCAAGCTAAATTCGAAGGCGTTATTCCAAATTTAGAGCGTAGATTTCATGAAACAGATTCCGAATATATAAGAAATGAAATTCAAAAGTACATGATTAAAGAAGATTGTCCAACATGTCTTGGTGCAAGGTTAAATAAAAGCGCTCTTGGTGTGACAATTATGAAAAAGAATATTGCTGATGTTTCTGATTTTTCTACAAAAGAAGCGCTTGAATGGATAAATGAAGTTTCAAAAACTATATCTTCAAAAGAAACGGAAATTGCAAAAGCAATAATTTTAGAAATCGTTGCAAGGTTAGAGTTTTTGATTGATGTCGGTTTAACTTATTTGACTATATCAAGAACTTCAGCAACTTTAGCAGGCGGAGAAGCTCAAAGAATTCGTCTTGCATCTCAAGTTGGCTCAAAGCTTTCAGGGATTTTGTATGTTTTAGATGAACCTTCAATTGGTCTTCATCCAAGAGATCATGCAAAGTTGATTAAAACTTTAAAGAACTTAAGGGATTTGGGAAATTCTGTTTTGGTTGTTGAACACGACGAACAGACAATGCTTGAATCAGATTATATTATTGATTTTGGCCCAGGTGCAGGACAACTTGGTGGAACAATAACGGCGATGGGAACACCAGAAGAAATTATGAAAGATAAAAACTCTTTAACAGGGGCTTATTTATCAGGTCGCAAGAAAATAGATATTAAGAAGTATTTTACAAAAGATGATTTGGAGATTTTAGGTAACAAAAAAGAATCAGAAAACAAAACTTTGAAAATTTTAAACTGTTCAGGAAATAATTTGAAAAATATTGATGTCGAAATTCCACTTCATAGGTTTGTTTGCGTAACTGGAGTTTCTGGTTCAGGAAAATCAACACTTGTTAATGAAACGATTAATAAAATGTTAAGACAAGAGTTAGGTCTTAAAAATGATGAGGCTCCGGCTAAAAATGATGGAATAATTGGCGTTGATAAAATTGATAAAGTTATAAATATTGATCAAACGCCTATTGGAAGAACTCCAAGAAGTAATCCTGCAACTTATACAAAAGTTTTTGATGATGTGCGTACACTTTTTGCGATGTCTGAAGCTGCAAAAATTCGAGGTTACACTCCAGGAAGATTTTCTTTTAACGTAAAAGGCGGAAGATGCGAAGCTTGCCAAGGCGACGGTCAAATTAAAATTGAAATGCAATTTATGCCAGATGTTTATATTGATTGCGAAATTTGTGGCGGAAAAAGATATAACAGGGAAACTTTAGAAGTTGAATTTAGAAATAAAAATGTTGCGGAAGTCCTTGATATGACAGTCGAAGAGGCCATGGAGTTTTTTGCAAATCATACAAATATTGCTCAAAAGCTTTCAACTCTTTGTGATGTCGGACTTGGATATTTAAAACTTGGTCAACCAGCACCAACTTTAAGCGGTGGGGAAGCTCAAAGAATAAAATTAGCATCAGAACTTTCAAAAAGAGCTACAGGAAATACTTTTTATATTTTAGACGAACCGACAACTGGTCTTCATTTCGCAGATTTAGAAAGATTAATTGCCATAATAAAAAGATTAGTTCTTCGCGGAAATACAGTTTTAGTTATTGAACACAATTTAGACGTAATTAGAAATGCGGACTATATAATTGACCTTGGACCCGAAGGCGGAAAATACGGTGGCGAAATAATGTTTAAAGGAACGCTAGAAGAATTAATGAAAGACAAAAAATCATACACAGCCGAGGCGTTAAGAGTAACGCAGAAAAAATAAAAATGTATAAAAATCTTCCAGAAGTTCCTGGAGTTTATATTTTTCGAAATGCAAAAAAGAAAGTACTATACGTCGGCAAGGCAATTAATTTAAAAAGCCGTGTTTCAAGTTATTTTGCAAATTCCGATTTGTTAGATCCTAAAACTTCTGCTCTTGTTTCGAAAGTTGAAAGCATTGAACATATTGAAGTTCAGAATGAAATTGAAGCTTTGCTTTTGGAATCGGAGTTAATTAAAAGGTATAAACCTCCATACAATATAAATTTGAAGGATGATAAGTTTTACAAATATATTGTTATTGATAATGAAAGCCCAAAAAAAATCGGAACGACAAGAAAGGTTTCTGTAGGAAAGCATAAATATTTTGGACCTTATCCAGAATCAACTTCTATATCGATTATTCTAAAAACATTGCGAAGAATTTTCCCATATAGGGATTGTTCACAAACAAAATTTAATAGATACAAAAATGCTAAAAGACCATGTTTATACGGACATATTGGACTTTGCTCGGCTCCGTGTCAGGGAGATTTGCAAACTATTACAAATGATCAAAATGTTAAAAAGATTTCAGAATATTTAAGCGGAGATAGAAAAAAACTTTTTAATGCAATCGAAAATGAAATGAAATTAGCATCAAAAAATCTGGAGTTTGAAAAAGCGGCATATTTGCGTGATCAAGTTGCAAGTTATAACTATTTAACGCAAGAAATTGGAAATATTAGAGAATATATAGAAGTTCCAAATACAGTAGAAATTAAAAACACAGAAGGGGTGACGGAGCTGATACGAGTCTTACAAGAAAAGGCAGATATCTCCTTTGACACAAATATAAGCGCCGCCGCATTTAGAATCGAGACTTTTGATATTTCAAATATTCAAGGCAAGAATGCCGTTGGGGCTATGGTAGTCACAACTGGCGGCGCCCCAGATAAAAGCGAATATCGCCGTTTTAAGATTCAGACGAAAGATACTCCAAATGATTTTGCGATGATGAAAGAAATGCTAACTCGAAGATTTTCAAGAAAAGAAGATCAACCAAAGTGGGAAGATCCAAACTTAATTGTAGTCGATGGCGGAAAAGGTCAACTATCATACGCAATCGAAGCTCTAAAACTTACAGGAAAAAACTTTCCAATAATCGGGCTTGCAAAAAGAGAAGAAGAAATTATATACATAAACCAAAATGGCGAATTCGAAATACTAAAACTAAAAGCTTCCTCCATTGCCCTAAACATACTAAAAAAAGGACGCGACGAAGCCCACAGATTCGGAATCACATACTACAGAAAACTGCACAGAAAAAGCCTTTTGGCGTAATCTTATAGTTCCCCTAAAATCTATAAATCTCAATGTGTTTTCGATATAATACAGTACATGGAAACGACAAAAATTGCTTTGTTTAAAGATAAAAAAATAAGAAAAATTCTTCACGAAAATGAATGGTGGTTTAGCGTTATTGATGTTATTGAGGCATTAACAGATAGTGATAGACCAAGTGTTTACTGGACAGCGATGAAGGCAAGAGCTCAAAGTGAAGAAGAGTTTGAACCATCTACAATTTGTAGACAGTTCAAATTGCTAGCAGAAGACGGAAAAATGCGAGAAACAGATTGCGCCGATACAGAAGGCATCTTTCGCATTATTCAATCAATTCCATCTCCAAAAGCAGAACCATTTAAAAGATGGCTTGCAAAAGTTGGTTTTGAAAGAGTTCAAGAAATAGAAAACCCAGAACTTGCAACAAAAAAAACACGGGTTCTTTATAAATTAAAAGGCTACTCCGAGGATTGGATAGAAAAAAGAGTCCGAGGTATCGCTATAAGAGAAGAATTGACCGACGAATGGCAAAAAAGAGGAGCACAAGAGCAAAAAGATTACGAAATTTTAACTTCAGAAATTTCTAAAGCTACTTTTGGAATCACTCCAAATGAATATAAAAAGCTCAAAGGTTTAAAATGCGAAAATCTCCGAGATCATATGGACGATTTCGAACTCATTTTTACTATGCTTGGAGAAAGATCAACAACAGAAATACATAAAATAGAAGATTCACAAGGTGTAGAAAAACTTAAAAATGATGCAAAACGAGGCGGTCGAATTGCAGGAATTGCAAAAGAGCAATTAGAAAAAGAAATTGATAAATCAATAGTTTCCAAGAAGAATTTTTTGCCGAGAAATAAAATAAGTCAATAATTTGCATCCTTTGCTCTTCCTGTATAGAATGGTTTTATATGTTTGGAATTAAGAATGTTTTGCGGGCTATTGTTGCTAATGCTGTTGCGATTTTTGCCACAGCTTATATTATTGATGGTTTTAATGTAGATGGCAATTTACAGGTTATAGGAATTGGTGCTGTTGTTTTGGGACTTGTTAATGTTTTTGTTAAACCAATTTTAAAAATAATTTCGTTTCCGATTAATATTATTACACTTGGACTTTTTAATTGGATCATAAACGCACTCGTCATTTATCTAACAGTCTACTTGGTAGATGGCATTTCAATTTCAGAAGGCTTTTTTAGTTTTAATTATATGGGAATAGTTATTCCAGAAATATATTTATCATGGTTTTGGACACTCATTGCAGCTTCAGTTTCAATCGGTATAATTAACTGGCTAATTCGTAAAATATTATTATAAAAATGCAAATATCATTCATACTAAACGCAATTCAAATGATTACATCCATTGGCATAATTGCGCTAGTGCTAATACAGCAACATGAATCGGGAATCTACTCAAAAACCTCAAATATAAATAGAACGCGAAGAGGTACAGAAAAAGTTGTATATAATCTAACGATAGTATTCGGAACAATCTTTGTAATTGCATCCATTGCAAATTTTTTAACGCAATAAATTAAAAGAATGCTTCTTTCAGCAATAAAAGTTCTTTTACTAAATATAATCCTGGCACTTGCCACATTAATTCCACAATCAACTATCTCAATTGGAATGATAGGTCAACCAAATAGCTTTCTACCTCACGATGCAAAAAGCGATAGTGAAAAACTAATATCACAACTTATATTTAGGAGCTTATTCAAATACGAAGATGGCGAACTAAAAACGGACCTTCTTTCGGACTGGAGCGTATCAGACGACCTTACAACATACAAATTAAAAATAAAAGATGATGCAAAATGGCAAGACGGAACACAAATCTCATCAAACGACATAATATACACACTTTCACTATATAAAAAACTAATAGGCGAAATGGAAATCGAAAAAACAGGAGAAAAGGAAGTCCAAATAAAACTATCAACACCAACATCGATGCTTCCATCAATACTTACATTTGGAATAGAACCCGCACACCTTTCAGATCAATCAAAAATACAACCAACTGGGTCAACAAGCTACCGAATCTTATTCATACAAAAAGAAAGAGATTCAATACAAAAAGTCATAATTCAATCTTTTTCCGGAAACAAACAATACAACAGAATAAGCGTAAGTTTCTACAAAAACGAAAACGACCAACAAACAGCATATAAGCTTGGTGAAATCAACGCGTTTTTAAGCAATTCAGATATAACATTAACTGGCGCAAACAAAATAGGAATCACATATATAGGAAGATATTTCGTACTTCTTTTTAATACAGAACAACCAGCACTTTCCCCAGTTGAGAATAGAAAAACCCTTGAAAGCGCACTAAATATCGAATCACAACTAAAAAAGCACTATTATGAAAACACAAATATCGCAAAGGGCCCAGTAAGCGAAACATTCGCAAGCAAAGGAGCACTATTTAAATCTGCGTACAATCCAAAAGCAAAGTTAACAACATCTCAAGTATCAGAAATAACAGAGTTATCAATACTACTTCCAAATAATAATGATGGAAGACAGATAGAATCACTGTTAAGAGAATCATGGGAAGAGACACTCGGGATGAAAATACAAATAGAATTTCTAAATCTAGATGAAATAGTACAAAAAGGCAAAAAAGGTGAATATGACGTTTTATTTATTGGACACGAAACATCACCAGATCCAGACAGATATGCATTTTGGCATTCAACACAAACTGATCTTTTAAACTTTGCGGGATTTTCTGACTTAAGAGCCGACAAAGCACTTGAAGAAGGTAGAAAAACATTCGACCAAGCAGAAAGAATCAAGCACTACAGTATTTTGCAAGACGTTATGTCAACGAAAATTCCTGCCGTCTTTTTATATCACCCTGGAAGTTATCTTTATATATCAGAAAAAAAGCAAATAAATCTACCAAAAGTAATATACTACCCCAGTGATATATTAAAAAACCTATAAAATGAGCCATTTCGAAACTCCAATGATGAAACAATATGCGTCTATAAAAAAACAATACGCAGATTGCATATTATTCTTTCGACTTGGAGATTTCTATGAAATGTTTTTAGAAGATGCTGAAATCGGATCAAAAGTTTTAGACATAACTCTTACCAAAAGACATAAAGGAAAAGATGGAGCAATACCTATGTGCGGCGTTCCGTTTCATGCTTCAGACGCTTATATTTCTAAACTAGTAAAAAATGGATACAAAGTCGCGATATGCGAACAAATCGGACCTACGCAAGAATCTGGCGAAATTGTCGAAAGAGATGTAATCCGAGTCGTAACTCCTGGAACAATTGTCGATGAAAACATGCTTGAAAACAAATCGAATAATTATATTCTAACAATAGGCATCGACAAAAAGAAAAACCAAATATCCATAGCATATGCAGATATAAGTACAGGCGATTTTATTATCAAGGAACTCCCGCTAACTTCTAATTCCATAAACGAAGATACTTATATAGCTTCAAAAATTGCAGATATAAATCCAAGCGAAATACTCCTCAACAAAGATTTATATAACAATTCAGATTTTTTAAAAAAAATTAAAAATTCAATAAAAACAAATATTTCAAAGTCACTTGAATCAAACGGAAATCATTCTGAAAATATTTCTTATATTAAAAAGTTTTTTAACATTAAATCTCTTGAAGTTTTCAATGTAGATGAAAACGACACATCTTTAGTCGAGGTAACAAAAAACCTTTTGGAATATTTAATGTATACACAAAAAGACAAATTATTTCATATTAAAAAAATTCGCAACGAATCAAAAAGTGAGTCGATGCAAATAGATTTTGGAACAATTAATAATTTGGAAATTTTCTATTCGAATAGGCGAAGAGAAAGTTCCGGAAATAGTTTTAGTCTTATAGATACAATAGATAAAACAAAAACAGCCATGGGTGGAAGACTTTTGAAAAACTGGATTACAAATCCACTTATAAAAATTGAAAAAATTAAAAATCGTTTAGATATTGTTGAAAATATTTTTAATAACCACAGCGCAAGAGAAAAAATACAAGAGAACCTAAAACACATCTCTGACATTGAACGTCTAATCTCAAAAGTTGGAACAAACACAGCAAACGCAAGAGATCTTATTGGACTTTCAAATTCACTTTTATTAACTACAAAACTTATAGATGTAATAAACGATAATAAAATTTTTAAAGAAATATTAAATTATGATGAAAATTCTATTAACAACGTTATCGATCTAATTAAAACAACAATTAAAGACGAACCTCCTGTGTCTATACATATTGGAGGAATGATAAAGGAAAACATAGACCAAACACTTGATGATATAAAAGAAAGCATAAGGGAAAGCAAAGATTGGATTTCAAAACTTGAAAGTTTGGAAAAAACATCAACTGGCATATCAACACTTAAAGTTGGTTTCACTTCAGTCTTCGGATATTACATAGAAGTAAGCAAGGCAAATAGTGCTCATGTTCCAAGTCACTACATACGAAAACAGACATTAGTAAACTCAGAAAGATATATTACCGATGATCTTAAATATAGAGAAGATATCGTCTTAAATGCCGAAGAAAAAATAAATAAAATCGAGTTAGAAATATTTCAGAATCTTTTAACAAAACTTTTAGAATTTACACCTTCAATACAAGAAGCCGCACAAATAGTTGGAAATATAGATTGCTTACAAAGCTTTTCTGTTTGCGCAATAGAAAACGATTATGTGAAGCCAAACATATTTGACTCATCATATTTTGATACGAATCTTATAGAAGCCAGACATCCTGTAATCGAAAAATCAATTGGGCGATCAGAATTTACACCAAACTCAACAACATTTACGAAAAAAGGATTCGTACATTTAATAACCGGACCAAACATGTCCGGCAAATCAACATACATAAGACAAATCGCTTTGATTCAAATAATGGCTCAGGCTGGTTCATTTGTTCCATCAGCAAAAGCAGATGTTTCCATAGTTGACGGAATATTCACAAGAATCGGAGCAGGGGATGCAATCGCTCAAGGCCTAAGCACATTTATGGTGGAAATGATTGAAACCGCGAAAATTCTAAACAATGCAACGCAAAATTCATTAATAATTTTAGACGAAGTGGGCCGTGGAACAAGTACAACAGATGGCCTTAGTATTGCAAAATCAGTTATAGAATTTATACACAACAAGATAAAAGCAAAAACACTATTCGCAACACATTTCCATGAACTAATAACTTTAGATCAAAAGTTAAAATCACTTAGAAACTATCATATAAAAGCTATTTCAGAAGGCAAAGATATTAAATTCCTACACAAAGTTGAAAAAGGCGGAACAGATAAAAGTTATGGGATCGAGGTAGCACGGCTCGCCGGAATTCCTGATGAAGTTATCCTGCGAGCCAAAGAGCTACTTAATCAAAACTCAAACCCACAATTAAAAATTGAAGGTTTATTTTAATTCAAATACTACGAATAAAGTCTTAGAAACTTGGCTTGTTCCTGCTTCAGATGGAGCTCCTCCACCGCCACCCTGAGCGCGATCATACATTGGGTAATACGATGATCCAGATGACGTTTCATCAATACTTAAAATCCTTCCTAATTTTCTCCCACTTTTATTTGCGATTTCTGTAGCTTTTGCTTTTGCGTTTTCAATTGCGAGTCCGACTAAACTATTTTCGGTTTCTGAAACATCACTAACTGTGAAATTTGGACCGTATACATTTGTGGCTCCACTAGCAGTCAATAAATCAACCAACTTTGAAGTCTTTTCAACATCTCTTAATTTTATAGTTATAGAATTTGAAATATTCCATTGTCCAGGTCTACTTTTTTGTACAGATGAACCATCTTCTTTGTAATCATAGTAAGAATCCTGTTGCTGATAAACACTAATACTTTCAGTCTTTATATCTTCAGCCGGAACCCCAAAAAGTTTTACTGCATTGGTTATACTATCAACCTTATCGTTTACTTCTTTAACCGCAATTTCCTTTTTATCATTTACGGCGGAAACTCCTGCGGAAAATGAAGCAACCTGATTTTTTACACTAGTATCAGCATACCCAGAAACACTAACAGTATTACTTTTCATTGAGATGTAATTGGTATACCAATATCCACCACCAACGACTAAAACCAAAATATACAAAAGCGGAGCGGTTAGGATTTTACCTATATTTATATTCATGCAACCAGTATCTCGCTTATGTCTTTATCATGTCAAGAGGGCCTGGCCTTGACGGGCCTGACCCGACCCGCACTTTACCCGAAGAGCATTCGAATGTATATTCAGGTCATGTCAAACGTGATAATTCAGGATCTTAAAAATATAGCCTTTAATAATGAGATTCCAAGCGTAATGCACGTGGATATTAATTCGTGCTTTGCAACAATCGAGCAACAATATAATCCAAGTTTAAGAGGAAAAGAAATTGCGGTTTGCGCAAATAATATACCAGCAGGATGCATTCTTGCTCCGTCTATAGAAGCTAAAAAAGTCGGGATAAAAACAGGCATGCGAGTTTTTGAAGCCAAAAAAATCTTTCCCGATTTAATTACGCTTGAAGCCGATCCGCCAAAATATAGGCTGGTTCATTCAAAAATGCGAAAACTTCTAGATAGGTATACAGATCATATAGAGCCAAAGTCCATCGATGAGTTTGTTTTACATTTAAAAAATTATCCTTCAATGAATGTTGGACTTATAAAAATCGCGAATGAAATAAAAAAACGTATAAGGTCTGAAATAGGCGAGTGGATTAGCGTTTCAATCGGAATCGGTTCAAACAGGTTTTTGGCAAAAACCGCGGCTGGAATTATAAAACCAGATGGACTTGTGCAAATTGATAAAAATAATTTTATGGAGGTTTACAGAAAACTTAAACTTTCAGATCTTCACGGAATCGGAAAAAATAACGAAATAAGACTTAATCAAGTTGGAATTTTTAATGTTTTGGATTTTTATGAGGCGGCGCCGATTACAATCGGCGCCGCCTTCAAATCCATCTCCTCCTACTATTGGGTACTCCGTCTTCACGGACACGAAATCGACGATTTCCAAACTAAAAGAGGATCATTCAGCCAATCATATGTTTTACCAACTCCACTTCACACAGTTTCACAAAAGACAGAAATAACTATAGTTCTTCAAAAGTTAATCGAGAAGGCAGGCCAAAGACTTCGAGCCGAAGGTTATACAACAAACACAATTGGTATTGGTATAAAATTCGCGAATCATAAATACTGGCACGACACAATAAATTCGACAAAAGACATATCCGATTCTATAGACATTTATAAATCAGCACTTTCAATATATGCAAAAAACCCTTATAAAGAATCGGCCCGCAGACTCGAGATATATTGTTTGAACATAAAAAAGGCAACAGGAACCCAACTCGATTTATTCTCTGACACAATAAAGGAACAGAAACTGACACAAATAATCGACAAAATAAACTCAAAATATGGAGCATTCACAATAAAGCCCGCATCCTTAAAAGAAAATACAATCCCAGACAGGATCTCTTTTGGAAGATAAAAAAGATTTATATAAAAGGTCAAAAGAATTATAATGCAGTAAGTTATTAAAAATAATTATTATGGAAAAAGTAATAAATAAAACAATAGCAATATTTGATGGTAAACAAATTCGCCGTCACTGGGACGATGAAAATGAACTATGGTATTTTTCAGTTTCTGATGTAATTGCAATTCTAACTAAAAGTGTCGATCCAGTAGCGTATTGGCGAAAACTAAAAGAAAGGCTTCTTAAAGAAGGCGGAAACGAAACCGTGACAAAATGTCACGGTTTGAAAATGATAGCTCCAGATGGCAAAATGCGACTAACTGACGTTGCCAATACTGAAGTTATGTTTCGCATCATCCAATCAATTCCATCGCCAAATGCTGAACCATTTAAGCTTTGGCTGGCAAGGGTTGGATATGAAAGAGTGGAAGAAACAGAAGACCCAGAAAAAGCAATTCAAAGAGCGATGGAAACATACCTCAAAAAAGGATATTCCAAGAACTGGGTAAATTTGAGATTAAAAAGCATTGAAATAAGAAAAGATTTAACAAATGAATGGAATGAAAGGGGTATAAAATCAGCAGACGAATTCGCGATTTTAACAGACGAGATATCCTTCGCTTGGGCAGGAATGAAAACAAAAGACTACAAAAAATTTAAAAATCTAAAGAAAGAAAATTTGCGCGATAATATGACTAACCTAGAAATTGTTTTAAATATGCTAGCAGAAACTTCCACAACAGAAATTTCTAAGGTAAAAAAACCGGAAACTTTTAATGACAATAAAAAAGTAGCTCGCGAAGGAGGCACAATAGCCGGAAATGCGAGAAAAGAAATCGAAAACAAAACTGGTAAAAATGTAATAACTGATCAAAATGCCAAAAGCCTGCAAAATAACGATCAAAAAAATTTACACAATAAATGAAAAAGAAATCTCAAAAATTAAGCAGAAAATTTAAGATGCCAAGATTATTTCGAGATGACTTAGTTGAGATAGAAGACATAATCAAAAACGATTTAAAACCAAGTAAATATACACTTGAAACAAAAGAATACGAATACGAAACGGTCGAATCAATTCCCAAAGACACAACAGACACAACAGAATTGACAATTCAAACTTTTTTACCATCCATCTACGTAGATTTATCCCACTCTATAGCAGAAATCTACACATTTGAAAGCCAAAATCTTATCACGGTAGGAGCATTAACAAAGATCTCAAACGTTATAGAAAAAAGAGAAAGACCCATTTTACTTTGGTTTATTAGAGTCTCCACCCCTATCATTTTTCTATTATTTGTCATGTTGCTCAATCTAATATCATACAAAGACGTACTAAGTACAACAGAAAAGTCGATTTCAATAACCATAACATTATTATGTCTTCCTTACCTGGCAATCGTTCACTATATAAGATTTTATAGATATTCTATTGTTAGTTTTGTTTTTCAAAATGATAGACAAAATTTCATACAAAGAAACAAGGATCAAATTATTTTAGTGGTTATATCAGCAATACTAGGGGGAATCGTTACTTCTATAATTACAAAATTATTTTAAAATTAGTTGATTTATTTTTGCTAAACTACAAGTCACTGTCTCTAAAAGTGGCGAATACCACATGATACAATTCGAATAAGGAAAGTGAGAATTTAGTCTATGTCAAAAATCCATATTTTACCTGAAGATTTAGTAAATAAAATTGCAGCAGGAGAGGTTGTTGAAAGACCAGCTTCTGTAGTCAAGGAACTTTTGGATAATGCCTATGACTGCGCCGCAAATCAAATCACGGTCGAAATCGAAGACGGCGGAATGAAAAAAATTCGTGTCACAGATAACGGTACTGGCATGGACAAGGCAGATGTTGAACTTGCATTTAAATCTCATGCTACGAGCAAAATAAATCAAACCGATGATCTTTTGAATATAAAAAGTTATGGATTCCGTGGCGAGGCACTTTCGAGTATCGCATCTGTCTCAAAAGTCACTTTAAAATCTAGAATGTCTGGAGACGATTTAGGCAATGAAATAAAAATCGAAGGTGGAAATGTAATCGGCATCACGGAGACAGGCTCCCCGGCAGGAACAACAGTTACAGTTGAAGACTTGTTTTACAATATCCCAGCCAGAAAAGAATTTATAAAATCAAGCCAATCAGAATACAAGGCTATTTTAGATATTGTCGAGGCTCACGCGATTGCAAATCCTAAAATCGGTTTAACTCTTATTAATAATGACAAAACAATTTATTCATTGCCAAAAGATCATTTAATAGAAGACCGCGTAAGAGCAATTTTAGGAAACGACGTTAATGATAAGTTAATTCCAATATTCTTCGAGCATCCTCATGTTGAGATTTATGGTTTCACAGGAAAACCAGAACTTGCTTCTGAACGAAGAAAATTTCAAATGATTTTTGTAAATAAAAGAGCAATTGAAAATAAATCCATTGCTTTTGCAGTTAAGGATGCATATAGCAGTCTAATTCCAAAAAATACTTATCCGCCATATGTTTTATTTATAGATGTTCAACCAAATATAGTTGATGTAAATGTTCATCCAAGAAAAGAAGAAGTTAAATTCAGTAATGAGCAGTTAATTTTCACTTCTGTAAAATCTGCCGTTAAAGCAGCACTTGATAGAACAAATCTCGTGCCAGGTTCTTCAGGTTCTCCTTCAGGCTTTAACGATCCATTTGCGCCAAATCCAATGAGTTCACCATTTGGTGGTTTTAATTCGCCAGCACAACCTAGACCTTTTCCATCTGCGCCGATGCCAAGGCCTTTTGCAAGACCGGTTGCGTCCGCAATGGCTCCACAAAAGCCCGCAAATTCGTTCTGGGATTCACCATTTGACGATATGCCAGGCGGAAACGGCGCCCCAAAACCATTTAACAATTTTTCAAATCGAAAAGTATATCAATTCCATAATCTGTATTTAGTAACAGAAACAGAATCCGGAATTATGATTTATGATCAGCATGCAGTTCATGAACGAATTCTTTACGAAAAATTAAAAAATAAGAACGCAGAAATTAATAAAGATGAATCTGTTCAGAAACTTTTACAGCCAGTAGTTATTAATCTTTCCGCAAAAGAAGCTGTAACGCTTGAAGAATTTATTGAAGACTTAAAAGCTCAAGGGATAGAATTAGAGGAATTCGGCCCAAATGCATATAAAATTACTCAAGTTCCAGCATCAATGGCGGCAAAGAATATAAAAAACATTTTTCACGAAATTTTAGAAGATTTGGAAAACGATAAGGAAATAAAATCAGCAGATAATAAAACAGAAAAAATCTTAACTTATTTATCTTGCCGTATGGCATATAAAGCAGGAGACAACATCCCAAATGAAGAAGCAGCGGCCCTAATTGACCAGCTTGGAGACACTGAAATACAATATACATGTCCACATGGAAGACCAGTTAAAGTTGAGATAACATTAAAAGAGCTGTCTAAAATGTTTAAAAGGACTTAAAAATGGCAGAAAATCAAACACAAGAATTGATAAATTCAATAAATAAATTAAATAAGATAATGTCTAAAAGCGTGAGTTTAAGATATTCATTTTTAAGAGGTATGGCATCTGGGTTTGGTGGAATTCTTGGCGCAACATTAATATTAACTATTTTTTTATGGATCCTTTCGCAACTTGAATATGTCCCAATCATAGGCGGTTTTATTTCTCAAATAACGGATTTTGTCGTTCAAAACTCACTTCAACTATAATCGTGAAAAAAATTATCATATCAGCAGCAATATTAATATTTTGCGCCATACTAATAAACGATATATGGAAGATTAGAGGATTATCTAGGTCATCAGTAACAAAGCCAGAAAGTTATGTTCCAGCGGTACCAAAAGATCCAAATAAGGAAATCGTTTGCCAGTATGTTCAAGTTCTAAGTCCTCAAGAAAAAGAATTCGATAAAGATGGCAAAGTTAAAAATAATAAAGTTGGTTTATATATTTATGCTGAAGTTGCAGAGTTTTCTGAACTTGCAAGCGAAATGGCAAATTCAAATGGCGGTGACTGGGGATACGTTTTAATTCCATATAATGTAAAAGATTATGACGAATCAAGATGGAATACTTTATTCGATAGGCTTGCAGGGCTTCATCTTATACCAATCATTCAACTTTGGGATCTTGATCTTAATAGTGAAAAAACCGATAAGCAAATAGAGAAATCGGCTCAATTTTTGAACTCGTTAAAATGGCCTATCAAAGAAAGATATATTTCTGCATACAATGAAACTAATGATGCTAAATTTTGGAAAGGGAAAGTCGATCCAGAAGGTTATGCTGAAGTTTTAGAAAAAACAATTAAAGAATTTAAGAAACATAATGAGGATTTTTTTATTCTGAATGGAGCGTTTAATGCATCAGCAAGAACAGGCAGGGATGTTTTAGACGAAGAAACTTATTTGATCAGAATGAATAAAAAAATCCCTGGTATTTTTAAAATGCTTGATGGTTGGGCGTCGCATCCATATCCTCAACCTAATTTTTCTGGAAGTAAAAACGGATATGGACGAGATAGCATTCGTGCCTACGAGTGGGAACTTTCTTTATTAGCGACTCATTTTGGCGTTAAGGATTTGCCAATATTTATAACTGAAACAGGTTGGGCACACAAAGAATCTGAAGATCCAAACAATAAAACAAAATATACGTTCAATCAATACCAAGTTGCCGATAATATAAAATATACATTTGAAAATGTCTGGCTTCCGGATGATCGCATAATGGCAGTAACACCATTTACAATAAGATATGATTCTCCATTTGATAACTTTTCATGGGTAACAAAAAACAACTCGCCATATCCTCAATTCACAGCAATAAAAAGCATAAAAAAGGTAGAAGGAAAACCTCAAATCGTTTCATACTACAAATCAAAAGAATTTAAATGCGAGTGATTTGTTACAATTATTAACACTATGGATAAGAAAATAACATTTATTACTGGAAATCCAGGAAAAGCAGAACAACTAAGTAAATATTTAGGAATTGATATCTCCAATACAAAAATAGACTTGGAAGAAATTCAGTCACTCGATTTATCAGAGATTATTAAACATAAAGTTTCTGAAGCCTATAAGATTGTAAATGGGCCAGTAATAGTTGATGATGTATCACTTAGTATAAGGTCACTAGGTAAACTCCCTGGACCATTCATAAAGTTCTTCATACAAGAAATAGGGAATGATGGAATTACGAAAATGACTTCAATCTTAGCCGACAAATCCGCAATTGCGGAAGTAGCTATCGGATATTTTGACGGGAAAAATATGGAGATATTTATTGGCACAATAAAGGGAACAATAGCTGAAAAGCCAAAAGGAAGCGGAGGCTTTGGTTGGGATGCTATATTTATACCAAATGGATATACTCAAACAAGAGCGGAAATGACAGAAAATGACTACGATGAAACAAGCCCAAGGAAATCAGCACTAATAAAACTAAATAAATACCTAAAGGAACTAAACTAACTTTTTACTATCCGCCAGTCTTTCTGCATTTTTATCGGAAATTACGCTCACACCAGTTTGTTTTTCTATTTCTAATCTAGCTTTTTTTGCAACAGTTCCGCCTTTACGCGCGACTTCTTTATTTTTAGAAAAGCCGACTGGTTTTTGTTTTTTTGAAATTTCTGTAGTGGATACTTCTGCCAACATGTTAAGAACTAATTCTAAATTTGTCATGTTATCTCGTAGATTTTCTTTTTTTAGACCTTTTAGCTTTTTGTAATCTTTCACAGTTCTATCAGCCCATGCTTTTGTAATTTCATCAGTTAATATTGCATACTCCAAACCTTCTTTGACTCCACGTTCCTGCCATTCATCAGTTAATTCTTTGCGTACTTCAATACTTTTAAGTCTTTGATTTATCCATTCTTTCGAATATCCTTTTTGCAAATACGTTTTCATGGCCCGGTCAAAAGCGAGTTCTGGATCTTCTGTTTCTTCAATTCGCTCATATCCAACTTTCGCAAGCCATAATTTAAACGGTTCAGCATTTGGAGAAGGGATGGATTGGATAACGCGGAGAATATCTTCGGTAGAGAAACAATCTGTAGAGTAATATTTTCCATCTAAGGCTTTAAATTTCAGTTGTACGATTTTCTCGTACACCTCACTGCCTTCGTTTTTTAATTTAATTTTTAAGTCACTCCAATATCGTTTTGGTATTGTGGAATCAGTTAAAACCCCGATCACATCCACCACCGAAAAATACCACAACTCTTTTTCATCGTCCCACACACGACGGACCTCTTTTTGATTAAATAAAATTATAGAATTTTCTTTTTTCATATGTACCTATTATATCTCCTAGCTGGTTACAAAAAAACTGTTAAAAACTAAGATCTTTCGATATATAGGTCTATTTTTTCACACATCAAACTTACAACAATGCACCTTTCAAAAGTCTGAATTCTTTTTTGCTTTCCCATATTTCTTGTAATTCATTAAAATTTAAATCTGGGTTTTGCATCAACCTCGCTAGGTTATCAATCTCAACGAGTTGATTTTCCGACAGATGTTCAAATTTACCAAAGTTTGTAATTTCAGGAGTATGCATGTAAATAATCTCATCATTCATCAAACAATGAAAATCATAAAAAAGTTCCCAAGCAATTGCTATTAAACCACCATTTCCTCCAGCATTCCAAAAATGTTCACCTGGAAGCTTTCCACTTCTAACAAATAACCATGCGTCAGGCGCAAAATCGAACGTTCCATCAGGAATATCATACGGATCAAATTTCAAATATCCTTCCAAGCTTCCATCTACATCTATAGTAATCCACCTCTGTTCTTTTTCATTCCAGTATTGATTAATCCAATGGTCATCACTTTTCCCTTCAGGTAATCCTTCAACATTAAAATATGGGACGAATCCAGATCGAACACGAGCAGGAATCCCTTTTATCTTCAATAAAGAAGCCATTAGTATCGAAGTGAACCTACAGGTTAAAACTAATTTATCTTCAGCTTTTCTATCTAATACAAGTCCTCTTTGATCTCGTCTGTAAAGTTCCGCCAACATTGCTACTGCTGTAATGAAAATATCATCCTCTGGTTGTCTGTACCAAGGGATCTTGGCTACATCGCCATATCGTAAATCCAAATTTGAACCAGCATTACCATTTTTGAGTGTCATCCGATGAATAAGTTGCTTACGGACAAGCAATCCGATTTCTTTAACATCATCAGGCAAACTTTTTCGTAAAAGCTCTTTGTATAAACCTGGGTTAGTGTATTGGCTAAATTCAAGATAGTGATTTAAGATTTTTCGATCCATTATTATTCCAATACTAGCTTATTAAAATTTTTTTGCCTAGAGGATATTTGCTACCATCAATTGCGCAGAGATTTGCATAATGTACAATTACTTTATGCAAATTAATACTGATCCTCAAAAAATAGAAGAAATTTTAACAAGGGGAGTTCACACTGTTTATACAAAAGATGAGTTGCGAGAAAAATTATTATCAGGGAAACAACTTCACTTAAAACTTGGCACAGATGTAACAGGTCCACTTCTAACACTTGGACATAGCGTAGTTCATAGAAAAATGAGAGATTTTCAAGAACTTGGCCATAGGGTAACTCTTATAATAGGAGATTTCACAACACTTGTCGGAGACCACTCTGATAAGGTTGATATGAGAAAAGAAACTTCAATCAGTGAAATTTCCGAAAACGAGAGATCATACAAAGAACAATTTTTCAAAACTGTTTTTGAAGAATCAACGGAGATAAGACATAATTCGGAATGGCTAAAAGATCTTAACTTTAATGATGTCATAAATCTTTCGAAGGAGTTTACACTGCAACAAATGCTAGACAGAGAAACTTTTATGCTTCGATATAAAGAGAATAAACCAATCGGGCTTGATGAATTTTTATACCCACTTATGCAAGGATATGACTCAGTTGCTTTAAATTGTGATGTTGAATTTGGTGGAACCGACCAAACATTTAATTTGTTGGCCGGCCGAAAACTGATGCCAGTTTTCGGCCTCAAGCCTCAAAGCGCTATTGTAATGAGACTTTTAACTGGAAATGATGGCAGACCAATGGGAAAAAGCCTTAAAAACTTTATTCCTATTATGGATAACCCAAACGACATGTATGGAAAAATAATGTCTATCGTAGATACAATAATCATAGAATATTTGGAATTAGCGACTCGTATTCCAATGGATAAAGTTAAAGAAATTGAGATCGAAATGAAAAACGGTGCAAATCCTATGGAATTCAAAAAATTACTAGCAAGAGAAATTGTAACTTTCTATCATTCAAAAGATGCTGCAAACGAAGCAGAAACTAATTTCAAGAACTTAGTTCAAAATAAAGAAGCTCCGTCCGAGATGATTGAATACTCGTGCAAGAAAGGACAAACATTGTCACAAATCGTAGCAGGAGCAAATAATTCAACTTCAAATAAAGAAGCGCACAGGCTAATAACTCAAGGTGGCGTTTCAATTAACGAGGAAGTTATCAAAGATCCAAATAAAATAATAGACCTAAAAGATCAATCAATATTAAAAGTTGGAAAACGAAATTTTTATAGAATTATACTTATATAAAATGAATCTTAGATTATTTTTTCACAAACACAGTAAAACAATGAAGAGCATTGTTATTTTGCTTGTTACATTGGCAATGGTTTTATCGACTTTGTTGCCATTCATGTTAAGTTAGTTGGTATGGAAATATACGACAAGATTTCAGAGCTTGATGGAGTCGGAATTAAGTATTCAAGGCTTCTTAACGGAATTGGCATTAAAACTATTGAGGATCTTTTAACTCATATCCCATATAGGTACGAAGATAAATCAAATATTCAAAAAATTTCAGATTTAAAACCCGGAGAAGAAACAACTGTTACTGGAGCTGTTCTAAAAATAGATAATATTTTTACACGAAATAGGAAGAAAATCACAAAAGCCCTAATTTCCGATGAAACAGGGAAGTTAAATTTGATTTGGTTTAATCAACATTATATAAAAAATTCTCTACCTGAAGGAACAGTCATAAATGTTTCTGGGAAATTAGATACAAAAGTAACTGGAAAGGTAAAACAATTTATATCTCCACAATGGGAAGTATTAAAAGAAGGCAAAGCTATTCATACAACAGGCCTAGTTCCAATTTATAGTGTTACAGAAGGCCTTTCAACAAAATGGCTAAGAAACAAAATAAATGTAGCATTAGAAAAAACAAATATTCTAGATTTACTAACTTCTGAAATAATTTCAAATAATAAACTTGCGGATCGCAAATTTGCTTTTCAAAATATTCATTTCCCAAAAGACATAGAAGATACAATGCTTGCAAAAAAGACCCTTTCATTTGAAGAAATGATTTTTTTGCACTTAAGAGGAATTAAACTTAGAAAAGCTTGGGAGAAAAAAACAAATAGTCATCAAATAAAAATAGAAAAGGAGGATTTGCAGGAATTTAAAAAATCATTGCCATTTGAATTAACAAATTCACAACAGAAAGCGATAGATGAAATACTTTCGGATCTATCAAGAAAAGTTCCAATGAATAGACTTTTACAAGGAGACGTAGGAAGTGGAAAAACTGTAGTCGCGGCGGCAAGTGTACTTGCCGCCGCCGAAAATAGCTTCAATACAATCTTTTTAGCTCCAACTCAAATATTGGCAAAACAGCACTATGAATCTCTTCAAAAAGCGCTTCCAAATATAGACATAACATTAATCACGGGCGGAAATTCAAAAAAAGTCGGAATAGAAAAAGAATTGAAATCAATTGCTCCAGTTTTGTATGTCGGAACTCATGCAATACTTCACAATTTAGAAAAGATGGACAATATTGGACTAATTATAATAGATGAACAACATAAATTCGGTGTTGAACAAAGAACTAAACTTGTAGATTTTTACACAAAAAAACAAGTTCCAAATTTATTAACAATGACAGCAACTCCAATTCCAAGAAGCATGGCATTAACATTTTATGGGGACTTGGACCTAACAACGATTGATGAACTTCCAAAAGGCAGACTTGAATCAAAAACGTGGATAATTGAAGATAAAAAAAGACTTGAAGCATATACTTGGATCAAAAATCAAATTATTGAATCAAAAACACAAGTTTTTATTGTCTGTCCATTTATTGAAAAATCAGAGGTTGAAAACTTAAGTAACGTAAAATCAGCAATGGACGAATTTGAAAAGGTTACAAAATTCTTTAAGGAATTCAAGGTCGGACTTCTTCACGGCAAAATGAAAAACGCAGATAAAGACAAAGTAATAGGGGAGTTCTCAAATAAAAAGCTAGACATATTAGTAACAACTCCAGTCATTGAAGTAGGGGTGGACATTCCAAACGCAAATATAATCGTGATTGAAACTCCGGAAAGATTTGGTCTTGCTTCACTTCATCAATTAAGAGGAAGAGTAGGAAGGGGAGGCGCACAAAGTTACTGCATACTAATTCCATCAACGAACTCATACGAAAGTCTAAAAAGATTAAATAATTTAAAACATGTTCACAACGGAAACAAATTAGCAGAAATTGATATGCAAATAAGAGGTCCAGGAAATATTTATGGAACAGATCAACACGGATTTTTAGACATGAATATAGCTGACATTTCAGATATAGAGATGGTTAAAACTACTAAAAACATTGCCGTAGATTTATTCAAAGATTTAAAAAAACATAAGGCCATATCAGAAAAGCTTGATAGAATAACTTATATAGATGATAATTAAGCACTATGGAATTACGAATTTCTTCGGGAATATATAAAAA
>CALRDH010000001.1 GCA_943354835.1 candidate division WWE3 bacterium | reverse complement strand
CCCATTCTGTTGCACTTATTGCCGTTGTTCCAATATTTTCTAGTTGATCTACTTCTGCACTTGTTAGTGCACTTAGTCCTATTGTTGTATACAAATTATCTAGGTTAGACCCATCTGCTGATACGTCTCTGCCATCTACTGTTCCTGTTGTTGTAATCGAGCCAGATCCTAGCGCTACATTATCATTTGAATTTGAAGGAGAAAGAGTCGTACCTGTCCTACTCCAATAGCCCAAAATTCCAATTAACGGAGGAACAGATGTTAAATTACTATCAGAATCTGTATAAACTGCGCTGCTTGAAGTAAGCGAAGGAAAGCTAACACTACCAGAAATAGTTGTACCACCATTTACAGTCAAATCCGAATTTAACTCGACATCGCCTTCGACATATAATTCAGCATTCACATTGACATCATTTGCAAAATTGGCTCCGCCTGTCAAAAACAAGCCACCTCGACCTATTATGTCGCCCTTTACGATTAGCTCGTTTTTTATATTTACTTTCTTATGAAAGGTTGCATCCTCATAAACATCAAGTTCTGCATTTACATTTAGCTTCTCGACGCCAAACTTTCCATATTTGTCTTGGAATGACATGACGTCTTTATCCCTCGAATCTTTAACAATAAAAAAATCGGTTATAGCACTAACAAAGCTTGAACTGTCGACAGCATCACGGACTGGGGGTTTAACCGAAGCGTTCTGTTCACCCAAAACCATAGCCTTACTTGAGACATCTACAACCTCAGACTGTTTCCCACTTTTAAAGTTCAAAAATATTAATCCAAGCGACAACAACGAAACAACCGCGACAACAAATGCAGCCGAAACAGCGGCCTTCTTTGACATACTAGAAATAGGCCAATTAATCGGATTTTTTTTCTGAACACTAGCAATGTACGCAGAAGATTTATTCATGCCATGCACAGGGACCGCGACAAACGATGACGCTTTATCTTGTGAATAAGTTAAAAGACCCTTTGGCCTAATATGCACAATAAACTTCGTGATTGTTGATATAACCCTTTTTTCTGTCGCTAAAGCCGAATTAGTTGATACTAAAAACTTCCTATAGTCCTCGATATCGGAAGCAAAAAACGGGTCTTTCCCTTTCCAAGCTAAAAACTTTCTTAAATCAGAAATGTAATTTTTTCTAGTAATTTTTGAAAATCCACCCAAAAGAAGATTGGACTCAAATTCTTTAATATATTCAAGATGACCCTTTTGAAGAGTCGTATCAGCAGGACTTTTCACATACAAAACAGTTCCCCGTCCGAAACTGTTGAAATCAAGATAAATACGTATATCTAAGTAAATTATACGAATCGGGTACAAAGATGCAAGTACCAAATCAAACCAATAATTAAGACTGTAAAATCAAGGCGTAGCATGTCCTATAGCAATGCCAGGTAAAGAGCATCTAGTACTCAATTCAGAAGATTATACTGCCAGAAAAAGACAATAACGTAACGTCTATATTCACAGCTTGCAAGAACAATTATTAAACAATACAATCAGGTAACATGAACGTATTATTAATTGCCTCAGAATGCGCACCGTTTGTAAAGGTTGGTGGAATTGCAGATGTTATCGGAAGCTTACCGTTAGCATTGAACACACTAGGAATTGACGCAAGAGTTGTAATTCCTTATTACAAACCGTTACTAGATGCGGTAAATCTTAAACCGATTGCAACATTTCCTGTAAACTTTGCGGGTATTGATGAAACAGTATCTGTTCACGAGACCAAACTTTCAAACAGCAATGTCATTATCTACTTATTGAAAAATGATAAATACCTAAGTAATGGCGGAATATATTTTTCCCCACAACACATGGCAAGCCCGTCCGAAGAATTAGATCGCTTCGCATTTTTCAGCAAAGCAGTGTGTCGCATATTCTCCTACGACAACACGTCCTTTAATCCGGAAATATTTCACTGTAACGATTGGCATACAGGGTTGGTCCCTCAACTTTTACAAAGTATGCACAATTACAATAAATCACAAACGCCAAAAACAATTTTTACTGTTCATAATTTGGCATACCAAGGGTTTACTGGGATTGACATGGCAGAAAAACTTGACATAAATATAGACCAAGACCAAAGCCTAAAATGGGATGCCGCTGACGACAACCTTGACATGGTTTTGCAGGGTATTATTAGTTCAGATTACATAACAACTGTTTCAGAAAAATATGCAGAAGAAATTCAAACATCAGAATTTGGAGAAGGCTTACACGAAATTTTAGAATCACGCAAAAATAGATTAAAGGGCATACTAAACGGAATCAGCTACGAAGTATTCGACCCATCAAAAGATCCTTATATCACAGCACATTATACGCATGGGGATTTTTTAGGTGGAAAGCAAAAAAACAAATTATCTCTTCAAAAAGAATTAGGGCTAATCGAAAATCCAAACATTCCCCTAATTGGTATAATAAGCAGACTAGTAAGTCAAAAAGGCCTTAATTTAGTCTCAGATATACTTGAAAATATTTGTGAAATAGGATCCCAAGTTGTTTTATTAGGCACAGGAGATCCACTACTCGAAGAAAAATTTAAACAGGCCAACGATAAGCCATCTTTAAAAGGTAAATTCAAAGGCCTAATTCATTTTTCAGAAGAAATGGCACGGAAAATATATGCATCCTCCGACATGTTCTTGGTACCTTCTAAATACGAGCCTTGCGGACTAACGCAAATGATATCGATGAGATATGGCTCGGTTCCAATTGTAAGAGCAACAGGCGGTCTTTATGACACAGTTTCAGATAACCAAACAGGGTTTACTTTTAATGATTTTTCTACAAGAGCATTATTGAGCGCAATAATTAGAGCGATAGACCATTACCAAAACAAGGAAAAATGGAATAAAATGGCAAAGGAATGTATGTCAAAAGACTTCAGTTGGAATCAAAGCGCTAAAAAGTATGCCAGCTTATACCAAAAGGTCCTAGGCCTTTAATCTAAAAGTTTTTCAATTACTCTTACGGCAACATCAAACCTGCTGCCCAAAACTTTATGAGAGCTAAATCGCCTATCAATAGTAGTCATAAATATTGATTTTTCATCATTAATCTTTACAATTACTGCTTCACAAATCCTCTTAAATTTTTGCTTTGAAACATCTTCACCGTAATATCCAAAAATAAACTCAGTAACAAATTCATCCTCCTTTATATTCTTGCCTCTAACATCAACAAGCCACAACGCAACCGCTTTGGCTAAGTCGAAAAATTTGGCCTGCTTTGACGTAGTAAATCTTCCCCACTCGAAATCTATAACACCAGAAACTTTCGTTTTTCTAAATAAAAGATTTTCTTTACTAAAATCACCATGTATGACATTACTATCATGAATCAATCTTAATGTTTTCCCTGCATTTTTGCTCGATTGTGCGTTTGCCCACTTCTGCTGAATCTTTTTACCTTCAAGATAGCTTAGGACCGCAATTCTTCTCACTTTTCCATATAATTTATATTCAACAAAAAGCTCACCTTTAATAGAAGGGATGACATCATATGATTTTATATCAGTTTCAGAGAGTCTAATAAAAATATTTAACTCTCTAAGTATTAAACTTCTTGATCTCGACTGAGAATAGAATCTAAAAATCAGTTTTCTTTTTTCTCCACCGACTTTCGCTAAAACTTTAACTACCGTATTCCCTTTACTTGCATAAAATATTTCATAATCATAAATTTTATCAATTCCATACAACTCAGAGACCTCTTCAATGTCTTCTTTGTCTAGGAAAAACTTAATATTTCGAGGAGTGGCGATTTCGCCTGATATGGCGTCCTCTATCGCGGAAATAAAGGATAATCTTGCATGTATATAATCCTCTGTGCCCTTATCACCAAATGCCTCTATTTGATAAAGGAAACGAACCCCTAGTGATATCAAGCAAAACCTAAAAGAGTCTATAAAAACCTTCAATGACGCGGAATTATTTGCATCGGCATATTTATGATAAAAGTGGCTAAATACTTTTGCTTTCCAGTATTCTTCGCGCCAGAATAACAAATACAGGAAAGCTGCATTAAAGCCGATTGGCACAAAACTTAAATATTCCCAATCTAAAAATGCAAATTTAGTATCTCCCGGCTTTGCGATTAAAATATTTTCAGGGTATAAATCACGATGTGATAAAACTTTCTTTTCGAATGCCAATCTTTGATATTTATGATTAAATGAAACAATTTTGTCATATAATTCAGAAGGCAACAAATTATTAACGTTTTCAAAATACGACTGTAATTCCTTTCTAGCTGTCCTATATCCCCATGAACCCGGCTCTACGGAAAGTTCTTCATCATTGATTGACTCTTTAACGTCGAAGAAATCTATGAAGTTTTTGAAATTATTATGTCTGAAGTTTCCCCACTTTATGCCAAAGTCCGACACAAAAAATCCCAACTGCTGATAATCAATATAAGAATAAATATAATATGGATTCTCTCCAGATTTTGAATACCATTTAATAACTGGCATCCAAGATTTAAATCTTTTAGGAAGAGCAGACCTAAGACTACGAATGTACCCAATTTCATTGATAAACCTTTGCTTAGCTTGATTATCCTTTGTCGAGAAAACCTTTACAGAGTATTTTTTATTTCTTGAATCCTGTGCAAGTATGACATGAGATCTAACTCCTTTTGAGCCTGCTTCCCTAATCCACTCAAGCTTCTCAAGGTTATATTTTTTGAGGATCAGGTCCACAAAGGTCATTCGGGTTGACCCTTCGAAATCTCTTTATACTTTTTCTTATATTCACCTAATATTTGATCAAAAATTTTAAAATCGCCTTCAGTCCTAAACAAATCTAAAATATGTACAGCATCATAAATATCTAAATCACGCTCAAGTTTATACTGGCCATCTCTCCACTTAATAGCTTGTTCATATTCACGATTATCAGAAGCTCTTTTCTCTTGGATTTTGAGGGCAGAAAGTAGCGCTCTGTAATGATCCGTAGCGCCAAACCTTTTTGATAAAGGTATTCTACGCTCTTTTGAATCATTCCTCTCCATTTCATCTACAATGCCGTTTCTTTGCCAATCATGAGCTGTAAATAGGATTTTCTTATATAACTCTTCTGCGTCAGATCTTGCATCATTTTTTGCGTCAGGAATAATGAGCAAAACGTTAAATAATGCATGCATACCTTTTTCTATCATTTCAACACTCCACCAAGGTTTCGCACTTGCCCACCACCATGGATCACTATTTAAAGCCTTATCCAAAGCATCGCGGGCTTTCAACCATTGTCTTTTATTCTCTTCCGATTTTTTTTGGTCAGAACTCATCTCGTCCCATTTTATAGTTTCTTCAAGCATGGCTGGATATTTTTCATCTGTATACGCTGAATCGTGAAGTGTCGTAATTGCAAGCGTTGCAAGTTCCCATTCATATTCATGGATTTTGTTTGATTTATCAAACCATAAGTTATAAGGATTTCCAGCTTTGACATCTTTTATACTCGAAGCCCAAGTCGAATCCATTGGCATGATAGGACCACCTGCAGGATAATATGTCTTTAAATCGGAGATCAATACATTGTCAAACTTACTTGATGACATAATGTCAAAAATTACATCTTCAAGACCTGGCCTATGATGGCCGAATGTTTCACCGTCCATAGCTGTAATTAAATATTCATTTTCTGATAAACGATCATGCATTACAGCTTCTAACGAATCTGCTGATCTTACCAAAGCACCCATTATTAAATTGCTTGGGGCCTTTTCTCTGAAATAAACATCAATATCAAGATCACCAATTTTATGTATCGAATTGTTTATAGACTTAACCTCTTGATTAGCTAATGAAACTTCATCAACGATAATCCACTCATAACCAAGACCTGCTGCTACTTCGGCAATCTTTGGACTGTAAGCCATTTCAGGAGGAAAAAATCCCTTTGGTTTAAATGCATCACCAAAGTATCTCTTGTTTGTTTCATGGTTCAATACTATCTGTCTTCTGACTTCGTTCTCTGGCAAAAGTGGCAAAAAAGCGTGAAATTTAGCCGATCCTGTAAGCTCGACTCTTCCCATTTCAACCAATAATTTTATATTTTCAATAACATCGCGATATCCATTTTCAAAGAGTAATTCGGATAAAACCGCATTTATATTTAATGTAACTCTAGTTTCTGGAACTTTTAAAAAACCTCTGATTAATGGTCTATACGATTCATTAACAATCTTTTCAAGAACTCCAGGGTGCTGACCCGCTGGCTGATATATATGTAAGAAATTGCCCCATTTCATAGTGTTTATAATTCAAATAAATCACCGTGGAAAAATCCTTCTTGTTTATAATGAATCGCTGTCTTATATAGATCCTCATACTTAGAAGCAACTTCCGTCCACGAAAAATTCTGTTTCATAGCATTCTCTTGAATCTTCCTCCAAGTTTCTTTATTTCGATATGTTTCTGTAGCGCGAACGAGTTGGCCATAAAGTGACCAACCATCAAAATCCTTAAACTTAAACCCTGTTCCAGTTAACGTTGAAGGATCAAAATCCGTAACCGTATCATCTAAACCGCCTGTCGCACGGACAATAGGAATTGCACCATATCTCATTGCTTCCATTTGGACTATTCCGCACGGCTCAAAACGAGAAGGCATAACCATAATGTCTGCCCCACCAAAAACCAACTTTGGCAAAGTAAAATTAGGAAATGTGTGTGCACCAACAATATGTGGAAATTTCTTGGCAAGCCTTTGTGCCAACTTTTCATATCCATTATCGCCAGAGCCTATTAAAACAAATTGAGCATTAAAATCCTTTAAAAACTTTTCTAAAACTTCTAAAAGCAAATCAACCCCTTTTTGCTGATCCAATCGTCCGACATATCCAATTAGTGGAACATCAGCCTTTTCTTTTAAACCAAATTCTTTTTGCAAACTTAATTTATTTATAGCCCTTGAATCAATCGAATCAATATCAAAATTTGCAGGTAGCAAAGGATCATTTAAAGGATCAAATTTATCATAATCTATACCGTTAATTACACCAAAAAGCTTAGATCTTAATTCAGTAAGTAACTGATCAAGTCCAGAACCAAAATCTTTTGTCAAAATCTGCCTAGCATAACCATTTGAAACAGTATTTACCAAATCAGAATAGATAATTCCTCTTCTTAAGAAATTCAAAGTTTTTAATCTTCCGCTAAAAAATCTTGGAATCTGTGACTTACCATCGTCAAAGTTAAGTTCGCTACTAGGATCTACAGATTTTCCCTGAAAATGTATGTTGTGAATTGTCAAAACAGTGGCAACATCTTTAAAGCATTCTTCCTTTCTATACTTTGTCGCAATAATGTTCGGAACCAAAGCCGTATGCCAATCATGGACATGAATGATATCTGGTTTCCATTCAAGGTTTTCACATATAAATTGTAATGCGCCGTAAGAAAGAAGTGTCCATCTTACATGATCATCCGAATAATTATAGACATTAGATCTTTTTTCATAATACTCCATGTTTTCAAGGAAATACACGATAATTCCATCCTCTGTGACATACTTTTTAACATTGCATATTAAATTTGTTACCTTACCATCTTCAGGTTCGTAACCTGTTGGAACTGATAAACCTTCAAAAACCATCTCCATTGGAAATTGTTTCTCATCAATAAATCCAAATTTTGGCATAAAAATTCTTACATCGTGACCTCGTTTTAATAATGATTTTGAAAGGAATGCGATTACGCTACTTAATCCGCCTACATTTGAAAAAGGAGTTACCTCTGCGCCGACATGTAATACTTTGTATTTTAAAGAGGAATCCTTCGTCGGGGTTAAAGGCTTTTTCATAAGTGATATTCTATCACATACACTCACGTACAATAAAAAAACCGCCTCTCTTTAAACAAGTGTCCTGCCCTTCACCTGCTTTGAAAGAAGCGGATTTTTTACTACCTTTGCTTTTAGTGCTCTCCGTTTTAAACAAAGATAAAACCCTTTCCATGAGGAGGAGTGGAGGCAGTCAAGTTTAAGGATAATTGAATAATTCCAGATAACTAACCCCTGATGACCACCTGTCTCTCAGAAAGGATTCTAGCTTCGTTTAAGAACCCTACATGAGATAGTATAATCATCAGGAAGTTATGTCAAGCATTTTCATACTTTAAGCAGACATTAAGTGTTGTCTGAATTGTTTTACGAGGTCTTCTTCATTTCTATTTGAAAGATCTCTCATTAAAACTTTATCTTCTACGACTTTAAATCCGCCGATTTCTTTAGTTGGTACGAATACAATATCAGTATTTACTAATACTCCCATATTTGCATCTTCTCTGTTTTGAACAGGGGTAAGTCTTAACTCACTTTTCCAGATTTGCATATCTTCTGGATTCGCATAAAAGTGCAATTTTGTAAAAGGCTTAATTGAAAAATGTAAAGAAAGCCCAGCAAATAATGTAAATGCATATTCAAGGTCCTTACTCATTGCGGTATCTTTAATCTTCCTCGCAAGTTCGATTAAATCAGAATAATCACTTTTGTAATATCTCACATTGGCATCATTTAAATCTAAAGCTTCTTTTTTAGATTCGATTGCAACATTATCAACCAAAGGCGCCCTTTGCACATCATCAAACTTCGCGAATTGAGATGTATTAGCATTATTATTCACGACATTTGGAGTAAATGGGGACCTGTACGTCATGTCTTCCTTTACTTCACGTTTGTTTTCTACGGGTTCAAAAGTTGTTTGCTTGAAACCCTGTTGATTAATTGGTGACTGAGGAGCAAAATCCTCGAATTCTTCTATCTCCGGCTCTGGCTTTCTGGCAATAAATGGGCTTTCATGAACCGCTGGCGAAGTGAAAACATTATCGGCTTCGACATTAGATACCGAAGCTTCTTGTCTTGAAACAACAGAAGCATTATGAACTTCACTTTGATTTGTAGATCCCATACCACCAAATCCACCGGCATTTAAGAACTCAAGAATCTGATCTTTTGTAAATCTATGCCTTCCGGATGCGGTTCGCATTGACTGAATTTTCCCATCTTCCATGTACCTATACAAAGTACGAAGACTTACGCCTAAAATATCTGCCACTTGGGTTGAGGTGTAGAGTTTATCTTTTAATTCTATTGACATAAGTACAAACTATATGAAGTTGAATGACCGGTCAAGACATAAAGGTTACTATGGGGTTATATTTTACGCAAAGCGAGATACAGCATACAATTTTGGTATAGCGACAATTTGTAAAGTGTTATTATTTCGTGTTGTCTTAATACGAGACTGTCGAGAAAAGTTAAGCCACGCAGACAAAGACATTAGATAGCCCGACAAACACACACGAAGGACACTCAGTGACAACGGCGACAGTATTTTATCGCATGCTACTTTAAACCTAACTACACAATAATGGCTTGATGAACAAATCTTTGATATTATCTATACATATGAAAAATCTAGCGTCTCTTTTGATCACGATTTGTTCTCTTGTATTAATCACTTCTGCGACGGTCCTATATAGCGAAGGTTGGAGAATAGGATCAACAAGTCAAAATACCAACATAATCCATAAAACAGGAATGATTGCTGTTAGATCAATACCAAACGGCGCAAAAGTATATGTAAATGATGTTTTAACGACAGCTACAGATGATACAGTTGCATCCCTAGTACCAGGCGATTACAAAGTCAAAGTCGAACATGAAGGCTTTGAGACTTGGGAAAAGACATTAACTGTTTATCCAGAGCTTGTAACCGACATTACTGCAATCCTTGTTTTACAAAGTCCAAAACTTGAACCACTAACAAACGCTGATGTAAAAGCATTTTCACTTTCCTCAAATCAAAACAATATAGCCTTCTTAACAAAGAACCATACAGAACCGGGAATATGGATACTGCCTCTTACTGGGTCACCTTTAAATTTGTTTAGAAATTCGACTAAACTATTAATTTCCGATGACACAACGTTTTCTCCATCTTCGGGTGAGAATATATGGTGGTCATATGATGATAAAGAAGTTCTAGTTCAAATGAACACCAATGGATATTTACTATATGAGCTCTCAAATTTACAATCAACAACGGCAACACCAGTATCAATAACCGATGTAAATGCAGTTTTCAAAATGTGGAATGACGATTGGAAATCAAACTTTTTAACTCATAAAATTGAAGACATAAAAAACGCAAAAGACCAAGTAATACCTGACTGGATCGTAAGCCGACTGGAATCAGAAAAATCCACATGGTCTCCTGATGATAAAAAGTTTTACTTTACTAATAAGAACACAGCAGACAAAAAGGCGAGCATCGTAATCTATAATTCAGAGTCGCCACTACCTATTGGAGAAAAGCGATTGTATGACTCAATTGAAATCGCCGACATAACCAACACAACGGTCCAATGGTATTCGGATTCATACCATCTTATATTACTTGAGAAAGCTGAATCAGCTGACAAAAGCAATATTTATACGATAAGTTTAATAAGAATAGATGGAACAAATAAAACACCTATTTATACTGGCGAATTAGCCTCAAATCAAGCATATGCGACACCTTCAGGCGACAAGATAATTGTACTCACATCTTTGAAGGAAAATTCTCAAACCAACCTGTATGCGATTGCAATAAGATAAGTCCTCACATTACAATGCGAGCCTTTACGACCCTTCTGTTTTGCGTTGTTCCAGGTGGATCACAAGTCACGAGAGTTACCACCGGTTCAGCATATTCTTGATCAAACGGCTTTGTGTTCCATCCATGCACTATGCTTGTTTCGAAAACGCTATATACATAACCTTTACCCTCATGATAAATGACCATTGTATCGCCTATTTCAAGCTTTGAAAGCAGATTAAATACAGTCGCATATGGCCCTAACTGCCAAAAGTTAAGAGAAGAATGTGCAAACATGAACATATTACCTTTCTCCCCTGGAAGAACGGTTCCACTGGCATGCGCGACTCCATATCTTAATGAATCCATATATAGTTTCTCGTTAGTAATTTCAACATTTGCCACAACTGGAGCATTAACTGAAATTTTATCAATTACAATTCCAAAATCTTCGCTTACAGGAACTGTTGGCAAAATATTTTCGTAATCAAAGCTTTCCGCTTCCTGGTTTTGCAAAATTGCCCCAATATCCTTAACAACCGGTTGCGGATGTGGTTTTAACCTGTATCCGACTTCAGAGTATATAATCGGTGAATAGGTAAATAAGGCTACACCTAGGCCTATAATGAAGAATAGATTGCCGATAACTTTAGCTAAAAGACGCATGAAAATCATATGATTATTATACTATATATAGCTTCTATAGCATCGGACTGTGAAATCAAACAGTTGGCACTTCCGAACCCGAAGTGATAGTTTTGACTCAAAATTTAATGAAATAGTATGATGGAATCCCGCATACCTATCGGCCTATAGATTAAATCAAAATTCCATTTTAAAAGACATACATACCTATTCGAATAGACGAAATATGAGAGCCGATCGGTCAATGCCGAGAAGTCGTAATACGCAGATACTATCGCCAGTCTAAGAAAAGCCAAAATTAGCGAAATAGATTGATCTATACTTAACTAAATCACAATAGCACGAGCCCAATTGCTGGGTACATTAGCTACCCAACTAGCGTTGTCCTACATGCCTATAAGTCTCGACCTGACTAAAGGCCTGCGATTAAACAAACTACAAAAACGTCAATAATAGCTAATCATTAACAAATGATTAGTTCTAAATCTTCAAAGCATGAACTGCAATTAAAAAAGCGCTATGGGATAAACTCAGTCGAATCAAAAGCCATATACTATGTCATAAGCACGCAATTCGGAACATTGCCTTTTATATCTACGACTAGTAAAATCAGTTAAATTAGTCGCGCTCTCGTAGCTCAGGGGATAGAGCACGGGTTTCCTAAACCCGGTGTCGTAGGTTCAAGTCCTACCGGGAGCACCATAGACTTGCTTGTTACTACAAGCTTAGTCGTTTGAGTACACGAAGTGTGCACCAAATTAATCTGGGAAGTAAATATTTAAATATTCTGTTTTATCGTATTCAAATATCTCGTTTTGTTCGAAAAATCTTACGATTTCTTCTTTAGCTGATTCAACTGAATCTGATGAATGCACTATATTTGCAGGAAGTCCCATTCCAAAGTCACCTCGAATACTTCCCGCTACAGCGGCTGTGGGCTTTGTAGTTCCACATAAAAGCCTTACAACCTCAACTGCCTCTAATCCTTCTAAAACCATTGCAACTACCGGTGAACTTTTCATAAATTCAGCTAGTGATTTGAAAAAAAGCTTATCTATATGATGAGAATAATGTGCTTCAAGTAAGGTGTCATCCACCTGAATCATCTTTAATGCAACTAATTTCAAGCCTTTTCTTTCAAATCGAGAAATAACCTCACCTATTAATCCGCGCTGTAGCCCATCTGGCTTCACTAAAACTACAGTTCTTTCAAATGAAACACTTTTCTTTATCTTTTCGAGATCTGGATTCATATTTTTATAAAATTAAATACTACTAAAAGGAAATCTTCTCCACATAATAATCTCCATCTTCGTAAACTGTCAATACCGCCATATTAGGACGTTCTAAATTCCGATCAGAGCTTGTCGCCCCGACAACATAATGAAACAATGTGTCGCGCACACTATCGACACTTTCACTAAATAGATGCTGATCGCCACCGAAGATGGCTGACACACTACTGAAGGACCTCGCCGTATCTAGTAATGACCTTCTTTGACTGTCAACAGACGTCGAATATTCCCCCATTCCTTTTCCCCACAGCGATTTGTTGCCAAAATATATTGGATTATGAAGAAGTACGAACTTAGATGACGGCAGGTTTTCCTGAATATATTTCCACTGTACAGTATCTATCCCTGCGTATTCGTCAGAATTATTTATTAGTAAAAACTTAACATTTCCGACTTCAACAACACCATATGCCGATCCGAAAACGCTTGAAAAAGCTTCTAAACCTTTTGATTTCCATAAATCACGATCACCTGGAATTGGGTGTACTTTTAAACCCGATTTTACGAAATATTCATTAGCTGTAGATAAATCTTTTGGGACACCTAGATGCGAAATATCTCCTAAATGAAAAACATCAGTAACCCCTCTCTTCTTTAAGTCATTTAAAGCAATTTCTAAATAGTCCCAATCATTTTCAGTATCGGATATTAGCCCAACAGTTATGGCAATTGGCTTACTCTTCGGAGACATATGAGACTTTTGAGTACTATTGTGCAAAAACAAATTGTCCAGTACATTAAATTTAGAAATTAGAAAAAAGGCTAAAACAATTAATAATATGAAGCTTAAACAAGATACAGAGCACCCTGCGACTATGCAACTCTTTGCCGTTGGTTTATACATAAACCCATATTATCATAGAAACTCTTGGTGAAGTGTGACTATAGAAAATGGCGTGGGTACAGTGTTTTTGTATAATGCGAAAAGGTGTCAATCAGAGTCGATGCCTGATAACTGCGGAATATCATCGTAATATAAAGGCATTCGGTCACTTCAAGGAATGAGGCGCCCCTATGCCGACCAGATCTAAACACGTTTTCAAGGCTGAAGTAGTCGAAACCGTTAGTCCTATGCGAAATTCCTCATTATCAGAGCCTATGATTTTTGATGAATTATAAAATGTATTAAATGATTTGCTTAATTCAAATAAATATTTGCAAATGTAGTGAGGAGCTAATTCAAATGCAGACCTTGAAACAACATCCTCTAACTTTGCGATTAATTTCAAAAGATCAAACTCTTCCGGAGTCAAAGCTAACGCCTCATCAAGCGAGTTCGTGACGGATGCTTGTCTTACTTTGACAGACTTTTCGATTAAGCTTTGAGCTCTAGCATACGTGTATTGTATATAAGGTCCACTAAAACCTTTTTGATCCAAAGCTGATGATATATCAAAAGTAATATCCTGATATGTATCGTACTTTAACAACTCGAATTTAATCGCGCCAAACACAACCTCATCTATAGCACTAAAGTCACCAAATTGATTTTGCATGGAAACCTTAAGCATCTTAATGAATGAGGACACGGTCACAACAGTTCCTTTTCTGCCACTCATCTTAACTACTGCGTTATCACCAAGACTATCCTTAAGAAATACAAATCCGTAATTAACGTGGTGATAATTCACTGCAAACTTTGAATAACCAAGGACTTTCAATGCTTCCTTAACACTTTCTTGCGGATATGTTTGCGTGGTGTCAATAATATTAACAATTGAGTCGGCTTTATTAAATCTATTTGGATACAACTCTCCACTATTTGTATTGGTCGTGAATAGCTGTTTACCTTGAGTGCCCCAATCCAAAACTTCATATCTAAAATCCTTTATAACGCCGAACTTCCATAAGTGATATGCTATGTCATTTCCTGTATACGTAGGGATGCCATTAGACCTAACAATAACCTTATCTTCATCCTTTGACATCTTTACGAGCCAGCACCCGGACCTTTCTCCGTCGTCTGACATATAGAACTCTGGCTTCTGCTTTAGTAGGTCGAAGGTTATTTGCCATAATTGATTTTTTAGTATATCGCTTTCTTTAACTACCAAGTCGTATTCAATTGACATACCTCCAAAAAGCATCAAAGTAGCCTTCAGGATAGCATCAGTAATCGAAATTGCTAGTCTGGAGTCCTCTGAATTCTGACGAACTATATTTTGTTGTATTTGGTCTTTTTCCGATTTAAGATCCAAATCAGATTCGATTCGTTTTTCTATATCAACATACGCCTTTGACGCCCAAGTCAAAACTTCCTCACAATCTTCAAGTGAAATCTTACCGAAAGCTACATACTGTTTTTTATATGCTAAAACAATAGATGCGATCTGTTGTCCAACATCATTTTGATAATACTGTACAGTTACATCATTTCCAACAAACCTTAAAATCTTAGCTAGCGAATCACCAATACAAGCATTTCTAAGGTGCCCGATGTGAGGCTCTTTATTTGGATTAATTTGTGTATGCTCCAAAGAAATCTTTTTTTTGCCAAGATTCAGTCCATTCAAACTTCTAACGGCATACATATTTTCTATAAAATAAGTTTTTGACAAATAAAAGTTTATAAACCCAGGACCTGCAACTTGGACTTTATCTATGTTTTTAGAATTTAGATTTTTAGAAATTGAATCGACTATCTTTTCAGCAAAATCCTTCGGGCTTTTCGCGAAAGCCTTAGCGTGTGGAAAAAGTTTCATCGCAACATTCGATGCAAAATCTCCATTTGAAGAATCTGCGGGTCGTTCAATGATGTATTTATCGGTAGAATCGATGTTTAAATCTACAAGCGCTTTAGAGATAAGTTGTTCAATTTCAGAAAAAACATTATTCATACAAGCATTTTACAATAAATAACTTCATTCAACTACAGACCATAAATTACCATCAGAAATAACCTCTATACTACCGCTAAAATCCGTCCGCAAAACCTTGATACCTAACCCCTCATACCCATCAATTGTGTCTTTCGACGGCAAGTGATACTTATTATCTTTCCCAACTGAAATTACTGCAACCTCAGGCCGTAAAGCAAAAAGTAATTGAGTATAAAATGAATCCTTTGATCCATGATGTGGAACCTTAATTATCTCGATATCCTTTGACAAAAAAGGTAAAATTTCTGTTTGAACAGGAATCTCGGCATCTCCAGTAAATAAAACATCAAAATCCTTATATGTATAAACAGAAATAATTGATCTCATATTTGGATTATCACTATCAGCAATTTCAGAACTATTAACTTTATAATTCTCCATAACACCATCAATGCACGAACTCGATAATAGATTCCGCTCTTTCGAAACACTTCTAAATTCCTCTTCTACCTTTGAAATTGATGGTAATGAATCGTCATATTGAACACACCCAACATCATATTGGTTAATAACGGAAATCAAACCAAATATATGATCAGCGTGTGGATGAGTCACAACAACATAATCAATTCTTTTAATCCAAAAAGGCAAAACTTCTGAAATGCGAAAGATAACATCATCATTAGCTCCCCCATCGATCAAAATCAATTTGCGGTCAAAAGTTTTGATTAGTATTGAATCTCCTTGTCCAACATCAAAAAAATAGATATGTGACATATCATCGTAATAATCCTTATATTTTGGATATTCATTAAAAACACCTATTAAAAAGAGCGTTATTACAATTAATATTGTTTTTGTAATCTTAGCTGGAATCATTTAAATACCTCTTCCATTTAAATATAAACAAGTAGATAAAAAGCAAAACCAAATAATATATCAACATATAAGTTATAGAAAACTTGTAAGTGATGGAAGCAAATTCTAAAGATCCAAGCACCTTTGTCACAAAAATATAAAAATCAAGCAAAGAAATTAGGTAGACTTTTACAAACAGTGTCGGAAACACGAAAAATAAAAAGCCTGAAAATGTAACGAGTGGAACCATCCAAAGAATCATTAGGTTAGAGATTAAACTTATAAAACTTATTGTTCCAAAATAATAAGAAATCACCGGATATATTGTTAAATTTACAAATGTGTTCACAAATATAGCTGAAATAAACGTATCTTTAGACGTTATCATAGATGCCAAAATAACGGCACCTGTAGCAATTGCTGACAACTGAAAACCAATATCAATTAAATATGCTGGATTTACTAATAACATAACAAGAAGTGTAATATACAAAATATATAATGACATTCGGCTGTTGCCTGAATATATTCCAATTAAAGCAATTAAGCCCATAATCGAAGCCCTAACTACAGGTGGATCAAATCCGGCGAAACAAACAAATAATAAAACTGAAATAATAGCTAAAAATAGATTAAGTTTTCTTCCAACAAAAGCAAAAACGGATGAAGTAAATGTAACAACAAGTGCAACGTTGTATCCCGAAACAACTATTATGTGTATAGTCCCAGTACGTTTTAATAGGTCTAGGAAATCATCTGGAAAATCATCTTTATATCCAATCGTCATTCCTAAAACTAATCCAGAATATGGCTGTGACAAGTTTCTTTTAACCTTTAAAATAAGCTTCTCTCTATAAACGGAAATCCAATTTAAAACTGAAATATTTCGACTTTCTTGAACCGTGATTTTCGGATAATACACCGAATTTGTAAAATCATTATTTTTAGGGACAACGACCAGATAATCTCCAAGCCTATATTTTGGAAAAATCCCGGTTTTTATATTAATACTTTTGATTTGGAAATTTTGATATCCGTTTTTAATATATGGATGTGAAAATACATAGCCTTCAATACCTTTGCCACGAATATCCCTTATATAAAAATAATAATACAGCCTTGCAACCGTAGAAAAAGTTAAAACTAAAAGAAAAATAACTGGTATAAAAATTTCGCTTCGCATATTAAATGTGAAGCATTATGAAAACGATTAGATGGCTATACTTACAAGTCTTCCTTTAATATATATAGCTTTTTTAATCTCTTTGTCGGAAATAATATTTGCAACCAGCTTTTTAGACATCTCGATTACTTCGGATTCAGCCATATTAATCGAAACTGCTGATAGAATTCCTCTTACTTTTCCATTAACTTGAACTGCAATATCTACTAGATCCTCTTTAACTAAATTTTCATCATGCTCTGGCCAAGATTGTATATGAATCGTGGTGAAATCATCAGAAACAATTGATGAATTTTCATTAAACTTTCCATTACCTAAAAAGGTAGTCTGGTAAATTTCTTCAGTAATGAAAGGCCCAAATGGAGCAATGAGTTTCAAGAATTTCAAGGAATCATCTTTAGAAAGTTTTTCTTCTGGCTTTACTAAAACATTTACAAATTCCATCATTTTAGCTAATGATGTGTTGAATTTAAACTCATTTAGATCTTCAGTAACACCTTTAATCGTTTTATGAAGAGCCTTTTGTGCAATTTCAGTAGATTTATCTGCCTGCGATTTTTCGGGCGTCGCGAAAAAATCCACGACTCTTTGTAAAAAGCGCTCGATTCCGACGATTCCCCTGTCCGAAAAATCGCCTCCGTGATCAAATGGTCCGAGGAACATCAAATACATTCTGAAAGCATCAGCTCCCATAGAATCAATGTATTCATCAGGGTTTACAATATTTCCTAAAGACTTACTCATCTTTTTTCCATCTTTAGTTATGTGTCCATGTGCGAAGAATTTGACGAATGGTTCGTCAAAATCAATAAACCCCATTTCTTTAAATGCCATTGTCAAAAATCTCGTATACATCAAATGCAAAACTGAATGCTCTGGCCCTCCGACATATAAATTTACAGGCAACCATTTCTTGAAGGCTTCAGAATTTGGAGTCGCATCATCAGCACCTTTTATTCCAGTTCCTGGAAATGGAACGTCTTTTCTATTTACGAATGGATATCTAAAAAAATACCATGCACTATCCAAAAAGTTGTCGATAGTATCGGTCTCTCTTTCGGCCTTGCCACCACAATTTGGACAAACCGTATTTACAAATTCTGGAATATTTGCTAAAGGACCACGACCATCACCTTTTGGTTGCCAATCTACTACATATGGAAGCTCAACAGGAAGAAGGTCTTCAGGAACAGGCAACCATCCACACTTCTCGCAATGAATCATAGGAATCGGAGCACTCCAATAACGCTGACGAGAAATCAACCAATCGCGGAGTTTGTATTTGACTACAAAATCAGCACTTCCAAGTTCTTTCAACCACTTTGTAATGTTTGACTTTGCTTCTTCTGATTTTTGTCCATCAAACTGGCCGGAGTTTATAAGAACTCCATATCCGGAAAAACATTTTTCTTGGTTTTTAATCGAATCTATTTCTGAAACATCTTGTGTATCTGGAATTATTCCTATTTTTAAAGGGATTTCGTATTTCTTTGCAAATACGAAATCTCTCTCATCATGAGCATCTCCAAAAACTGCACCAGTTCCATATGAACCCAAAACAAAATCAGCAATCCACACAGGGATTTTCTCGTTATTGGCAGGATTAATAGCATAGCTACCGAGGGAGACTCCGGTCTTGTCCTTTTCTTCTGAAGTCCTTTCTATAGTTGGTTTCTTTTTTGAGACTTCCACATATTCCTCAACAGCTGTTTTATCCTCACCTAATGTTAATTCCCCGACCAAAGGATGTTCTGGAGCCAATACTAAAAATGCCGCACTAAAGATAGTATCGATACGCGTTGTAAAAACTTTTATTTCTTTGTCACTTCCATCAATTTTAAATGTGATTTCAGCGCCTTCACTTTTGCCGATCCAATTTCTTTGTGCTTCGACAACCTTTTTACTCCAATCAATGTGATCAAGATTAGAAAGTAACTTATCTGAAAATTTTGTAATCTTAAAAAACCATTGTTCTAAATCTTTTTGCTGAACTTCTGAATGACATCTCTCACATTGACCTGCAATTACCTGCTCGTCAGCCAATACGGTTTTACATCCAGGACACCAGTTTACATTTGCTTTTTTGCGTTCGGCTAAACCATGTTTAAAAAGTTGAACGAAAATCCATTGTGTCCACTTGTAGTAGTCTGGCCAGTACGTACGGACTTCTTTGCTCCAATCATACCCATTACCTATTGCATCGAATTGCTCGTCTCTAAACCTATTACAGAGATCCTCCATTAATGTCCAAGGGTGCTCTCCGATTTTAATTGCATAATTTTCGCCATGAATACCAAAGGCATCAAAACCCATTGGCTGCAAGACATCTTTTCCATGCATTCTTTGAAAACGTCCAACTATATCAGAACCGGTTGAGGCATATGCATGACCAACATGCATTCTTGCTCCAGATGGATATGGGAACATCCACAAGTTATAAAATGGATTTTTGGCGTTTTGTATATCAACCTCATAAATTTTTTTATCTTTCCAAATCTTTCTCCATTTATTTTCTATAGATTTGCTATCAAAGTTTTTCGGCATGCTGATATTGTATCAAAAAGTTTTATTTTACAAATATATAGTATAGAATTAGCCACAAAATGCGAATATATGGAAACTACGATAATTATTATGAAGACGCAACTGTAACATACCTTGGACGTCAAACCCCAGTTTATAAAAAGATCATTGAAAGATTTATGCCTGATGAAGAAATAGACCCTTGGAGCCAAAACAGGATGCTTTTATGCGGCATGCATCCAAAGAACGGCACCTACGGAGATTTCGTAGATCTTGTTGAAAACACCGAAAGGCTTTATGGTAAACCTTTCCATGCAGTAATCGCAGACAGAAACGCAAAGCCATTTACTAATATACAAGATACAACAAGTCCATATGTTTTTTATGAGCAAAAAACACAAGGTGGATCAATAATAAATGCAGTACAATGTGATCTTCGCACTCCATCATTTGGCGAAAACATTTTTTCCATCATAATTGCTGACTATACAATTGGATGCATGCCAAAAAGCCAACTCCGAGAATTCGCTTTGCAAATAAAATCACTTTTATCAAATGATGGCATAGCCATAATAACTTATGATCCGAGGATATTTCCATGGCTACCCACATTTGGACCTTTTTCAACCAATGACCGAAACGAGGTATACGAACAATTCACCAAACCCGACTACAAAACCGGTCCCGCTTTACAGCTTACATTGTACGCAGAAGCAAACGATAAACACGACGAGCTTATGGTTTTCACACACCAAAGATCACAACATAATGTATATCAGTTTGGCATAAAAACGTTATCCTGCTTGAGCTGCGAATAATTATTAATTAGAATATCCCACTCAGAATCCTGTATACTTATTGCATGATAGATACGGCCTTAATTACAATAAAATCTGGAGACGGCGGAGACGGGATAGTTTCCTTTCGTCGTGAAAAATATATTCCAAAAGGTGGCCCTTGGGGTGGAGACGGTGCCAATGGTGGAAATCTAATTTTCTTAGTCGACGATCATATTAATACTTTATCTGCGTTTAGAAGACAAAGAGTATTTAAAGCACAAGATGGCCAAGATGGAATGAAAAATCTAAGAACAGGTAAACAAGGCGAGGATTTAATCATACGAGTTCCAAAAGGCACGCTAATCAAAAATCAAGATAACGAAGTTTTAAGAGACCTAACAAACGACAATGAAGAATATATAATTTCTAAAGGTGGTAGAGGTGGACTTGGTAACTGGCATTTCAAATCATCAGTTAACCAAACGCCAAGAAAAGCAACGCCAGGTGTTAAAACACCTATCATGAAAATAAATTTAGAGCTTAAATTATTGGCAGATGCAGGATTTATAGGAATGCCAAATAGCGGAAAATCAACACTTCTAAATATTCTCACAAACTCTAAAGCCAAAACTGCGTCTTACGAATTTACAACTCTTGAACCAAATCTTGGAGTATTAGAAAGTCAAGATATTGTTCTTGCCGATATTCCCGGACTCATCGAAGGTGCATCATCTGGAAAAGGTCTTGGACACGATTTTTTAAGACACGTTGAAAGAACCAAACTTTTAATACACATACTTGATGGATCTTTCATTCTTAATAATCCAATCGATTCGATATACGAAAACTATAAAACCATAAGGAATGAACTTGGTGAATGGAACACTGAACTTCTTAAAAAATCTGAAATCGTTGTTATAAATAAATGTGATATTCCTGAAGTTCTTCAAAAAGAAAAAGAAATTAGGAAAACATTTACATCAAAAGGAGTTAAAAACATCCTTTTTATATCAGCGGCAACAGGATATCAACTCGACAAACTTATCTACTCAATAGCAGAAGAAGTAGAAAAAAACAAAAATAATGAGGTTGAATTTGTAGAAAAGAAAGACATGGTTCTAAATATAAAAGACTTAAAAAATAAGCGGATTGTTTTTCTTGAAAAACAATCCGCTGAGTAAATTTATTATTCCGGAGGATTCGCTAAAGGGGCATCAACAATAGGCTCTATCTGATTCACATCTTGTTCGCCTGGATTTGTTAATGGTTCAGAAACTACCTCTTCTACCTTCGATTCTTCAACCGTCTCTACTACTGGAACACTACTGACCTGTTCATTCTCTTGAATCTTTGAATTAGCTTTTGCTTGTTCTATCAACTTTTCCATCTCTGCTATATCCTGATCAAGCCTTTTTCCATCTTCACTTTCTGCAGACACTAAGCGCTTCGCAATCTGTAATCTAATCAAAGCATTAGACAAATCACCATAATCTCTTAAAGCAAAAGCAAGGTTGTATTGAGCATTTGCATAATCAGCCTTGAGTTGAACGGATCTTGAAAATGACTGAACAGCACTTGCATAATCTTTTTGTCTATAATAGACACTTCCTAGTCTTAACCATAATCTTGGATTTGTTGATTCTAGATTAATAGCATTTGTATATGCACTTGTGGCAAACTGGTCAGCGTTTTCTGCAACACCTGACAACGCATCATAAACTTGTCCTCTCATTTCCCAGTTTGAAACATCTAATGGATTAATAACTTCAGTCAACAATCTGGCATTTTCAACTGAATTAGAAACTAATTGCTGAACGTCCGACATATCAGTTTCTGTAGGCTTCTCATTTTGGGAAATAGATCTTGCCACAAATAAACTAGTATCGATAAAAGACCTCATATACACACTTTCAGTTTTATCCGCCATTATTGCAGCAGACTGCAATTGATATCTCTCACTAACATTATTCGTTGCAAGGCTCTGTAAAAATTTGGCTTGTCCTGCGTAAACCCCGTATGCTTGATAACCAAACACCGATGTCAAAACAAACGCAATAAAAGAAGCCGCTCCAATCGAGCCTAACGAATAAGATGTAATAAAGCTTGATTCTTTATGGTTTATAACAACTCCAACCAATATAAATAATAATGCATATAGTGGAACGCTATTACCAAAAAACATCAACGATATAAAAGTGATTACCACAATGAAGGAAATAAAATATTTGTCTTTTCCTTCTCTAAGGATTTTGAAACTGTCTTTTATTACTAGAACCCAAAATAAAATGTATAAAGTAAGCCCGACGAGCCCAGCAGTAGCTAGCCATAAAAATACATCATTATATGGGAATGCAAATCTTGATTCCCATGCATCACCAACATTTAAAGATGCTGGTCGATACCTCGTAAAGTCAGTAATAAATGTACCAAGCCCAGTTCCAGTAAATGGGAAATCTCGAACTGACTGAATCGATACCAACCACGATTCGGTCAATGGCAATCTTTGCGCTTCCTGAAATGGCTGAATACCAAAAACTTCCCTTGTAACATTAAAATAGTTAACAAATGTTACAAAAATAACCATAACAGCAATCGGCATAAAGACATTTCTTGTCTTCGCGAAATCTACTTTAGAAGTAATAAACAAATAGAATATTGTTATAAAAGTAAGTGCTAAAGCCAAAATATTTCCAACAATAAGTAAATGGATTGTACAAATCGATATGAAAAACCCGAATAACAAAGAAGATTTGAGGTCCTTTACTGCTAGGTTTCCTAGTTTATAAAAAGATCCTAAGATAACAACGACCTCGAGCCCGACAAGCAAATGATTACTTCCAACGAGAGAAAATGAATTCCCAGTTTGTCCAAGTCCTGGAATAAATCTAAGATAAAAAGCAACTAAAGATAGCAAGACTGACAAAGATACACCACTAAAGAAGAATTTGATAAATTTAGAAAAATTAATTTTGACATTAGATGAGACAAATCCGATCAATGCCAATGAAAAAATAAAGATAAATGAAGATTCATAATTACCAAAATAACCGAACATCGAAATTCTTCGATTGGTAGAAAAATAGGTGGAAATCAAAGCTCCCAATAAAATAATAAAAAAAGGAAGATATGATGATAATGATCTAATTTGTAGTTTCTTTTTTCTAAACGCATCAACAAAAAAAAGCAACAATGATAAAACAGCTGTGAGCATAACCAAATAGGCTTTATTTAAGCTAAATGCATCCGCAGTAAATGGCAAGAAAAATATCGGCAACAAAAAGACCATTCCTGACAATAAATTCTCTATAATTCCATGTATATCTACAAATTTTTCCGTTTGCAAAATTGAATTAGTATTTACTGTTTGGTTGTTTGAATTATTGAAGTCCATGTTGTCATTTTGCACTACAGAGCAATGCATAGCAATATGGCAAAGAGTGACAAACAAATCACGCAAAACTATAGTACAGATAAAGGATTTATATATTTCCCGTCAAGCTGAATCGTAAAATGAACATGTGGACCAGTAGACCTACCAGTTGAACCCACAACACCAATTTTTTCACCCTTTGAAACATCTTGACCATTCGAAACAGAAATTACACTCATATGAGCATACGTAGTTACATACCCATTTCCATGATCAATCTGAACTGCATTACCATATCCACCCTGCCACCAACCAGCCCTTATTATAGTTCCTTTATCCGCAGCGACAATATTTCCCGTATTTGCAGCGATATCAATCGCTGGATGATATTTATGAAAACCTTGCGTAATAATGCCTGAAAATGGCCATAAAAACGCACCAGTCCCTTTTGTCCCACTACCAGCATATGGAATAAGTCCATATGATGAAGTATCGTAAGTATCACCTTGAGTGTAGTATTTTTGCGTAGTAGGAAGTTTTGCATCTGGAATTGTTATTATTTGTCCAACAGCTAATTCGTACGGTGCGTCTAAATAGTTAAAATCAACGATAGTTTGTGTCGCAACATTATATTTCTTAGAAAGTGATTTAATAGTATCTCCACGTTTAACAGTGTGTAATGTACCTTCAACCGGAGGAATAACAAGGATCTCTCCTACTTTTAATTTACTCCCTGTTAAATTGTTGGCGAATTTTAGTGACTCAACAGAAATACCATAAGCTTTTCCAATTGACTCTATTGTTTCGTCTTCTTTGACAATATGATCAATTGGCTTGTCAGATAGTCCTTTTTCTCCAGATTGAGTTGATGCAGTCGCTTCAGCTAATAATATTGATCCAGTAGAAGTTAAAAATTGAAATTGAGATGAATCTGTCTTTTCCACTAAATTACTTTGGAATATACCTCCAGCAAATAAAACAAACCAACCTAGAACCAAGACAAGAACGCCCCTCATACGCCTTTCTAGTTTTCCACCCGACCAGATAAACCTAGCAGCTGTCTGAAATTTTACTTTCACAAAAAGTTCAGTGTTTCTTAAAGTAAATATATGCAAAAAATGAAGCCATTGATCAACTCTATGTGATAGATAATCTAAAACTGAAACCCCAAAAGAGCCTAATATACCGACAAATTCAAGAACTCTCGAAACAATTGGGATTCTCATATTGAAGGTAGTTTATCAAATCTTGCCGCTAGAAAGAGAGTCCAAAAATTCTTCATTCGTTTTTGTTTTTCTCATTCTCTCGATTACAACTTGCGTTGCTTCTTTATCATCGAGAAGGTCAATCATTCTTCGTAGTGTCAAAACTTTTTCAGCTTCTTTTTTCGTATATAAAAGCTCTTCGTGTCTTGTCATAGACAACTTGATATCAAAAGCCGGGAAAATTCTTCTTTCAGCTAAATTTCTATCAAGGAAAAGCTCCATGTTTCCAGTACCTTTAAATTCTTCGAAAATGACATCGTCCATTCGGCTTCCAGTATTTATTAAGGCTGTAGCAATTATGGTCAACGATCCACCTTCTTCGAAATTTCTAGCTGCTCCAAAAAACTTTTTTGGCGGATAAAGTGCTGCTGGGTCAAAACCTCCAGTTAGAGTTCTTCCGCTTGGAGCCTCAACCATATTATATGCACGAGCAAGTCTAGTAATTGAATCCATCAAAATTACAACATCTTGACCTTTTTCAGCTAATCGCTTTGCTCTTTCTAATGCAGTTTCTGCAACAGCAACCTGCTCTTGAGCGGACTCATCAAAGTTACTTGCCCAAACTTCTCCCTTAACTGTTCTTTTCATTTCAGTAACTTCTTCTGGCCTTTCACCTATCAGAACGACTATTAAAGTAATTTCGGGATAGTTTTCTGAAACACCAGTAGCTATATGCTGTAACAACCAAGTTTTACCAGCTTTTGGTGGAGCAACTAACATTCCTCTTTGACCTTTTCCAATAGGCGCCAAAAGATCTATGAACCTTGTTGTAAGCTCACCATTTTTAGTTTCCAATCTTAATCTTACATTAGGGTGAATAGCAGTTAAGTTCTCAAATCTCGGCCTATTTCTGGCTTGTTCTGAATCAATACCTTCTACTTTGTCTACTCTTAATAGTGAAAGATACCTTTCACCTTCTTTTGGCTTTCTTGCCACACCTTCAACACGATCACCTTTTCTAAGTCCAAATTTATTAATTTGAGTTTGGGCAACATATACATCTTTAGGAGTGTTCGGATCTTTAGGTTCAGAGTCTTGTCTTAATACTCCATAATCTTGTTTAACTTCTAGTATTCCATCTACTGGATAAGTATCATCTTCTTGTCTTTTTGTTTGAGGTCTTGGTTTAGGAGCAAAATCTGGATCTGGTTTTCCAACAAGGTCATTATAATCAACAACTTCTGAAGGAATTGTGGTTACATCATCTTTAGCCATATTTTTAAAATTTAAAATATATAATTATTAGGATTCACAGCTGTCTTTTCGGAGATTCAACAGGGAAATGCTAACACCATGATAATCAAATTGCAACATACAAAATAAATACTACCGGCGAATAACCGCCGAGTACAAATTAGTCGCTAAATATTGCCGTCGCCACAACGAAAAACGTCAAATTTACTCAATTTGCGAGCCTTCGCAAAAACTCGCACTTGACACTTGATGGGCTTGTGATAGATTTCATTTATTGAAGTGATACCTGCTTCCTTTCCCTGTCCTAGGAAGTAGATATCATATCGGCCCCCGGTAATACGGGGGCTTTTCATTTTTTATAAGTTCAATTCCGCAAATATCATACGGCCAGCACTTGTCTGTAAAACTTTTTCAACACGCACTTCTTTATGACTCCCTACATGTTCGGAAGCATTCTTAACGACAAGCATTGTTCCATCTTCGAGATACGCAACGGCCTGATCACCTTCTTTACCTTTTTGTACAAGTTTTACAATCATAACTTCTCCGGGCAATAAATTTGTTTTTATCTCATTCGCGAGTCTGTTTATATTAAGAACTTTTACACCACTAACTTGAGCAGCTTTATTCAAATTGTAGTCAACGGTTGCAATTTTGGCATTGTGCTTTTTGCAATATGACACAAGAGACTTATCAACATCTTCAGGCTTGCTCTTCAAATCGACTACACTAAAGACACCCTTTGGCATAGATTTTCTTATCGTCTTAAGCGCATCAAGTCCTCGCCTACCTTTTTGTCTCTTTAGTGCATCACTTTTATCTGCCATATGCTGAAGTTCGTCAATAACGTTTTGTGGAACAATAATTGGGGAATCAAGAAATCCGGTCTGTATAACACCAAGTATTCGACCGTCTATTATCGTAGAAGTATCTAGGACAATTGGCGACGGACTATATAAAACCTTTTTTTCTTCCACAACCGAAACAACTTTATTTTCCCTTGATATTACTTCAAGTATTCTTGGATACTGTACTTTCCAAAGCTCATTTAAAACTTTTCGAAAAGTCTTTATTACAAAATTCTCAAAAGCAGAGCCTATTGAAGTAACTAAAGCTTTACCAAAAAAATACGTAAGCAGGAATAATGTACACGCAATAATAACTTCCCCTAAAAATGGAACGCTGAATAGATATGTCTCTTTAAAATAGATGGATTCAGAAAGATATAAACCAACCAAACCAACAACTATCGACCAAATTATTGTTGAAAAGACCGAGACCTTAGAGAAAATATTGGAAATAAAGTTTATGACCTTGATCTTGATATCATCCATTGAATATATTTTGCAGAACTGTAATGCAAAAATTATAGCACGGACGCTATATTTTTGACATTGTCGGGACTGAGTATTTTAGTAAAGCCTAAGGCCTTTGCCTCTTTAATTCTTCTATCAGAAGCAACTACTTTTCTAATTTCACCAGTTAATCCGACTTCACCAAAATAGGCTGTCTCTCTTGGAATCGCAACCCCTTTATAAGACGAAATGATTGCGGCACAAACAGCTAAATCTACTGCAGGCTCTTTAACATTTAATCCAGATGCAACATTAACATAAACATCTTGGTCGATTAGGTTTATATTTAGGCACTTTTGTATCACAGCGCACAAAAGCTGTAGCCGATTTAAGCTAAATCCACTTACTGCACGCTTCGGATATCCAAATGACGTTTTAGTTGTTAAAGCTTGAATTTCTATACAAAGTGGCCGACTTCCTTCTAAAACAATTGCTGTTGCCGATCCACTTTTTGGTGAAACCTCACCCCCAAGTAATAATTTGCCAGGATTTTCAACACCACACAATCCATTTGATTGCATTTGAAATATTCCAACTTCTGAGTCGTCGCCAAAACGATTTTTATGAACTCTTAACATCCTAAATAAATGAGATTTATCACCTTCTAAATACAAAACTGTATCAACCATATGCTCAAGAATTTTTGGGCCAGCAATCGAACCTTCTTTTGTAATATGACCGACAATTATAGTTGCATAACCATTATTTTTTGACGAATTAACGATTTTAGCAGCACATTCACGAACTTGGGTTACTGAACCAGCTCTTGAAGGAATCTCCTGGCTTTCCATAACTTGAATTGAATCTATAATCAATAGCTTTTGACCAATATCAATAAGTGCGTCATCTATTGAATTAGTTGAAATTATACTAATTAAATCGCTTGAAATTCCAAGGCGGTTTGACCTAAGTGCTATTTGAGACTCAGATTCTTCGCCTGAAACATATAAAACCTTCTGGCTAAAAAGTCCTGCGAGTTGTAATAAAAGAGTTGATTTTCCAACACCTGGAGTTCCTCCCAAAAGAATAACTTGTCCTGCAACTAGACCACCACCTAAAGTACGATCAAGTTCTTCAATTCCAGTTGAAATACGGCTTTGCTCAAGAATATTAATATCATTTAATTTTTTAGGAGATTTTTTTGAAGAATTTTTAGAAGATTTGCCGAAAGAAACATGCGTTGACATTTCATATGAGTTCCAAGAATTACATGCTCTACATTGCCCTTCCCACCTTGGAGACTCATTTCCGCATTCTCTGCAAACAAAAATTTCCTTAACTTTGCTTGCCATGTTTTTTAAATAAAATTAATTTAACTGTCAAAAGATAAATTTCCATTCTTATATGATACCCTGATTTCTGAAACATCCTTAGACCTTAAAATGATTTTTGATATAGGATCTATTAAATCACGGTTAATCGCACGCCTAAGTTCTCTTGCACCATATTCTGTACCTGATTTTTTAACCAAATATCTCTTTACCGAGAGTGAAACTTTCAAAACTATATTCCTTGCCGACAAACTTTTTATAATTGGATTAACAATAGAATCAGTAATCTTTAATAATGACTCCTCGCCTAACGGCTCAAATATTATTATTTCATCAAATCTATTCAAAAATTCTGGTTTTAATTGCTTCTTTAAGTAAGTTTTAAGATCATTTTTCCAATGAGTATTTTTATCATTTGAAAACCCAATTTCATGTGAATTTATTAAATTTGCGCCGTGATTGCTTGTCATCAAGATAATAACTTCTTCAAATGAGACCATATCCCCTGTATTACTTCTTATTTCAGCTTCATCCATAATATGAAGCAAAGAATTAAGAACATCAGGATGAGCTTTGTCTATTTCATCAAATAGAACAATAGAATTAGGATTTTCGGAAACAAAATCACATAATGAGGCGCCATCATCATAACCAATATATCCAGGTGGCGCGCCAAATAATTTTGAAACTGAATGTTTTTCTGAATATTCTGTCATATCAATCCTTAGGAATTTATCTGGATGTTTTTTTGTTCCTTCTTTATATCCAAAAAGTTGCCTTGCTAAAACCTTTGAAAGTTGAGTTTTTCCAACTCCAGTCGGACCCAAGAATAAAAAAGTTCCTACAGGACGAGGTTCACTGTGTAATTTTAGGCTAGAAACTCTAAGCGAACTAACCAATAAAGAAATTGCATTATCCTGACCAATAATTTCTTTTTTAATCGAATCTTCGAGGGATTCAAGCTTATCATTCAATATTCTACTTGTTGATGATTTATCCTTTGAATCAAAATTTTGACCATTAAAAAAGGTGTCAACATCCAAAGATGTAATTACATTCGATTCAGAATCTAGGTCCAAGGAATTGCTAATTACATGTCTTTTGTATGTTGCCAAAAGATCCATCATCTTAATTCCTGCACCAGGCATAACATCACCATTCGCTAAATCAGTTTTATTTATTTCAACAATTTTGCCTATAGAATCAGCTGAAAATTCAATATTATTTTTCTTTTTAACCTTTTTGCCATAATTCACAAGTATTTCTTTAACTTCTTTATCGCTTTGATCATCCAAAAAGATGATATTCCACATCTTTGAAATAGGACTTTCCCAAAACTTTTCACTGTTGTCATCTCTTGCTGCACCAACAAATAAAATATCATTTGAAAGATAAGCAGACTCAATCCCTACAAAAAAATTAACACCATAATTTAGATCATCAAAAAACAAAATCGTTTTTGTATATTGATCTTTATTCATTTCAGCAATACTTGAAAAAAGGCTCGATAGCATGCCACTTTGCAATGTATTGTTTTCAATTGGAAGTGAATTCACAAGTCCTGAAAGTTTTATACCAAGAATTCTTGATCCTATAAGTTCGGCTGGAACATCATTTTCAACTATTTTACGAGCTAGTTCTTTCATTAATGTTGTTTTTCCAGATCCGGAACCACCAATTAGCAAGGTCGGCTTACCCCCCTTGGTTGAAAGATTGACCATAAGGTGTATTAATTCTTTTGATCTTCCGTACAAAATGGATGTTTTTGATTTTTTGGCTATTTCAGTAAAATCCTCGACATATTTAGTAAGATAGCCCTGTCTTGATGTTTGTATATTTAGATTAATCTTACGTTTTGCGAGGTAATATTTTTGAACATCAATTCCAAGTAGCAAAGATAATAATAAATGTTGGACTTCAACTGTTTTTGAATCCGTAACATACGCTTCGCTATATGCGTTTATTATCCAATCAGCGATATCTATTTTCTTTTTCGATTTGGATGAGACTTTTAATTCGCGAAGAACCTGTGCAATTTCTTCGCTATCTTTTGACATAAGAGATATTGCTTCACCGGCTTTGATGTCTTTAATTTCAGATAAATCAGGATTTAATTCACGAAGTAACTGAACACTTTTTTCTGACAAACGGTCGAGAATATCGATTTTCTGCATTTATGTTCAATGTTATCTGTAGATTTTTGAATCTTCGATCTGTCTTATGCTTAAGGCAAGTTTACGATCTTTAGAATCAACATTAACGACAACAGCCTCTACTTCATCACCAACATTTAATGGACCAACAGTCTCTGATATATGAATAAGTCCATCAAGTCCTGGTTCAAGTTCGATAAACGCTCCAAATGGTACGACTTTAGAAACAGTTGCTTTTACGCGTTTGCCTAAAGGATATCTTTCTTCTACTTTATTCCATGGATTATCTTTAAGTTCTTTTACTGATAAAGCTATTTTGTCTTCATCTTTTCCAATAATCTTAACCTTAATAGAATCTCCTGGTTTATAATAATCTTTTGGAGCTGAAACTTTTTCCCATGCAATTTCTGAAATATGTACAAGACCGTCTATTCCGCCTAAATCAACTAATACGCCATATGGAAGTACAGTCGAAACAGTTCCATCTATAACGTCGCCTTCTTTTACTTCAGCTAATCTTCTATCTTTTGAAGCTGCCTCTTCCTTTGACATTACTTCTTTTTCTGACATTACGAGTCTATTTTTTTCTGCATTAATTTCTATAATCTTTACCTGCATTGTCGTACCTTTTAAACCACCAAGATTTTGTGCAGAGTCAGAACTTGTACCTTCAGCCATTGCAATATTGAATTGCTCAAAATGAACGCGATTTAGATGACTAATTGGAACAAAACCTCGTTGCCCGTTTGTATCAACAATTAAACCACCTTTTAAGTAATCAATAATTGTAACTTCAATTGGTTCTCCAGATTCGAAAACGACATCTAAGGATGACCAATTATGTTGAGATTTAGCTTTTTTAAGTGAAAGGATTAAATTACCTTGTCTATTTTCTGGCTGTACAACAATAGATGTTATTTTGTCTCCAACTTTAACATCTCTATCAGGCAAGAGTTTGAGTTCTTCTGTTGGAATCATTCCTTCAGATTTTGCTCCGACATCGACTAAAACATATTTCTTATCTATTGAAACAATAACGCCTTCGATTACAGCGCCTGTTGAAAAAACCTTAACTTGCTTTGAATGCTTTTTAATTAAATCCGATAAATTATTTGTGGGAACTTCTGACATTATAAAAATTAAAACTATATAAACTCTTTCTACTGAGCATAATGCTGGCGACGAGCTATCTTCGCATTTCGTTGCCAAAACACTATTTTCGCCGCTGACGCGTTTAACGACTCTGTTCGGAATGGGAAGAGGTTGTTCCACGTCGCTAGAATCACCAGCATTATACTCATTAGATAGTGATGGGGCGAAGGCTATAGAGCCTCGTCCCATCGCCCATTCTCTCTCTAAATGCTGAATAGATTATTTGTAAAAAAGAAAAATCCCATTAGTACGGCTCGGCTGAACACATTGCTATGCTTACACCTGCCGCCTATCAACCTAGTAGTCTCCTAGGAGGGCATATACAACTAATCTTGGCTTCGGCTTCGCGCTTATATGCTTTCAGCGCTTATCCGAAACAAACGTAGCTACCCAGCAATGCTCTTGGTAGAACAACTGGTACACCAGAGGTTTGCCCAATCCGGTCCTCTCGTACTAGGATTAGCTTTCCTCAATTGTATTACGCCCGCTGTAGATAAGGACCGAGCTGTCTTACGACGCTCTGAACCCAGCTAGTGCGCCTCTTTAACGGGCGAACAGCCCGACCCTTGGCACCTGCTTCAGCGCCAGGATGAGACAAGCCGACATCGAGGTAGCAAACGGCTCCGGCAATATGGACTATTGGGAGCCATTACTCTGTTATCCCCAGGGTAATTTTTATCCGATGGCTCAGGCGAACCCATGTTCCACCTGAGGGTCACTAAGACCTACTTTCGTATCTGCTCGAATTGTAGTTCTCGCAGTTAAGCTCACTTATACCTTTACGCTTACACTCCGATTTCCATCCGGAGTAAGTGAACCTTTGTGCTCCTGCGTTACTCTTTTGCAGGAGACCGCCCCAGTCAAACTGCCCGGCAGACATTGTTCTCGTAAAACGAGTTAGGCTCATACTTTTAAAAGGGAGGTGTCTCATTGGCGCCCCAATCTTGCGATCAAGGCTCCCTCCTACACTGAACATTCAAAAGCACTTGCCAGTATCAACCTACAGTAAAACTCCATGGGGTCTTTCCGTCCCACAGCGGGTAGGCCGCATCTTCACGGCCAATTCAAATTCGCTGAGTCTATGCTTAAGAGAGTGCCCAAGTCGTTACGCTTTTCGTGCGGGACACTAATTAGATGTCAAGGAATTTCGCTACCTTAGAACAGTTATAGTTACTGCTGCCGTTTACCAGGGCTTAGCCCGAAAGCTGTTTTCATCTTGCGATGAACGTCACCTTCAAATTTGACCTTCTGGCACCGGGCAAGCGTCACACCCTATACTTCCCCTTACGGGTTAAGCAGAGTGCTGTGTTTTTGTTAAACAGTCGCTCAGGCCGATTCTCTGCGCCCCCAATTGCTTGGGGGAGGGCTTCTTCCGAAGTTACGCCCTTATTTTGCCGAATTCCTCAAGCATAGTTCTCTCAATCACCTTAGTATTCTCTACCAGTCTACCTGTATCGGTTTTGGTACGGATTCAATTGTTTATATTTCAATTCCTTGCGGAATTGGAAGTTTAGAAGCTTTTCCGGGCAGCTTAACGAAATCGACTTATGCCGAAGCTTTCGCCCACAGCTCGCCGTTAAGGAATGCGGATTTACCAACATTCCGAAGTTCGCTGATTAGACGCTCAACCATTCAAGCGCTCGATTTATCAAACTGCGTCCCTCCATCACAAAACAACTGAAGTAACGGAATATTAACCGTTCGTCCATCGGTTTCGCCATTTGGCTACACCTTAGGACCGACTAACCCTACGCTGATTATCATTGCATAGGAAACCTTAGACATTCGGTGGCCGGGTTTCTCACCCGGCTATCGCTACTTATACCTGCATTCTCACTTGTAGTTCCTCCAGCATGCTTCACAACACACCTTCACAGGTTTCTACAACGCTCCCCTACCATCCACAAAAGTGGATCCGCGGTTTCGGTTTTTTGCTTGAGCCCCGTTAAATCTTCGGCGCATTACTCCCTTCTTCACAAAAGTGAAGACTCAAGTAGTGAGCTATTACGCACTCTTTAAAGGATGGCTGCTTCTAAGCCAACCTCCTAATTGTCTGAGGAATAACACTTCCTTTCCCACTGAGCAAAAATTTGGGACCTTAACCGACGGTCTGGGTTGTTTCCCTTTTGACCCTGGAACTTAGCTCCCAGGGACTGACTCCATGTCAACGCAATACCGGCATTCGGAGTTTGGTAGGAATTTGTAGTCTTTCGACCCGCATTCCTTTCAGTATCTCTACCTCCGGTACGCTTAAACAAGGGCTATACCTAAATATATTTCGGGGAGAGCCAGCTATCGCCAAGTTCGATAGGCATTTCACCACTAACCACAAGTCATCCGAGCACTTTGCATCGTACACCAGTTCGGGCCTCCCCCCAATTTTACTCGGGGTTCACCCTGCTCATGGTTAGCTCACTTGGCTTCGGGTCTTTCAACAGAAACTGATGCCCCGATAAATCGGGGTAAACGCGCTATTAACACGATTTGGTTTCCCTTTGGCTACGCCACTTAATGGCTTAACCTTGCTACTGTTGAAAACTCGCAGGCTCATTCTTCAATAGGCACGACATTACCCCGACGAATCGAGGCTTTGTCTGATTGTAAGCACATGGTTTCAGATACTATTTCACTCCCCTTATCGGGGTACTTTTCACCTTTCCCTCACGGTACTTGTTCACTATCGGTGATTTTGAGTATTTAGCCTTACCAGATGGTCCTGGTAGATTCCCACAAAATTTTCGTGTTTCATGGTACTCAGGAACACTTCTATTTTCAGCTTTTCGTTTCAAATACGGGACTATTACCCTCTTTGGTTTCACTTTCCAGTGATATTCTTCTACAAAATGCCGAAAACATATGAAGGTCCTACAACCCCCGGCCGAAGCCAGGTTTGGGCTTCTCCCGTTTCGCTCGCCACTACTAAGGGAATTACTTTTGTTTTATTTTCCTCTAGGTACTAAGATGTTTCAGTTCCCTAGGTCATCTTCTTGTGTAAACACAAGATCATACGGGTTTACCGTACAGGGTTTCCCCATTCGGAAATCCCCGACTATAGCGCTTCTTGTCAGCTTGTCGAGGCTTATCGCAGACTAGTACGTCCTTCATCGTCTCAAAATCCCAAGGCATTCACCATGTGCTCTTACTATCTTTTTTACAATATCGGGGTAGCCCTTTTAAGGTGGCTGCCCCTTTAAATAATCTATTCAGTTGTTAAAGAGCGAAAATCCGCTTATCGTAAGCCATGATTTACAAACTGGTGGACCGAATGGGATTCGAACCCATGACCTCTACATTGCAAATGTAGCGCTCTACCAGCTGAGCTACCGGCCCAAAATTCTGCCGGCTTTTTCTAAAGCCTTTCTTGGCCTTACGATATATATAATACGGAATGTTAAGAGGTTGATCAACAACGTTAACTGTATGGACGAAAATATACTACAGCAAAAACGAATTTACAATAGACAGCATCAACTATTTTCCAACTAATTGACACCAGTATAAAGTTCGCTGTATATTTCGACTCAATGGAAAAACAAAAAGTCAGAAAAGCTGTTTTAACAGACGCAGGTTACGCAACAAGATTCTTGCCTATTACAAAAACTCTTCCAAAGTCAATGATTCCGATTTTAGATAAACCGATTACGCATTATATTGTCGAAGAATGCATGGTCGCAGGAATAACTGAAATCATAATTGTCGCAACAAAAGAAGGACAATCCATTTATGAAGATTATTTTCACAATACAGTTCAACATATTTACCAACAGCTTCAAAAGCAAGGAAAAGAAGAAAGATTTAGAAAAGTTAGCCAAGTATTCAGCCTTCCAAATATAATCGTCATTACACAAGATAATAATCTTCCATATGGAAATGGCTCACCTGCAATTTCTGCAAGACCATACATTGGAAACGAACCATTCGTTTATATTTACACAGACGATTTGGTTTTCGGAAAATCCCGAGTAACAGAAATGATAGAAGTCTACGAAAACAGCGGTGATGATGTATACGGCGTAATCCCAGCACAAGATCTTCCAAATATCGACGTGACAAAATATGGAATGATCAAAATAAAAGAAGGAACTGAAAATGTTCTTGATTACATAATCGAAAAACCATCAAAAGAAGAATCCCCTTCAAGCCTAGTTAGCTTTAGCGGATATCTTTTACGACCAGAAATCTTCAATTACCTAGAACCGACGCCATCAAATCTTGGAAAAGATAGTGAGCTTTGGATGGTAGATGCTATCCACAGAATGGCAAAAGAAAAAACAGTACTCGTAAAACCAATAAGCGGAGAATGGAAAACTACTGGAGATCCTATCAATTATCTTCAAACATCAATAGACTTAGCGCTCGAAAATCCAGAATATAATCAGAAATTCAAAGAGTATCTTAAATCAAAAATAAATTAAAAGGTTAAGCTATTTTTTCTACGCCGATCTTGCCTTCTTTTGTTAATCTTTGCATTTCATTAGACATTAAAAGCATTCCGTCTTTCATACTTGTTTGTATAACATCATCGATTTGGAAAGATTTACCTTCCCTAATTAAATTTGAAATTGCATGATTTACAAACATAATCTCTTGAACTGGAATTCTGCCTTTTCCATCTGCACGTTTAACAAGTGTTTGAGATAAAACTGCTCTTAACGTATCAGCAAGCAAAGCCCTAACTTCGCCTTTGCTTTCGTTTGGAAATACATCGACTAAACGATCAACGGTTTTTGCAACTGAATTAGTATGAAGCGATGCAAAAACTAAATGTCCGGTTTCAGCTGCTGTGATAGCCAACTCTATTGTTTCCATATCTCGCATTTCGCCAATCATTATTACGTTTGGATCTTCTCTTAAGGCTGCTCTTAGCGCGCTTGAAAAGCTTTTTGTGTGCTTTCCAAGTTCTCTTTGACTGACCAGACCTAATTTGTCATTTTGGTGAACAAATTCAATTGGATCTTCGATCGTAATAATGTGAGCAGGTCTATTTATGTTTATGTAATTTAAAAGCGCAGCCATTGTAGAAGTTTTTCCTGAACCAGTCGGTCCTGTTATTAAAACTAAGCCGTTTTTAAATTGAGTTGTTCTAAGCGAAGCCTCTGATAAACCAAGTTCTGATATTGTTGGTATTTTTTTAGGAATTACTCTAAAAGTCGCGCCGATTCCACCATTATGCCAATAATAATTTGCCCTGTACCTTGAAACACCTGGAACCTCATATGAAAAATCTAGATTAAAGTGTTTGTTAAGATAATCTTTATCGCCTTGCGGAATAATTTCAAATAAAACCTTTTCCAAATCCGCATTGGTATATTTATCTTCTGATATTTTTACCAAATCACCATCAATCCGGCCGATTATATGAACATCCGGAATAATATGAAGATCACTAAATCCATTTTCGAAAATATATGAAAGATATTTATCAATTACAGGCATTAAACCGATTCTATCATTTCTAGGATTTTTTCTGGTATATCAAAATCACACGATCTTGACCGCTTAACGAATATCTATATTCTTCAACCTTAACAAGTGAAATCTCCCCACAAACGTCGTCTCCGGCTTTTATTTCTTCATCATTTAACATTTTGTATGCAACGATGTACCCATCTTTAGAAACAAATTCAACAGCAGTTTTTAAAAGTTCAGGCAAATATTTCACTGCCCTTGCCAATACAATTTCAAACTTACGATCAAGGTCTTCTGCTCTTGACCAAATTGTTTGAACATTACTTAAACCTAATTCATTTGCAAACGCATTAACGATTTCAACTTTCTTTCTAGTTCCATCTACAAGTGAAAACTTTGAATCAGGAAGCATTATGGCCAAAGGAAGCCCAGGAAATCCAGCCCCAGTTCCAAAGTCCATATAAGTAAACTTCTCATTAGTATGCGTTTTAAAAAACTCTGTATTCAAAAACTCCAAAGAATCTAAAACATGCTTTTCCCAAATACCATCAAAATCACGAATGGCTGTGATGTTTACAACTTTAGATTTTTCTTCGACAAGACTTGCTAGTTTTTTTAAGTGAAGCTCTTTGGATTTAGAAAGGGAAATCATAGTGCAATTGTATCAAGGATATTCGATTTTTAACTGCCCAAGTCTTAATATCTCAAGTTTGTCTCCATTGAATTTTGCTAAAGTAGAAGGCTCGCCGACGATTTCTCCACCATCAACATAAAAATCGACAGCATCATCAAAAATCTCAATCGCCTCACCTATATTTTTTACTGTCGGAGAATCTTGAAGATTTGCAGATGGCGCGACAAGCGGACCGGTTTTACGAAGAATATTTAACAACCAGTCATCTTTAGGCATTCTTATAGCTAAAGAATTTGTTCCACGATGGAGATATTCGAATTCCGGATTTTTACAGTCAAAAATCAAGCTTAAAGGTCCAGGCCAATATTTATTTACAAACCTAGACTGATAATCAAACGCTTTAATTCCAAACAGCTCCAAATCGGAAATATCAGAAATCAAAACAATAAAAGGCTTATCCAAATCACGCTTCTTAATCGAATAAATCCTTTCAACAGACTTGGAATTCATAGCCATTGCAAACAAACCATAAACAGTATCGCTAGGCATAATGCCGACGGAACCAGAAAGGAGAGCATCTGAAATTTCGGAGATATTGGATTTTGCGATTTTCATATAGAGATAATAGAACAATTATCTTAACACCAAGTAATCATAAAAAGCAAAAACTTCCCTGACCAAAGAATAAGCATCCCTAATCTCATAATAATTTGCATGAGAATTATAGGTGTCTTTAATTCCAAGCTTTTTGAAGAACATTACAGACCTTGGAATATGATAGAAATTCGAAACAACAATAACCGATTTATAACCAAATTCATCCATATAGGATTTTAAATTTAAACCTGATTGCTCTGTGTCAAAACCAAGATAATCTTTATGGATATGTAACTTTTGAACTCCATTTTCTAAAAGAAATTGCTCCATAACTTCGACTTCTTCATAACCCTCTTTGCCAAGGCCTCCGCTAACAAAGATATTGGACGAATATCCAGAATTATAAAGTTCTAAAGCCTTATCAAGACGCGACATAAGCCTTTCAGAAGGTTTCCCATCCATCTCAACCTTATTTCCCAAAACAATTATTACATCTGCATTCCGAACCCTATCAAAATGTCCAAAAAGAACAATTGCGAAAATGTTTACAAGAAAGAACACTAAAAGGAATACAAAACAATATTTAAAAAATCTCTTTTGAACTTTCATATACGGAGTATAACTGGTGGGCGATCATGGACTCGAACCATGGACCTCTAACTTATCAGATTAGCGCTCTAACCACCTGAGCTAATCGCCCGAGAAGTACTAACAAACCGAACGTTGAAATTATACCAAAATTAAAACAATCTTAATTTTGAATATTTTTTATCACCATGTCGACCTTCATCAAGGAATTTTAATGGAATCTGACTGCCACCGCTTGTGAATGCAAAAAAAGAACTGTTATTGGGCCCTTTTAATAACTTGAGAGCATAATCTTCAACTGGTTTTAAATGTAATTTACATAAAAAAAGCTCATTATCTCTAACTTTATGCCAACCTATATGCCAAGGCTCTAGATTTTCTAACTTTGGAGCGAGCACAACATAGTCATTCCAACCCCAACCATCAATAGCTGGAATATGAAAACGAGGATCAAACCTATTTTTATAATCTCTAGCACTTACCGATCCAGGAACCTCAACGGTAAGATCAAGATCAATAAGACTCGGGTCCATTCTTATTGTATGCCACACGTGGGTTTCCTGTAGAGAATCGCCATCAAATCCTCCTAATACCACCATTACTGGTTCAAGTGCTTTATCTAATAATTGATGGAATCTTGTGAGCTTTGGAATTTTAATTGATTTATTTGAATCAGTCATTGCGAAAACAGTACATCAAAAACTAAAAAAAGAGCCTTTTCGGACTCTTTTTGGATTTTGCAATATATCAGTCTCTAAGCGGTGAAAAGAACTCGTCTACAACTTTTAAGCCTCTTGTTGTTAAGCTGTCTAGAAAAGATCGTGAGAAATTTTCCTTGTAAAATACGAAAGCCGACTAAGCTTCTCGTAAGTTTGGAAAGCTTTTAAACCTTCCTTTTAATCTCCTTGAAAGGAGGTGATCCAGCCCCAGATTCCCCTAGGGCTACCTTGTTACGACTTAATCCTCATCGCTGAGCCTACCTTAGGCCCTCGTCAAAAACGAGAGACTTCGGGCATTCTCAACTCTGCTGACCTGACGGGCAGTGTGTACAAGACCCGAGAACGTATTCACCGCTGTATAGCTGACCAGCGATTACTAGCGATTCCAACTTCATGAGGGCGAATTTCAGCCCTCAATCCGAACTGAGAGATTGTTTAGAGATTTGCTCTATGTTGCCATATGGCGTCCCATTGTCAATCCCATTGTAGCGCCTGTCTCGCCCGAGGCATAAGGACCATGCTGACTTGTTGTCTTCCTCCCCTTCCTCCCCGTTGCCGGGGCAGTTTCGCTAGAGTGATACAACTAACGATAAGGGTTGCGCTCGTTACCCGACTTAACGGTACATCTCACGACACGAGCTGACAACAGCCATGCAATACCTGTGCTACACCCTCGAAGGAGTCCGTCTTTCGGCGGATTTGCAGTAGCATGTCAAACCTCGGTAAGGTTCTTCGCTTATCATCGAATTAAAGCAGGCGCTCCACCGCTTGTGCGGGTCCCCGTCAATTCCTTTGAGTTTTAGCCTTGCGGCCGTACTTCCCAGGCGGTTCACTTAACGCGTTAGCTGCGACCCGCATCCCGATAAATCGAAACACGAATCTAGTGAACATCGTTTACGGCGTGGACTACACGGGTATCTAATCCGTTTTGCTACCCACGCTTTCGTCTCTTAGCGTCAGATAAGACCCAGAGGGCTGCCTTCGCCTTCGGTGTTCCGCATGATATCAACGTATTCCACCACTACACCATGCGTTCCGCCCTCCCCTGTCTACCTCTAGCAGTACAGTATTACAAGTATGTTTCGGGTTGAGCCCGAACCTTTAACCAGTAACTTATACTACAGCCTACAGAACTCTTTACGCCCAATAAAACCGGACAACGCTCGGGGCCCCCGTATTACCGCTGCTGCTGGCACGAAGTTAGCCGCCCCTTCTTAACATTGGTTTACACTCCGAAAAGCTTCTTCCCACACACGGCGTCGCTGCATCAGTCGTCTGTGACGACCATTGTGCAATATTCCTACTTGCTGCCATCCGTAGATGTATGGCCCGTGTCTCAGTGCCATCGTGGGGGGTCACGCTCTCACGCCCCCTACCCGTCATAGCCTTGGTGGGCAATTACCCCGCCAACTAGCTGATAGGACGCAGGCCCGTCCTTTACCGTTTGCAATAAATTGCAAACTTTACTCCGAAGAGACCATTGACTATTACTCATGCTTTCGCACGGTTATGGTCAAGTAAAGGGTTGGTTCCTACGCGTTACTCACTCGTCTGCCATGGCTTTACCCTTGCGGATAAAACCATAAACTTGCATAGATTAGGCACGCCGTCAGCGTTAGTCCTGAGCTAGGATCAAACTCTTAAATAAAATTCTTTTCACCATTCAAAAACCGATATATATTGCTGACTCTTAAATTGTTAAAGTGCTACTAAATTTGTGACTGCGCCATTCTAACAATAATTACAGGCGTTGGTCAATGCACATATTCACATCAGTATTTGCAGAGGCGATGGAAACGACGTTCGCCGAAATCGCATATGGGATTGAGAGTAGAGAGAATACAAATAAGAATACTGAAGAAAATATGTATAAATAAAGCTTTATTGTCATGATTACTTTGAAAAACCTAACTCACACGACGCACTATTAATGTTTGAAGAATCTATAATATAAGTTTCAATACTTTTGACAATTGATGGATTTCCAAAACTCACACAATCGCCTTTCATTACAAGATTCTCACCATCTTTCATGTTGACCTGCCACAAAACGGACCCATTTTTAACGGAATGATTAACGCATAAAGTTTTCAAACCACGAAGACTTACTTCTGATTGGGATGAATACATAACATCGTTTACTGAAAATGAACAACTATCGAGTCCAAAAGAATTTGAATCAGAATTGATTCCTAAAACATTCGAAGCGGAAGCAGGAGTTGCAGCAACGATTGTAACTGGTGCAGATGCCTGTGCAACCTGTCTTGGAGCTACGCTTTTTACGCCATTAAAGTCAACCAAAAACAACATAGCTAAAACAGATAAGTTAATCGTTATAAAGAAAGCACCAATATATTCAACAAAAAAACGAAGCTGTGATTTATTCAAAAATGCTAATTCTTTAGTATTTATCAGCTTTAACGAATTATAATCAATAAGGGACTTATCAGATTTAGGACTGAACATCTCTATCACTGTAAACTGGAATAGTTCTGGGAAGCTTACCTTTTGGGTATTTTTGTTACTCTCTTTTCTGGCCATAGTGTTTGGCCTGTCCTAAAGCTATTTAACAATATTGAACACAAATGTGTCAAGTAGTAGTTTGGGGAATTTTTGAGGAACCTGACTTTGTAACAATTCCTCCTCCGACGACAATATCTTTATGGTAAAAAACAACACTTTGACCAGGAGCAATTCCGAATTCAGAAAACTTCAATTTCACATCACATTCATTTTTTCCATCGAGATCAAAAGTCACGGAACATGGAATATTCTTACCCAAGTTCCTAACACGAACAGATAAATCTAAATCTTTGAACTTTTCAATAAACAAAAGCTCCGAAACATGGACTTCATCAAAATACGCTTCTTCACGACCGCCAACTATTAGAGTGTTACTTTGTGGCAATTTGCCTATTACATACAATGGTTCACCATGATATCCAGACAGCGAAAAACCATGTCTTTGTCCGATCGTATAGAATGAAAGCCCCATGTGCTCCCCGATCAATTCTCCGCCCACTCTGACAACTGGTCCGTTTGTCTTATCTATATAGGTACTTAAGAATTGACGCATATTTACATCTCCAATAAAGCACAAACCTTGGCTATCAGGACGGCTCATGTTTGGTAAACCAATATTCTTTGCGTAACGGCGAACGTCGACTTTTTTCATCTCTCCAATTGGAAATAAACAGCTATTTATAATGTCAAACGAAGTAGAAATACGATAAAGAAAATATGATTGGTCTTTACTAAGATCTAAACCCGATGCTAAATATTTACGACCATCTAAAGATAAAGTTCTTACATAATGGCCAGTAGCTACAAATGCCTCAGGATCAATACTCTTAACACGCTTATAAAATGATCCAAATTTTATTTCAGAATTGCAAAGAACATCTGGATTTGGAGTTAAACCAGACTTGTAAGATTGTATAAATGAATCAAGTACGTTGGATTTGTAGTCTTGTACAAAATCCCATTCCTGAAATTGCAATCCTAAAGAGGACGCTACCTTGACTGCGTCTGACACATCCTGCTTAGTAGAGCAGCCGGGGCCTTCGTCCCAACATTTCATGTATACACAGGCCACGTCATACCCTTGTTTTTTAAGAATATCTGCAGAAACAGAGCTGTCGACACCACCGCTTAATCCTAAATAAACTTTTCCTTTTGATTTTTTCATTGTGATTGATTATAACTCTTCTACAAGATATGAGCCTGTTTTTATAAACCGGTAAGCGCTTTGAGCAGCTATTGCCCCTTCTGCTGCAGACGTAACTTGCTGATGCAAAAGGTTTGACCCATTATTCATGTCGCCTGCACAGAAGAGGCCAGCGATACTACTTGACATGCCAGCGTCTACTTTGACATATTTATTCTTGGTGAGCTCTGCTCCGGTATTTCCTGCCAATTCTGTTTGTGGCGCGTATCCGATCTGAACAAAAACACCATCAACATCAAGTGTCTCGCTGTCATTAAACGCCTTATCTAAAACAATATTTTTAACTACATTGTCTCCGCAAATTTCAGTGATATTAGTAAATGGGACTTCAATAATATTTTTAGTTTTCCTTAGCTCGTTTATATATAGAGGAGCTGCTTTTAATTCACTTCTATAGATAATGTAGACAAGCTTTGCATGTACAGCTACATCTTGAGCTCCTTCAACAGCGCTATTTCCACCGCCGATTATCGCAACAACCTTATTCTTGAAAAATGGCGCATCGCACGTCGCGCAATAACTTACACCTCGACCCGCAAACTCTTCTTCGCCTTTTACTCCAAGCTTTCGGTGATGTGCTCCCATTGCTAGAATTACAGATCTAGCAAAAAAGCTTTCATCAAAGGTTTTTACTTCAAAAATATCATCTGATTTTTTAATAGATAAAACAGTGTCGATTTTATATTCAGCGCCTAAAGAAACGGCCTGATCTATAAAATTCTTGGCCAAATCCATACCGCTAATGCTTTTAAAGCCAGGGTAATTCTCTACATCTCTTGCCTCTGAAATTAAGCCACCAGGCATTGGACCGCCAAGCATTAACGTTTTCATGGCATATCTTGTTGCATAAATAGCTGCTGAACATCCAGCGGCCCCAGCGCCTACTATAATTACATCGTAAATGTCAGATTTATCCGTGTTCATATTTATTGATGTGCGACTAAATTTTTGCAGGAACCACCGAAATAGCACTTAACATTATCAATGGTAGTAGTAATAATTCTTTCCAAAGCCTCTTTGGAATTAAACGCATTATGTGGAGTAATTATAACATTGGGCAAATGAGCCATCATATGATTCTCAAGAGCCACTTTAAAATTCACCTCTCCGTGATTATCCATATGCAAAAGCACTACTTCTTCAGATAAGAACTTCTCTTCTTCTAAGACATCAAGACCGGCACCACCAACTTTTCCGCTACTTAAGCCATCAAATAAAGCGTCAGTTTCGATCAAACCCCCACGAGCAGTATTGATGATTACAACATCTTTTTTCATTTTAGAAATAGCTTCCTTATTTATAACGTGGTGAGTTTCTTTAGTGTAAGGAAGGTGAAGTGAAATTACATCAGCTTTAGCAAACAAATAATCAAGCTCTGCATATGAGAAACCTGCTTCTGAAGCAAACTTTTCATCAGGATAAAGGTCATACGCCAAAACCTTCATGCCAAAAGCGAGTGAATACGCAATCATATTTTTACCGATATGACCCGTACCTAAAACTCCCATAACTTTACCTTTTAAATCTCTTCCTGTTAGTCCTTCTGGTATAAAGCTATTTGCACGAACCCTGTCTATAGATTCAGGAATTCTTCTTGATAACGACAAAAGTAATGCCATAGCATGTTCTGCAACGGTATTTTCTCCATAACTTGGAACATTTGAAACTAAAATATTGCTATTCTTACAGTAATCCAAATCAATATGATCATATCCCGTTGACCTTGTAGCAATCATTTTAAGGCTTTTAAGTTTGCTTAAAACTTCAGATGTAAAAGTTGAACCGATAAAGCTCGAAATGACTTCTGCATCAGCATATTTTTCGACATTTTCTGCTGTAAGTTTTTCTTCACAAAATTCAACCTCAAAGTCTTTAAGCGAACCATTAACATAATCAACTTCCCAAGGTTTTGTTTCAAAAAATACAACTTTTTTCATATTCATAAAGTTAGAATATCACGAGATCTACTTTTTTTTATATGATTTATCGGACATCATATAATCCTCAATTAATTTTTTTATAAAAGCTGATCTTGTCAGCTTATTCTTCTCCGAAATCCAATCTAAATAAGATGCTATCTGCGGGTTTATCATTATTGTGAATTTGATACAAGCGGAATCTTCGAGCTTTCCCATTTCTTCTTTTAGTATGTTTGAAATATTCTTATTATCATATTCGCGCAAACATAAAAGATCGCTTTGATTCCCAACTAATAATGGGAAAACTTTTCGGCCCTTACTTTCAGAATACAAAGCTAAAACAGGTATATTGTTACTTAGTGCATATGAAATTTCGTAGCCAATATTTGCCGTCGGATGCGAGATATCAGCGACAACAATATCAGATGATCTTATTCTTCCGATCATATACTCAAAGTACTCTTTATCACTGTTTACAACAAAAGTATCGGGCCGATTGTGATCTACATCCAAAACATGATCCGAAAGAACATGATGTCCCATTTTCTCAAGAATTCGTACTTCTTTTTCATAATTCTTTCTGTACGTACTTAGTCCTGAAATGGCTCCTAAAAAATAAATTTTCATAAATTCAGTATATCGAACTGACAGTGTTACAATCAATAAATGGAAATAGAAATCTTGTTAAAACTTCTTCACAAAGAATATACAAACCCTAAAACAGAGCTTGATAACTGGATGACTACGCCACAATTCATAGCTTCTGTCATCCTAAGCGCTCAAGCGACAGATAAACAGGTTAATAAAATCTCAAAAAACTTATTCGAAAAATACAGCTCTGTCGACGATTTTGCAAATGCAGACATAAACGAGATGGAAAAACTTGTTTCATCAATTAACTACTACAAAACGAAAGCAACAAGGATTATTGATGCAAACAAATATATTAAAGAATCATTAAATGGAGAGATTCCAAAATCAATAGATGAACTAATAAAAATCCCAGGTATAGGAAGAAAAAGCGCTAACGTTATTCTGCAAGAGACAATGGGAATATCACAAGGAATTGTTGTAGACACTCATGTAACTCGTGTTTCGAATCGACTAAAACTTGTGGAAAATCAAACAAATGCGGAAAAGATAGAAAAAGAGTTAATGTCAAGGATTCCACAAAACGAATGGCGATTTTTCTCACAATCGATTGTCCTTCACGGAAGATATGTTTGCAAAGCAAAAAAGCCAAATTGCAAAGAATGTATATTAAATAAAATATGCCCTTCGGCGTTTACTCCGGAATAGAAGTCTCGACTGCTGGCTCAGAAATTCCCGGGCCAAGAATTTCGGCGATTTTACTTTCCAAATCCCCGTCATTTTGCAAATTCAATTGCTCTACCTTATCACCATTTATTAAAAAGAAAGTCGGGGTTCCTGGAAGATTTAAATCTGTCGCGGTTTGATAATCACTATTTACGATAGTCGCTACCTCTTGGCTATTAAAATCGCTTTTGAACTGCTCCATATCAAGCCCGAGTTCACTTGCATAGCTTATTAATTCATCATTGGAAAAACTTGGTTGACGCTCAAATAATATCGATGAATACTCCCAAAACTTACCTTGCAAAGCTGCAGCTTCCGACGCTCTTGCAGCAGGAATCGCCATGTTGTGAACTGGAAGTGGGAAATGTCTATACACTAAACTTAAATCATTTGGATACTTTTCGAGCAAAGACTTAACAATCGGCTCATATAATTTACATGACGGACATTGATAATCACTAAATTCTACTAAAATAAGTTTAGGATATTCTGGGCCTATTCTGTGACTACTAACATCGTCTAGTAAAAATGACCCATCAGACGACGAACCGCCAGAGATAAAAGCTACATCATTTATCTCAACTGGCTGTTTTAAAAAGGAACTACCTAATATAAAGACCAAAATCAATATTGTTATACCGCCAATTATTGAAAAAATTAATTTGTCTGAATCCATGTTGGTAGTATATTATGGTGAGAGTTCAATTTGCAATGTGGAAGTTATTACGGGGTGGAAGCAAAGCTTGCACCCCTCGCTTCGCTTCGGGGTGTGGCGCAGTTGGTAGCGCGCACGGTTCGGGACTGTGAGGTCCCCGGTTCAAGTCCGGGCACCCCGACCAAATGTTTATTCAAACACTGAAAATAGATATATAACACCTACTCCTGCAATAAAAAGCAGAAATGATCTTATTGATTTTTTAGGTGCTACTTCTTTAATTAATTCTGGCATTAAATCCGACGTCGCAATGTACAGGAATCCTCCAGCAGCGATAGCAACAAAATAGGGGACTATAAAATCAATACTTGTAGAAATAAAGTAACCAACAATACCTCCGAAAACAGAAGTTAACGCAACAAAAAAATTAGACATCAATGCCTGCTTTCTTGAAAACCCTGCATGTAACAAAACACCAAAATCTCCGATCTCTTGAGGAATTTCGTGCAAAGCCAAAGCAAAAGTTGTCGCAATTCCAAGCGGAACATTTACTAAGAAGGCAGAAGCAATTATCATCCCATCAATAAAGTTATGTATTGCATCTCCAAATAGATTTACGTATCCGAATGAATGAACGCCACAAGTCTCATCATGGCAATGCCTCCAATGAATTAACTTTTCGATAAGGAAAAACCCAATAAATGACCCAAGCGCAAACTTCAAAGCGGAATCTGCACCAAGCTCATTTATAGCTTCAGGCAGTAAATGCAAAAACGCGCCTCCAAGCATCGTCCCAGTGGAAAACGCTACAAGCGACAATAGGATTTTGTGAATTATTGATTCCTTTATAGATATAAAGAAAACTCCAATCAATGAAAACAGGCTGATTGTTATTGTTGAAAGTAAAATATATATCAATTCCATTTTGATTTGAATCTCGATAATGCACAAGCAAACAAGCTAAATGATATCCAAGCGGACATAATACACCATTGGCACCATGCATGTATAACAAATGCCTCTATATAAGTTAAATAAGCAGAAAATAAAACGCCAGCAATTGAGCCAATCAAAAAAAGTCGTTTATATCCAAAAGTTAATACACAGGCCATGCCTATATAAAAAGCCAAACCAAACGCAGAAACAGGAATACCAAATAGTTGTGAATACTGACTATTATTAACAACCCCACACGATGAAACTCCACACAATATGCCCGAACCTAAAATTTTACTTTGTAATAAGTACACCGAGATCAAGGCTCCTAAGATACTTAGCCAAAAGGCGAGCTTTTCAATCATTTTCATTACTAAATCATAACATCTAGGCTACCTATTCCAAATGTCATATATTGAAAAACGCTAGGGGAGTCATAGTTCATGAACTTTTAATGAAATCGGGGGAGGCCCCGGGGGAGGACTTTTTTCAAAAATCGGCTTCCCTGCTTAATTTTTGCAATTCAAGTCCCTACAAAAAATAAATAAAACTAAAAACCACAAACCTTGGGCACGAACGCAACCAAATCAGAAGCCATGTACGCAATGTCGTAATTTACTGTTTACGAGGAAGGATAGTCAACCAAGTTTTTTTACAATATACTAATTATTAATGCTTTGGAAATACATTGATTTACTATCAAGCGCATCGGACATAATTTTAAAAACATTCCTAGCCCTATTTTTGTGGGAGACTGCAGAAAACTTATACCCTATCTTGATTTTCAGCGTTGCATATTTTGCAGCAATTCCACTTGCGTCATTAATCGGAGGCGCCTTGTCAAATGCAATTGCCCCTAAAATTTCTATGTTATCTGGAATCTGGATGCAGGTCGCCCAAATTATTCTTATTATTGTACTCGCATCATCACTTGATACATTCCTACTTATATTAATTGGGATAATTGGTGGACTTGGAGAAGGATTCAAAAACATTGCTATTCGAGATATCGCAGATCAAACAAGATCTCATACAAATGAGGCAAAATATTACACTGAAAGATCAATACAAAACGAATTATTAAGACTATTCATACCATTATCATGTGCCCTACTAATCGGAACCGGAACAACCGGATATACAGTAATATTCCAAATTTCTGTATTGCTCTTAGTCGCCGAATCTCTATTAACATCTCTTGTACAAGTTCAAAACAAATCAACTGATTTCAATCTTAAAGAGATACTAACAATTCCAGGCACAAACCCTAATAAAGCAACATTAATAAAGGGTGTGTTCATGGAAGGATTGTCAGAGGGTGTCACTCTGACAATCCTTCCGATAATCATATTGGTTTTTGTTGGATCCATACTAAATTGGAGCATATTGAACACAGCATTAGTTCTAATTTCAATATTTGCAAGTTTGATGATTGAGCAAATAATAAACGATACTAACTCAAAATCACTTTACGCAATAGGCGCTCTATTATACGCATCTGCAAGCCTTTTTTTCATTGCCAGATATAATTTTTATATACTTGCGATTTTCTTGATTGCAAAAACATTAATGTTTGTAATTAAGGATGCCGGTTATTACGGATCAATAGACAAGCTCATGGCGCAAGATAAAAATGAGACTTCCCTTTTTTCCGAGTATCAATTTCTAATAGATTTAGTAACTTCTATTGCAAGACTGATACCTTTAATTTTGCTTATTATTCTGGGAATAAATATAAAAGACGAAACATTAATTAGAGTTATGTTAATAGGTCTAGGGCTAGTTCCACTATTCACATTAACGATGCTTGGAAAATCAGTACCAAGTTCTGACCTTTAGCTCCATTTCGGAAAGATCAAGCAAACCGTTTTGAGCACCAGACTTTGTAATTACACTTGCTCCGTTGACAGCTCCCCTTTTTAAAGAATCTAAAGCTGGAATTCCATGAACCACGCCGCTAATAAATCCAGAAGCAAAAGCGTCTCCTGCCCCAGTTTTTTCTGTAACCTCAACTTGATGAATAGGAATTGTGTAAAATTGGCCATCAATTAAAGCATGAGAACCATTCACTCCATCAGTTAAAACTACATTGTCAGCACCTTTTTGTATCAAGATATCAAGCAAGTCTGGCATTTCGATTTGCGAACGAGTAAGCGTCGGATCAACTATCATCAAGGCTTCCTCAACGTTACAAATCAAATAATCGGCATATTCTAATACGTTTAAAATTTCATCTCTTGAATTTTTTAATTCTTTTGATCCCGGATTAAAAAACAATACCGGCGAAGGACTCTTCTTTTTTAGTTTAATAACTTGAGAATAGATTTCGGCAACTTCTCCACCTATTGAAGACAAGAATATATATTCAGCGGAATTAACATCAAAGGTTACTTTTCGCTTTTGAGAATACGTAAATATAGTTCTTTCTCTAAAGTAAGAAAGTATTGCTGACTGGTCTGTAGGAAAACCATCAACTTTCAAATATGTAAGATCAACGCCAAGTTGACCAAGTTCATTTTTGATATCAACACCTTTTGGATCATCTCCTACAGTTGTATGTAAATAAGTTTGAATACCAAGCTTTTTGAGACCGACAGAAACATTTGAAGCCCCTCCACCTACGCCATACCTAACATTTTTCACTGGTACTTTAGCCCCAAATCCAAAACTAACCTTACATTCCTTGCTATTAATATCACAGTCAACTTCGGCTTCATATAGCTCCAAAAAAGTATCAAGAGTTACATGTCCGATACAATGCACACTTGGTAATTTAGAATTCATATTTTAATCGAAATTACAAACGATCTTACTTAGAAGATTCAATGCTATCGCCCAAAACAACAGATTTATATTGATCAAGAGTTCCCTGGACTGCAAATGCATAAACTACGCCAACAACAGCAAGTCCAGCAACAAAAGCTGAGATGGCGGTGAAAGCTGTTGAAGATCCAGCTACCTCTTGTGTCCCATTATCACCATCTTTTTTTAGAAGTTCAGTGAGCTTAACTTCTGCTTCTCTATCAGTAGGTTCATCCGGAGTTCTTTCGGCGGCAAGCGCAGCAGTTTGTAATAAGCTTTCGACCTCGCTATCTAAAGTTTCTCCCTGACCTCCATGTATTTGAGGTTTTAGGGAGACTTCGTTTTCTTTAAAACCATCTCCACCCTGTCCTGAAGCTTGTTCCTGAACTCCAAATAGTCCTGTGATTTCTGTGTTTTCTTCTCTCGGCAGATTTTCTTCCATATTAATTCGATTCTAACACTCTGTACACTCGTTGCCTACTTACAAAAAAGTATATTGAAATATAACTAACAATAATACTAAAACTAGATACCCAGAGAAAAATTTTCCGGAAATTTTTCCGTCATTAAACCAAAACCATCTTTTCAATGTAGACGTTTTTTGAAGTTCGATATGTTGTGAGTAAAGCAAGTTTGCGAACATAGACAATGTTAATGTTTGCACAAAAACTATTGACCCTGTTGTTATAACGTATAAAGAAAATACAAATAATATGAGTTGAAAAAATACACTTTTTATTGAAGATTCACCAAATGTGTAATCATACTCTTCAAGGTATTGGGCAAAACCTTTAATATCAAATTTTTTAACAAGGGATTTAATTTTCTTTCCCCTTTCAGAAGCTCCATCTAATATATAGGCGTAAATTACAGATTCTGAATCAATCAAAATCATTCCAAACAAAGCACCTAAAAATGCAAATATAGCATTAAGCCAATTCGACTCACGCGTTAAAGCGATAAATGCCAAACCAGACACAAGCGAAATTAAAATTGGGATTTTATATCTTTGCAAGAATACATTCATAACCTAATAAAATAATACTACACTTTCTTAAGCTGTGTTAATTTCCATAAAAAAAGCCTAGGCTTAGACCTCGCCTTTGATTCCTTAACAAAATCCCAGGCCTTTTGCAAAAGATCTCTGTTCTCATTTTTGGCAAGCTTCATATACATTGAAACTCGTTTGTCGTCTTCAAGCCACATGGCAAGACGATATCCATACAATTGCCATTCGTGAGCCAAATATTTACCGGAATCATTAGATTTTAAATTAGCTAAAATCTGAGCAATTGACTCCATTTTAAAAATCTATCTTCTGGGCATACTTATATATAAATGGGATTTTGAATTCCTCCCCTATATATGCTTTCGATGCACCTATGATTGATAAAACAACTGATAACAAGAGGAATGGAACTCCCAATACTGGAACAAATCCGACTAACATAATCATCGCGATAATAATCCCCTGTCTTGAATGGAACTGAACGAACTTGTCTTCTTTATTGATTATATAAAGGACAACTGAAAAAACGAAAACATAACTTACAACCGCGTTGATCCGGGATTCTTGGGAAATTTTTGTATTCATACTTCGATTGTATCACTTAAAAAACAAATCGCGAGAAGAATTAATATCACATTCAGTTTGTTCGTTTAGAATCAGGTTTTTAATTGTGATTACGCCCTTTTCGGCTTCGTCTGGGCCACAAACAACTGCCCATTTCATGCCTTTTGAAAGTGCATATTTAATCTGTTTAGCAAACTTATCTTTTGGGTTCGGATATGTTTCCACATTCAGACCAAAACCTCGAAGTGTGTTAGAGATCTCTATTGAATTGTTCACCAGATCTTCATTAAATATTGTCACCAATACTTGAACTTTAGTCTTTAAATCAGGGACAAGGCCGAGGGCTTCTGCCGCCTCAAGAGTTCTATCAAATCCAAGCCCAAACCCAGTAGCTTCTATTTTTGTACCAGATATCGATTCAACAAGACCGTCAAAACGTTCGCCACCTAAAACAGAACCGCTTTCTAAATCAGTAATAACAATCTCCCAAATTGGACCGCTCGAATACGAGAATGATCTTGCAATAGTTGGAGCAAATTCATACCAAGATTTATCAAATCCCTGCCTAGATAAGTAATCCAAAATGAAATTTACATTATCATTTGGTTTTAAGTTCTGGATTTTTTCTAAATACGACTTAGCTTCTGATTCTGGAATTCCACGGCGAACCATTTCGGAAATAACGCCTTCTTCGCCAATTTTCTTGAGTTTATCAATTGCGGAAATTGCAGCGTATGGAAATTCCTTTAGCAGTGCACGGTCATTTATTAAAACTTTTGCATTTTTAAAACCAAGCTTTCTGTACACATCAAGGCCGACGGCGATTACCTCGGCGTCGGCTAAGACTGAGGCGACGCCGAATATATCGGCGTCGCACTGTATAAATTCCCTATATCTACCCTTTTGAGGCTTTTCAGCTCTAAAAACTGGTTGGATTTGATATCTTCTAAATGGAAGCCCTAACTTATCTTTGTTTTCGGCAACATACCGAGCACTTGGAACCGACTGATCATATCTTAAAGCAACATCTCTATCCCCTGCATCTTTAAACTTGTAAAAGAGCTTTTCATCATCACCAATTTGCCCCTCAAAAATACTTAAAGGCTCCAAAGTCGGAGTCTCGATTGGATCATATCCCCAAGACTCGAAAACCTCGATAATTTTTGACTTAAGCCACTGCCTTTTTAATGCTTCCTCTGGCAAAAAATCTCTAAATCCTTTTAATGGTTGTGTTGTTGTCATAATAATGGTTACCTTTTAAATAACTATACACTAAATCGTTTCTCTAATAATCCCTCTACGTTTAGACAAGCTAAAGCTTTCTTAGATATATTAAATAGCTCTTTGGAAGAAATTGGATAACCTGCGTAGTTATACAGTGACTTCCTTTTTATAGATTCTGCAAGTATTTCATCTTGTTTGAATGTTTCGGAATCACATGCGCGAATGAAATCAGATATGCTCCAAACATCATTAATTAAATCCGACTCGAAACATACATCAATCAAATTCTTATTCGCTTGTAATGGTTTCTTAATTGAATTTAGATACTCACTTCTCACATCTATAGGAAAATCACACCTATAAACATATTTCGCAAAAACATCAGCAAAAACAATCAAAGTGGGAAACGTTTCAGCAATAAGGTAGCTTCTTTGTTTTTCGATCCAACGTTCATCAATAGATAAATCAAATAAGTATGCACCGTCTTCTTGCCTCTCCATCTTAAATATCGTCCATTTAAAATTTGTCATATTTTACTGGAAAAATAATTGGCATACCTGCTAAACGCGATGTCCTTTTTGCCGCACTTAATGGATAATTATCAATTATCAAAAGACCAGTCCATCCACTTCTGTAAGCAATCCATGCTCCTTCCATTGCATATTCGGCATCTTGTAATGCAAGGTCTCTCAAAGATCTCTCATATGCAAAATCATAATCCAATCCCAACTCAAGCATTGTAGAAAGCCTACTTGTAACCCTAGGATTATTTAGTGGATCATTTAAAACTATTTCATTATATATTTCCAAAAATGTACGCCTGAAATATCTTCGATAAATTGGATCGGAAACCGGAAATACAGAAGACCTTTTAAGGACGTTTCCAGGAAAAACCTTTGAAACTCTATTCACAACCTTATCAGCAACCCTTGATACTGCGGTCTTTGTACTTGGAAACAAAAGCCCATCAGATTTAACACGTGCCTCAGTATCTGCAACTAAACATGTTAAATTAACATCTATACTAAAAGCAAACGAAACACAGCTTTTCCACGTTGCTAATTCAGAGGCCTTATAATCAACTGCTGATTTAAGCCCGTATGGACCATAAGAATATGTCAGATCTCTTGGCCCAGTTGACGTAAGCTCCAAATTAGGCATACAAGAAATTACACCGAAATTGACCGGCTGATCTGACATATAAGCCTGCTCCATACGTTGGTTTAGCAAACAAGCATCAATAACTGGCAGCTTAGACCACATTGATTCACTGACAAAATCAAAGTCTTCACTATATGGTATTCGATCAATAACTATTCCGCCTCTCATAGCTAACTTTCATAGATTTTTGGGTTTTAAGTGATTTATACCAACAAAAAAGCCCTCGTCTCTAATTAATTACTTAATCAGAGAACGAGGGCTTAATAAAAAGTCTTCGCGGTCCCATCTCTGTTCCAAATCGCTTTATGCGAAATGGCACTTTATCCCGGCTCTGGTAAAAAACTTACCGACACTGGGTGCTATATTTTACGGTTTGCTTCCGTTTAAGATTATGCATTTTGCAAATGCTTTTCTCTTAACTGCGCGCTAAATAAATTAGGCTCGAAGGCGTGTTCCAAGTGGATATTATCAAGGGCTTACACCGTCCCCTTTTCGCTAAAGATAACAAACCAAATGTACTATTCCTTCATTAACGCTTTATCAAACAAGGGAGATTCTATAAAAACAAACGTACATTGTCAAATTTCATGAAATTACTTTATTACTTTGCAACCGAAGAAACCGCAGGATCGGAAGGAACATTAGTTCCAAGTTTTTGTGACCACGACGTGACCATGTTGATAAAAACAAAAACCAAAAGTATAAAAAGGCCTACTCCAGCTATCAAAATCACAGAGGAGCGTATAGAAGCCAGCATGCTACTTCTGCTGGTTTCACTGAATTCATCGTAGTTTTCCATCTATAGCTATAGTATCACAAAGAGATTTACTCTAAAATATAAACATGAACGTTTCTATTATATTGACTTCATATGATGAACACAGATCTATCGCAAAAGCGATTTCTCAAATTGCAAAAAATAATGTAAATAATCTTCAACTTTTAGTCGTCGCACCTGATCAAAAAACAATCGAAATCGCGAAAGATGAAATCGCAAAACATCAACAATTAAAAGAATCTAAAATCATAAAGGACGCTGGAATTGGAAAACCAAACGCTATAAATACAGCTATCCCCTATGCGAAAGGTGAAATTATAATTTTTACCGATGGAGACATGTACATATCTGATAATGCCATTTCCCTTTTGATTGAAGGCTTTACGGATGAAAAAGTGACCGGTGTTTCAGGACATCCAGTATCGCTTGATGATAGAAATACCTTCTGGGGATTTACTTCTCACCTGTTCTGCTTTGGTGCGCATACTATGCGGGCCAGGCCCTCTGCGGCCTGGCCCGCATCACCCTCGTCCCCTATGAGTGGCTATTTATACGCTATAAAAATGACGAATGCAGTAGCAAAGCTCTTTCCACTTCCCACAGAAATCCGTGCAGAAGATGCGTATATCTCTAAAAAAATAGCTGGAATGGGATACAAAATAAACTATGCAACAAATGCACTTGCCTACGTAAAATTTCCGAAAAATCTAAAAGATTGGATCAATCAAAAGAAAAGATCACTTGGTGGAAATATTCAAATCAAAAACCAAAGAAGTATCTTCGAAGATCTTCAAAATGCACTTATACCGATAAAATTCGCCAAGACACCAAAAGAATACTTCTTCCTACTCGGAATTTATCTATTACGACTTCACCTTTGGATATTAATTTATATTCAACATCATAAAAAAAGCTACTCAAAGGGAAAATGGGAACAAATTAAAAGCAGTAAATCCTAAAAGAAGCTAATAAGGCACGCTAAGCTTTAATCCAGGAATTTTCTTAAAGTGTTTTATGTCCCTTGATACAAACGTGTATCCAAAAACAACCGCTGTTGCAGCGATAATAGCATCATCAAATTCAATACCTTCTTTTAACCTATTTTCTATTATTAATAGATACGCAAACCTACTAATCTTTTCATCTATATGAATCACATTCAAATCTGCTAAGAAGTCTTCCATATCTCGTTGTTCTTTCAAGTTTTTTGTTCCATAGATAAGCTCGACAGCTGAAACAATAGAAATAGAAACTTCTCCTTGTAAAGAATTTATATATTCAACTGCACTTGAATATTTTCTTAAAGCATCAATAATAATATTAGTATCTAACAGCAACAGTTTATTCATACACTCGTTCCCTTCGTGCTGATCTTCTTTTCCTTACCCAATCAACAGAATCTTTCATTTCTGTTCTATCAGCAAATGCGCCAAAGATCTCGTAATTTTCTATCGAAAAAGATTTTTTTTCGCCTTTTGCTTTTTCAAAATTTTTGACAGATGTAATGACAACATCAGAAGATTTATCTCTATCAGTTAAGTAAAAAACTTGACCTTCAGAGGCCTCCTTGACTATAGAAGCCCAGTTATATCTTGCATATGTTTTACCGATTATTTTTTCACCTGTATTAATTTTTCCCATAACACAAGTGTACACTTGTACACTATCATGTCAATTATATTATCTGTATAATTTCCAGGTAATGCAAAAAAATATTCAAACTCTCGAAAAAGAAATAAAACTTCACAATAAGCTATATTTTATCAACAATAATCCACAAATTAGCGATCAAGAATTTGACCAATTAGTCGAAGGATTAAGAAAGCTTGACCCTTCAAACCCTACTCTTTTTGAGTTAGTCGGTGAAATTGGAGATGTAACTCATGAAAAGCCTATGCTTTCGATAGAAAAAAGATATTCATATGAGGAAATTCAAAAATGGCTTATTTCGACAGGCGATAAAAAATACATTATTGAACCTAAATATGACGGCATGGCGGCAAAATATCAAAACGGCGTTCTGTCTACTCGTGGAAATGGACTTGTCGGAGAAGATATTTCTAAAAGACTTAAGGACCTAAACATAATCGGCAAATTACCAAAAAAAAGCGAAGCTGTTTTAGGCGAAATCATAATTCCCCTATCATATTTTAATAAAAATCTTGCTAAGGAATACAAAAATCCACGCAATGCAGTTGTCGGAATTATTAAATCGAAAAAAGTCAGTGAATCCGGCATAAAAGCTCTTATGGATAAAGGCGTTCACTTTATTATTTATGATGAGGCGAACTCAAAAACTGTTAGTATCGATAGCCTTTTGGACAAAGATGAATGGGAAGGAATTCTGGAAGAAACACTTCAAGTTGACTACCCTCTTGATGGAGTCGTCATAAAAGTTGCTGATAATAAAATCAGAGATAAGTTTGAAGCAACCGAACATCATGAAAAGTGGCAGGTTGCATACAAATTACCCGCTGAAAGAAAGTGGAGCAAAGTTTTGGATATTAAAAGCCAAGTCGGAAGAACAGGTCGCATTACAAACGTTGCAGTGATAACACCTATCGATTTAAGCGGTGCCACAATAAAAAATGTTACGTTGCACAATATCGATTTTGTTGAAAAAACAAAAATCGGAATTGGATCTGATGTCGAAGTTTGTAGATCAGGAGAAGTCATCCCTTTTATTACAAACGTTAAGGCTTCGGATTCTCCATTTTTGATACCAAACGTATGCCCAATATGTAAATCAAAAATAACAAGAAATGGCAAATATCTTGAATGCATTAATCAAAAATGTCCTGCAAGGAAATCTCAGGAAATAGAGCATTTTTTTAAGGCACTAAACGTACAAGAGCTTGGACTTAAAACAATTGAGAAATTTATGGATGTATTTGAAATAACTTCCCCTATCGATTTTTACAATCTAAAAGTAGAACAAATAGCTCCACTTGATGGATTTGGAGATAAAAGTGCAAGCAACATTGTGTCAGGAATTCAAAAAACACTAGATAAAACAATTACTGAATTCGAACTTCTTGAAGCGCTTGGAGTTAAGGATATTGGAAGGGCTTCAAGCAAATGGATAATAAAGAAATACGGAATCGAGAAGCTCAACCTTCTCACAAAAGAAGATCTTCAAGATATTAAAGGAATCGGCCCAAACAAAGCGGAAAGTTTTATTCAAGACATAAAAGAAAAATGGCAAATAGCGGAAAGCTTATTTAGAAAAGGCCTAAGTTTTAAAAAGGAACTAACATCCGCAAAACTTGCAGGACTCACCTTTTGCATAACGGGTAAAAAACAAAAATACTCACGTGAAGAACTAATAGAAATAATAGAACAAGGCGGCGGCGAGTACGCCGCCGCCCTAACCAAAAACACAAACTACCTAATCGCCGGCGAAAACGCCGGCTCAAAACTAGAAAAAGCAAAAAAGCTAGGCATCAAAGTGATAACCGAAGCTAAACTCCTTGCAATGGTGTCTTAATAAAAATCGAATCTACTTAATGTAACGTGAATTGAACGTATCCAAATGCGTCTTCCTTGCCAACTCTACATCATTAAGACCCGAAGTTCGACTTACAGATGACAAGTCAACGAGTAATATCTCGACATTATCTGGTTCAGGAATCGAGCCTGTATCATTTAAACGACCGACCAATTCTATATCCCCACCGCAAGTAAAACCTTCTTGCCATAAATAATCTCTATATTGCCTAATCCTATCGTTGTATGTTCTTAATACGTCTTCTGGAAGTTCGTCAAATTGAAATAGATTAACTCTCTCCATCGCAAAACCCAAACGACCATCAGTCGATGCAACGACACCATAGAAATGAGGAGCCAACATTTTTTTGCTAAGACGCATTGCCATTTGTATTTCCTCTAATTCCATTTCTAATCTACCAACACGCATAAAATCCTCGAATTCACTATCTGCCTTATAGACCTTATATACAATACCTGGCACTGTTGGATATATATATATTAGCGCGCTAGATCCCTCGTCACTATATATTCTCTAACTTAGAAAATTCAATAATTCTTACGTCATTGGGGCAGGCTAGACTCTCTGGGTGAACAGTCGGCGATATAGTTTTGATTGAATAATCCATGTCGGAATTATAGCAAATAGCTATACAAGCAAGCACTCATTCACCTCAAATCAACTCATGCCTAAGACTTTTATGTTTTTCCAACCTTAGAAAAACCACAAAAAGTACGTCCAAAAACTAAAGAACCTTAATCCCCTGTTTTCCGAAGTGCTTGTCAAAGGTAAATACAAAATCAATTTTTTGATTTTTGCAAATCACAAAGCTTGTACAATCAACGAACGAAACATTTTTCGATTTGATCTTTTTAAAAAGAGCAATAGCATCATTGAATATCTCTAAATCAACAATTACTGTTTCAATTCCAAATAAAACTTCGTTATAAAACGATAAAGCATCATTTTTAGAAAGTCTCATAGAAAGTAAAGATATGGTTTCACCAACTACATTCGAGCTTGTAATTAATTCCGCTTCATCTGGTATATTATCGAGTGAAACAATAGATTTCTCGTGCAAAGGGTCAGAAATATTGTACATAGCATATAAGGCTGATGTATCAATAAAAATTTTCATTTGACTTCACACTCCATATATATATTCATCCTGCAACTCAACAGTGGTCGCAACACCCTTAACTGCAAACTTTTTCGCTTTTAATGCCAACTGCCTTCCAGTTAATCGAGCGTTTTTCTTAACCTTCTCTTTTTCAATCATTTCTCTTAAAAAAACACGAACCAATTCAGAATAAGACTTCCCTGAAGCTTTAGACAAAACCTCCAAATCAGCCTTTATTCCTTTATCTAACATTAACTGAGTTCTAATAAGCATGCATACACAATAGCATTACACAACTAAAAACACAATTTGTAAAAATGATAAAATGAAATGAAATATGTATCCCAACTATCCTACCACTGCAATATCTACACTTCTCCCAGAAAATTTTGACCACCCTGATAGTCAACCCGAACTTAATGAGATAAATCGTCCTAAAGATTTAGCCGAAATACTACAAATTTTGCAATATGATTATCCATGGTTAACAAACGAAGAAATCCTTTATGGCAAAGATTCTTTTTCTCCACATATATCAAAAATAATTAATGATATCGACCAAAGTTTTTTTGTCTTTATATACGAGCGTTTAATAAAAAATGATGATGAAAAAACAACATTTAAAGAAATGTCTTATCCCAAACAACGATATTATCTCGCATTAAAAAATTATTGTTTAGGAGTTGATGCATTTTGCACATCACAGTCAATCGACCCCTCGCTACTAAGCGGAACAGGAGAAAACTCACGTGAGTCGATCTACCTTAACGGACTAGCACAAGCAGAAAATGCAGCATTACAACTTCAGCAGACACGTTGGGAAATAGAAAACGAACTATTCGAAACGCCACTTACAACAAGGCACGACAAGTCCAGAATAATGATTTTTACAGATGTAATTGACTTTGCAGGATTATCTAAATCAGATACACAAAACAATCTATTAAATATATTGATTAATCCAAACATTTTGCTTGCATCAACTCGTGAAAAATACAGTTATCAGCCAAAATCAGTAAATTATAAATACATACAATCACTAGGAGAAGTAATCGCACATGAAGAAGGACACTACAAACATACTGTATTTGAAAATTCTAGAAGACAATACGGTTTTTTGTAGATTACACTGCAGTAGGAATACCTAGGACTAGGACAAAGTCGCCAGTTACATTTATGGGTAATGGGTACAAATATGGAGTAAAGCAATTAGACATTATGTTTAATGAAATTATTGCCTCAGGATGTACTAAAGTAGATGCACTAAGATCAGTTTTTGGAACTGCATACACAGGAAACCTTTATGAAGAATATAAAATTAACGGAAAAACAGTAACCGGATTCGCAAAACTATATACACAGATAACAGGAAAAAGTTTTTTTACTGTTATGGACCCATATTCTGATAATGAATATGCTAAAACCAGGGCAGAAAAAACTAGCATCAAATCTATTTCCCCTTCTTAAAAAATTTTGGTTTTTTGGCTGGTTTTTTGGCGGGCGTGGTTTCTGACTTTACATCCGAAACGACTTCTGCATTTGATCCCATTATTGTTTGAGTTGCATTTCTTATGGCTCCTGCGGTTTTTATGATTCCTCCAAAGGCTGCTGTTGTCATTGCAAGTGCTTGTAGTGGTTTTTCCATGGCGCTTACTTTTTCGATTCCATCTTTTACTGTTTGATCGACTTCATCTATTACGTCCCCTGCTTTACGAATCGTTTTTTTAACTTCACGCAAAACGCTTGCGATATAAAATCCAATAAAAAGCAAATTTAATGTAATAAGTGAAATTACAACTATTAAAACGGTTTCTAAATTAAAATTGATTGGCGTCATTATTCGTTTTTATCTTTATCTTCACTACTTAAACGCGAAATAGCTTCGTCAAGACCGGAAACCAAAACTTCTCTTGGCTTGCTTCCATTTGCCTGCCCTATGATACCAGTATCTTGAAGCTCGTCAATAATTCTTGCGGCCCTTGAATAACCAAGTCCAAGCTTCCTTTGTAAATACGAAGCAGAAGCCTTTCCTTCAGACAAAATTATCTCCAAAGCCTCAACAATCTTAGGGTCAATATCACCAGAAGGCCTTCCAGAAGAAGACTTAACCTCGACCTTATGCTTTAAAATCTCGTCTTTATAATCTGGCTCAATGCCTGTATTTCTTAAATAATCAACAAGACGTGTAATCTCATCATCGCTAACATAAGCACCTTGAAGCCTCTTTGGTTTATTATCATCAGGAGGTACAAAAAGCATATCTCCACGACCAATAAGTGTTTCAGCGCCTGCTTGATCAATAATAACTCTAGAATCAACATTTGAAGTAACCTTAAAAGCAAAACGTGTTGGAACATTAGCCTTAATAGTTCCTGTCAAAATATTTACAGAAGGTCTTTGTGTAGCCAAAATCAAATGAATCCCTGTGGCCCTAGATTTTTGAGCAAGTCTAATAATATACTTTTCGACTTCACTTGCAGCAACCATCATCATATCGGCAATCTCGTCGATAACAATAACAATATACGGCTCTGCTTGAAAACCAGACTTAGTATTAAAATCAGCAATATTCCTGACTCCTGCATTTGCAAACAACTGATACCTTCTTTCCATTTCAGAAACTGCCCAAGCAAGTGCTGAAACTGCTTTTTGCTCCATATCCGTAACAACTGGCGTTAATAAATGTGGAATACCATTATATTGACTTAACTCGACAAGCTTTGGGTCAATCATAATAAACCTACATTCAGATGGAGAACATCTAAAAAGAAGAGTTGCAATAATCTCATTCAAAAAGACTGATTTACCTGTACCAGTCGCTCCAGCAATTAAAGCATGCGGCCATTTTGACATATCAGAAACAACCGATTTACCAGAAACATCGTGCCCTATTGCAATACATAACTTACCTTTTGATTTTTTAAGCTCATCACTTTCTAAAACACTTTTTAATGAAACAGAAGAAGGCGTAAAATTTGGAACCTCAATACCAACTAAATTTGTTCCGGGAATTGGGGCCTCTATACGAACAGAACCACTTGGTGACTTAAGCCTTAATGCAAGGTCCGTACTTAAACCTTGAACCTTACTTGCCTTTACTCCAATTGGAAGGTTTAAAGCATAACGTGTAACCGCAGGACCCACATGCTTATCAACTGTTGTAGCATTAATTCCAAAAGCCCTTAAAGTTTCTTCTATCATTCTTGCTCTTCCTTCTATATCACCTGCATCAGGTGGACGATTTGGAGTATCAGACAAAAGGCTATGCGGAGGATATTCCCACAATTTATTAGAAAATGGCAATCTTGAAGTCTTTTTTTCTGCTTCAGGAAGATCTTCGTACGAAACATCAGGAACCAAAACCACAGGCTTTTCAACAGTAGACGAACCTTCTAAATCATCAACGGGTCCAGAAGGCGGAGATATCAACTGAAAATCGCTATCATGCAAAGCAGACAAATCTTCTTCTGTGGTGATATTTAAATCTTGCGCTGAATAATCAATAATAGGAGATTCAAAAGTATCACTTATCAAACCGCTAGAAGTTTCGAGAACATCTGTGGGTTCCGAAGAATCCGAAGCGCTATTAATCTTAAAAACTTTATTTGAGATCAAAGCAAAAAACGGTTTTATCTTTTCAATAAAAACATTAAGACCTGTGTTTGATATTAAAATCACAGCAAACACGGACAATATGAAATAAAAGAAAACAGCACCAGCATAGGACAGCAAAAGGGCGGTTTTGTTTGTAACAAAACCGCCTACAAATCCTCCCCCATTTTCTCCAAACATTCCTAAAAATCCTAAAAAGAAAAATCCTATACCAATTAAAATTCTAGAGTTCAAAAATTTCCAATTAATACTTCCAATAAAAAGCAAACCTACATATAAAAGAACAACTGGAACCATAAATGATGCGAATCCAAATCCATCGACAACAAAATACCTAAGTTTTGAAATAAGAAAACCTGCTGAATCACCCACTCCAGCAAAAATAGAAATCACAGATAAAACAGACAACAAAATAAAGACTAAAGAAACAGCCGATATTAATGTTGTTTTATGGGATTCCCAAACTATGCGCCTCCTGGGCTTGCGACCACGTTTTGCCATAATTCGAGTATAGCACCAAGACTAGCTCAACTAAAACTGAATTTCAATACATGTTCAGGCAATTCTGCTATAAATCTTGAGACAATTGAAGTGCCTGATTGACCATATAAAGTTCGTCTTCTTGTATACGTTAAATAAAGGGTTTTCTTTGCTCTTGTTATGCCAACATAACAAAGTCTGCGTTCCTCTTCTAACTCTTTTGGATCAGTCATAGCCCTTGAATGAGGAAAAATGCCTTCTTCCATTCCTACTATAAAGACATTATCAAATTCGAGACCTTTTGCTGAATGAAGAGTCATTAAAGTAACTGCATCTGAAACAGCATCCAATGCCCTGTTCGAAGACTCGACCAAAGCAACGCTTTCTAAAAATTCAGAAAGACTAGAAAATTGGCCGGCAACTGTACGAAGCTCTTTTATATTTTCTATACGAGAAAGACTTTCTTCAGTGCCATCATTTAGATATTCTAGATAATTAAAATATTTTAAAACTGCATCTATAAGAACAATTGGAGCATTTTCTGAAGCTACATTTATATACTTATTCCAATCTAGGTGAGTTAATTCCTCTATTAAAGAAACATCATAACTAGACTCCTTGATCCTTTCCATTCCCTTTTTGCCGATTCCTCTTGCTGGAGTATTCACGCACCTATCCCAAGAAACCGTATCTCTTGGATTTTGAAAAACTCTTAAATAAGCCAATGCATCCTTAATTTCTCTTCTATCATAGAATCTAACACCGCCAACTATTCTGTACGGAATTCCAGCTGAAATAAATGATTCCTCGATAGCTCTTGATTGAGCATTTGTTCTATATAAAACAGCACAGTCACTGTATGACGACTTCGATAAATATTCAGGACTATGGCTAGTACTTGAAGCAAAACTCATTGCAATTGTATCCGCTACATAACCTGCTTCAGACTTTTCATGCTCTGCTTCATACAAATAGACCTTCTCGCCAGTTGGATTATCAGTATAAAGATCAATAGAAATATGCGTTGAATTATTCTCAATTAGAGTTTTTGCCGCAAGAAGAATGTTTTTCGTCGATCTATAATTTTTTTCAAGTTTATAAACCTTTGCCCCAGGATAATCTTTTTCGAACTGAAGCATGTTTCTATAGTCAGCCCCTCTCCATGAATAGATGGATTGAGAAACATCGCCGACGACAGTTATGTTCCTATGCGTCTTTGCAATCATTTTTACTAGGCTATACTGTACTCGATTAGTGTCCTGATACTCATCAACGAGGACCTGCAAAAACTTTTTTTGATACTTTTCGAGTACATTTGGGTTACCATGAAAAAGCTTTACTACCGCGAATAATATGTCATCAAAGTCCAAAGCATGGTTATCTTTTAACCGGTCTTGATACTTGGGATAAATCTTGCTTACGCGATCAAAAAAATAATTTCCCCCTGATTGCTTTGTATACTCCTTTGGATCGATAAGTTCATTTTTTGCTCTAGAAATTGAGGACAAAACTGCTTTTGGAGCTAAATCGCTCATAGAATCGCCTATTTCATCCATGACTTCTTTTATAATTTTTAATGAATCATCTGTATCATAAATAACAAAATCAGGAGCTAAATCTAAGGAAGTGCCTTCGATACGCAATATTCGGACACAAATTGCATGAAAAGTTCCAATCCATGAAGGAGCACTAAGACCTGTGTCTTTGAGCAAACTTTCTACTCTTTGTTTCATTTCTTTTGCGGCTTTATTCGTAAAAGTGACAGCCAAAATTTGATCTGGACTTAAACCTTTATCTTGAATCAAATAAGCAATCTTATGAGTTAAAGCTCTTGTTTTACCGCTACCTGGGCCGGCTATTATCATAGCCGGCCCCCCATCATGCAACACAACATCTTTTTGTTCCTGGTTTAACTCCTTTAATAAATCCATTAGTACTTCGGCAAATATGACTGGAAATTAGAGGCATCAATAATTACTTTTATAGCTTTCTTTTCGACTATTTCAAGGGCTGCTTTTCTAGCCATGTTTTCAAGTGTTCTTTGCAAAGATCTAATTCCACTATCAAATCCTAAAGGTCTTAATATAGAAGCCCACACATCAGAGGAAAATTCTAATTGGCTTTCATCAAGACCTGTTGTTGCTCTAACTCTTGGCAATAAATAATCTCTAGCTATAACTTGTTTTTCGTCGTCTGTATATGAAGGCATTCTTACAACTTCTAAACGGTCTAAAAGTGCTGCACTAAACGTACCAATTTTGTTTGCAGATACAATAAACATAACTTGCGACAGGTTAATTGGATAATCAAAATAATGATCCCTAAACGAAGTGTTTTGTTCAGGATCCAAAACTTCAAGCATCGTTGCCATAATGTCGGCAAGGAGTCCACTTTGACCGCTTGCTTTATCAAGCTCATCTAATAAAATAACTGGATTTCTGACTCCGGTTCTAATAATTGCCTTTATAATTTGACCTGGCTCTGCTCCTTCAACGGCTTTATCTCTTCCTCTAATTTCTAAAACAGAACCAATTGCACCCATGGAAACTCTATAAAATGGACGATTTAAAGCTTCAGCAATGCTTTTTGCCATTGTCGTTTTTCCTATACCTTGAAGACCGACCATACAAATAACAGGAGATCTTTCTAAAGCAACAAAATCTTTCTTTTCAAAAAGAAGTTGCCTTACTGCCAAATATTGAGCGATTCTGTCTTTAACAACATCAAGACCATAATGATTTTTATTCAATATCGTTCGTACTCGATTTATATCAAAAACCTCTTCAGCTGTGTTTTTCCATGGAAATGAAATGATCCAGTTAATATAATTACTTATAATATCGTACTCACGAGAATAAACTCCTGATTCAGTCATTTTGTCTAACCTAGAAATCATAGCAAAACATGTAGTTTTTAATTCGTCTGGAACAAATGTGCTTTCGATTTTCGATTTCAAAACAGCAGTTTCGTTTAAAGCTTTAGAAATATCAGGAGTATCTCCGATGGACAGGACAGCTTGATTCATAGATTGATTTTAGCACAATAATTTGGGCACTTTTAAGGTCTAGACGACCAGTTTTAATCTTGATAACATCAATGCAATGCCTAAAAAAGATACCTCATATAATGATGACTTAGTCGTGTCATCACAAACCGATTTCGACGATGACGATTCAGATTCAACAGTTCATATAAGCGACGATGAAGAATCCGCACGTGATGACTACCTAAATAAACTTGGAAAACTTATTGAGCAAGTACAAGATGAGCTAGAAGCCGAAGCTGAAAGTAGTGATGCAATTTTTGTTGACCAGGAAAAAGTCACAGAGGCGATACAAACTTTAACTGAATTACTTCAAGTAAGATCAGATCAATTAGCAGAAAAAGACCTTCCTACACACGTTGACGAAAAAGTCGAAGAATACAGATAAAATTCAAAGGAAAGCTAAACAATTCTCATAAAAAGATTTTTTGATGGGACTTCTCCACTTAATATTTTTCTAATTTCTGATGAAGACTCCGGCATAACCGGTTCTAAAAGATTTGCGATTTCAATTATTTTCTCAACCGCTGCGTCTATAACAACTTTCCTAGCATCGCCTTCAAGCTTCCAAGGTGCTTCACTACTAAAATAGTCATTAACGAACTTAACAAGCTTCTGGGATTCAGAAATAACCTCGTTTAGCTTAAAATTGTCATAGTATGTATTAATAAGGGCTACCCTTTCTTTTGAGGGGCTACCCCCATTTACGAACTTCGCCACTCTTGAAACCAAGTTCCCCAAGCCATTTGCTAAATCAGAATTGAATTTTTCATCAAACCATTTCATACTTACATCGCTGTCATCAGCATATGGCATGCTTGCAGCAAGCAAATATCTTGTACCATCTACCCCATACCTATCCATTAATTCCCCAGGAGATATAACGTTTCCCAAAGATTTACCCATTTTTCGACCTTCAACATTATAATATCCATGAACAAAAACCCTTTTTGGCAAAGGCAAATCCAAAGCCAATAAAAGTGCTGGCCAAATCACGGAATGAAACCAGTTATTACCCTTTCCAAGAAAATGCACATCCGCTGGCCAAAATCCTTCTTTATTCCAAATTTTTGTTGCAGAATAATAGTTCATTAAAGCTTCAATCCAAACATATGTTGTATGCGATGTATCCCAAGGAATCGGAACTCCCCACGTAACATTTTGACGAGAAGCCGACAAATCATTAACGCCACCTTCTATTCTTGCCAACATTTCGGCCTTCTTATTTTCTGGTTCAACAGAAAGTTCACCGCTTTCAATTAGATCCTTAACACGCGGAATATATTTTGAAAGTTTAAAAAAGTAATTGTCTTCTTCACGATATTCAACTTGATCAGGCCTGTGCTCTGGACATTTTCCATCGACTAAATCTTTTTCTGATTTGAATTCCTCACATCCCCAACAATAAATGCCTTTATAGACACCTTTGTAGATGTCGCCTTTTGCTTGAAGCAAAACGAGTAATTCTTGAGCAACCTTTTCATGCCCAGGCAGCGTCGTTCGCATAAATTGGTCATTACTTATATTTAATTTTTTCCAGTATTCTTGCCACTTTAATGCAAGTTCATCGACAAATTCCTGTGGATTCTTTCCTGCACTCTCCGCTGCTTTTGCAACCTTTTCACCATGCTCATCGGTTCCTGTTAGAAAAAAGACGTCCTTACCTAGCGATCTTTGATATCTTGCAATAATATCTGCAAAAATCGTTGTTCCTGTGTGTCCAATATGTGGAACATCATTCGCATAATAAATTGGAGTTGTAATGTAAAAACGGTCAGACATGGCAAAAGTATATCATTCAAGATATCTTCCACGCATCTTATAAAGGATAATTAGTGCCAATATTAAAACTGGAACCATAAATAAAGTTAAAGTTGTTCCTAGAACTCCTCCAAAAATCCAATAAACAGGAAGACCAATAATCAAATGTGAAACCAACATAGCAATTGTATATTTAGCAAAATCTATTTTAAAAAGTCCGGCTGCGTAGTGAATTGCTTCAACAACTGTTGCCCCAGCTAAAATTCTTGAAACTATCAAGCCTTCAATTTCTTTCCCGTTTTTAATTTTGATAAGCCCGATTTTATCTGCAATTTTCTCGCCAAAAAACTTTTTAACAATTTTAATGCCATATTTTCTGCCGATATAATAATCTACTGAACCTCCTAATATCGAACCTGTTAAATCACAGATCAAAGCATATTCCCAACCAATAATAGGAATTGCGGCAAGCGTAAAATATCCTCCAGAAATTGGCGGATAAACAATTCCAAAAAATTTAATAAAAATTAAAACAGAACAAAACAACACAAAATTATCATCGGCATATTCATTAAGTGAAGTCGCATATGATGAATTTATAAACCAAAGATATCCAAGCATCATAACAATGCTTATCAAAATGAAAAACATCAAATCTTTTGAGATATGTGACTTGATTGTATTTATAACTTTATGAAACATATGCTAAATGATATCAAAATGACGCTGGAGAATTAGAATCAAAATAATTATTAACCCCACAAAAACAGCCTTTTTAAACTGCCTTCTATATCTTTCCCTATCACTTTCGTGACCAAGTGAAGAACTAAATTTATAAAAGATGATGGATAGAAATAAACTTATAAAAGCCCAAAATAAAAAAAGTAATAGATATATTAAATATCCGGCCGGAGGAATCATAAACACGATGTAAGAAGCTCCGCCCAAAGCCAGAAGCATAAGAACAAAGACAGTAAGCAAAAAATACGATTTCATAAAAACATTCTAACCTATTATCTCGTCAAGTCCTCGTGCTAGAATCGTTTTTATATGGATACTTCAATTTTATTCGTCTTTTCAATATTTGTAAGCATTGCCCTTTTTGGAGCGATTTTTTATTTTATGAAAGAACAGTTCAAAAAGCTTCAGGAAGGAAACCAAAACGATAGAAAGGATGAGATTCTAACCAAATGGCTTGAAAACATGCAAGGCACTATGGATTTGAGATTAAAAAATGTTCAAGATCAGCTTCACCAAACAACTTCCACGCTTAATGACCGAGTTGATGCGTCTGCTAAAAGTATGAATTTTCGACTCGATAAGGCTGCCGAAGTAATAGGAAATGTTCAAAAAGAATTAGGTTCAATGAGTGAAATTGGCCGCGGCATGAAAGACCTTCAAGATTTTTTAAGATCGCCTAAGCTTCGAGGAAACATTGGCGAAGAAGTTCTAAAAGACTTACTCGAGCAAATGATTCCATCTGAAAATTACATACTACAACACACCTTCTCTACGGGAGATCGCGTTGATGCACTTCTAAAAGTTGAAGAAGGATATATTTCTGTAGACTCTAAATTTCCAATGGAAAATTTTAATCAAATGGCACAAGCTGAAAAGCAAGAAGACCGCGAAATAATTAGAAAAACATTTACCCGAGATGTCAAAAAACACATAAGTGATATTTCCAAAAAATATATATTGCCTTCTGAAGGAACTGTTGATTTTGCATTAATGTACATTCCAAGCGAAGCAATCTACTATGAAGTCGTTGTAAATAATCCTGAACTCGGAAAATATTCATGGAGTCAAAGGGTTTTGCCAGTTTCACCTAACGTTTTTTACTCATATTTAAAAGCAATATTAATCGGACTTGAAGGCAAAAAAGTCGAATCAAGGGCAAAAGAAATACTTTCCGCAATAAGAAGCATAAAAGAAGACTCAATTAAATTTTCTGATTCCCTACGCGTTATGACAAAGCACATATCAAATGCAAAAAATAGCGCTGATGAAGTCACAAAGAATTATGAAAGATTAGACAACAGAATCGGTGGCCTCGACAGTATAGGAAGAATCGGAGACAAAAAAGCAGAATTGATCGAAAATTAATGGCGACAAGGTGCACACCTGCATGCTAGGATGTACACATGGAAAATAAAAAGATAGTCAAATTCTCTAATTTAAAAGACATCAGGGCAAATTTCAGCGATGTAGTAAAAGAGTCGGCAAGTGGCGATTATATGTATGTCGTCAAAGTTAGAAATGAGCCAAAAGTTGTAATGATTGATAAAGCCACGGCTGATAAATATCTCCCAGAATATGTATTCACGGAAGTAAAACCCAAGAAAAAAATTGGCGAGAATATAATGGACATTCTGAAAGATTGGAGAGACAAACATCCTCCAGTCCCAATCGAAAAAACAGAAAATATATCTGGGAACATAGATAAAATAGTATATGGAATATAATAAGCCTACTAGCATACTATTCGATACAAGCTATATAATTTCATCAACATTATGGAAAGATTCGAACTACCATTCCGCAGGAAATTATATCGCCAAAGTTGATACATTTGAAAAGAAATACATTACGAATTATATATTTTTAGAGATAGCTACCGTGTCTTCACAGAAACTCGGGAAACTAGAAAGTAATCGACTGCTTCAGGGGTTCTTGGGGAGTAATATAGAAATGATATGGATAGACAAACTCCTTGATAAAAAAATCCAACTGGAATTCCTCAAACTCAAAGATAAAAACATTAGCTATGTGGATCTATCTACTTCCATCATTGCCAAAATAAATAAAATATCCGCCGTGGCAACATTCGACAAACACTTCAAAAAGCTAGGCGAAAAATATGGATTTGAGGTAGTTGGAGTTTAAAGCTTTACTTAAGGCTCTAAGACTTTGATTTCTGAAACCTTGGCGAGCTTTTTATCGTAGCTATAAATCACATCAACGCCTAACTCTGCCGACATAGCAATTTCATAAGCATCTATAAAACTTATTTTCTCTTTTATCCAAATGTCCAAAGCAAGTCTTAAAACCTGCTTATTACCAACTACAGTATCAGACTCAATTATCGGACTTAGCATTGATTCAATTTCTTCTTGATTTAATTGATAATACCTCGTTAAAAGCCAGATACACTCAGCAACAACCATATCCAAAAGGAGTATCTTATTTTCAGTTGAGTTCAATAACGCCTTAACCTTATTGGCTTTAACAAGATCATCACCTGTAAAAAACCTAATAAGTAAATTCGTATCAATTAAGACAAATGCCATTTCTTTTTATACATATCAACTACGTAGTCTTCGGCTACTTCATGAATATCAATTTCATCAACGCTCTTTCTTCCTTTGATAGAGCCCATAATTTCATCCAACGATCGTATCTTTTTAATAATAACCTCATCATTCTTAATAATAAAAGTAACCTTGTCAGAAGGCTTAAGTCCTAAATTCTCCCTTACATAAGAAGGAAGTGTTACCTGATATTTGCTTGTTAGTTTAGAAGAAGCGCTCATGGTATACATGATACGGCACGGCATACCAAGGGGCAATGGGTATACTAATGGAAGACAAAATAACTTATCGTCAAGAAACCGAAACCTTTTTAAATTTTGAATCCTCAACAACCGAATTTCCACCGTATTTCCTATCTCTTTCCTGATACCACGCTATGGCTTTTCTTAATTCATCAATATTAAAATCCGGGCAGTGAACAAGTGGGAAATAAAGTTCGGAATAAATTCCTTGCCATGTTAAATATCCACTTAAGCGTTGTTCACCGGATGTTCTTATGATTAGATCTGGATCTGGGATATATTTACCTGTGTATAGATATTGAGGAATTAACTCCTCTGTTACATCTTCTGCTTTCACGCCAGATTTAATAATTTCCTTTATGGCTGTTACTAATTCATCTCGTCCACCGTAATCAAAGGCTATATTAAGGTAATATCCTACAAAATGCTTTGTTTTCTCTTCGAGTTCCGAAAACTTTTTGGCTAATTTTTTAGGAATCCTATCCTTTCTCCCAAGATGAGTAAACCGGACACCTTCTTCTATAAGATCTTTTGACATTTTATCAACTCTGACAAGTGCTAGATTCATCAAGTAATCGACTTCGTCTTTCGCACGTTTCCAATTTTCGGTCGAGAAAAACCAAAAGGTTACATATTTGATTCCAAGCTTCCTTGCATCTTTAGAAAGCTGTTGCATTGTTTCAAAACCATGCTTGTGACCTTCAAAATCCATCAGGCCTTTGCTTCTTGCCCACCTTCGATTTCCATCTGCAATTATGGCAATATGAACAGGTAACCTGTCTGGGTTAATATTTTGGCTTGTATTATCCATCTTTTTTTCTCTTTATAAATATGTTTTTCAAAAAAATACGATACGCTTTAATCTGATCAATTAAATAACTGCTGTCTCTAACTATTTTGAATGACATAAAGTTACCATTTTTACCGAAGAAAGAATAGTCTACGCGTGACACTTTTGCAAATATAGGGCCTTTTTTCAAATGATCTACTAGCTCAAGCAAATCATCTCTTATCCCATCAGCCACTACTTCAACGCTACCATCAGAAAGATTCTTAACGTACCCCTTTATACCTTTTTGATCTGCGAATTTTTTAACAAAAGCACGATAACTAACACCTTGAACAAACCCAGAGATTTTAGCTTTTAGCATCAATTTATTATAATGTTATACTCACTTTAATGGAACTATCTTCTCTTACAAATGAAAACGGATTTATAAAAATTGCGGCATTTGACCACAGAGACTCACTACAAAAGCTTATATCCAAAGAAAGAATGTCTGAATTTAAAAGTATATGTGCGGAATTATTCTCCCCTTATTCAACAGCAATATTAGTCGATCCTGAATTTGGAGCAGACGCTATTAAAATTGCTCAAGGACAAAACAAAGGGATACTCCTTGGACGCGAAAAAAGCGGATACACTGATAACCCAGATGGAAGAGAAACTGAATTATACGAAAACTTTACAGCAATGAAACTGAAGGAAATGGGAGCCACTGCAATTAAGCTACTCGTTTATTACAATTCAGATGCAAAAAATGCAGAAGAACAAATTGAAATTGTGAAAAAAGTATCAGCTGAAGCAAAAGAAATCGATTTGCCTTTTCTAATCGAACCAATTACATATCCGATTGACGGTCATTATTATCACCAAGGAGATTCAATAATAAAGGCTGTCACAGATCTAAAAAATCACTGTGACATTTTAAAGCTCGAATATCCAGTTGACCCCAAAATTGAGGACATTGAAAATGCGATACCATACTTAGAGCAAATTTCCGAAGAAATCAACATTCCATGGATTTTATTAAGCCGCGGAATGAAATTTGATCATTACAAACATGCACTTAAGATAGCCAAAACATCCGGTTGCAGTGGATATGCCGTAGGAAGAGCTGTTTGGCAAGAATTCTCGGATTTTGGTTCATGGGAAGATAAAGTTAAATTTATGAAAACCGTGGCGGTAGATAGAATGAAGGAAATTTCAGAAACATGGAATTAAAATCGCTTTTAACAGCAAACATTGAAGGCAAAACTGTTTTATACAGATCCCCTTACGATATTGATACTGAACTTGTTAATGGTGAATATGTAGTTAAAGACAATTCCCGTATAGAAGCGACAATTCCAACATTAAAATATCTGCTCGAAAATAACTGCAAGATAGTAATTTTGACTTGGGTTGGAAGGCCAAATGGAGTTGATTCTAGCTTGAGTACAAAACCACATGCCAAAGCCCTTTCAAATTTACTTGGAGCTAAAGTTTACCATCTTAATGATTGCGTTGGCGAAAAAGTTAAAGCAGCAATAATTGCAATGAATCCAAAAGATATCCTAATGCTCGAAAACACACGTTTTTATAAGGAAGATTCCGAAAACTCAAAAGTCTTTGCTAAAACGTTAACTACAGGTTCTGACGTAATAGTTTTTGATGCATTTCCTCAATCTCATAGAGATAGCGCATCTGTGACAGGCATCATGGACTACTTACCTACATATGCTGGGTTTTATGTTCAAAGCGAAGTATCAGGACTTGAGAAATTATTAAAAAATGTAATGCGACCATACACAATCGTATTTGGTGGAGCAAAAATCACAGAAAAAGTTGATGAAATGGAAAACCTTGATAAGACTTCCGACATGATATTAGTTGGAGGAAATGTAAATTCAGCACGAATGGAGCTTTCAGAACTTAAAAGTAAAATAGATGCAACAAAAATAATAATTCCAAGCACTACTGATTTGATTGATGGATTCGATATAAGCCCAGAGTTAACCGAGAAGTATGTTGAAATAATAGAAAAATCAAAAACAGTATTTTGGGCAGGACCTCTTGGGAAATACGAAGAAGAAAAATATTCAAATGGCACAAAAAAAGTTGTAGAAGCTATATGTAAAATCAAATCAAATGGAGGATTTTCTGTAGTAGCGGGCGGCGACACAGTCGCCGCCCTAGATAAATTCGCCAGCAAGGCTGATATTTCCTACATCAGCCTTGCTGGCGGAGCAACTTTAGAATTTTTAGCTGGAAAAAAACTTCCGGCAATTGAAAAACTATGTACGCATCAATAGACATCGGTGGAACAAAAACTAAAATAGGACTTTCAAAAGATTTAAATCAATTTTTTGATATACAAAAGTTCCCTACGCCAAAAACATTCAATGAACTTCAATCAAAAATCAAAGGCGTCCTTGAATCAAATACTTCGTATGAAGCAATATCAATCGGAGCTGCCGGGTTTGTAAATAGAGTTGAAAAACGAATTTACTATTCACCTCACGCAGGATTTCTTAATAACCGACTCGTCGAAGAAATTGTTTCAGACACAAAATATAAATCTATATATATAGAGAATGACGCAGCTTTAGCAAGCCTTGCAGAAGCAACTCACGGAGCCGGCAAAACCTATTCAAGAGTCGCGTATATAACAATCAGCACAGGAGTTGGAGGTTCAATCATTGTAAACAAAAAAATCCCCGACACTATATTTAATTTTGAACCGGGACATCACGTTTTGAATTACACTACAAATGAAACATTTGAAAATCTATGTTCTGGAACTGCTTTCAGAAAAAGATATGGCGTCTCGCCTGAAGAATATAATGACGAAAATATTTGGTCAGAATTCGGTAAAAACCTTGGATTCGGCCTTCACAATATTATTCTTCTATGGCGCCCCGATATTATAGTTATAGGCGGAAGTTTATCAAAAAAATCTCAACTTTTTCTTCAAAAAACAAAGGATACGTTAGCTTCACTTGAACCTTTCAAAAGCTACCCTAGTATAGAAATTTCACAACTTGGTGAAGAAAATGGAATCATCGGCGGACTTGAACTTATTAAATCGAAATCCTAGTTAAATAAGGCTTTTCCTGTTTCCCAAAAGTAAGAGTTATTTTTAACATTCTTTTCCCAAAGCCACCATTCAACTCCCCAAAAGTATAAATCACTAAAGCCTGCCTTTTGTGCATAATTTATAGTTTCAAGAAAATCAGTTCGAGACATTGTTTTATCTTTCTCATCTTGTGAGAGTTTTGAGTTTATCCCAGGACCCCACGGCTCTGACTGAAGTTCAGTAACAATAATATTTTGATATGGAACGTTAACTAGATCCGCTTTAATCTTATATGTCCAATGCGCAAGTGGATATTGGAAATATATAAATCTACCAAAAAATATTTTCCAAAAATCGTACCAAATTTTTCTATACATCGAAATTCCTAAGTAGTCGGCCATTTTATAACTTGGATACCAGAATCCACCTTCTCCGCTGTCCTGAATTAATATTTTTCTTGTGTCTAAACTTCGAACAATTTCGACTTCGTTTTTAACAACCTCAAAGGACGATTTCTGGCAGTCACCAAATGGAAAGAATGGTTCATTTTCGACTTGCCAAGTTTTTATTGATTCATATGACTTTAATTCTTGAACTGATTTTTTAATAAATTCATAAAGTTCGATTTCTTTTAGTTTCTCGTCGCTTGAGTTTCTCCACCAATCTGGCTCATGACACTCTGGATATCTTGGCTCTTTTCGCCCAATTGCTAAAATTACGTTTATATTTCTTTTTTCAGCTTCCTCAAGTTGCCATTTAATGTTACTAAAATCAAAAGTATCATTAGTTTTTTCAATATCATTCCAATATGCAACAAGTCTAATATTTTTAACGTTTAATCCGTCTAATATTTCTATATACGAACTTTTCCAATCTAGACCAAGGTCAGTTGCATATTTATCACTAAAATTAACTCCGTAGTTTATATTCGATTGAATTTTCGGTTTTAATATAAAAAACAAAACTAGAGGGAGTGCAACTAAAATAAAAATGAACAAAAAGAGGAATCTCGCAATTCGATTAAAAAACAGACGTCTAAACAAAAAGATTGTTACTGATATATCTTTTTTGAGGTCTTTTCTAGGCATTAAATTTATTCTACTACAGTTTTAATTCGCTAGTTTTACAAATTTCTGAATAATATTTAAAAGATGGACGCTTACTTCTTTTTAAAGTTTCCCTATCGACCTTTACTAAACCAAAGCATGGCCAAAATCCATGGTGCCACTCGTAGTTATCCAAAAGCGACCAATGAAAATAGCCTTTCAAATTGACTCCTTTATCTATGGCTTTCGCACAAGATTCCAACATGTCTCGAATAAAAGGTATTCTTTTTTCATCCTTCTCATCGGCAAGGCCATTTTCGGTTATATAGATTTCAACATTGTATTTCTTAAGCGATAAAAGAACATTGTAAAGTCCTTTCGGATAAATCCACCAACCTAAATCATTTACAACATCATCTGGGTTTTTTGTTTTTAGATTATTTATACGATTAGTAAAATAGTAATTTAGGCCAATTATGTCAAATTTATTTCTAATCATAAGGAAGAAAAAATCGCCGCCAATAAAATATAAAAAACTTGCGACGAGTTTATCTAGCGGATTTTTCGATGAATTTGAGGCCTCGTACCAAACAATGTTTTTGACGATTCCTACCGTTGGAGCATCGTCTTTTTTAAAATGATTACCTTTTATTGCGTTATACGCCTTATTATTCGCTCTTGCTAGATTAATTTGCACCCACAAAGATAAAACAGCGCTTACTTTATTTGGCGGCCAAATTCCATGAAAATATGACATGTAGACATAAACTTGTGGTTCGTTAATCGTTAAATAAACATCAATTAGATCGTTAAATTCTTTTGCACATTTTTTTGCATATTTTGCAAAATAAATTGGAGCATTTATATTTGTCCATCCACCGAGATTCGAAAACCAAATCGGATTTGTAAAATGGTGAAGAGTAACAAAAGTTTTCAAACCACGAGATCTTGCTGATTTTAATACCTTTTTATAATGCGCAATTTCCTTTTCGTCAAAATTTCCTTGCGTCGGTTCTATTCTTGCCCATTCAACGGAAATCCTTACAGCATTATTGTTTAAATCAACGCATAAATCAAAATCTTCTTCGTATCTATTATATGAATCGCAAGCTATACCAGATGACTCCAAAGGAAACTCTCTTTGGGGGAAATATTTCTTTGAGTCTTCCCATTCCCACCAGTCAGAATTAATATTATTTCCTTCTATTTGATGAGCTGAAGTTGCGGTTCCCCAAGCAAAATCCTTTGGAAAAGTGTATTTCACATTCGCAGTATATCACGGGAAAACCAGTGTAAAAGTCGTACCATGATCACGTCCAATTTTGCTTTCAACACTTATTTGACCACCAAAATCTTTTTCAATTATCGACTTACAAATATAAAGCCCTAAGCCAGAGTTCACCATAGTTTTATCCTTTGTGGAAAACCCGTTATCAAATACCTTTTCTAAATCACCTGCCATAATTCCTGGTCCATTATCGCTTATTTTAACTACCGTGGAAGCATTTTCTGAATTCGCCATAACGATTTCAACCCTGATAACAATATTGGTTGCCAAAGCTTCTATTGCATTAAGTAAAATGTTATCAATTACTCTTTTGAATTTAATTGTATTTCCATATATATAATTATCAGGACTCGAAAAGTTTATTTCACACGAGTCTATACTAAATTTTTTTGCGGACTTAATCGAAGAAGAAATAACTTCTCTTACGCTAAATCTCTCATCACCGGAATCAGCATTTATTAAACTAGCAATATACTTTAAGGATTCACGAACATCTCGCAAATTTTCATTAAGTGGGTCCTTATCTAAAGCTTCTTCACAAGAGATAATCGCCGAGGTTAAAGGACTTTTAATATCATGCAATAATTCATCAATTTTTTTTGATGATCTTGGCATATATTTTTTCTAAGTCGTGAGCTTTTGAATCCCAGCTATAATATTTTTCAATTACTTTGCGAGCTTCTTCGTATTTATCAGGGTTTTTCGAAACCTTTAAAATTAAATCAGCTAAAGTCTTTGGGTCTATTTTGTCTAGAAAATACATATTTGGAACATCCTTATCCATGCTAAATCCGCTAGCGATGGCTTTGCAACCTGTGCTTAAAGCTTCTATAACAACCTTTGGTAAACCTTCGTAACTCGAGGGCAACAAAAATAAATTAATTGCACGATATGCTTTATCAACAGAAAAATAAGAGACAGGTCCTAGATACTTCACACGTGACGCAAGTTTTTTTTGATCTATAATTTTCTGAACTTCAGACTCGAATTCTCCGTCCCATTTTCCCCATAAAACAAGCTTATATTTTTCTGGCAAAAATGTTAAAGATTCAACGATAACATCAATATTCTTTCTTTTACTAAGTCTTCCTATATTTCCTAAAACGATATCATCCTTACCAAATCCTGTTTTATTAATCTCGCCTTTTCTTGAAAATCTTTTTGTATCAACTCCGCTTTCAAGTAAAGTAATTTTATCTTTATCAATTCCATACAAATTATGAAGTTCGTCTATATTTTCTATTCCAACTGTGACGATCTCTTCACAAACTTTACCCGTTAAGTAATCGGACATCTTATGAATTGGATATTCAAAATATTTAGTCCAAAAATCAATTGGTTTACCCTGTTCGAGTATTTTTTGTTCTCTGCCTTTTGCCGTTATGTGAATATGACCTAAAACAGGAGTCTTATCAATAAAACCAAATATATATTTATAAACTAAAAGCCAAACTCCAAGATGTCCCTGATTATGAATTAAATCAATTTTTTTTGTTGCTTTTAGATAAAAATAATATGGAAGCACGAAAATCGAGGTCGATAAAAATGGCCCGAGTTTATTTATTGCACGTGGAAGATTAAAAACTTCAATCTTTCCATCTTCAAGTGAATAATGGAATTTTCCTGCCTTTATATTTTTACCGTTTAAATTTCCACAAAGTACAAATATTTTATGACCTAATTTTGCTTGTGATACAGAAAGCTCATACGGAGCTGGAGCCAATCCTTCCGTAATTACATTTTCATCGGGCCAATCGTAGACAATGCGAAGTATGTTCATATAAGGGCTACCCTTTTTTATCGGGGCTACCCCTATTAAGAGCACCCCACCAATTAAACTTACAATCAATCTTACTACATGCATCATTAATGAAACCGTTATTGAAACTTCTGAGGTAACGCCAACTCCACTAAATAAGAATGCGTATACAGTTTCTTGAGTTCCAAAGCCGTTAAATGAAGGAATCAAAAGCGAAAGTGATGCAATTGGCATGTATGCAAAAACACTCCATAGTGGAAGGTTTACTCCAATTCCCATGAATAAAACGTATGTTGTGGCAAATGAAATAAGCTGAACTAAGATTGAGTACAACAATACTTTCATACCGCCCTGTTTATCTTTTACAAACATTTCGCTTGCAATTTTAAATTTCTCTAAAAACTTTACTTTTTTTGAAAAGAAATTCAAAAATGGAAAATAAAGCGTAAGTCCTAAAACCAAAAACCCAAAAGCCAAAGCTACACCTTTTATTCCGTAAAAAGATGAAATTCCCAAAAGCCCAATTACCAAAAGTACAATAAGTCCGCTAAAACGATCCATGAAAACGCTAAATAAAGAAACTGCCTGGTCTTTTATTATGTTACCGAGGCTTACCGATTTATAAACATCTCCACCCATTTGTGTAGGCAAAAAGTTATTATAAAAATAACCTTTTATATAGAGCTTAAATAAATCAACAACTTTAACGTGAACTTTGGATGTAGATAAAATTGCTTGCCATCTTAGACTTGAAGCTAATGTACCAGATAAAAGCAAAATTAATGCAAAGAATAAAAATAGTGGATTATATGATAGAACTCCAAGCTTAATCTTTTCAAAATCTTGAGTATAAAGTAGATACGAAATTAAGCCTAAGCTTATACCTACGCGAATAAAGATTTTATTTGCCATTTCTTGAAATCTGTCTAACCATGTAAGGTTTTCTTCCTGATGATTCGAAATAAATTCTCATCAAAAGTTCGCCTAACATTCCAAACATTACCATTATTAAACCAAGCATTATCATTAATATTCCTGTTGTAAAAAGTGGCCTGTCTGAAAGCGTTGAACCAAAAACCAGTTTGCCTACTATTAATAGGAATGAAATTAATCCACCTAAAACGGCCATGATGGCTCCCGTAAAACCAAAAAGTCTTCCAGGCATCATCGTGTGTGGCTTTTTGGCAAAATAAAGCATGAACATCAAAGTTGTTAAATCAAGAAGAACTTTTACAGTTCTTTTATGACCTTTATATGCGGATACTCCAAACTCTCTATCTTGAAATTTTGTTGAAAATTCAACAATTCGTGCGCCGTAAACGCTAACATAATCAGGAATAAATCGATGCATATCACCATAAAATTTTAGATTTTGAGCTAAAGGTGCAATCATGCCTTTCATTCCACTGCCTCTGTCTTGAATATCCATTCCTGAAATTTTCTTTATTATTCTATTTGCATAACCACTTTTAACAGCGCGATCTCCGCCCCATCTACCAACTCGATTTGTATTAACAAAATCATAACCAGAATCTAAATAATCAATAATTCTATTTATATTTTCAAGTGGAGTTTCAAGGTCGGCAGAACAAATCAAAACATAATCTCCAGTTGCTATATCAAAACCAGCTTGGTAAGCCTGTGATTGACCAAAATTACCTAACTGTTGAATACCAATAACCTGTGAGTGTTTTTTTGAATAATCTGCAATAATATTCCAAGTGTCATCCTTGCTTCCATCGTCAACGGGAATTATTTCAAATTTATAGCCAGACTTCTTTTCTTCTTCCAACAAAGCATCTATTGTTTTACCAATATTTCCTGACTCGTTATAACAAGGTATAACAATTGAAACCTTGCCATTATCAGACTTCCTCTTAATAAGGCGTGAAACATCCTTAACATTTGATGTGACTTGATCAAGTGGATCCCAGTTTTCCGTTTTTATTTCTTTGTTATTCATTTATAAGATAATTTTTCCAAATATTTCTTGCTTATACCAGTTCGCCTCACGAGTTAAACCGTCTTGAACTAACGTTTGCGGGTTATAATTCAACAACTTTCTTGCTTTTAATATATTCGCACTAGTTTCAAGTTGATCTCCTGGGCGTTTTGGAACGACAACTATCTTGGCTTTCATTCCTAAAGCTTTTTCTATAATTGAAATTCCATCGCCAGTTGTTATAGTCTTATCAGTCCCAAGATTAAATATTTGCCCATTACACACATCAATATTATCAATCACTGAAACTAATCCATCAATTATATCGCCTACATAAGTGTAACTTCGAACATGTTTTTCACTACCTTCAAATAAAGTAAAATCTGTTCCTTCAAGAATACTTTTTATTAGTTTTGGATAAAGTTTTTCAGGACGCTCCCTTTCTCCATATACTGAAAATGGTCTAAAAGAACAGGCTGGAAGGCCTTTATCTCTGTTATATGCTAAAACGAGTTGCTCGGATGCAAGCTTCGTAACACCATAGTATGAAGTTGGTTTTGGTGCTGCATCTTCAGTGTCAGTAGCATGAGCTCCATATATTGATGACGTTCCTATGTTAACAAAACATTTTAAGGTATTTGAAGTTAGTGCGGCTTCTAAAATATTCTGCGTAGCATAAACGTTATTTCTTACGAAATTCTCAAAAGGGACCTTACTTGATATTCCAGGTTGAGCGGCTAAATGATAAATATAATTTACACCATCAACAGCCTCGCTAAGATCTGTACCGACTAAATCCATTTCAAATAATTTGGCCCCAGCAACCCTTATGCTTTTTGCATTTAGATCCTTTAAGACCCTTGGATAATAATCTGTAAATGAATCAATTCCGACAACTTCATGACCCATCGATAATAAACGTTCAGACAAGTGTGAGCCGATAAATCCTGCGGCACCAGTTACTAATACTTTCATAATAAACCTCCGTTGACGGAAGTATACTATATGACTACACATTCTGAAATATAAGATAAAAAAGGCAAAAAAAAAGGCGGTCGCTTTCGCGACCGCCGATTCTTTTTCAAAACTTAAAAGTTCTGAAACCTAAAGCTTAGTACCTGTTGTTGGTAGCTGGGGCTTTTGGTCTTGCTTCGTTTACGACTAATGATCTTCCGTCTTGCTCTTTTCCATTAAACATTTCAATGGCTTTTTTGGCTTCGTCGTCAGTACTCATTTCAACAAATCCAAATCCTTTTGATCGGTTGGTTTGTCTGTCGAATATAACATCAGCGTTTAAAACTGTACCAGCTGCAGCGAAAAGCTGAGCTAATACGTCTCCGGTTACTGAATAGGCTAAATTGCCTACGTACAATCTATTCAATTAAATTCACCCCCTGAAAGTTCTATATCTAAAGAATTCACTTCGAAGTTCCATACGAGGCTCTTAAAGGAATCTCAACTAAACTGCGCTGATTATATATCAATCTAAATAAAAACACAACGGTATGCATTATTTTGCAATACCGGCAAGAGTTATTTGTATGTCAAAATCGAAGGTCTCTTTAAAATCTTCCTTAACATCAACTTCATCTACTTTAAAAGTTTCTTTAATTGATTCCGAAATTTCCGTCAAATATTCCTCTGGAATTTCTTTATACAAAATTATCTGAACATTTGTCAAAACTTCCGTGGAATTTCCAACTTCGAACTTGGAATATCCAAGTTTTGAAATTGCGTCTTTTGCTTTTGATGCAAGTCCAGAAACTTTTGTGGAATTTAAAATATTAAATCGTAAATCTGATTTTTCAACTTTTGAGGCAACAGGAGTTTCGGTAATTTCTTCCTCGACTACAACCGGAGCTTCTACTGAAGTTTCAGCAACGGGAGCTGACAAAACTTCCATTTCTAACTTTGGCTGATCAGTTACTTTTGAATTTTTGTCATCCAGATAATATTTCTTAATCAAAAAACCTGAAGTTCCAAATAAAGCTATCGCTAAAATCACAAGAAAAACTGATTTCTTACTAATAGTCGACTTAACTTCAACAACTCCAGATGGGCTACCAAAAGCGGAACCTGCAGTCGTAGAAGCTTGAGACAAACTTGAAATAGATGAAACAGTAGGTGTTGGGCGGTCTTTATTCATAATAGAAATTGGATTAGTTACAATCTTACCGTGTGGACCTTTTCGCATAAAATCTGTTTCACCAAATGAAACGTTAGCTTTTGCAATTTGAGCAAATACGTTAAGCGTGATATCGCTTGTCGTAACCCCAAAAAAAGCTGATGGAACAATAGCAATTACACTACAACCTAAAGATTCTACGGCGTCGCGGGCGATGTTATAGATTACAGAATTTGTCGCAACTACCGCGACGCCAGTTTCTACTGGCATAATCCTATAATCAAGGCTCTCGTTATCCATAGGAATTGCATCTATAAATTTATTTATTTCTTGATCTAGCTCTCCACCTGAAATTTTTGGCATATCCTTTCTGAAAACAATGTCACTTGAAAGCACGATCAAAATCGAAATATTTTTTGAAATTTTTTTTTGGATAATTTCTTTTATGGAAGATCCAAAAGCGTCTTTATCTTTTACTTCAAGGTTTTGAAATACGGCAGGATCAAAAACAACCTCAATTGAGGAAGATGATCCAACTATATAAAGTTGCGCTTTGTCTCTTCTTATATACAGAAGACCTGATTTTTTAGAAAATGGCAGAGAAAACATATTTTATTAACACAAGCCTTATCACTTCTTACTCTTCTTGGACTTGGAATGCTCCACTGCACACCATTTGCAACAATTCGCGTGCATTATTACTTCAGCGATTGCTGAAACTCCAACAAGTAGGTAAATTACAGTTTCTAGTGAGGCAAATCCTCCAAATAGCATATTTACCAAGTTAATATCCAAAGCTCCAACCAATCCCCAGTTCAAGGCACCGACAATGACCATTGTAAAGGTCAACATATGTATTTCTTTCATTCAGAATCACCTCCTAAAGGTTTTAAAATTCTTTTCTTGCTATAATAAATGTAGCATATTAGAAGGCACCATAGGCGGGTCGGTTAATTGGCAAACCACGGGTCTCCAAAACCCGGACTGTGGGTTCGAGCCCCACCCCGCCTGCCATAAATAAGGGTAGCCCTTTTTGGAGATTTGACATAGATTTTTATTCCCAAATTTTGTCTTCTTTTAGAATCGCAGGAAATAGAGCTTGTTGAGTTGGCAAAAATGCGTCTGGTTCAGCTTTTAGTTTTTCCTCAAACTCAGCGCGTGTAAAAACACCAACCCCTGAATTCTCCCAGTTTGTAAGCGATTTAATTTCGCATTCACATAAAAAAATCATATCGAAACGTTCTAGTTTTGCATCGTACAAAAATCCCCAAAATTGCAAATCATCCAAGGAAATTGAATTATCTAATCCAACCTCCTCTTCCAACTCTTTAAAACCTATGCTTTTAATGTAGTAACCAAGATCTTGACCGCTAATGCTTTCATCATAGTCGACGCCACCTAGAACTGGATGTAATCTACCTGAAAAATATGTAGTTCCTCCACGAATTGGTAAATATACTTTCCCGTCTTTATGAAGAACAACACCAACTACCAAAGACGAAAATCCGGGAAGACTTCTACCTGTTTCCCTGTTCCAAATAAATTTATCATAAAGGACATCAGTAACAGTTATTATATGTTTTCCATCTATTAAGTCATATCCGTATCCAGCAAATGCTTGTCCGTTAAAAATTCTAGGATTTTCTGAAACCTTTTTATCCCAAATTAATTTAGCTTCTGCTAACTCTTCGGGAGAAAACTTATACCTAGCTTCTTCAATTCTAAAATGAATATTTTCGTAGTCAGCCTCTATAAATTCCATGTCAGAATCTTAGCATAATAAAAAACTATCTATTAACGTAGCCCTTGCCTTTGCAGTTCACACACTTAACATCACCAGAAGTTTTACATTGTTTACAATCTAATTTTGCTGGCCAACCCAAAGCACCTTTACCACCACACTTCTTACACTTAACAACACCCTTACCTTTACATGTCGGACACTTCATCGGTCCTAAAATAAAATTCTTAATAAAAGACATAAAACTTTCCTCTATAAACAGAATACCATGTCGTCTCCAAAACTTTTTCTAAAATCAAATCCTTTGGTGGATAATTGCCTTCATAGTCAATAGAGTTTTTAATTTCTACATACACAGGAATTTCATTACTTCCATTAGCAGGATATTTCGCGTCAACATAAAACTTAAGCCTTGAGTCCTTAATGTTTGAGTATAAAATAGGCTTTTCATTTTTTTGAATAATTGATGAAACTGACATGCCTAGATTATTTAAATTCCTATAATATGGAAAACCAAAGATCCCTCGAACTATCTCACCTTCTGAAATCCCACTATACATATCGCCAAATAGGTATGTTTTTTTACTCCATGGATATTCCGAGCCGTTTTCAATATAAGCTTGATAATTGAATGATATTAATGCAAGAGTTACCAACGACAGCCCAATAATTTTTGTTAAATGATACTTTAATCTATCAAAATTAATTGCAACAACAAAAGTTAATGGAATAAAAACATTGTAGATATGAGTTAACGGTTTGTTTAAAAATAAGAAGAAAACTACGAAAGAAATACTGACCCATAGAAACAAGTAGCTATCTATTAATGAAACTTTTAATTTTTTCATTAGAAAAATAATAATTGCAAATACTGCTAAAAATGTTGATGGGAAAATTAGAATTCTCCGTGGCTCAACATTAATATATCTGGCAATAATTAAAGCTGTGATTAAAAAAAGTAATATCAAAACCAATTTGTCTCGGTGTGTTTTATACCAAAAAATAAACGATAAACATAAAACTAGACCAATTGAAATTACAAATTCCTTAGGGAAATATATTGATATCAATTTAAAACCATAATAAATGGAATCGTAACTAAAAAAGCCAATTGACCTTTCGTTCAAAATGTAATTTATAGTTGAATAAAATGAACTACTAAATATATAAGGCAAAAAGAAAACTAGAACAAATGATAAACCAAAAATATAAGCTGAAATATTTCTAATTAAAGTTTCTCGATTTAGAGAAAGAAGTAGGATTATGCATTGAGGAACGATGTAAAAAATCGCGTCATAATGGAAAAGGAAACCAATTGCTGACACAAACCCGGATACAAACAAGTGTTTTTTAGATTTATTTTTCAGATAAATTATAAAAAATATAGATGATATTAAGGACAAAAGGATATTGAAAGATTGGTATTGAACAATCCGAGAAAAAGCAATGAAAAATCCATTTAAACTGGCAAGAATGCAGGCATACAAGCCTGCATTCTTGCCGCCAAATAATTTTCCAAGTCTATAAAAAAGCCAGACGGAACCTCCCCCGACTAAAGCAAATGGAATTCTAAAAAAAGGTTCTTGGTCAAAACCTCCGCCGATAATCCCATATATTTTATCCATCAGATAAACAACGATATATTGCCCCGGACCCTTGGAATTTGTAAATAAAGTTGAAATAAAATCCTGATCTAATGTTCTATATAAAAAAATTTTCGCTTCATCCCCTTGAAAATCAGAATATCCAAGATTATAAAACCTAAAAAAAAGAGCGATTAATAAAAAAGAAATAAGAATAAAGTAATGAAACCGTCCAGATTTAAATGTTTTATACATAAGAAATATCAACTACAATGTAACATGTAACATGCTAAAAATAAATTTGACAACACTATTTTTTTCAATCTTTATCCTAATATTTTTTTTCATAAGAATTCCTTCACATCCAATATCAGACAATGACGCATCAAGACTTGCAGGAATAATGTCGATCGTGCAAAGTTCAAAACTTAATATAGACGATACACCTTACAGTAAGATCGGCGATAGAGTAGTATATGAAGGAAAAAGTTATTCATCAAAGCCCCCGTTTTTAAATTTCGTAACAGGAAACTTTATTAAATTCGTTTTCCAAATAAAACCGGCACTTATACAAAACCAAGTTGCTATATACAAACTTTCCACATTTCTAACTAATATAATTCCGATCTTAATAATTTTTATAACTTCAAGGAAAATCCTTAATTTAAAACATTCATTATTTTTAATTTTCGGAACATTGATATTTTCATACTCTCAATTTTTAACTAATCACATACTTGAAACTGCGGTCCATCTTCTTCTTTTTTATTTTTTAATTCAAAAAAAACAAAACGTCACAACATCTTTAGCAATTGGTGTTTTACTTTCGCTGATTCTTGCGATTGATATTACAAGCGGTGCGATTGTTATACCTGTGACTTTATGTTGGTACATATTTACACACAAAAATAATTTAAAAATAAAAAATCTACTAATAATATTATTATCGAGCTTACCAATAACGATCTTCCATTTTGTTTTGAATTACATTCAATTTAAAACGCTACTTCCGCCACAATTGTTTCCAAGCATCTATTTATCATACGAGAATTCAAAATGGCTTTATAATAAAACTGGATTCGAACTTCTAGACGATCCAATACTAATACGCTTTTTCAACTACACGTTCGGAACATACGGTTTATTTTTATATCAACCGATACTTCTATTTTCACTTTTTGTTAAACGATTTGATAAAAAATGGATATTAATAATTGCAATAACTTTGGGCTATATATTACTCAATACATTTATGCAAAAAAACTACGGAGGATCTTCCTTTGGCCCACGAAGATTTCTGCCACTAATTCCACTACTTTATATACTAAGCGTCGAAAATATTAATAATCTATTATCCAAATTTAAAAATTCGAAAATATTAATCGCCTTGATTGGTTTTATTTATGCGATAACAATTTTAATATCAATAATTGGATATCAAAATCCATGGAACAATTATGATTGTGAAATAAATGGCTATTCAAAATACTTCCCTCTAATTTGTGCGATTAAAACCCAAAATGCTAGAATATTTTTGTTATGAATAAGATTTTTTTAAGACTCGCTTTGGTTGTAATTACAATTGTATTTTTCGCATCTTCTAGTTTTGCGGTTCTTTTTACAGAGAGATCTAAAAAAATCGAAAAGCTTGCACTTTCAAGACAAGCTAAAGAAGGTGCATTTAATAATTGGACACTGTATCAAAAGTCGAATTTGGAAAATATTCAAGCGATACAAAAACAAAACCGAGATAAGATGGCTGAAATCCAGACCCAATATAATCAGCTTTTGGCAAGACAACCTGATTTAATCGCACAAAGAGCAGTTCCTATAAAAACAACGGTAACGCTTCCACAGCAAACACAAAAATTTATGAAACCACAATCAAAACCAGTTACAAAAACATCATGAAAAAATTAACGTTATTATCAATTATATTTTTAATTCTCGGGCTGATGCTTTTTTCGTATGAAAAGCAAAATATTATTAACCCGACAAGCATTTTTGCGGAAGATGATGACGAAGAAGAAAACGAGGAGGAGGAAGAAGATGACGATGATGAACGTAGACCAGAAGTCTATGAAGAGGTTTTGCTTCCTATTGTTACAAAAGTCGTAGACGTACTCCCACTCGAATTTGTTAATGATTCTGATGGCGATAAATTGGTTGATGCAATTGACCCAAATCCAAATACTCCAGAATGGGATTTTTTTACAGACGATGATTTAGATTCTGTTCCAAATGCCTTAGATAGATATCCAGGCGAAGATGATTTTTCATATATCCCATTTGAAGATATCAATAAAAATGGCATTAACGACGCGATTGAACTACTCTGAAATCGAAATCCACAATGAAATAATGTCGACTGATGTTTATCTTTTTGCATCGTCTGAAAAATTCTCAAAAAAAGAAATTAAAAAAGACTTAGAACAAGGTATTGAAATGTTTAGATCTTTTGAAAAGAGATTTAGTAGGTTTATTGAAAATAATGAACTTTTTGTTTTTAACAATTCCGCAAATCTTACAACCTCCGGTGACCTTTTTGAAATGCTAGTTTTATGCAAAAAATTTTATAAAAAAACAAATGGTTTTTTCAATCCAACGATAATTAACACGTTAATTAATTCTGGTTATTCTAAAAATGTCCAAATGTTAAACGACAAGATTTTTTCTATGGATGAAATACTCGTCGATGAAAAATCTAAACAAATTTCAAAGCCAATTGATTTAAATATTGATTTAGGAGGCATCGGAAAAAGTTTTATTGTAAAAAGAGTATCTGAATTTTTAAGCATTAAATATGATAATTATTGCGTGAATGCTGGTGGTGATATGTACTTGTCGGGTAAAGACACTTTGAATAATTATCCATATTGGGCGATTCGGATTGAAGATTTAGAAACGCCAACTTTAATTGTAAGGAATAAGGGTATTTGTACTTCTGGAATAAATCGCAGAAAGTGGGTTTTAAATGGCCAAGCTAAGAATCATTTGATTGATCCGTTTAAAATGGATAGTGTTCAAAATGAGATAGTTACAGCAACTGTAGTTTCTAGTGATGTTGTTGAAGCTGATGTTTATGCGAAATGTCTTGTGTTAATGGGTTTAAAAAATGCACAGGATTTTAGTAAAGATAAAAATATTGCATCGGTTATAATGACTAAAGGCGAAGAGGTTTTCATTAGTTCGAAAGCAAAAAAATATGTTTGGAAAGAAAATTAAGATTTTGCTGACCACGATTTTATTTGCATTTGCCTCTTTCCTTTTTGCATCTTCTAATGCGTTTGCGATAGATCAAAAGGATTCTGATTTAGATGGTATTTCAGATTCCGCAGAAACAACAATTTATAAAACTAATCCGCTTGTTGCTGATTCAAAGGAGATTATTTGGCCAAATAAAATTGAAACTAATATTCCAGTCGCTTGGTATCTTGCAAGAATTTCCGGGATTACTTCGTTTGTGCTTTTTACGCTTGTTATTTGCATGGGACTTTTTATGTCGACAAAGTTAAGCTTGAAATTTATGAGGTTTGTTATGCCAGCAAGTGCGCTTGAATCTCATTCATTTACAGCAACTTATTTAGCATTTGGATTTTTAGTGTTTCACATAATTTCTTTGATGTTTGATATGTATATTGTTTTACAACCAGCAGAAATATTTGTACCGTTCCTTTTACAAAGGGATTTAACATCGTCTATAGGAGTAAATATAAGCCTTCCGATTGCAATTGGAGTAATCGCTTTATACTTGGCTTTAATTCTTATAACAACATCTCATTTGCGTGGAAAAATACTAAACACAAAAATATGGAGAAAAATTCACTACTCAAGCTTTCTCTTTTACATACTATTTCTAATACATGGAATATCAGCCGGAACAGACACAAAAGAACCATGGATGATAGCAATCTACGCATCATCAGCAGTAGCTGTACTAGGACTTCTAGCACTTAGAATAAAAATATCGGTAAACAAGGGCGTTTTACGTAGAGCATTGGAGAATAAAGATCTGGATATTGGTTTAAAAACTCAAACATTTCATTAAAAAGTTCACCTTCTTTTATTGGTTGCTCTCCTGTTGTTATCCATTCAGGAGCATATGTGTACTGTGGCCAAAGTCCATATGCATATTCAGCTGAATAACAAAGCCTCTTTGAATGTTTTTCTGGGATTTGATATCCATCCGAACCGGCAACAGATTTTAAATTTTCGTACCAAAGAGACCTTATAAGCTGTTGAAATTCATGTTTGTGTTGAACCGCCCAATCAGGGATATATCTTTGAAATCCAAATTGCAGGTAATCACCACGTTCTTGTGCTAATTTTGCTGCAATTCGAACAACAGAAAAATTTCTTGTATCTCCATAAAATGCATCGCATTGTCCTAAAATATTTTCGAATAAAACACCTCCAATTCCCATACCTCTATAATCTGGATTCACTACAAAACCATATGTTCGAAAAACCTGAGTAAGATCATTGCCAAAAAGACCATCCGTCTCAAATAGTTGGCCACTTAAATATCCGACAACTTCATTATCTTTGAAAGTAACCGCTGCCATATTACTACCGCCAAAATCAAGCTCCATCGACTGCGCTGGAGTCTCCTTCGTGCCAGCTCCGTACCATCTACCAATAAATGGAGCAACACGATCAATTGAGTCATTTAATTCAGGAATATCCAAAACAGACCCTTTAGGGTTAACATACAAAGCAGTATTAAATTCTAGCAATTCGGTACTATCGGGCATAATAAAAACAAGAAATATTATAGGTTAAAAAGCCTAAAACACAAAACAAAAAATTGAAAAGTACCGCGGTACGGCGGAGGGAGGGCTAACGTCTAAAAATCACGGCAAAATCTTGTGACTCAAAACAGCCGGTTTCTGGATTGAACGCCGGAGTAGGGTCAAAGGTGGCTTTGAAACCTTCTTCGAATTCCATCTCGACTTCGTCATCAAGCCGCACTAGATTGAAATTATTCGGGTCGTCGACAAGACCAACCCCTAACCCTGCCGGGCTCTTCACAATTGTGTAAGTGTGTCTTGCCCCTTGGGATGTCATCTCGACCTCAAAATATGGCTCGCAGCTTTTTGCTGACCGTATTTGTACAAATCTTTGCACGACTGCTTGTTCCGACGATGTTCCGTAGACCGGCTGGAGGGCTTTCCCCCGTGGCTCCTCAGGAGTGCACTCAAATGCTGCGAGTAGCAACATCATGATTACAAGACCAACCGGAACTACGATTTTTTTAATGTTCTTCAACAAAACGAAAACTAACATTGTTAGCTCCTAGCTGCGGGTTTGTTTTTTGAACTTCGACGTTTTTTTGCCTACCTCCTGAGAGTCACTCTCACTACACCTGTTTGGTAATGGGACAAGTTTTCGGTTTTGAGCGTGGCTTTCAGTAAGTAGGCACTTTTTTAATGTGCCTGAGCAGAATGGGGATGATTATACATAACTATAGGATATTTGCAAGCGGGTATTTTTCAATCTGTACCACGCGATAATCGCGCAGATTACTACGCAGACAAAAGAGAAATATTTTTGTACTATTAAATTTAATATGAATACAGGAAAGTTTAACGTAAAACTTAAAACCAAACTAAAATCACTAAAAGGTTTATCCAAAAATTTATATAAAAAAAATAAAAGCTATTTACAAAAAGAAAGAAACTCCTGGAATTAAATCTCAGACTTTTACGATCTTTTTACTAGGTTAACGAGGTATTTTATAAAGTCCTCAAATGGATTTGTTTGATTTGCGATTTTTTTATTTAAAGCTACAATTTCGGCTTCGGCTTTTGAAAGTTTACTTTTTAAAGCATCAACTTCACCTTGTAATGGGCTTGATTCACTCAACTTCTTATTCAATTCCAAAACCTTTGCATTCAATTCAAGAACCTTTTTATCAAGAGTTTCAATCCTCTTATTTAAAATCTGTTCATTGGAATACAAACTATCAGCTTTTTTAACAACATCTCCGAAATTACCGCGCTTATCATACCAAGCCTTATCTTTAAGACCATACATATCCTCTAACCATGCTGGTAAATCTTTTGTTGGATCAAGTAAATTATCTGCCATTCCAGAAATTATATCACGAGCCATTTCTACAATCTGATCGATATTTAAATTTCCTGGACAACTCTTCTTATCATAAATTTCCCTATGTCCACAAACATGATCACGATCTAAAGGAATATTATTTCGAGTTACAATATCAGCAACAAGCTCTGCAACTGTTTTTGTTTGCAATGATCTATCAGCCCCAGCAGGATTTCTACTATCAGCACATTCGATAGAAATAAAATACTCGTTTGGATCTCCACCCTTATCTAAAACAAGCTTATTTGTCGGACCGCTAATACGCCCTTGCGCCCACGCAATATTTCCCTCCTCTACCCATTGATAAACAGAATCTGTCGTTAAATCTACACCATAATGTGAACTAACCTTAGCTGCTGGATTTCTAAAAAAAGAATCGGTACCAGAAAGAGTTCCCACCATAGTGTGAATACAAATCCCATACTTTTTAGTCGGAGTCTTAACAAAATTAGTTGAAATAAGTCTTTTTTCGAGTTTCATCAATACCTATTGTATCAGAAGCTAATCGCATCGATCATTTTGTTCCAAAAGTCTTGTTGGCTTTCGATTTCGTTTCCGGTTTCAGCGTCGTATGTAACAAGGCTTGCGATATTTGTTTGAAAAAGCCCTAATAATTTTTCTGCTTTTTCTTCGCTAAGTTCATATATAACTTTGCCGTCTTTTTCTTTTACTTTGACCGTTGATTTAGCCTTTTTCAAAAGCTCATCTGGAAAATTCGTCAAAGTTTTCTCGCCAGAATCCGTTAAAACAGAAATAGTTCCATCAGAATCATCAACAGTTAGTGGCAACAAAACCTGCATCTTTTCGCCATCTTTTTCAATTTCATATGTGCCGTCTTTTTCTTCGCGAATTAAAACATCATCACTTTCATCTTCAGGCTTTCCTACAACACGCATGTTGTTTTCAACAGAATCATATACAACCTTCGTAAGAATCTTATTCTCATCTTTAATCATCAACTTAAAATCATCGCCATTTTTCGATTTAAACTTTACTTCAGAAATCCCTTTAAATTCAGCTTCAATTTCATTATCGCCACTTTTTATTTTTTGTTCCTCGATAACCTTTCCACTAATGCTATACGTCTTTGATTCGATCTCGATCTTTCCATTATCCTCAACCTTTCTTTTAACAACCGTTCTTGTGCCATCAGAATTCACCGTCGTTGTTCTAGTTTCTTTATTCTCTTCTTCTTCCTTCTCCTCTTCTTCTTTTTCCTCGTCGTCTTCATCTTCTTGGTCCTCATCATCTTTTTCATCCTCATTCTCATTCTCGTCCTCATCTTTGCCGTCACTTTGATCCTCATCACCTAAAACAGCACCAAAAAAATTAAAAGCGTAAACCTTGTTTGGAGCAAAGGCGTATAAAGTTAACAAAAGAATAAACAAAAATGAAGTGAGCAGTTTTAACAATTTCATAAACTAACCTTACTTTAATAAAGGAACTTGTGCAAATTACTAATTCTAACTAAGATAGATTTATGCCCAGTAAGAAGCTGTTAGGATTTTTGACTTTGGCCATCGCCTCCTATCTTTATATAAATGTTTTACCCTATTACTTTACAAATCAATGGGAACCAACATCAGATAATTTAAACTCCTTGGGCACTTACGATACTAAAAATCAAGTTGGAGAGTTTCTTGGGAAAAAAGTTATATCATCCGATTTTGCATCATCTGAAAGTCAGGTATTAGGAGACAGTGAATCAGATTCAACCGTTGAAAAACACATCGAAGTAGATTTATCAAAACAAATGGTATACGCATTTGAGGGCGATGAAAAAGTTATGGAATTTTTAATTTCGTCTGGGAAATGGGGCAAAACTCCAACTGGAGAATTCACTATTGCATATAAAACAACTTCACAAAAAATGTCTGGCGGAAGTAAAGCGCTTCACACTTACTACTATCTTCCCAATGTTCAATTTGTACAATTTTTCGGAAATGATGAAATCCCTTGGTCAAAAGGCTTTAGCTTTCACGGAACATACTGGCACGACAAATTTGGAACACCACAAAGCCACGGATGCCTTAACATGAGAAATGAAGATGCAGAAAAGTTATTCGCATGGACAACGCCAGAAATGGGAGACAAACGAACAGTAAAAGCATCAGATGAAGACAAAGGAACAAAAGTTATAATCTACGGAGAATTTACTTACCAGCAATAATCAAAATATCTGCATCTGGTTTATTTTCTCCAGATGGCATTTGACTTACAACTGAACCACCAAGTATTTGAGCAATTTGATCCGCAATGTCTTTGTGACTTCCGGATATATCAAAAACAACAGTATTAGTATATTCACGACTATTTGCATTTTCCTTGCTTACGTAAGGTTAGTGAAAAGACTACAGGAAGTGAAGAAGATATATACAACGGAATAATTCAAAATATTGAAGAAAAGGAGCCTTCCCAGCCAAGTAGTATCAAAAATTTTATTCAGGGCAGAAACAAGAAACGTTATGGATATTTTGGCTCCGCACTGTGTACGACGTTAGAACTTTTTTTGAGAAGCAGAATGAATTTATTTACATTCCGAACTTAGTCTCACAAGACGAAATGTAACTTACCCCACCACACTACTCACTATTGTTTCTTAACCGCAAAATAATGTTTTATACTATGCGTAAACCAAGGATCGTAATCCTTGATTTACGCGTAATTTGTGGTATAAATTTATTATGGCTGACATAAAAAGGCTTCAAGAACCACTTATAATTAAAGATTTCTTTAAAGGCAAGGTGATTATTATAGTCGGAGCAAGGCAAGTCGGGAAAACAACATTACTTGATCAACTCAACACAACATACAAAAACAAAAAAATTCTAAGGCTTAATGCAGATGACTCCACCGACATAGACGTACTAAGAAATAAAGATTTCACACAACTCGACGGAATTATTGGTGACAACGAAATAGTACTAATTGACGAGGCTCAAAGAGTGCCTAACATTGGCATCACAATAAAACTTCTTGTAGATAACTACAAAAAAACTAAACAAATAATTTTGACAGGATCTTCAAGCATAAACTTACTGCAATCCACATCAGAGCCTTTAACAGGAAGAAAGTTTACATATCAACTTTATCCGATAAGCTTTGAAGAATACATTGCAGACAAAGGCAAGCTTGCCGCTATAAAAAGCATTCCTTCTTTTTTACGATTTGGAATGTATCCAGAAATTATTAAAACTGACTCCGATGACGAAAAGATACGGTTATTGAAAGAAATTACGTCAAGCTATTTATTTAAAGATATACTCGAATTTCAGGAGATTAAAAATCCGCAGGTTTTAAATGACCTCTTAAAAGCATTAGCATTACAAATCGGCTCACAAGTATCGTATACAGAATTGTCTAATTTACTAAAAATTGATTCAAAAACTGTTGAAAGATATGTGGACTTGCTTGAGAAAAGCTTTGTTATATATAGACTTCCATCATATTCAAAAAATAAACGTCGGGAAATATCTACAAGCAAAAAAATATTCTTCTACGATGTTGGTATAAGAAACGCTATTTTGGATAATTTCAATACATTCGATAAAAGAACTGACCTTGGCCATGTATGGGAAAATTTCGTGATATCGGAACGAATGAAATTTAGGGAATACCACAGAATATACGCAACACAACATTTTTGGCGAACGTATGACGGAAGTGAAATAGATCTTGTAGAAGATAGAGAAGGCAAATTATTTGGATATGAAATAAAATACTCCGACACCAAAAAGAAAACACCATCTAAATGGCTCGAATACGAAAATGGCGAATTTGGATTAATAAACAAAGAAAACCTGTCAGGATTCATATACTAAAAATCATACTTTCCTAAAGCCACACAAATTGTGTGTATATTTAGATTTGCTTAGTGCTATCAAACAAACTCAATGGATAGTTGTCTTCGTTGTATACGGTAATGCCGTTTTGTTTTAAAAGCTCTGCGACAACGCCGGTGCCTGGAATTTTCCCGCCTTTAAAGGTTCCATCATATACATTATTTGAGGCACACGAAGGACTATTCTCTTTCAAAATCGCGACTTTTATATCAAGACTTTTACATAAATCCAATGTCTTTTGTGCGCCGATAAGAAATTCTTTTGTTTGGGTATTTCCTGAAATTGTTATAACGCGGGCATTACCTTCAAGTACATCTTTAGACGATTTTCCTGCTTCAATTTCTGCAGGCTCTCTTGGCGTAGACAAACCACTCAACTGTTCTGGACAAACAAAAACAATTTGTTTATTTCTTGCCAGCTCCACAAGCTTTTCATTTAATTTATTCTTACCATCATACCTAGTATTTAAACCAAGAAGACATGAACTAATAAGGATTTTAGACACGTGACAATTATATCAGCTTGGGAAAAGAATATTTGGAACTTGGACTACGGATTGTCATTGATGGGGAGGTGGCTTTATGGGCACACATCATGACTGATCCGTAGTCCGGTGCGATGGCGGGTTAATTCGCGCTAGCTAGGCCTTTCGCAAAGGCGCTCCTGGAGACGTTCCAAAAGGCAAATCAAAACAAAACTTGCCCTCCTGGTTTTGACCCGTATATCTGAAGTATGGAAACTCCGGATTTTCGAATCTCACAGCGGATCCGTCGGGTAGTGAAAAAACTACCCTTATGGACCCTTGGGCCGTCTCGCCCGTGTCAAGCTGGAATTTAATGGCCTGGGTTTCGTTCAAAACCCAAATTTGGCCATCTTCCAGAAGACCGACTTGAAAAATCACGTTAGCCGATCTAGGCCCTTCCCAATCTTCGGGGATTCCTTCCATTTGAAGACTTAAGTAAAACTTGTCTCCACTTGAAAGGCATTTCCCTCCTTCGACGTCGGAGCTAATCCTCATATTGATTTCGAGTATCTCTCCTTGCGAAGGCACCGCAGTCGGCGCGACGTATGTCGCTTGTGCCGTTACAGCCGGGATCGGGGTTGAGGTCGCACCTTCTGGTGGACATGCAGCCAAAGGTAATACCATTGCAGCCAAACCCAATAGGGCCGGCCAATTTTCCCACAAAGATTTAATCAAGATTTTCCAAAGCATTTTTGCTCCTACGCCTACCTCCTAAAGGTCACACTTATATTTTCACGTTGAATTTACAAGAGTAATTTTTAGGAAGCAGACACAAGAGCTAACCCGCCATTTTAATGTACTATCTCCCTAGGATTTAATGAATGCTGAATTAGCAATATGTTTATATTCCTTGGAGAATGGGCGAAATTATAGCAGAAAAAGCGAGAACTTCAAGACTATGGGGTATTTTGGCTCCGCGTCGAGGATGTTACAAGAATTGATTTCATGGTGAAGGAGTATTTGAAAACAGAGATACTGATATTCGAATAGACCAATGAGAATTTTAATCTTTCAAATGTAATCCAAATACTCCGAATAGAATATCTTTTTAAGAATCAAAGCCCTTGATCGTGCAAACAAAACGCATATTCCTTAGGGTTGGCAGGTTCCCACCATTCTTTTGCTGGCACTGCATCAATTGCGTTTTTATACTTTTCGATTATCCTGCTATTCGAAGATTCACAGAGAGTGGTTACAGATTCATAAAAAACTGATTCATATGCGGTACTACAATCCCTAAGTAAACCCTTCTGCCATAATTCATCTTCTGTCATAGCAGGAATTGCATCAACAAACCCTGAAGTATGTTTAACCCATGAACAATCGTGTCGAATTTTTGCCGGTCTTACTTCATACCAGTAAAACCAACCACCCATGAGACAAGCTAAAATTAAAAATAAAAAAATAAATTTCATGGCAATATTATACCGCTTCGAGAATGCGATACGAATTGAGCTTACTACAATCAGAAGCCAATTCTTTTAATTGATTTTAAAGGTATGCAAAATCCGCAACTAGAGGAGATTATCGACACTGCAAATACGGAAACTAACTTATAAAAAATTTTATCGAAAAACTTAATATCAAGGTAAGCATGTTCACATCTCAGAACTAGCGATTATGTCATGATTAAGCACTCCGTTCTGATTGATTAAGTTCCAACAAGTGGTATAAATACCATATATGGGATTGTTAGATTATCTATCCGGTAAAACTGATATATTAAAATACGGGATCTGTTTTGATGGTAATAAGAAAGTCAGTATTTCTATCAATCCTGTACACACCACCCCCAACCCCGAATACATTAGACTATATGCCTGCTACACAGTTAAAATGATATATAACTTTGGCGGATATGGCTTACTGCCTTCAGAACCAATCACTTTAATAATGAATTCTATTGATAGAGCAGCTAATTATGGAATCGAAAATGGAATTGACTTATTTGAATTGTCTGGGCTGAAAGAAATAATTGAATACAGAAAAGTAAAAACTACAGATAATACAGTAAAAATAATAAGCGGAACTTATTTCGATAGGGATGGTAGTAGATCGGTAACAACTGACTTGCCACAAACTATAACTGAACAAGAAATCGCATTTGGGTCAATTGCTTTGCTTCAATTTGCAACTGACCAAAATAGCGAGTCTATGGACAAAAAACTTCTTATAGACACGTGCAAAAACCTGCACAAACTCATCAAGCTTTATGGTGCAAATAGTATTCAACAAATAATTGCAATTCCGAACAAGGCATATCTAGAAGCATTAATTAAGTAGTTTTTTCGCAAATATCCGACATAATTACTTTCCACAATAGAAAGTTTTTGATATCAAATACTATCCACAAGCACCACCCACAACTATAAACTATCTATAAGACACGAATCATTGGGTTTATTCGTGGAACATTAACACATATCCATTGATATCTTCAAAGGAGAATTCTTCTGTACCGTATTCTGTAGCGTGTAATTTTTGTACAACCTTCACTTTGCTCTCTAGTCTTTTGTGCCAATTCTTAATGTTATCTACGCCTATATATAACGCGATTGAGCCGCCTAGTTTCTCGTTTTTGAATTTTGGGATTTCGTTTGCAAACTCTTCCCTGATATACAACATAAGCTTCACGTTATTGCTTTTTATAATAGCAAAAGTCGGCTTATCATCTGGAGTTTCAAGTATTACTTCAAAACCTAAAACTGTTTTATAGAACTCTACAGTTTTTTGTATATCATCAACCATGAGTTCTACAGATACTGAATTCATAAAGGAATTATACAACGGAGGATGCTCTATGATTCCAAATGAAGAAACCGAATTATTTCGTTAAGTGGAATGAATGATAAAAACAAATAAACTAAAGCAGCAAATATAATTGTCTTAAGAATATTTAAGCTTCTATCAATTTTAGGCAGTATTTTTATAGTGGAAAGTTTTTTTAAAACTTTCTTCTCATCAACATTTAGCTTATCAATATTACCAGTTAACAACACAGTATTTACTCTATCAATAGCATCATCGAGGATATCATTGTATGTTGAATGTTGTTTTGATAGATCGTTCACTTCCTTCGAAATAACTTCAGACAAATGATGAATCGCGTAGACTATAGAGATAAAAAGCAACAATAAAGCAATATAAGCCAATACCTTGGTTTGCACTAGATCAGTATTTAAAATAGGAATTGTAAAAGCCGCTATAGCCCCAGAAATAATTGCTATATTTTGTGTTAGCTCCCTAATTTGCCTAAAACCTTCGACCATAATTGGAAAAATATCTCTATGAATTTCTCTTTTAAGCAAAAACTGTTCCTCCTTATCCCCATTGAGTAATTTTATCTGTTGCTCATTCAATTCATTATTTGGAGTTAAATTTTCAATCATATATAGAATATTGATTTGAAAAACTAGACGAAATCAAAAAAACAAGCGAAAAAATTAGCTAGCCAGGCCTTTAATTAATTCTTCAAGTTTTCGCTTTATTTCAACGTATTCAATTGTTTTTTCGATACGTCTCTCATTAAACGCTTTCCATGCTTCCTCGGAAACTAGTTCTTCACTTTTGTTTTCCTTTTTTATAAGTTTTTTAGATTTATTACTAATTGCTACTGGTTTATTTACTTCTGCCTGTCCTAACGATTTGCCCCTATCATCATAAAAAAGTTGTTGCACCATTCTGACAGTAGCAATATAGGTGGAGATATCAGAGGTTGTTTCGATAAATTTTTCTTTTAATTCTGGATCAGAAAGGTAAATTACGTCAATCCTGACTTTTTCAAGATTATCAATGCTCTCCTTTATCCTATCTAACAATAGATAATCATAGTAACGGCCATAAGATAATCCTGTTTGAAGCTTTTCAAGAGTCTTAGCAATAACTTCCAATTCCAGTTTTATAAACAGTTTAAAATTCTTTGTTTTGCCTCTTAGTTCGCTCCAATTTTTAATATATTCAACAATGTTGGTACTTATAAAGGCTATAATTGCACCAATGAAGATTAAAGTAATATTGCTTGGGTTGTCTGCTATATTCTCCATACAAACCTACCTTTCATACATAAACGTAGGCAGGTTTAATCCAGGTTGACTAGTACTAACTGGCTCCGCGGGTTGGGCTCGAACCAACAACCTTATTCTTAACAGGAATCTGCTCCACCATTGAGCTACCGCGGATTGTTAAATTTTTCTAACTCAATCAAACCACCATGCAATTCACGATGGCAGTTGGAGCATATTATAACGCATTTATCTAATTCTTTCCTAGTCTTTTCCCAACTTCTAGTTAATCCAGTTTCTACATAATGCTAGAATGTTTTTATATGAAATTTAAACCATCTATTTCCGATAAGGCTTCGTTTTTGCATGCATCAATTCTTGCTTCTAATGACGGTCTTGTTACAACGTTTGCAGTTATTGCAGGCTCTTTGGGGGCAAATTTGGATCCAAAGGTTATTGTAATTTTAGGAGTCGCGAATTTATTTGCTGATGGATTTTCAATGGCTTCTGGAAATTATTTAGGAGCAAAAGGCGAAGAGGAATATGAATCAGCACAGCATCAAAAATTCAAAAAAACACCAGCCATCGCAAATGGAATTGTCACATTTATTGCATTTATAATTGCAGGAGTTTTACCGGTTTTTCCATACTTTTTCAAAATCCCGAATCAATTTGAAATAGCAGTAGCCATAATGACAACATCATTAATATCTATTGGAATAGCTGAAGGATTTTTTACAAGCAAAAACCCAATATACACAGGAGCGAGATCGCTTGTAATAGGAGGCATCGCCGCTGCTGTCGCATTCGCAGTCGGCGTGCTCCTAAAAGGTGTACCTATTTAATCAAGATAATCTCTTAATTTTCTGCTTCTGCTTGGATGTCTTAACTTTCTAAGCGCTTTGGCCTCGATCTGCCTAATACGCTCACGTGTAACACCAAAAACTTTTCCGACTTCTTCAAGCGTTCGTGGCTTATGGTCTTTGAGGCCAAAGCGCAACTCCAAAACTTTCTGTTCTCTTTCGCTTAAAGTATCCAAAACCTCAACAATATGACCCTTCAAGAGTTCGTATGAAGCCATATCTTCTGGAGTTTCAGTATCTAAATCTTCAATAAATTCTGAAAGTTCCGTATCGCCTTCTTTTCCAACTTTTGCTTGAAGACTACTTGGCTCTTGAGAAATCTTTAAAATCTCTTCGACTTTTTCAGGCTCAATTCCCATGACTTTTCCGATTTCTTTTGCCGTTGCTTCTCTTTCATACTTTTGTTCAAGTTCTCTTTGAATCCTTTTAAGCTTATTAATAGTTTCAATCATGTGAACAGGAATTCTTATAGTTCTTGCTTGATCAGCAATAGCTCTTGTAATTGCCTGTCTTATCCACCATGTTGCATATGTTGAAAATTTAAATCCACGTCGCCAATCAAATTTATCAACAGCCCTCATAAGTCCTATATTTCCTTCTTGAATAAGATCCGAAAAAGTAAGACCACGATTCATATATCTCTTTGCGATGGAAACAACAAGTCGAAGGTTTGAATTAATCAATCTATACCTAGCCTTCTTCATCTTAAAAGTTCTTTTATTGGAAGTAAAATCTTCGAGTTGTTTTTTTGATTGATCAACACGAAGTTTTTTACCAACATCATCAAACTCTCCTTGAAGCATAAGCTCTGCGATTTGTTTGTAATTTGGTTTTTTAACGCCTTTTTTTGTAAGTTCAGCGATTGCATCTTGATAAGCAACAGCTTCGACCATTTGAGCAAGCTCAACCTCTTCGGCTGCTGTTAAAAGACCTTCTCGACCAATTTCTCTTAAATACATACGAACAGGATCTCCTGTAATCGCACGATCCAAAGTCGACTGAAGACTTGTCTCTTTCAATTCTTTCTGAAGATCTAAAACTCCCTTAGAAGCTTCTTCCTCTAAATCAACCGTATCTTCAAGAACTTCAATCTTATCTTCAAGCAAAATTCCATAAAGTTCATCCAAAACTTCTAGATCTTCTTCTACCTGTGGAATTGCGCTCAAAATCTCTTGATACGTAACGTGACCTTTACTTCGTCCTTTATTTATAAGATTTTTAATCTTTGGATTGTTCTTAATTGAAGAAGCCATAAATTTGAAAAAGACAGATCTATCAAAGATTCGAAACCTCTTTAACCTCTTTTTGCAAACTTGCAACAAGAGTAAAATCAGAAACCGCTTCAGCTTTTGCAATGGCAACCGCCAATTCTTTACGCCTTCTTTTTTGGAAGGCTTGTTTTAAGCGCAAAATAGCAAATGCGATCTCATCAGAAAGAGACTGCGTATCTTCAAATCTGCCACGTAAATAAACTTTTTCAAACAAACTATATACATTAGGGTGACTGTGCTGAAGTTTAGCATAAAAGGCCTTTACATCAAAGCTTTTTGAATCTTTTCTACTATCCGTAAGTTCTATAAATAAATCCTTAATAAACTGATTTGTAAAAAAATCTGGATTAATTACATTTGAAAAAGCTTCGAATTCTAAATTATTTGCATCCATCAAAAGAGTTAAAACATAAACTTCAGAACCTGGATAATCTTCAAAACCACTTTCCATAACTATTTTTTCTGGAACATCAGTCGTAAATCTACTTCTTGTTGAAGGAACACTTTTATCAATTTGATTTTTTACAACTGATTCATCAACATCAAAAAGCACAGAGAACTTTTTAATATATGTTGACCTGACAACCTCATCCTCGATTTCATTAATAATATTTATCAAAAACTGCGAAGCCTTTTTCTTTTCAAAGATATTAGACAAATTATATTTGCTTGAAGCATACGAAAAATAATAATCCCACAAAGGCAATGCATTTCTAACAACCTCACCAAATAAATTTGTATCTTTTTTAATAAGTTCGTCAGGATCTTTTGAACCTTCCGGCAAAACTGCGATTTTTATATCGAGTCCGCAATCTTTAATAATGTCGATTCCACGTACTGAGGCATCGGCTCCGGCGACATCATTATCGAAAATCAAAACAATTGTTTGAGCATATCTTTTTAATAAATTCACTTGTCCCATTGTTAAAGCCGTTCCTTTAGAAGCAACAATATTTTCGTAACCAGCTTGATAAGGCGAAATCATATCGAATTCACCTTCGACAATAATCGCCAAATTAGCCTTTCGAATTGCGTTTTTCGCCAAATCAAGACCGAAAAGAAATCTTTCTTTATGAAAAACTTCTGTTTCAGCTGTATTTATATATTTTGGATCTTGATCTTCAAAAAGTGCTCTCCCGGAAAAGCCTGTTATTCGGCCCATGTTGTCTCTTAATGGAAACATCAGACGTCCGCGAAAAATATCGTAAGTGTTTTTAGAAGATTTCCTATATTTACCAAGGCCTGAATTAATAATTTCTTCTGCTGTAAATTTTTTTGAAATCAAATATCTTGAAAGGCTATCCCACGAATTTGGCGCGTATCCGATACCAAAATCCTTAACAATTTTTGCGGAAACCTGGCGTTTTTTTATATAAGCACGGCCGACTTCGCCAAATTCGTGTTTATTCAATAAATGCTGATAAAACTTCGAAGCGATTTCATTGATCTCATATATTTTTGATGTCGCATCTTTATCTTTTTTGTTAAAAGCATCAGACTTTAAATCAAGTTTTACTCCAGTTTTTTCAGCAAGGACTTTTAAGGCTTCAGGAAAATCTACACCTTCAACATCCATAATAAAGTTGAAGACATCGCCACTTTTTCCGCAGCCAAAACATCTATATCTTTGGAGATCTTCGGAAACCATAAATGACGGTGTTTTTTCAGAGTGAAACGGACACAAACCTTTGTGATTTTTGCCAGACTGCTTTAAAGGAGTATAAGTTCCTATAAGGTCGATGATATTTAACTTTGATTTTATTTCGGAAATACTGTCCATGCGGATATTCTAGCATTCTATGGGGGCCAGGCCCGAAAGGGCCTAGGCCCTTTCGGGCCTGGCCCGTATAATAGAAAGATGCGAAAGCACACACTTTTCATATCCTTCTTTGCATTCATCTTTTTTCTATTCCTCATTCCAAACACAGACCCGGATTTCGGCTGGCATTACAGATGCGGAAGCGAACTTCTCAAGCTTCAAAAACCATGCATTGACAATACATTTACCTATTTCTTAAAAGATTACAAATGGGCATATCCAAGTTTTATATACGACGCACTAATTTCACTAACCTTCGATGTTGGTGGATTTGTAGCAATTAGCATAATCGGAACCATAGTTTCATCGCTTATAATCTTTGTGATTTACAAAACCATGCGTGGAGATTTCCTAGTAAAGATGTCTCTTATTTTAATTGCGACGGCTTTTTCATGGTCGACGATTTCACTTGGATTCAGGTCTCAATTCATGACGCTTTTATTTTTATTTCTAGAGATCTACCTTTTATCACGAAAAAAGCTTGTATATCTTCTTCCCTTACTATTTTTAATTTGGGCAAACACACATGCAGGATTTTTCTTAGGGCCAATTGTTTTGGGAATTTACACAGCAAATGTTTTTTACAGATGGATTTTCAAAAAAGTTGATTTCCGTGAATTTAGAAGTTTTATATTTCTCACAATAACAGGAATACTCGCAACTCTAATAAATCCATTTGGCTACCGAATTTACCTAGAAATTTATCACCACATGCAAATTCCAATGAACACATTAATTGCTGAATGGGTTCCGCCTCCACAAAATTATGTTCTTTTGATACTTTCACTAACTGGAGTTTTGTTTTACATACATTTGTCAAAAACCAATTATAAAAATTTCAATATATTCTTTTTGGTTCTTCTTTTATTATCGACATACCTTGCAATTTCGGCCCGCAGAAATCTTCCGATTTATTATTTTTCAGCTGTAATATTCGCAAGCTATGAATTCAGGAAATTTAAAATGCCAAAAAAATGGACCTCATTTATTCATGATTTTTCCTTTTTATGTCTTTTTGGCCTAATACTTTATTTCGGATTTACGAATGTAGTTTCGATAAATAAATATAATAAAGGCCAAGATCAATTTCTTAACAATCAAGTTGAATTCTTTAAGGATAAGTCAGGAAATGTATATAACACATACGAATGGGGAGGTTTTTTAGTATGGAAATTACCAAATATGAAATTTTTTATAGACGGAAGAATGCCAGCATGGATAGGTGAAAACGGAGAAAGCCCATACACAACATGGCTAAAAATAACACAAACCCAACCAGATTGGGAACAGATTTTAAACAAATATGAAACAAATTATTTGCTAATCGCAAACGGAACATTTCTTGATTTACTACTTCGTGAAAATCCCGCAAAATACAACTACACCGAAGTTCAAAGAGACGCGCAGGGAGTGATTTATGAAAAGATATAAAAGATATCCGCTAGAAAATTCCTTGTAACTCACTTAAATCAGATATAGTTCTTGTTGCCAAAGCTTCTAATTCAGAATTCGGTTGCTTGTTTACTGCAACCCCAAAAGGTAATTCTCTAAATAATGCAATATCACTATCCCCATCACCGACCACGGCACATTGACATGTAAGCAAACCGAATTTAGCGATATATTCGTAAAAATGCTCTAGTTTCTTTTCTGATTGATCCGCAAAATAATGAAAATCAATAAGGTTTCCGACTTCATCCCAAACAAGTTCTGTATTAGCATACCAATGATCTATTCCCAACTTTTCAGCAACCACTTTGACATACAGATCGACAGCACCTGACATTAAACAAATTCGATACGACGCCTTAAGATACTCCATAGTTTCAACAGCATCACCTTTTAGATTCCACGATCTAAACATATCTTCCATATATCCTTTATTCGCATTTCCGGTTTCTTGCCATAATGAAATAAGCTTTTGTTTGGCTTCCGGATATTTTAATTCTCCGTTTTTGAATTTAGCAAATATCTGGGCATGAGTTTCAGATGAGGCGCCCAATCCATCGGTGAGTTTTAACCATGAGACTTCCTCAGACAATGTACCATCTACATCAAAAATAATCGTATCAATTTCATTTTCACCGTTTTTCATTTTTTCAAAACCGCATATAAAAAATAACTGTGGTGCACCCGACAGGATTTGAACCTGTGACCTCAACTTCCGCAAAGTTGCGCTCTATCCAGCTGAGCTACGAGTGCACAATATGGCTTCGTCACTAATTATACGATAAAATAAGCACGTACACTAAAAGACATTCGCGGAGGGGTGCAAGAGCGGTTTAATTGGCAGCTCTCGAAAAGCTTGCGTCATTTATGGCACGGGGGTTCGAATCCCCCCCCCTCCGCCAAGAGTATCTAAATAATACATGCGACTTTTTTTATCAAAACAAAAAATTCCACATCCTTTAAGCAATTGCGCTAAACCAGCTTTATGACCTTGTCCCTTTGCTAAGCCTAATAGCACTTCTTCAGAAACTTCACCTCCATTACTAATTGCAAGTTGAATTGCTAAAAACGGAAAACTACCACCTCCATGTACTTTTGAAATTTCAGTCGCACAGGATTCAACAACATACTTAGGCTTTCCATTTGGCTCATATAAAAAAAACGAATGACCATAACGATTGAAAATTTTTAGATAAGAACGTCCTTTTTCGTCAACATCCCACTGAATCGGCTTAATTTCTTTTAATTCATCGCCTTTAACAATTTTTTTATTAGGTAATGCCTTCAATATTTCGGGGAGCAATCTTTCAACTTCAGAATCGCTACACCGTCTAGTACACAGACTTTGAATATTTTTTGCACGCATACCTAAATCTGCATTTAAATCTTCTGTAGAGATAGCCATAACAGTAACATCTTTAATATCAACCCCCGTTTTTGCATAAATATAAGAAACAGTTTTATCGAAGTCTTGACCGAGTTGTAAACATCGTTTAATTAAATAAACTTTTGTATCCTCCGATATACTGAATTTATCATCATAACCAAGCAAAATATAACTTAGTACAATAGACTCACATGCATCAAGACTTGTTAAGTCGGCTTCAAAATCACAACCATTATCTTGTACAAAAAAGTAAACATCATGACTTTCAGTATTATTTACTGCGAAAAGTTGACACGCTGGAGTTGGAACAGATTTAGGTTTTCTGTCACTTTTAAATTCAACACTTAACCCTGCTACTAGATATTTAGGCCTGGGGGCAGATTCATAAGCTTCTAAAACATCTTGGGAAAAAAAACAGCTTCTACTTCCACTATAGGCAAATTCATATTTTTATTTTTTTGCAGGAGACTTATTTGTTAATGGTGAATGTTATCAGAAATTTATTTTTTTCGATACTTGGTTCATGAATTTTTCCATCATGGTTATTTCTGGTTTTTCTATTATTGAGATATAGTCGTTTATTATTTCTGATAGTTTTTGATGATTTGTTTTGGCGTCAAGCAAAAGCAGTATTCTTCCTGGGATTGGGTTTTTTGTGTTTAATACCAAAAAGTCTGTATCGTCTTTTTTCTCTATATAAAATGATTGTAATTCTGCCCATGTGTATAAATGTTCGGAAGCGTAATCAAGCCCATTTGTAGTTATTTTATGATGTACAACTTTTGGCGGAACCGTATGAAAAACATATACAACAAAAAACACGATTCCTAAAACTCCGATTATTAAAAATTCTTTAATTATTAAAAGGAGGATTGCAAAGAATATTATTATTACGCCGGTTTTTCTATAAAATTCTCGAGGTTTAGTTTTGAAAACTCTTTCTGGAGCGTCCCATTCTATAAGTACTTGCGAAGGCTTTATGATGTTGCTTTTGTCTTGCATCTCCATTAGTCGAATTCTACCACAATAAGAACTTAGATCTTTGTCTCGTATAGATGCGTATGAGCGCCATCAGAAACTGTAATAATATGTTCGAAGCCTTCTTCGTTAACGTCAATAATTGTTAAAGAAGAATTACTTATTACAAAATGAGCGAAAGTTTTTGGATCTCCATCTGCAAGAATTTCGGCAAGTAAAACACGAATCCAGTTTCCATGTGTGAATATTGCAACTTCTTTATCTTTATTTTCATCTACGACTTGTTTAAAGATTGTATAAATTCGTTCTGATGTAACTTTATAATCACCAAGCACCTGTGGTTTTGTAACTACTCCAGGGTGTGGCCAATCTTCCGTACCAACTTCATTAAATTTCGCAGAAAACATAACTTCATTATGGTGATACTCATTAACAGTTTCACAAGTTTCGATTGCCCTTCTAATTTTGCTACAATACATAACGTCGAATTTATTTCCAGAAAGTCTTCTTGCAAGTTGAAGTGCTTGAACTTTGCCGAAATTGTTTAAATGATAATCGTGAAGCTGTACGCCGTTTTCATCGTATGCATCAGCATGTCGCATTAGATATAATCTAGTCATACTAAAAAGTATATAATATCCGATACCAATAGGAAGCATTAAAATGCTAAAATACTGGAAAGATGGAGGGGTGGCCGAGCGGTTTAAGGCGACGGTTTGCTAAATCGTTGGGACCAAAAGTTCCGCGCAGGTTCAAATCCTGTCCCCTCCGCCAGAAAATATCGGGGTGTGGCGCAGTTGGCTAGCGCGCCGCGTTTGGGACGCGGAGGCCAGAGGTTCAAGTCCTCTCACCCCGACCAAAAAAGCCATTTTTTCTAGTGTATAATCCATTTTATGGACTACACAAATCAAATTATCGAACCAGAATTTTCTCAAGCAGTACAAGAAGTTCTCGAATCACTATCTCCGTTTTTAGAAAGAAATCCAAAGTATTCCGAAGGAAATTTAATTAAACGTTTAACCGAACCCGAACGCGTTATTATGTTTCGCGTTACTTGGACCGATGATAACGGCGATGTTCAAGTAAATCGTGGATACCGCGTTCAATTTAATAGCGCAATTGGACCATATAAAGGTGGCTTAAGATTTCATCCAACAGTAAATCTAAGCATAATGAAGTTTTTGGGATTTGAACAAACTTTTAAAAATAGTTTGACCGGACTTCCTATGGGTGGAGCTAAAGGCGGATCCGATTTTGATCCACACGGAAAATCAGATGCCGAAGTCATGAAATTTTGCCAAGCTTTTATGTCCGAACTTTATAGACACATCGGAGATCAAACTGATATTCCAGCAGGTGACATTGGAGTTGCCGCACGTGAAATCGGCTTTTTATTCGGATACTATAAAAAACTAACAAACAAAGTTAACGAAACATTAACCGGCAAAGGTATTGAATATGGTGGAAGCTTAATAAAACCAGAAGCAACAGGTTATGGACTTGTTTATATTACAAATGAAGTTTTAACACATGCAAAAGACACATTAAAAGGCAAAACAATTTTGGTATCAGGATCTGGAAATGTTGCTCAATATGCAATAGAAAAAGCAATCGAACTTGGCGCAAAAGTTGTAAGCGCTTCAGATTCCGACGGAACAGTTTATGACAAAGATGGATTCACAAAAGAAAAACTAGAATATCTTAAAGATCTAAAAAATGTAAAACGCGGAAGAATTAGCGAATATGCAGAAAAATTTGGAGCCGAATATACTGCTGGCAAAAATCCATGGGATATAAAAGCTGATATTGCACTTCCATGCGCAACTCAAAACGAAATTTCAAAAGAAGACGCACAAAACTTCGCCAGAAATGGAGTTAGATATGTCCTTGAAGGCGCAAACATGCCATCAACAAAAGAAGCCATTGAAATATATTCGCAAAACAAAATCATATTTGTACCAGGAAAAGCTTCAAACGCTGGTGGAGTTGCCGTATCAGGTTTAGAAATGACGCAAAATAGTCTTCATTATTCATGGTCAAAAGAAGAAGTCGATGAAAAACTAAAAAATATAATGAAAAATATTCATGCAAAATGTGTCGAATATGGCGAAACTGATATTTCAGGTGAGAAGATAGTCAACTACATGACTGGCGCAAATATCGCAGGATTCAAAAAAGTCGCCGATGCAATGATAGCTCAAGGGATTATCTAACGGATTATCTGATTTGATATAGCCCCATCGCATCTTTTACTTCTCTCATTGTCTCTTGTGCGATTTTTTGTGCTTTTTTTGTGCCTGCGTCTAAAATTTCCATAAGAAGTTTTTGATCAGAAAATTTTGCGTTTCTTTCTCTTATTGGCTCCAAAAATGTATTTATCGCGACTGCGAGTTTTTGTTTTACTTCAACATCTCCAACCGTACCTTTTAAATATCTAGATTTTAAGTCCTCGACTTCGGGCTTATTTGTATTAAAAATATCATGATAAATAAAAACCGGATTTCCTTCTACTTTTCCTGGATCTGTCGCCCTTATTCGATTTGGATCTGTAAACATATTTTTAACTTTTTCATTTACAGATTCGGCGGTATCAGATAAATAAATACAATTCCCGATCGACTTGCTCATTTTTGCGTTTCCATCCGTTCCAATTAATCTTTTATTTTCACTTAACAAAACTTCTGGCTCTGTAAAAACATCTCCATAAATAGAATTGAATTTTCGTACAATTTCGCGTGCTTGTTCAATATGTGGAACTTGATCCTCTCCAACAGGAACAACTTCACCCTTAACTATCGTAATATCAGCAGCTTGCGAAACTGGATACATCAAAAAGCCCAAAGTTGCGGATTCTTTAAATTTGTCAGCTTTTTGCAAAATCTCGTCTTTTACTGTTGGATTTCTTTCAAGTCTTGCGATAGAAACAAGATTTGCATAAAAAATTGTGAGTTCTGCAGTTTGTGAAATTGCGGACTGCAAATGAAATGTAACTTTTTCTGGATCAAGTCCGACTGAAATATTATCAAGCAAAACTTGCAAAGTGTTTAACCTTACCTTTTCTGGACTGTCAAAATTATCAGTTAAAGCTTGAACATCAGCAATTAATATATAAGAATCATAATCATTTTGAAGTTTTACACGGTTTTCTAAAGAGCCAACATAATGGCCTAAATGCAAAGGACCTGTAGGACGATCACCTGTAAGAATTCTTTTCATGGAAACAGTTTATCATGACAAATACACAAAAAGGGTAGCCCTTATATCTGCAATGGTGGCGGCGGGTAGAATCGAACTACCAACCCCAGCTTTATGAGGGCTGTGCTCTAACCGTTGAGCTACGCCGCCAGATCATGGGAATAGTATACTAGACATATGCAAGACAGAAAAGTCAGTAACAGTAATAGCAAATTTCCAATTATTATTACAATCGTATTAATTTTTATATTCGCTAATATAATCAGATCTATTATCAGGTTAAATACAAGCATAAATAAGTTAGATCAAGCAAAAGAACAAGTTGTTGAAATTGAAAATTCTAATAAGGAATTGGCAGAAAAGATCGAATTTGCAAATACCCCAGAGTTTATAGAAAAAGAGGCCACAGAACGCTTAAATTTAACTCGTCCAGGTGAAAAAATCATAATAATGGGCGATTCTAGCGCTACATATGAAGAAAAAGAAAACCAATCGGAAAAGTTGCCTACAAAAAACGAGAATTGGCGTCTCTGGCTTAGCGAATTTAAATTTTACTGATAAAACCTAGCTTTTTCGCGTCAAAGGTTGTAAAATATGTCACATGAATATCGGCGCGGGGTAGTGGAGTAGCAACCACGCGAGGCTCATAATCTCGAGACCCAGGTGCAAATCCTGGCCCCGCAACCAAAAAGTGTCTAAAAGTATTGACACTTTTTTTTGTGTGTATAGACTAAACTTATAGTTGTTTGATCTGCCCAAGATAATATAACTTATAATATGACACTATTGTCATCAGCGAGGGAAAAATTTGTACAGAGTTTGATATCAAAAGGCAGAGCGACAGCGACTGTTGTGGCCTATGCAAAGGATATTGAGCAATTAGCAGACTTCGCAGTAAGGCAAAATATATCAAGTGCCCACGAGCTTAGTAAATCCATTATTGAGAACTTCTTAAGAAACCTATCGGACAGTAATTACACAAAAAAAACTATCTCAAGAAAAATAAATGCAATCAAAACATTTTTTAAATTTCTTCTTGACGAAAGAATTATAGAAAACGATCCTGCACAATTTATTCAACATCCAAGGCTTGAGCAAAATGCTCCAAGAATATTAACTAAAATCGAGTACAGAGCGTTAAGAGATACAGTAAAAGACGATATAAGAACACGTGCAATAATAGAAATCTTCCTTCAAACAGGCCTTAGAATATCTGAATTAGCATTTATTAAAGTCGATCACATAAAAATAGAACATGATGCAAAAGGAATTTTAGAAGTACCTGGAACAAAAGAAAACCCAGGCAGAACAATTCCTCTTAATTCTGCAGTAATTTCTGCAATAAAAGGCTTTCTAAAAGAAAGACCTTCTTCAAAACTCGACCATTTATTCGTAACAAAAACAGGAAATCCATTACTAGTTAGAAACATAAGAGCGACAATTGGAAGATATCTTAAACAAATTCAGCTCGATGACGTCACTGTAAATGATTTAAGACACACATTTGTAGCAGAACACCTCAAAAGAGGAGCAAGCGTTCTTCTCGTCTCTAAAATCGCAGGACACAAAAGACTAACCACAACAGAAAACTACCTTCGCTATATAGACAGAAAAGAATCTGGACTCGGAGAGCTAGAGGAATTATAAGGGCTACCCTTTTAGTAGAATTGACGCAAACCTAAAATCTCCTTTTATCAAATTCATAAGATAACTATTTGCTTTAAAAAAGGACCCGTATTGCATAGAATTACAATTAGTCGGTGAAAACCACCTACCCGAGGGCAATCCGTCTAATAGATTCATCACACAAATAAAAACTCCAAAAGTAATTAAAATCGAATATATGCAAATATTTAACTTACTTTTTAACGCAAAACCAGAGTAAAAAGCTAAAAAAGGAATTACTGAAATTAAATACCTTGGACCAAATGGCGTTGCTCCAAAGCAATCAGGCCAAAGCGAGTATAAAAGCGACACAAACACGATGTATGATAATCCCAAAATAGCTAACTTCTTGTTTTGTTTTAAATAATTTCGAAATCCCAAAAAAGAAAATAATAAAAACGGCGATATCAAAAACAATCCTTTTAGAGGTGAAAAGTATAATCCCCAAATCCCGTATACTGGATTTTGACTAAAACCATGCTCGACTCCAACACCCAATGCCAATTTTTGTTGATACAAAATCTGTTCCGCCATCAAAAAAGGAGATCCGAAATGGACATAGTTATAAAGCCCAAGAAGAAAAATTGAAAAAACGATTGGTATAGAGAAATAAGATAATCGCTTTAAAAATATATCAACATTAAGTTTTTCATATTTTAGTTCGTAAAGAAGAAATAAACCTACAGCAACGGAAAACAAAATAGTCGGAAATTCAGTTAGAAAAGCAAGCCCAGTAAGAATCCCAGCAAATAAAAACGCTTTATCTGTTTTTGGCTTTGATATCAAACAATATGAATAGAAAATAAAAAATGCGGCAGGAACATGATTAAAAAAACTAACACTATAATTTAAGAATATCGTTCCAAACAAAAATCCGATTACGGTCAAAATGGCTATCATTTTTTTGATACCTGATTCCATCAAAAACCTAAAAAGCAAAAATCCAGCTAACGAATAAAAAATGCTGGATGGTAAACTAAAAGCTAAACTTTCTAGAATAATTGATATATCACCATTTATTGGGCCAACAAGTTTCGAATAGAAAAAATAAAAAAACTGCAAACCATAATACGGAATAGCCATTAAGACAGCGTTTAACGGTGCATACGCAACATACTTGTGTCCGTCAAACGCGGTAATCACATCAACGCCAGAATTTCCCCAATATTCATCCACATTAAAATCCCCAGACAGAGCAAGGCTTTTCGCGGTATATACATGCCCTACTCCAACAGACATATTAGAACTAAAATCTATGTAGCTATATGTAAATAAAATCGAAATAAAAAAGGAAAAAAACATTACGAAAACGTGCAATTTATTACTTAGTTTTTTCATGTTCTCTTACAGTATTTAAAATAACTCCATCACGCTTTACCTCGTATAAGATTTTTCCAGTGTAGTTTCGCTTCATTTCATTTTCGCTATCGCAAATCGTGTAGTTTGCGTACTCTGGGTATCCATAAGTCATAAAGAATTTTTTACCTGAATAATAATCAACAGCATAATCAACATTACACGCATATATAAAATCTTTTTGTGTTAAATCAGTACTTTTAACAATCCATTCAGTAGCCTCTTTATAGCTTGCGCCCCAATAATCCAATTCATATTTGCCCGAAGCTCCACGTATTCCTCCAATTAATTCATTAAAGTAGATATATTCATATGGATGAAGTCGATATAAGTCATACACAACAAGCGATATATTCAAAATTATTAAAATCCCGATATATCTGAATATTTTTTTGTTTACGTGTTCCAATAAATAGACAAATACGACTCCCGAAAAAATTACGATCATTGGCAAGATAAACAAAAAATGTCTAATACCATTGTAAATAACTGGATGCATGGCTAAGTAAAGGCATATGTTTACAAACATCGAAATTGTTGAGATTACAAAAAGCTTATTTCTAAAAAGCTTTTTTACGAAAAAAACTGACGATCCCATTAAAGCTAAAATATAAACAGGAGTTGTAATGAAAATCCATGTGAATAAGTAATACCATGGACGATCTGCTTTATATAAAAATTTACCAGCGAAAAATATCGTGTCATCCCAGTTTTGGAAACTTTTTGCATCTAAAAGTAGATTAAAAAAATTAGCGAAAAAGTTTGAACCTAGCCACGGAAAAATTGACATCGAGATAAAAAGTGAGAATCCAACAATTATGGACAACTCTAGAAAGAAATTGGCGATTTTGGAAACTGTGAATTTTCGGCCTTCTATAAATTCATTGTAAAAATAATAAATTATGTATACAAAATAAATCGAAAACCCAACAGCCCGAAACGTTTGAGTTATACCAAAAACAATTCCAAGTAAAAGAATCTTCAAGTATTTATTTGGTTCCAGTTTTGAAAATAAATATATGAGCAAAACGGAAGCCAGATACATCGTGGCAAATGGGACATCCTTATTATTCGTCGGAATATCGCCAGACAACCTTGCACACGTGGCTAAAAAAATCACAGGGATTATGGCTTTTTTTGACGATTTGTATTCAATAAAAAATACACAATAAGTTAAAACAAAAAGTATAGATCCGAAGATTAAATTAAATAAATGACCCCATTCATAATAGCCTTTAAAATTGAAATAGTTTTGAATTAATTGATATGAACGTTGATACTTTGTTACAAGTGGATGATGGCCAAAAGTAACGTTAATTTTATCGTTGTAATTATAATTAATTATCGAATCATAAGAGGTCGGAGAGCTTAAATATCGCGACAAGTCCTGAGCCGCACGTCTTTCAGTCGACTCATCGCCAGTTGCACCATAGTCTTTATACGTAAAAAATGAAAAGCAGAAATAAATCGCGAGAAAGATTAATAATAATTTCAAAGTAGATACAGTATATCAAAGGAAAGCTAAGTGATAAGCTTGTAATATGCAATTCCGTTTTTCGTTCACTACAATAACAGTTCTGTCTTTCTTAATTTTTGTCTCATCGTTCTTGTCCGTCTATCTTACACAGTTAAATAATTTAACTCTTCAAAGCGAGGATTTTCTTGCTATCGCAACAGTTCCGTTTTCTATTATTAAAGAAGGCAATTTAGATTTAAATGAATATTACGAAGTACTTTCCGACTCTTACCCGCAGCCGGACGATAAAACACAAACTCCGTATTACCTAAAACAAGTCGGTGAAAAGTATTATTCAAGTTATCCAATGTTTGCAGGCTTTTTGGCAACGCCGTTTTACATCGTCCCATCATTATTAAACTTGGACGTTTCGATTGAATCTATTCGTGTGATGAGCAGGCTTTCGGCTTCTGCAATGACAGCACTTTCGGTTGGACTTTTCTTTTTGCTTCTTCAAAAACGCTTAAAATCAAGTAAACAGGTTTTACTTTTGACAATAATTTACGCCTTCGCAACAAATACTTTTAGCACGAGTAGCCAAGGTTTATGGCAACAAACTTCAAGCCAACTTTTATTTACGGCAGGAATTTTGCTTTTGGATTATAAAAAGTATGGGTGGGCTGGTTTAATTTTCGGATTTTCATATATGGCAAGACCAACAAATATTATATCGATTGGAATTTTCGGCTTGTATATATTATGGATTCACCGCAAAAGTTTTAATGAACTTTTAATGAACTGCATAAAATACGCTTTAATGGCAGTAATTCCATTTATTTTAGATGCCGCATTAAATAGATATTTATTTGGTTCGCTTTTAAACATTGAATACGGCGATAGATTCGGTGATTTTTATGAGAAATTAATTGTAGGAGCATCAGGACTTTGGATTTCTCCAAGTAAAGGCGTTTTAATTGTTTCCCCTATTTTAATATTTATTTTCTACGGAATTAATAAATATGTTAGAAATTGGAAAGAACGCCCATTTGAAATCGCTATGATTTTGATTATTTTTTTTCACACGGTAGCTCTTGGAAAATGGTATGCCTGGTACGGCGGTTACTGTTGGGGATACAGAATGATGACTGAAATGATTCCATATATGGTTTTGCTTTTAATTCCGTTCATTACTTCGAAATATTTTGTTAAGAAACCGTTTAATATAATTTTCTGGACATTTTTTGTTTTTAGCATTTTTACACAACTACTTGGGATTTTAATGTTTGATGGAAACTGGCACACACTATACGACGGAAAACCTGGATGGCTTTGGAGCATCAAAAACAGCCAAATGGTTTTCGCAATAGAAAGAATTCTATTTAAACTGGGATTAGCAAACTCGCCATATCCCGTTTAATATAAAATATAAATATGGAAAAAGTTAATTTAACAGGCTGGCAATCTTGGACGGCTTGCGGAAAAGAAAAAACGCTATTATCGAGGATTAGATATTTTTCTCCGTTCGGAATGGATAACAGTGAATGCACGATTGACAAACCACAAAATCAAAAACCAATTCGTGGATGGTCATCTTGGCCATATTTTGGAAGAAACGTTTCACAATCAGATATATTTGAAATCGCTGATTGGATGTATGAAAACACAAATACATTAAAACTCGATTATCTAGTTATAGATGACGGGTGGACACAATGGGGAGACTGGGATTCATGCGATACAAATAAGTTTCCACAAATGATGCAAGAGGTCGCCAAATATATTAAAAGCAAAAATATAAAACCAGGAATATGGGTTTCACCATTTTTAATAGGACCAAAATCATCAGTTTATAAGAAGCATCCTGAATGGATAGTAAGAAATAAAACAAGACAACCAATAAATGGATTAAAAAATTTTTTCTTCGATAAATTAATACCTAGGAAAAAGTACATCTTAGATCTCGAAATAAAAGAAGCTTATGACTATATAATTAAATGCTTGGAAAGCATAATAAAAGTCTGGGGATATGAGTTGATTAAATTAGACTTTTTATATGCTGGGCATTACAACACAAAATATACATCTTCAGATAAACCCGACAAAATGCTATCAAAACTTCTCTCAGATATAAGAAAAATAAATAAGAACGTTAAAATAATTGGATGTGGATGTCCACTTTCGCCTGCAGCTGGCAAAGTAAACGCAATTAGAATTAGCGAAGACATTATAATTCCCGAACTAAAAAATATTTTCCCAATAAATAAATTCATGCACGAAAGAAGACTAAATCACTTGTCGAACAATTTGAAAGCTCGACTTAATACCAAAAAGATTTGGCTTATTGATCCAGATATATTCGTCTGCGATAAAGCCTTTGGCCTAACAGAAAAATCCATTATGGATTTTCAAAAAAATATAAAACTCGCAAATGGCGTTTATTTTTTAGGTGACTATCTTCCAAGATTATCCAAATCATCAATAGAAAAATATATAAAACCGCTACTGACATAGGAGCTATCGCAAGTGCATAAAGTTAATAATTGCGCTACCAATAATATTATTTTTTACAAATACGGATAGTGAAATAACACAAAACAACATATAAAAGATGCAAATATACATATCAATCAATGATCCAGTTGTAGAATAATAAAAAGTTAAAAACATCAATGCAGTAATACTGCATACATAAAGTACTTTGAGAACAGCAATCGATAAGGCTCCTTTAAAATGATTTCTTAGTGAATGAAAACATACAGAAGAAAGATAATTACAAACTAATAATGGAACAAATAAAGCAAAGCTACCACCAGCAAGAATAACGCCTAAAAGTATTTTCAATGATCCAGTTGAAGCAATAATAATTATTGCTAGTGGTACAGACATCTTCTTCAAGAATTTTGAGTAAATTATATTTAATAATATAAGTGTTCCAACTACCGGCAAAGTTTCAGGAGAAAGTAAATATAAGCCGATAATCCCAAAAGAGATACTAATAATAACGAAACGAAATTGTAAGTTATAAATCTTTGCCTCAATATCTAAATTATCTTCAATTGAATTGAAAACATAAAGCGCTCCATAAATAAAAACAGCAAATAGAAAATAAAATAAAACCAATCGGCCAAACATTACTACAGAAATAGTCATTGAAGCAATACCGTATCCCAAAACTACAAAAAGAAAATTAAAGGTTTTATATAATCTAGCCATCCGGAAATACTGAATCAAATATTTTTGTAGCATCGCATTTAGTATAAAATATATTCGATGGAAAAAAACATATTGCTTTTCGATATCGATGGCACTCTAGTAAAAACTGGCCTAAGCTTTCTACGAAAAACCGCCATTGCCGATGCGATAAGTCAACTGTCTAACAATTATGAACTCGGCATATTTTCTCAAGGATTCTACAATATCCAGACTCTAAAACTTAGATTAACAAATCTATATAGTTATTTCTCTAAAAATTTGATCTTTATTTCTCATAATAAAGTGGGCTTACTCCAGAGTATTATTGATAAAAATTCAGACATAATAATCATCGACAATTCAAAAAAAATACAAAAAGCAACTAAAGATCTTAATATAAGATTTATCTTGGCCTCGAATAAAATGACAAAGGAAGAACTTCTCAAAGAAATAAATTTATCAAACCCTCTCTAATCGACCTCTATCTCAATGGTTTCTGATGTCGTTTTTGCGCCATATTGATCATATGCAATTGCATATACATCATGCGAGCCGTTTTCTGGTTGCCACATAAAGTAATATAAATTATCAACACTAATAGTTTCAGATTCATAACAAATAACATTTTCATCTAAATCTTCAGTACTTCTAACATCATAATATTTTGATTCACCAACAAATATATGTACAAAACCTTTTGAAACTCCACAACTTTCAGAAGCCTTCGTCCACTCTTTGCTGTCTCTATAAACATAACTAATATCACCATCATCAACATCTTCTTGTATAGCATTACCAACGTCTTCTGTAATATCAAAAATATCTTCTGGATCATCAAGTAATGTTTTTGACTTTCCGCCAATATTTCGCGGCAAAACCGTAGCCTGCTTTTCATCGTCAATATAAATTTCTACTTTTGAAATATAACCATCAGAATCTTCAGCGCGAGCAGAAATGCTTATTCCTTTATCGTTATCATGAGTCCTATCGGATAAACCATAAGAAAGTATATTTACTTTCGGCTTTTTGTTATTAGAAGGGGCGGTAGGCTGAGCCGCTGGAGCTTCAGCTACAGATTTTTCTGTCTTTTTTATATCCTTTTCTATAACGGCAGGAGGTTTTTCAACAACGACTTTTGGCATTTCAGGATTAATTCCTTCAAAATCCGGCTCTATCTTTTTAGGAGTTTCAGCAACAACTGGAGTAGTATCGATAACCGGTTCTACTTTTTTATTCCAAAAAACAAAATAATAAAAAACTGCCGCTGATACAGAGATAAAAACGCCCAAAGCAACTACAATTATTATATTTCGATTATTTGTCTTCACATCAAAATACTATCATAGTAGAATCAACTTCATGAAAACCGCTATTTTAATTTTGGCAGCTGGCAAAGGCACAAGAATGGGAACGCTTGAGCCAAAAGTTCTTGTAAGCTTAAATGGAAAGCCACTTATTAAATATTTACTTGAGTCACTAGATTCAAAATTTTCGAAGTCTGATATCTATATTGTTGTCGGGTATGAAAAAGATTTAGTAAAAAATGTAGTCGGCCAAGATTACAATTATGTAGAACAAACGGAACAATTAGGAACTGGACACGCAGTAATGTGCGCTAAAGACGCAATTTCAAATAAATTTGATAATGTTCTTGTTTTATATGGTGACATGCCATTTATCTCAATTCAAACAATAAATGACATTATAAATAAACATTCAGAAAAAATGGCCGATCTTACAATGGCAACAATTTCCGTTGATAATTTTGATTCATGGCAGTCATGCTTTTATGATTTCGGAAGAATTGTTCGAGACGACAGTAATCGTCCGATAAAAATAGTAGAAAAGAAAGATGCTACACCAGAAGAACTCGCGATTAAGGAAGTTAATCCATCATATTTCTGCTTTAATTCAAATTGGCTCTGGGAAAACATAGCAAAAATTAAAGCTGATAACGCTCAAAAAGAATATTACCTAACAGATCTTTTAGCTCTCGCAATAAAATCAAATGCAAAAATAGAAACAATATCAATAAACCCAAAAGAAGGAATCGGGATAAATACACCTGAACAATTAAAATTTGCAGAAAAAATAATTGATGGAGAATTTTAAGCAAAAAGCTATAAACCACATCAAGGCAATCCCTTTCGGCAAGGTTGCCTCTTACGGCCAAATCGCGGTTTATGCAGGTTCACCACGTGCAGCAAGAGCTGTCGGTATGATTTTAAACAAGCTTCCTGCCGACACAGAGGTCCCATGGTGGAGAGTCATAAACAATGAAGGCAAACTAACAATCCGTGGGTCGATATTTAATCGCGATGACCAACAATCGCTTTTAGAAAAAGAAGGCGTAAAATTTAAAAAAGAACACGAAGTTGAAATCGAAAAATATAGATGGAAAACTCATGAACTTAAATTATAAGGATTGTAAACTTTTATTTCTTCAAAAATTTCTAAATCTTTAACGTTATCAGTTGCGATAATTTTTATATCATTTGAAAGCATTGTCGCAACCAGATAACAATCAAATATCCGATTCGAAATAACTTTATACTTGCCTAATAAGGCCTTCATAATTTCCCATGTTTCACGGTTAGGAGAGATAACCTCACAAAACTTCTCCAGACTTTTAGTAAAAATAAAAACTTCATCTTTTGTTAGTGGATTATTATACTTCTTGTGAGTTAACACCCTTACAGTTTCTAGAATATTTTGATGAGCTATTACTGGAAAGCAAAGCTTATCTGCGGAAGCTTTCATAAAGCTTACAGAAACATCATATTTCGGAGAAAGACTATCTACAGAGTAGATTAATATATTGCTATCTATAAGCAACTTTTTTCCATTAATCTTCATAAATTTCGTCTCTTGTTAAATTATCGATCCTTTTGTCGACTGGCTTACTAAAAAGAACTACTCTAGAAGCTTTTTGTCTACTCAAATCTTTCAATAACATGCGCAAAGCATCGTTGAACAACTTTTGTAACGTAATATTCAAATCAAAAGCTTTTTTATCTGCCTCTATTTTTAGTTGTTCTTCAATTCTGAAAGTTGTACGAATTGTTTTCATATAACATATAGACTAATACCCTGACATATATATGTCAAGATGACTGGACCATAAAAATATAGAAATCGGCTACAGACTAACAAAATGGATAACTCCTCTTATCGATTAATATAATCACGAACGTTTTTAATAACACCTTTTATATTTTCTGGGGGCTGATATTCGTTGTTTAGAATATCTGCTATTGGTTTTGCATGCGACTTACCAACAACCACAGTCGCGGTTTGATTCGGATCATCACCAAGAGCCCTTTTTATAGCTCCGGCATATTCATGGTCTCTTATTACAGAATCTCCTAAACTGTAATCTCTTAAAAAATCAAACATCCCGTATCCTTCTTAATTTCTAAGAAAGCCCATAATTCCACCATGAACGCGATTACAAACCTCAAGCGTTGTACTCTCCGATGCGCCTAATTTTGTTAAAAAGTCACCTATAACAAAAGTCGGCGATTCGTTAGGACGTTCAATAAAATAAAGTATTCCAAGCTGACATCCATAAGCTTTTACCGCTTCTTCGCCGGTAAAACCAACCTGCTCAAATTTACGCATAGGAGAAGAGACTCTATCATCTAATATAACAACCGGCTTTCCGGCTTCTATGGCTAATTCCTTTGCTATAGATCCAGCACTAGGAGACACAGAAGACTCCTTATATGTTGCTGACAATATACTATCAGGATCAAATTCTAAAAATACAGTATGTGAACCTGCTATTTTTTCTTTAACAACAGAAATAATTTTATCGTTAGCTCCAGCAACAATATGGGTTTCCCCAATTATAGAAATATTGCCGGATTGATACAAATCAACCTCAGTAGAATTCATTGCATCACGCGCAACTTCCAGAATAGTTGGGACAGCCTGATTTTTTGAATCTGAATTCGTGTGGTCTTGCATACATCAAAGATATAACATTATTACAAATCTACAAAACTAATCTTGTCGAATTTCTTCATATGAATATTTAAATCGGCTTCATTCACAATATCGCTTATAACATCAATCCCTTCTACATTTCTGAAAACATGCATTGTTGGTAAGACCTTTTTCTTTATAATTCCATGGAAATAATCACCTGGCTCTGGTGGCTGACCTGAAAAAATCAATGGATTACCACTTTTCCTGATTACCTCGCCCATAACCGCGCGATAAGCAACTTGATCCCTTAAAATCATCTTTTCAAATTCCTTACCTTCATACCCAGAAAGATTCTTCCAATATTCAACAAGTTCAGCATACTCTTTTTGCGACTTACTCAAAAACTCCTTTCGGAAACTTTCGTTCAAAAGTTTCAAAAACAAATCATCAATACTCTTTTCCATTTTTTCTACTCGAGAAGTCAAAAGAACGTCGACTTGAATATTCTTGCCATTCAATGCAATATCAAGGGCTTCCTTAACACTAGACAACATTAACCAACGACTTTTTTCAATTTTTTCTATTGCTTCTTTGCCACAATCACTAATATATCGCCTCATCAACGTATTAAGTTCGTCCGCAATATAAATCGTGTATTTATAATTAATCCCCATCGAGTTTAACTTCTCTAAAATAATTGGCAATTCAAAAGTTAATAATATAAATTTTGGATTCACTTGTACGGCATCGGCCACATCAATAAAATGATCTCCTTCAACCTTTGAATAAAACCTTAAATCAGAAGAAAAAAACATTCATTTTTTGTAACCTTTATAAACGGACATAAAATCGTATATATGTTCACGGTTTTCGACCAATCAACTTGATCTATACCAATAGGGCTTGATAAATTCAATTCGTTAATTTTCATATTATTATTTCCATTCCTAATCATCTAAACTACTAAGTAATTCTCTAGGAAAAGCTCTAATTGTTGGAAAACTTTCGCCATTTCCTAATAAATGAAAAAAATCATCGATTTCCGGTGACTGCATAGAAACCAAGATACTATTTTCCGGAAAGCATGCTGAAACCAAGGTCCTTACACGTGCAGAACCTATCAACTCAAATAATGCCTCCGACCAAATATTCGACTCAACCTTATTTAAGCTTAACAGCATTTGCAAACTATCTGGAAAACTCTTTGTTTTCGCCCCTTTCGCCCGTGCCAGACTTTCGACTTGCAAGCGCCACTCTTGGCTACAACCTAAATCTCGTATTAATGAATTGGCCATTTCAAATCTTTCTCTAAGTATAACGGCATCCAACTCTGATGTTTTTTCTAAAGCTGAAGCCACTGATACATTACCGCTAAAAAAATTCTTCTTAAGGCGTTCCTCATATTCACCAATTAAAAAGCCAGCACCATCAAACGGCGCATTTCCGTGCGACGTCAAAAAGGAAGTAGATAAATTAACCGCTTCACCTATCTCACGTCCATCCAAACACAGCCCAACAAAATTAGAAATATCACCCAGTATTACAGTCCAGTCAACTGCAAAACCCAACCTCTGGATGTTCCTTACGGCTTCATTAATGATCTCAAGTTGTTGTGTAGCTTTATGATTAGGGTCGTCTAAGCGACAAAACCACCCACTTGAATTACATGGGACACATAAAACCGTAACTAGCTTTAAATGTCGCTCATTTAGCTGATGTTCCCACCTTTGATTTACCGCGATTGGGTTACATGTTACTTCGACATGGCCAATGCCAAAAACATCTTCCAAGGATGATGTCGACAAAGAATGGTCTTCTATTACATTAACTGACATTTTTATGTTTATTGAGATATTTGAGCAAAGAACAAAAAAGCCCTTGCAAAAACATCTGTAAATTAATTACAACTGTTAATGCAAGGGCCTTAAATTTGGCTGTACCACCTTGCTTTATCAACACGTTACCGTGTTGACCTTATAAAGTACTCTGTTTCGTATGTGACATACCTTAATCTCTATAACGGGAGCGCCCGGATTATCTTTATTTCCGAATGGAAGTTTCAGATAACCAGCTCAGAAGAGGTAATTCACGCAAAATTTGTACGCTATGCTTTCAGCATCCGCATAGTCTCTAGTGTCACCAAAAAAGCGCTACTAATTCTCTTCGTCTTAGCCTTTCATATTTAATGTACGCTGATATATTATCACAAAACCAAGAAGACACAACCTATAGTTTTCTGGTGGGCGGACATGGACTCGAACCATGAACCTTCAAGGTATAAGCTTGATGCTCTAACCAGTTGAGCTATCCGCCCGCATTCGGGAATTTCGGAAATTTGGCTTGAAGGTTATCTCTTGCTCAACTTCACCAAGCGAGGATATTTTAGCATAAAAGGGCTACCCTTATTACAGCGCAAATATCTTTACACCATATTTCTTACCTAGATACCCAAAATGCTTGTCCAAAGTAAGCACACCACCTATTGATTTTTCTTTAGCTTGCAAAACAGACATCACGTCAACAAAACTAATATCCTTTCTTTCAATTTTAAAGAATTCATCGAATGCCAAATCTTCGGTTTTTCTTAAGATATCTATTAAATCTACGCGTTGCCCAGAAATAAATTCAAGGCTTTCCCTTGCCTTTTTCTTTCCAATCCTTTGAGAAAGCACAGTAAGTGTTTCAGACATAATGTAATTATTAATATACAGATGGTCTACAGTGATGAGCGCAGGCAAAACATCATAAACTTTATCAATAGTCGATTTATCTCCATAAAAAAGTCCGACAATAAAACTTGTATCTAAAAGTAAGGAAGAGACTTCGTCAAACATATGCGATTTTATCAATCTCTCTTGTGATATCTTTTTTAGAAATTATAGGGGGATTGTTTTTAAACCATTTACCCATTCCATCTGCAAAAACAGAGCCTGCAGTAACAGATTTTTTAGACATTTTCTTGTCAAGCATGCTAACCAATTCTTCATTGTAATTTGTTAATATGGACCTTGGTTTATCTCGAACAGTAATTATGTAATAACCATCAGTTAACGCGACTTCTTCAGATAACTTATTAAGGAGAGGTCTTGCTTCACGAATATTTATTTCTCTTTGAGTTTTCTTCATGCGTACACATTAACACGCCAGGCGTACACGCGTCAACTACTACACTCACATCACATCGGCTGTTGTTATTTTTAGTTTTTGGCTGTTTGAAAAAAAGACTATGCCAGGAGCATCTATTGCAGATAAGATCTTGTCTAAACCAACATAATCATATTTTGAAGCGATCCACTCGACCATTAAATTCCAAATAGAGGAATCAGTTTTTCTGTAAAAGGAAATTTGTCCAAGTTTTGGCAAATCAGTTTTAACTCTAGTATATTTTATATCCACAGCTAAATTCGTAAGGTTTCCCTCTGAAGATTCTTTCATCTGATCAAGATATTCTTTTGAATTCGATACTAAAAGAAAATGCATCGACTTCTCATCATCCGATTTTATTTCTACAACGTCAGCAAAATAATCTTTAAAAGCGAATCCCTTCTTCTCTTTTTTATCTTTCAACTTACTAACACGTGAATCAACAAAATTCTGGTCTTCAACATAAATTGCAAATCCCCACTTGGAAAAATCGCTATCAGGGAAATAAACTGCAAACCCTTTTGAGAAAAACACATCAATATCATTATCAGATAAATCAAATTCGGACTTTAAATTTTTTAAAATTCCCTTATCTTCATAATATTTTGAAAGAACGTCTCTGATATTAAATGCAGTAATAAGCAAAGATGTATCGGGAGAAGCAAACTGTGCAAAATCATACTGATCGAAATTACCCTCTTCATGCCCAATATCTAAAGGAATAGATTTTTCTTTAGAATCGAAGATTTCCACAACTTCGTTAACTATCTCACCAGGCTTTTTTGTTATCTGTGCGGAAAGCACAGCAGGACTAATATATTCAGGGGTAAAATAGATAAAACGAAAATATGCATATCCTCCAATACCTAAAAGAACCATGCCAAGAAACAAAGGAAAGAAAAACCCACGGGATTTCTTTTTAACACTTTTTAAATCTGCTGAAAGTTTGGAACGATTCTCATTAATCGCAGAAGTCAGAAAACCAAAGTCTTCTGACTTCTGCGCAGTGTCATCAAGCCGATTATCATTATGTGATGCATCTTCAAAATGCCCGCATTTTAAGCAAACACTTCCTGTATATGCACTATCACACTTTTCACAAATCTTATAAGCAGAAGACATAAAACAATTCTAACAGAAATAATGCTAGCCGCTTATCAATAACGGTTTCCGCCTCTTCTGTCATCTCTACGACCAGTACTTCTAAATCCACCGCCACCACTTCGTTCTGGCCTTGGTTTTCTTTCAGGCTCAACATAACCTTCTGGTCTTTCTTCCAAAGCCTTTTTAGACAAAGATATTTTTCCGTTTTCTACTCCGTTTACTTTTACTTTTAAAACATCTCCGAGTGAAACTAGTTTAGTTATATCTTCAACATATTCATAAGAATATTCTGAAACATGAAGTAAACCTTCTTTCTTTGGTGCGATTTCTACAAAAGCTCCATAGTTTTCCACCCTTGTAACTTTTCCTTCAAAAACATCACCAACTTCAACTGGAGTAACAATCGACAAAATAAAATCTCTTGCTGCATTTATTTTTTCAATATCGATTCCGGCAATTGAAACCAAAGCATGATCTTCTTTTTCACTTACATCAACTTCACAATCATAATCTTCCATTATTCCTTTAATTACAGCTCCACCAGAACCAATAACCTGACCAATCGTGCTTTTTTCTATCTTTATAGTCACAAGTTTCGGAGCATATTTGCTAACAGAATCTCTTGGAGAACTGATTACGCCGTTCATAACATCCAAAACTTTAAGACGTGCGGCTTTTGATTTCTCAAAAATATCAGAAATAAGTTCGATTGGAACACCTTGAACCTTTAATTCCATTTGAATAGCAGTCATGCCGTTTTTAGTACCAGTCATTTTAAAATCCATATATCCAGCATAATCTTCATACCCAATAATATCTGTCAAAAGTTTGTAATCGCTTACTTTTAGACCGCTCTTTTCAGAATCAACAAAAAGGCCAACACCAATTCCTCCAACGTGCTCGGAAATTGGAACTCCTGCATCCATTAAAGAAAGCGAAGATGCGCAAGTTGCTGCCATTGAAGTTGAACCATTTGAAGAAGTAATTTCTGAAACAACTCTTATTGCATAACCAAAATCTTCTTCTTTTGGTAAAACTGGAACCAAAGCTTTTTCAGCTAACATTCCATGACCAATTTCTCTTCTTCCTGGACCTTTTAATCCTTTTGCTTCACCTGTTGAATATGGAGGGAAATTATAATGATGCATATATCTTTTCTCTTCTTCGCTATCCATATTTTGGACTAATTGCTTTTGTGATCCTGAAGCCAATGTCGAAATTGATAAAGATTGAGTTTTACCTCGATTGAATAAAGCTGATCCATGAACTCTTGGTAAAAGTCCGACTTCTGCCGACAAAGGTCTGATTTCGGAAATACCTCTTCCATCAATTCTTTTTCCTTTATTAAGGACTAAATCTCGAATAAATTCTTTTTCGACTTCAGAAATCAAAGCTTTGACCTGCATAAAAGAATATTTTTCCTTAAATTTTGATATAAGAACCGATTCGATTTCAGAAACTCCTTGATGCCATTCAGTTCCTTCAAATATAAAACCCTTATCATACATATTTGAGACAACAGGCAAAACATCATCTTTGAATTCATCAATAGCATCCTTGTTTAACCAAGCTCTTGTATATTCACGGACCGGAAGCCCCATCTTTTTTACAAATTCATTTTGGAATTCGAATAATGGTTTAGTAAATTCAGCTCCTGCATTGATTGCAGCAACAACTTCTGCTTCTGGGATTATATTTGCATGTGCTTCAATAGCTTGGACCTTTGATCCATTCTCTAAATAAGTCACAATTAAATCCATATCACAATTTTCTTCTGGTTCGGAAAATCCGAAACTAATCTCGCCATTACTTTTTTGAATTCTCAAAGGAACGAGTGGCCCCTTAAAAGGCATTCCACTTGCAAAAAGCGCTGCAGAAGCAGCTAAAAAGCCTAATAATACTGGGCTATTTTTACCATCGTAAGATAAAACCGTAGTAATAATTTGAGTTTCATCCATGAAATCTTTTGGAAAAAGAGGTCTTATTGCGTGATCCATTAATCTTGCACTTACAGAAGCTTCATCAGTTGGACGACCTTCTCTTCTTGTGAATCTTGATCCACCGATTTGTCCACCTGCATAAAATCTTTCTTCATATTCAACTCTTAATGGAAAATAGTCGCCTTCTAAAAGACCAGGAGTACAAACAACAGTTACTAAAACAACAGTTTCTCCAAGAGTCGCAGTAACAGCAATAGTCGCGCTACCAGCGATCTTTCCACATTCAAACACTAATTTTTCCCCGTTAAACACGGTTTCGGAAGTGACGATCATTTTTGATTGATACTAAAGGGACGACCGACGAAGAAGTAGTTCGTAATCGAATATCTGAAGACCGAAACAATCACCAGGTAATCAACTACGAGAACAACAAGTTCGGAGGTATCCAATCAGATCAAGCCTTCAATTTTAACTTTTTAACTAATTCTTGATAGATTATTGCTTTTTTAGACTTGAGGTAATGAAGGAGTTTTCTTCTTTTTCCAACCATTTGCAAAAGACCACGTCTAGAATGGCTGTCTTTTTTATGTATCTTTAAATGATCAGTTAATGCAACTATGCTTTCAGAAAGAAGTGCTACTTGAACTTCTGTTGAACCAGTATCGGTTTCTACTCTCTGAAACCCTTTTATAACTTTTTCTTTTTTCTGTTTTGTTAATGCCATAATGTGTTTATATTCTAGCAATATCGGCAAAATAAGGCAATCCGCCAAATTATAACTAATTACTTAAACCAACTAACAAACTTTTACTCGCTTTTTTACTAGGCATATAGCCCCATTCTAAAAATTTTGCAAAAATAAGCGAAGATAAAGATTGTGCCGAGAAATCAACTAAATTCAATGCTCCGTAGTTTTTATTTTTAGGTGAATTATCAATATTTATAATTTCAGTTTTTTCGAACAAACTTTGATTTTTCGAATACAAATCTCCGAGTTCGATTAAATCTGAAACACCAACGGTAACTATTAAATCATGATGAGTTCCGACTACCTCAAAGCTCACACGATCATTCTCAAACTTATCAATTATCGGACTAACTTCCAAAACTAACTTTGAGTCGCCATCTTTATAATAATCGACAGTCTTTATATCAGTATTTGAAAAATCAATCGAAATCTTCAATGATTTTTGCGTGAATTTCGATTTAATATCAGCTTGAGAAAAAAGATCAGTATTAACGATCGAAAAATCCCCACCATAATAAATATCGGCTTTTCGACCATAGACATCTTCTATATAGGACGCGATTGCTATTCCACCAGGAACAGTTGCTTCGCCAGAAGGACCGCACATAACAGCTATATTGTGAGCCTTTTCTATTAAGTTTGTTATTCTAGAATCTTTTTTTGACATACGTTAAGTACGGCTATAGGCCGAATGGATAATCATACTATAGATTGAGGTTTCGATCAAGTTTATTTGTAAAAATTATAAGGCTACAATTCTGTCATCGAGGTTTATATCTGTAGTTTCTGGTTTAAATATTACACCCACTTCGTCACCCTTATTTGCAACCTGAACTTCGTTTGGACCAATGTGCATACTTTTAATACGTGCAACATATAAAGGAGTATCTGCTTCACCTCTAAAAACTCCGATCCTGCTATTTGATTTTAGTTTTCCAGCCTCTATCAAAATTCCGGCAACAACTGTATTTGATTTTGGCAATACAAACTTTTCTATTACAAAACCCTTTCCTTTAACTTTAGCTTCTTCAATTTCTATTACTCCTTGTAAAGCGCCTTCAATTTCTTCGAGTAATTTATAAATTATTTCGTGTTCGCGAATAATAACTTTTTGAGCTTCAGCCGCCTTTGAAATTGATGGAGGAACTCCAACTTTAAACGCAATAATAATAGCTTTACCTGTAGAAGCGAGAAGGATATCAGATTCTTTAACCTCTCCAGTTCCAGAAAACATTATATTTGCTATAGCATCTTCAACTTTTATTTTGCTAATCGAAGAAATAATCGCTTCCAAAGTGCCAAGTGTGTCTGCGCGCAAAACCAAATTCAAAGACTTTGCAGATTTCGATTGAACTTCTGATGCATCAGCCACAGGCAACGGAGATTCCAAAATATTACCAGCTTTTAATGTTTCCAATCTATCGATCGTTGTAATAATGTCTCCAGATTGCGGAACATTCGTAAATCCAAGTATTTCAATAGCATCGCCAGGCATGGCAAGTAAAACACGCTTTCCACTTGAATCAATAATTGCTTTAACTTTCGCAACAGAATCTTTTGTACAAATTTCATCTCGTAATTTTAAAATTCCCTTTTTAACAATTGCAGAAACCGTTATACCACTTCGTGGATCGTGTCTGGATTCAATTGCTAAAACCTCTAATGGATCAGATACTTGTGACTGAAATTCATCCGGATGCATTTCGGCAACCAAATTAATTACGTCTAAAAGCTCATTTATACCAGTCTTTTTAGTTGCGGAAACCAAAACTGCGACTATATCACCACCAAAACCTTCAACCATTATGCCGTTATCTGCTAACCCTTTTTTGACTCGCATAATATCAACACCTGGAAGATCGACCTTATTTATTGCAACAATAATTGGCGCTGCGGCCGCCTTTGCATGCATGATAGCTTCTTCGGTTTGAGGCATAACACCGTCATCTGCGGCAACGACCAATATTACAATATCGGCCGCAGCACCACCTCTAGCTCTCATTTTAGTAAAAGCTTCGTGTCCTGGTGTGTCTATAAAAGTAATCTTTTTACCCGACTTTTCAACTGTATATGCTCCAATGTGTTGAGTTATTCCACCAGATTCTTTTTTTGTTAAATGTGATTCGCGAATTGCATCCAAAATAGAGGTTTTTCCATGGTCAACATGTCCCATTAAAGTCACTATTGGAGGCCTTACATATGTGGTTTTTTCATTTTTAGCTTTTTTATTCTGGTCTATTTTCATTGGAACTTTACTATTTATTCTTTCTCTGGTTCGTTGCCATCAATATTTATTTTCCATCCTGTAAGTTTTGCTGCAAGCCTTGCGTTTTGACCCTTGTTTCCAATTGCTAAAGAAAGCTGATCTTCTGCGACGATTATCTTTGCGGATTTATCGGATTCATTTAAAACAACATCTAAAACATGAGCTGGGGCCAAAGAAGCTGCAATAAATTTATCAGCATCATGGCTATAGTTTATAATATCGATTTTTTCGCCGTTTAATTCGTCGGTAACGGCCTGAACGCGTACACCACGCTGGCCAATACATGCTCCAGATGGATCAATTTTTTCTTCCTTTGAAGAAACTGCGATTTTAGTTCTTTGACCAGCTTCACGTGCAATGCTTTCAATTTTTACGATACCTTGTGAAATTTCTGGCACTTCTTGTCTAAAAAGTTCTTCTATAAAACCTGCATCTTTTCTTGAAAGTATAATATTTGAACCTGAACTATCCTCGGTGTCAGAAACATCTTTAATCAAAACTTTATATTTTTGATTAACCATATATCTTTCCGATGGAATTTGCTCAAAAACAGGTAATATTCCTTGAGTTTTACCGACATCCATAATAACCGTGTCTTTATCAATCCTAAAAATATAACCCTGAACAATAGTTCCAATTAAATCACGATATTCATCAGCGATTGATTCTTTTTCTGCTTCTCTAATCTTTTGCAAAATTACTTGCTTTGCTGTTTGAGAAGCAATACGGCCAAAACCTGCAGGGGTTACGTCTTTTTTATTTCTTAAAATTTTAACTTCTCCAGTTTCTGAATCGATTTCTGCTTCAACTTTATGATCAGAACCTTCTTCAATATCTGGATTATCTTTTACATATGCAGCAACCAAAGCAACTTTCAATGTATCCAAAACATCTTTTGGAGTAATATTTCTTTCGCTCGCAACTTGGTTGAGTGCAGACATAAACTCTGTTATAGCCATGCGACTACGATATCAAAGAAATTGCTTGCAGTCAAAAGGCTAAATGATAGAATAGCTCAAAATGAAGCTAATAAATTCCTTGCTCAAAACATCTTTTGACTTCGAAAATGATATAAAAGATTCTCGAATTAAAAAGTTTATATTTATATTCACAGAACTCGGAAGTTCATTCGGAGCTGGCATAATCCTTATAATAATTGCGGTAATAAGCGGTTATCAAGCACTTTTCGCATTCGTTCCTATTTATCTAACGCAATTAATAATAGCTGAAGGAATAAAATTTTTATTCAAAATTCCACGCCCAAAAACCACGTTCAAAAATAATTTATGGGGGATGAAATTATCAAGTGGAGCATTCCCGTCAGGACACACATCAAATATCTTTACATTAGCAACACTCATGACCATATATTATAAATACAATATTGTTGAAACAATGTTTGTATTTGGTATAGCAGGCCTCGTCGCCATAACAAGAATATTTCTTGGAAAGCACTATCTTGCAGACGTCATTGGCGGAGCTTTTTTGGGAATTCTTGTCGCGATAATTGGATCATACGCAATAATCAGAATATTCCCATTTTTCATCTAGTAAAATGATTGTTGATACGCACACTCACTCAATATCCGAAAACAACGAAGAAAGAGCAGACATAGAGATACTCATCGGACACACATTGTCTGAAGCTAAAAACGCAGTAGAAAAAGCAAATTCAAATGATCACGTTTTTGCAACATGCGGACTTTATCCTCATGATGTAATTCCCGAAAATGAAATCCCAGACGGGGAAAAATTGAAATTGATAAAAGAATTAGCAAGAAGCAAAAAAGTTGTCGCAATTGGAGAATGTGGACTTGATTATACAAATCCACACTTACCAGAAATAAAGAGAAGCAAGGATGCTCAAGCATCCTTGTTTATTTCTCAAATTGAAATATCAAGAGAATTGAATTTGCCAATAATAATACATTCAAGACAAGGGACAGAAGATTTATTAGATATATTAGGGCGGGAAATGGGGCGCGCCCCATTTCCCGCCGTCTGGCACTGTTTTTGCGAAAATTACGAAACCGCAAAAAAAGCCTTAGATCTTGGACTTATGTTATCTATAACAGGCATCGTTACATACCCAAACGCGGGTGATTTAAGAGACGCCATAAAAAGAATTCCACTAGAAAAAATAATGTTAGAAACAGATTCTCCATACCTAATTCCGATAAGCGCCAAAAAGGCTGGAGTAAAAGTAAATTCATCGAAATATGTTAAACTTGTAGCACAAGAAATTGCTGAAATCAAAGGGATTTCCACAAAAGAGGTAGAAGATAGAACCACGAAAAATGCCTTTGCATTTTTTAAATTAAAATGATCGATACGAAAAATAAATTAGACAGATTTTTAATGGCAGTTCCGGGTGTATTAACTTGGACAATGCTTCTTATGCCAATTTGGCTTGGTCTTATAGCTCCAAAAATCGCTGCATTTATACTAACGTATCTAGCAGTTTATTGGGTATATATGGCAATAACTCATGGAATCGGGCTAATTAAAGGTTACAAAATTTACGAAAAGGAAATTTCAATAGATTGGTACGAAAAATGCAAAGAATTAAATTTTAAAGACCTTCCAAATAATGAAACCTTACCCGAAAGCCTAGACAAACTCAAGCATTTAATATTAATCCCTACAGTAAGCGAAGGTTATGAAATTTTAAGTGAAACTATCGAAACAATAATAAAATCTTCATTCCCAGTTAAAAATATTTTATTGGTTGTTGGAGTTGAAGAGTTCGGCGAAGAAAAAGTTAAAAGTACTTTAGAAAAAATCCGTGGAAATTATGATAAAAATAATTTTCCAGAATTAATGTTTTTTGCACATCCAAAAGGAATCCCCGGAGAAATTGTTGGAGTAGCTTCACCAAATAGAGCATGGGCAGCAAAGCATGCAGTCAAAGAGCTTTTAAAACAAAGTAAAAATATTAAGAATTATATATTCACAACATACGATTCTGACTGGAAAATCCACAAAGAATTTCTTTCAAGAATTGCATACGAATATTTGATTGATGCAAAAAGATTTAATAGATTTTATGAAACCGTTGTACATCTTTTTAGCAATAATATCTGGACAGTTCCTTTAACTTCGAGAATCGAAGCAAACAATGTAACTTTAGGAATGCTTTCAAATTGGACCTCGGGTCATCTTTTCAGCATGCCAAAAGAGTCGTTTTCGTGTTATTCGTGCGCACTTGATACACTAATCGCAGCTGATTTTTGGGATACAACATTGATTGACGATACTGTATTTTACTGGAGAGCATTTGGCGCAAGAGAAGGAGATTTTTCCGAGAAGCATTTTTATATTCCAATTTATGGAGATGCAACAGGCGGCAAAAATTTTATAAATGCAAATCAGAATTTGTATAAACAACTTGTCAGATGGGGATGGGGAAGCGTTACAACAGTAATAGCATTAAAAGCAATCTTAAAACAAGCAAACAATAAAAAAGCTACGTTAGAACAAAAAATATTGTGGGGTTATTCAAAAATTGAACGACATTTATTAATGAGAACTAGCGCTTTTTTAATTACAGTCGGATTTTCTTTGATTACATTTGTTAATACAGCTTTTAAAAATTCCTCAACGGTTTACGGACTTCCTCAAGTTTTAAGCATAATACTAACAGGAGGGCTTTTTATTTTTATACCAGCAACATATGTTCGTATGATGCTATATAAGGGTAGCCTTCCAAAAGAATGGCCGCTTTGGCGAAGAATTATCGCAATAATCGAAGGTCCGGCGTTAATGCTGAATTTGCTAACATTTTCATTCGTTCCATTTTTGTATGCAGAAACTAGAATGATGTTTGGAGAACTTCCTAAAACTACATTTTATACACCCAAAACAAGATGAAACTTACACTAAATTCTTTAACCTGGATATACATTGCAAGCACAATAATATTTTTATTAACAAGTTATTACATTAAAATTGCATACAGTTTCTTGCCCCCAAAAATTCCGTTTCTCTATACCTTACCTTGGGGAAATTTACAATTAGCAGATAAATCAAACATTTGGATATTACTTGCACTTTCGGCGATTATAATAATCACAAACGCAACCTTCTCTATAGTCGAAAATACTAAATCCAATTTCTATATTTCAAGGTTTTATTCCGTCGTGACACTTCTTTGTGTTTCTGTCTTAAGTTTATACACAATTAGAATTGCAAATATATCAGTTTCAAAAGAAATCATATTTCCTATTTGGACAAGGCTATTGCTTGTTCCAATGATTTTGTCATTTCTAACAACAATAGTAGTCACACCAATGGTAATTAAGTTAGCCAAAAAGTATAACTTTATGGATGACCCATTCAGACATAAACATCCAGCAATGCTTTTGAAAAAACCCGTACCAAGAGCTGGTGGATTAGCTTTTTTACTTGGAATTTTAATACCAGGGATTTTTCTTCTACCTATTCTTTCAAGTCAAAAAATAGTTGGAATAATATTAGGCTCTATCATTTGCGTTGTTGTTGGTCTTATAGATGATAAAAAGGATGTAAGCCCATACAAGAGACTTTTGGTTCAAGGACTATCAATTGCGATTGCTGTTTTATCTGGAATAATTCTAATCTATATTTCAAATCCATTTGGCGAAGCAATAAAACTAGACTCCTACAAATATGTAATAGATTTCATGGGAGAACATAAAATTTATTATTTAGGAGCTCTTGCATCAGCACTATGGATTGGTTGGACAATGAATTTTATGTCATGGGCAAATGGAACCGATGGAGTTTATGCAGGACTTGTAACAATTGCGTCTTTTGTAATTTCTATATTAATGCTTCAAACATTAGATGAAGATCCAGGCGTTGGCATATTTATAAAACTAGCCGCACTTACATCTGGAGCAGGACTTGGAATGGCACTTTTTACATGGCCACCTCAAAAATTATTGTGGGGGTTTGGTGCAACTTCAGCAGGCCTTATTATCGCAGCGTTATCAATTCTTGGAAGTACAAAAGTCGCGACGACATTGATTGTTTTAATGATTCCATTTTTAGATGGACTTTTCGCAATTGTAAGAAGATTAAGACGCGGTCAAATGCCATTTTGGGGCGATAGGGAGCATTTGCACCATAAATTATTAGAAGGATTAGGCTGGAGTAAACAAAAAGTTGCAATCTTTTATTGGTCAACAACATTATTACTTGGAGCTATAGGAATTTTGACTTCAGGACAATTAAGAGCTCTATCACTTGCAACTCTTGCAACAGTAATCATTGCAGGAATCGCACTTCTAAATTTTGTAAAAAAACCAACAAAATAAGACTTAATTTGTGATAAGGATTACAGAAATAATCCAAATAATTGCAGTATAAAAAAGAGGCTTATCGTCTAACAAAACGCGTTCAGGACTTTCTCCCTCTCTTTTTTCATAAATCACATATAAATATCTACCTACTCCATATATAACCAAAGGAATTGTTAACATTAACAATTTCGCACTTAACAATGTAGAAGGTATATAAGAACTAAGGTCCCTGACTACAGAGTTTTCTGGCGAAACCTGAAAAGCAAATAAGGAATATGTAATGATCGAAAATGATGCAGACATGGAAATCATAGAATCAAGCAAATTATCTGGATAATGTCTTAATATTGACCTTGTACTGGCTTTTGAAATTCCTTGCGCTTCAAGCAAAGTTCTTTCAGCACGACGTTTTCCAAAAGCTAATAGTAGGGAAACCCCTGTAATTGCAAGAATTAACCAAGATGAAATTGATAAAGGAATCGCTAGAGCTCCTGCGAAGGCTCTTAAAATAAAGCCGATCGAAATTGTTAATGCATCAACGATTATTACGTTTTTTAATTTGAAATTATATGCAATCTGTAAAAACACATAAAGTAATAAAACAATTCCAAAATATTTTCCTACTACAAAAAAAGCACTTGGTAATAAAATAGTAAATAAAATAAAAACAGCGACCCAAGCTACTTTGACAGGTAAATCTCCCGAAGCTATAGGCCGGTTCTTTTTTACTGGATGCAGTCTGTCTCTTTGTGCATCCCAAATGTCATTGATTAAATATGATGCAGAGGCGACCCCACAAAAATATAAGAATGCTAAAAATGCTTTGAAAAAATATGACGGGTTAAATAAAACTCCATGAAATACAAGAGGTGCAAACACAACCGCATTTTTTATCCACTGTCTTGGTCTTAGTGCCCTTACAAAATGATAAATCATCATCGTTCCAACGATTATATCATGTATTAATTTTCTGCTTTTATTATGATTATTGGTAATTCAATAATTTGCGATTTTAATTTAGATAAAGATTTAGGCGCGGTAACTATAAGGTCTTTTGATAATCCATTCTCAACGATTTCAAAAACATATCCGGCATCAACTAAATCTTTTGGTCCAATAGCATAAGAAGTGAATTCGGGAAAAAGGTATTCTTCTGGAACAACATTATAAAATTTTTGAACATTCTCATCAGAAATAGATAATTTCAAACTAATCTGATCAATTACTTTTATCTTTGGCTGAGATGAGATGGCAGTTTGTACACCTAAAACAGTCGCAGCAGGAGATATTTCACTCTTTGTGTAATCAAAAAGTCCGAATCCAGACAAAGGAAGAACTAAAAGTCCTGCAACTATAGAAACTAATAAGGAATTTTTTAGAATTGTTTTCATGCTACGAATATTTCCTCGGAAAATTTTACGACTCGATTAGTCGGCTCAAAAGGAATATCAAACATTTCTTTGTCGGATTTAATTTCTTTTTCAATATCAATAATTAAAAGAGTCGTTGCTATAATCGAAAATGCTAATGATACAAAAAATATCCAAACATAAGATAAACCAAAATAGCTATAAACCCCGAAAACTATAGTAGTTAACCAAGCAAATGAAAGCCAAATGAAAGCCTGAGAATATATAGTTTCAGTTGTGTGAATGAGTTCTTGCAAATTCATACTAAAAAGCTTTGCTGAAAAAGATGGGCTTATATGTGTATCGTGAAATAAATGAGCCTTCACAATTACCCATCCAAGTCCAGCAAGAACAGAAAAAAACATCACTAAAGACGAATATGAATTAACTGCAATGAAAGCTTCCGCACTTTCAAAAACAATTCGCACACCATCGGATTTATATGAAAAATCAAAATACCGAGAAAATAAAATGGCTGATCCAATTTTTGCAAAAGCAATTAAAACAGCTGGAAATATTGCGTAGTCTATAAGTTTTACTAAAGTTTTAGCGTACATAGGCAGGTACGAAAATTAATCGACGCTTTCAACATACGTTCCACTAACCCAACCATCTTTACCAGTTTCGTAAGAAATTTTATACCATCCATTTTTAACTTCAATAACATTGAAAATAGTGCCTTCATCAACTTTTCCTACTTGGGTGCTTCCAGTTGAAGCGGAACTTCGAACCTTTAAATATCCAATGCCAGTTGGTTTAATTTTAATTCTTCCTTTTCCATCTGCGCTTGGAGCTGCAGGAGAAATTTTCCCAGTTGCCTTTTCGATAATAGTTTTTGCGGGATCTGAAATATTTGAATCATTTCCAGAACCTAAATACATTACAACATTTCCTGATTCAACCTTTAGGTCTTCGGCTGAAATTTCATTTGCTTCTGAATTGAAAATCTTTCCGTCATCGGATAAAAAGTAATTAAATTTTTCAATCTTATTTCCATCAAATGTGATTGCACCACGAGAAGAAAGCCAGTAGGATGCGGCTTTTGCCCAGACCTTTCGGTCGGCAAAAGCCGCATCTGTCATTCCTTTAAATCCGACAAATCTTATTCCTTCTGCAAATCCACTTAATGAAACAATTTCAGATGATAAGGGTTTCAAAAACATGTCCGTTCTAATATTTAATTCATATCCAGGCTTAACTTTTATTTCTACTTCTTGATCTTGATATCTATCTTTTTTAAAAGTAAGAACATATTTGCCTTCAGCATTTTGCTTTAACAAATCCCCAGTTGAAAACTTAACTGGTGTTTTTCCCATTTCAACGCCATCAACAATAACAGAAACGCCTTCACTATCTGGGGATATAACAGAAATTATTGAATCTGCCCCAGAACCTTTAGTAAACCAAATATTTAAGCCAGAGCTAAAAGCTCCACCTGCACCAAGTTCTCTTTTTATGACGGCCAAAGTTCCTCCTGCAGGTTTAACAATTGTGCTATACGAAGCACCTTCACCATTTACTTGGACATTTATATTTTTTGCGTTAAGTTCTTCCGTATAAACAGGTGTTTCCCCTTTATCTTTTCCATTAATAATTACTGTTGCTTTGCCATTTTGTGTATCAACACTTAAAGCGGCTTTGCCAAAACCACCAAACGATAGGTTATAAATAAAAACTCCAATAGACGCGATAATTGCTATAGAAAGTACGATGGTGATAATTTGATAGGGATCGAAATTTTTCATATTTAATCTATCTAAAAACTAACACTAAAAGACTATATTTGCAACGAAATAGAAGCTAATATTTATGTTAAAATATACCCAAATGGCCCGGTAGCCAAGTGGTAAGGCAGGAGTCTGCAAAACTCTCACCGTCGGTTCGATTCCGACTCGGGCCTCCAAATTAATTTAAAACCCTCCACGGTTAAAGGTATTACCTTTTCAAAAATCTTACTTGTGTTACAATTCCAACATCATGAATAGAAATACTTCGACCGTAACTACAAAAGGACAAATAACAATACCAATAGCGTTCAGAAATGAGTTGACCATTTCCCCAAATGATATTGTAGTGTTTGAATTGCTAGATGATAAAATCATTATAAAACCGATTACCAAAACAGTAAAAGACTTTTTTGGTTATAAATTCAAGAAGGATAAAAAATATATCACAAAAAAAGATGACGTTGGAAAAGCCATGGAAATTAATGCAAAAACGATAGTACACGAAGGAATTGAATGACCTGCTACCTTATTGATACGAATGTTTTTTTAAGAGCCATACTTGATGATCACAAGATACAATCTACAAAATCAAAAAGATTTCTGACCGAGATTGCCAATACTGAAAAAGGAACCTTCTATACAACAATTTTCGTAATTATGGAAATAGAATTTACACTGAGATCTCTATATAAATTCAAGAAAAACGATATTGCAGATGTAATCAAATCAATAATCAACACCCCAAAGTTACACGTCGAGGAAATAAACTTAATACTGAAGGCTCTTGTTAAATATGAAAAACTAAATGTTGATTTTGTAGACTGTTTAAATGATGAAAAAAACTATGAATGCAAACAAATTTATTCATTTGACAAAGACTTTGATAAACTTGACTCAAAGAGGCTAGAACCATAATTATTGAAATGAAAACTCTCACCCCCAGTTCGATTCCGGCCCAGGCCTCGAAAAACTCTCATTCTACGCCATGAACTTGAAAAACATGGTTAACCAACACCAACCGCTTCTGATTCTATTCTATTTATATCACCCCCAGCTCCAAAACATTGAAATACTTTTTTGATTGATGGGGGCTCAGTGTAAGCCATAGATAGAATTCCTAATTCAGAACTAACTATACTAGAAACACCAGCTGACCCTACGGCTATCTCAACAACTGCATCATCAGGCAAATCAACCCCTTCTTCTAGAGACAGAAAATTAAGTCCTCTCATTGCCCGTAAATGCCTCCCAATTGGACTAGTGCTTGATATTTTTTCACTTCCCGAAAGAACTATTACTAATCGACCAGGATATTCACCATCACCTTCAGTTCGTTGAAGGCCTTCAAATATAGCTTGAGTACCAAATGTTGATTCTGCAATTACATCTTGGCCATTATTAGTTGTAATTTGTCCATAAACTACCGGATTGATGACACCAGTAATACCAAGTTCATCAAGCGATATCTCAACTACAGGTAGTGTAACCTCCTGTCCACCTTCAATTTCAGGATTTTCATTGCCTAAAGGTACTTGCAGTGACGAAATCTCAAGTGTGCTGTAGAGTGTTTCACCACCACCTGCGCGTGCTCTAAAAACTCCTTCACCTTGCGCTACTGGTATAGGAGAAGCAGACGAGCTGCCTAGAATTGATGTCACTCCAGTTACTGCAGCTGCTCGTAAAAAGCTACGCCTAGTGATTCCGTCTAGACCTTGCTGATTACGTACTGGTTCTTGATTTTCATCCATAAAAATTTATAAAACATTTATTTAACTAATTACTTTACAGAAAGGTTAACACGAATCACGAAATTCTAATATATTTTGCTATACTTTGTACTGTGTTCGACACATACTAAACACTTTATCTATATCTATGAACTTAAAAAAACAACTCGTCTCAGAAATTTCTGCGAATTTATTGATTCCGATTGTTATTTCATTGCTACTCGGTTTTAATTCGGCACAAACCATACTTCTTATCATTGGATCAATTCTAATCGACATCGATCATCTTTTTTATTATTTCTTTTCCAAGCATCCAAAAAATATTAAATCAGCATTGCAATTTTTTAAACAAGAATTCAAAAACCATAATCCACACTTTTACATATTTCATAATTTTGAGGTTCTTTTTATTCTTTTAACACTTTCTTATTTATTCGGAGGTTTAATGTTTTACTTATTTCTAGGGTTTCTGGTTAACTTTATAATAGACATATTCACTTATTTATATTTTTATAAATCCACATCTCCGTGGCTTAGATATTTTTCATTGACACTCTCGAGCTTAGTCTGATATATTTTATCCCGAAACGTGTAAATTAGTTTAAATAGTAATAAAAATCATATGACCATAAAACCACTTTCAGACAAAGTAGTACTTAAGTTACTTGAAGCAAAAGAAAAAACTTCTGGTGGAATCTTTTTACCAGACGAAGCACAAGAAGAGACACACATGGCAGAAGTCATTGCAGTAGGCGAAGGAAGATTTTCAGAATCGGGACAATTAATTAAGCCAGGTGTTAAAAAAGGACAAACGGTTTTAATAAAAGGCAAATGGGCAGGAGAAAATGTAACTGTTGATGGAATCGAATATAAAATAGTTAACGATAGCGACATACTTGCAGTTATCGAGTAATTAGTTAAAAAATAAAAATGGCAAAAAAAATAATATACAACCAAGAAGCACGAAATAAACTAAAAGCCGGAGTTGACGCACTTGCAAATGCAGTTGGCGCAACAATGGGACCACTCGGACGAAATGTCGGAATTAGCAAAGAATGGGGGGCTCCAAATGTTACACATGATGGAGTAACCGTCGCAAAAGAAGTTGATTTAAAAGATAAATTTGAAAATATGGGAGCAAAGCTAGTTTTAGAGGCGGCAACAAAAACTAATGACGCCGCAGGCGACGGAACAACAACAGCAACAGTATTGGCTCAAGCGCTCGTAGACGCAGGACTTAGAAATGTTGCCGCCGGAGCAAACCCAATGTTTATACGAAGAGGCTTAGAAAAAGCATCAAAAGATATCATAAAAGCAATTGCAGATATGGCAAAACCAATAAAGACTAAAGAAGAAAGAGCTCAAGTTGCAACAAACTCTGCTCAAGACGAAAAAATTGGACAAATAATTGCAGAAGCTATGGAAAAAGTCGGACCAGACGGCGTTATTACTGTTGAAGAAGGCCGTGGACTTGACATGGAATTAACAACTAAAGAAGGAATGAACTTTGATAGCGGATATCTTTCCTCGTATTTCGTTACAGAACCAGAAAAGATGTTAGCCGAAATAAGCGACGCCCACATTCTTATTACTGATAAAAAAATCGGCAACCTTCAAGATTTAGTTCCAATGCTCGAAAATCTTTTGAAAATAACACAAAACCTAGTGATAATTGCAGAGGACGTTGAAGGACAAGCCCTTGCAACTCTTGTTCTAAATAAACTAAGAGGATCATTAAAAGTTCTTGCAATAAAAGCTCCAGGATATGGAGACAGAAGAAAAGCAATGCTTGAAGATATTGCTTGCGTTACTGGTGGAAAAGTAATCACAGAAGACGTAGGTCGAAAACTTGATTCAGTAACAATGGAAGATCTTGGACGCGCCGATAAAGTTGTTTCAACAAAAGACGACACAACAATTATAGGTGGAAAAGGACATAAAGATTCTATAAAGAATAGAGAAATGCAAATCAGACAAGAACTAGAAGCTTCAACTTCTGATTATGATCGAGAAAAATTGCAAGAAAGACTTGCAAAACTGATTGGTGGAGTCGCAATAATAAGTGTTGGAGCTGCAACAGAAGCAGAAATGAAAGAAAAAAAATATAGAGTTGAAGATGCCAAAAATGCAACACAAGCAGCTGTAGCTGAAGGCGTTGTTCCAGGAGGCGGAGTTGCATTACTAAAAGCACGCAAAAAACTAAATCAAGACGCACTTGATGGCGACGAAAAAGTTGGAGCAAAAATACTTTTTGAAGCATTAGAAGCTCCATTTAGAAAAATCGTATCAAATGCAGGTCTTGAACCTGGAACTTTTATAAAAGAAGTTCAAGATAATCTTGATAAAAATATCGGATTAAATGTTCTTACTGGAAAAATGGAAGATCTTGTAAATGCTGGGATCATTGATCCTGCAAAAGTAACGCGTGTTGCAGTTGAAAATGCTGTAAGCGTAACAATTAGCATTATTACAACAGACGCACTTATAGCGGATGAACCAGAAGAAAAAGCTGAATCTGCCGGAATGCCACAAGGTGGTATGGGCGGCATGCCAGGAATGATGTGATAGACTTTATTTAAGATGGAAACACCTGCTCCTAATGTTACTAAAGAGGAAGTTTCTGAGTTCGCTCAGAAACTTCCTCTAATTGAAAAATCATTTTATAAAAAGCTCTTCCGCGGCCTATTTCTTTTTGTTGGAATCATTGTAATCGTCATTGGAATTGCGGTTTTTGTCGCAACCCAAATGAAAAAACCAGTAACTGAAACTCCAAAACCGCCAGAACCTGAAACACCACCAGAAGTTGTTGTTCCAGAAATTAAATATCTTTTTGCATACATAAAAAACGGCGATTCAATTTTTGCTTTAGCCGATGATTTTAAGGAAAAACTTCTCATCGCTGAAGTTCCAGTTTCTGCAGATGGCATTTATACTGCGATTTCCTGGAAGGAGCCAAAAGTAATAACATACTCAAAATGTCTTTCTGTTGGAGCCGCATGTGAGATTTTTTCTTATGACATCATAAATAATTCACTTAAACCGGAATTGGTTTCCGCGGCATCAAGAATAAATAGCTTTGAGTGGAGTCCTGACAGAAAATATATTGCGTACATTTCCGAAGAGGGAGGACAGACAAACTTAAGATTTAAATCCGGAACAATAGATACGATATTAAAAGGGAATCCTCTTTCCAAAGATACTACAAATACGTATTCAAAAGTAATGTTTACTGACGACGGACAATTTATTGCATTCAGTTCTTTAGCACAGAAAGTCGTAGGTGGAAAAGACAACGAACAGATAATAAGTTTTCCTGTCTTATATGTTTTTAGAATTAATGGCATACAAATAGATTTTGTTGCTGATGCATCAGATCCATTTTTCATAGATAACAAAACAGTTGGATATAAAAAAGACGGTAAATTAATATATAAAACAATTGGCGACACAGGTGAATCTGAAATTGCTAGCTTTATAGGTTATAATCCTCAAGTTTCACCAAGCGGAGAATCTTTTGCGTATTGGTCAAATGAAGATAATGGTCTTAATGTAGTTTTAGGAGTTTATGATTCAAAATTGAATATACATAGAAATATTCTACGAGGAATTATTTTGCCAACATGGATATCTCAAGATAAAATTGCCGGTATAAAAGCCGATAGCTGTCTTGGAGAAAATTGCCTTTTGTATCAATTCCAAACGGCGAGTCTTTCTATAGTAGATATTTCAAACGGAGAGGTAACTCCCGTCGATCAAGCGAAATCAATTTCGAATATAACATTTAACCGTGCCAATTAACGAGCAACAATCAACAAGCAGACAACATCCAGTTCCACAAAATGTTATGGATGTTGAGTTTAGAGTAATTGGCGATTTAACAATCCGTCAATTAATGTATCTATTTGCAGGAATGGTCGCCGTTTATTCGTTTTATAAAACAGGTCTTCCGACGTTTTGGAAATATATTTTTATTTCGATTTCAGGAGCACTATCAATTGCGGTTGCATTCATTCCTATTCAAGAAAGAGGACTTGATAAATGGCTTGTTAGTTTTATAAAAGCAATGATTGCTCCGACACAAATGGTCTGGAGAAAAACATATTCTCCACCTGCATATTTTTTAGCTGATTATGCGGAAATTATAAAAAACGAAATCATCACACTTACTCCAGCAAAAAGCAGAAATAAGTTAGACGAATACCTTGGCCAAATTCCAGAATCAATGACAAGCCTTGATAAAGTTGAATCAAAAAGAATGGAAGACATTCAATTCGCTTTCTCAAAACCATACGAAGGCAACATGCCAATTAACGTAAAACCTATGGTTTCACCTTCTTTAGGAATGCCAAGTGGACTTAGATATCAAGAACCAATAACAGAAACTTTGACAATTCCAGATATAGACGAAGACGAAAATGAAGAACAAGAAATAAAAACACAAGCAGAGCCAAAACAAGAACAAAAAAAAGAAACTCCAAAAATGCCAGAAAGAAAAGAAATTCAAAAAAGTGAAATAGATTCGAAAATGGAAATGCTTAGAGCAATTCCAAAAGTAATTATAAAAAACGAATCATTAAATCAGGTCGATAGGGTAATGACAAATCTTCCAGCTGAATTAAAAGGTGAAATTAATATAAAAACGACAACAAGAATTCCAAAAACAATAGTTGCAGAAAGTATAAAAAATCTAAAATCGCAGGAATCATCGCTAGAAAAAAAGGTTGCTGAATTACTTGATGTAACTAAAAAAGCAAAAAACGAAATGCAAACAGAGCCAGAAGCAAAAGCTCAAGCACAAAGCAGAATTGATTTCTTTAGTGAAAAATTCAACAAATTAAAAGAAGAAAAAGAAGACCTAGCTTCAGAACTTAAAAAGAGTTCAAGCAATCTCGAAAATCTAACAGACAATGAAAACAAAGAAACACTTTCAATAGAAGTCACAGATTTGAAATCTAAAAACGAACAACTTACAGAACATCTAACTGCTATACAAAAGGAATTATTTGAATTAAAAAATCCAGGCAAAAAATTCGAAGAAGTAAGCCCTGATGCAGTGCAAGGACAAACACAAGAACAAGCGCAAACTCAAACTCCGCAACCAGAGATAAATGAACAAGATGTACATCTTCCTCCACACATGAGAAAGAAAACAGTTCAAGTTGCTGACCAAAAAGCAAATATCATACACGGCGTAGTAAAAGATAAAGACGGAAATCTATTAGAAAGTGCAGTAGTTATTATCAAAGATGCAAACGGAGACGTCATGAGAGCACTAAAAACAAATCAGCTTGGACAATTCAAAACTCAAACCGCCGTACCAAATGGAGGATATACAGTCGAAGCCATAAAAGGGGGACAGAAGTTTGATATAATTTCGGTTGAAGCGTTTGGACAACCGATCAGACCTATTAATCTTATCGCCAATGAATAATAAAAAAATAAAAGCAACAACCCAAGATCATTTAGATATAGCTGATATTAGAGATAATTTGGTTGTGCTAAATGATGGCGGAGCAGTTGTCATTCTTGAAACAAATGCTATTAATTTTGATCTGTTATCTATTCAAGAACAAGACGCAGCAATTGCTGCATACAGCTCACTTTTAAATTCTCTTTCATTTCCAATTCAAGTAACGATAAGATCAAAAAGAATAGATATTACTGAATACTTAGAAAAAGTTAAAGATATCGAAGAGAAACAGCCAAATCCTAAAATTCGTGATCAAATAAGAAAATATCGAAGCTTCATACAAGATGAACTTATAACAAAAGAAAACGTACTAGATAAAAATTTTTACGTATCTATCCCTTATAAAATTTTCGATATTGGCGGAAACGGAAGTGCATTCGCCTCGTTGTTTGGAATAAGCGGTGGCAGTTCAAGTAAACAAAGAATAAATATTGATAAAATATTACAAGAAGCAACCGCAGATTTAGAGCCAAAAAAGAATTTCATAATTAAAGAATTTGCACGAATCGGAATTAAAGCAAAACAACTTAACACAACAGAATTGATAAAACTCTTTTATGAAATTTACAACAGCGAAACAGCACAATCACAAAAACTAAGAGGGAATGTTGAAGACTATACATCAGCGTTAGTTGAACCTAAGATTGCATAAACAAAATGAATTTAAATTTTGGAAAGAAAACAAAAGACGAAAAACCAGCGGTAATAGTAGCTGCAAAAACTCAAGAAAGTGCTGAAAGAAAATTGGCAAAAGGAATTCCAAGCGTTAAAGATATTATTGCGCCAAGTGCAATCGAGGTCGATTACAACTATATAAAAATTGGCGACAAATATTTTAGAACATTATTTGTTTCAGGATACCCAAGATTTGTCGGAGCAAACTGGCTTGAACCAATCATAAACTTTGACCATTCAATAACAATCACAATGTTTTATTATCCTATGAACGCAAGAAACGTTCTAGACGATCTAAGACGCAAAATCGCAGAAATGGAAGCGACAATAAACATTGCAAAAGAAAAAGGTAAAGTAATTGATCCTTCAGTACAAGCAGCACTTGGTGATGCAAAATCACTTCAAGAACAACTGGTAAAAGGAATTGAAAGATTTTTCCATTTTTCGTTTTATCTTACAGTTTCTGCTGACACACTAGAGGTTCTAAACAACATAACATATCAAGTAGAATCGACTCTTGGATCTTTATCTTTAATCTCCAAAAAGGCAACGTTAGATATGGAAGCTGCCTTTCAGTCAACAATTCCAACATGTTTAGATAAATTAAAAGTTATAAGAAACATGGACACAACTTCTGTTGCAACGACATTTCCTTTCACTTCAAGCGAATTAACTTCAAGTGAAGGAATTTTATACGGATTAAATCGACACAACGGATCGTTGATAATTTTTGATAGGTTCTCACTTGAAAATGCGAACTCTGTAATATTCGCAAAATCAGGAGCTGGAAAATCATACCTAATTAAACTTGAAGCATTAAGGTCACTGATTTTTGGAATCGACATAATCGTAATTGACCCAGAAACAGAATACAAAAGATTATGCGATGCTGTTGGCGGAGAATATTTAGACTTTAGCGTTAATAGCTCAACAAAAATAAATCCATTTGATTTACCAAAAATTCCAGAATTAGAAGATCAATTAAGCTTAAAAATCCTAAGCCTTCATGCACTATTTAGAATAATGCTTGGAGATCTTTCGAGTTCGGAATCTGCAATTCTAGACAGAGCTCTTGTAGACACATATCGACTAAAAGGAATTACACAAGACCCAACAACTCAAACAAATGAACCGCCTCTCTTAGAAGACCTATACAAGGTCCTACAAGCAATGGATGAGCCAGAGTCAAAGTCGCTTGCAGAAAAAATGGAAAGATACATTAAAGGATCTTTAGCAGGAGTTTTTGATCAAAGATCAAATGTTAATTTGGACAATAGTTTTACAGTCTTTTCAATTCGAAATCTTGAAGACGTACTTAGACCAATTGCCATGTTTATGATTTTGGATTTCATTTGGACAAAAGTAAAACACGACTTAAAAAAGAGGTTGCTACTTTTAGATGAGGCCTGGACATTAATGAGGTATCCAGATTCAGCAGCTTTTGTTTATTCACTCGCAAAAAGAGCTAGAAAATATTACCTTGGATTGACAACAATTACACAAGACGTAAATGACTTTTTAAGTACTGAATATGGAAAAGCAGTTGTTACAAACTCATCAATACAAATTCTTTTGAAACAACATCCAGCAGCGATTGATAAAATCGCCGAAGTTTTCTATCTATCAGACGGAGAAAAAAACTTCCTTTTATCAGCTGGAATTGGAGAAGGTCTATTTTTTGCAGGAACAAATCATGTTGCAATGCAAGTAAAAGCTTCGCAATCAGAACATGAACTTATAACAACAAATCCAAGAGAAATCGCGCAAAGACAAAAAGATGATGCAACAATTGCAGACCTTACAAATAAAGCCGCAGCAGCCGCTGCAAATATAAATACACAGGCACCGCAAATGCCAAATCCATATTCATCTGGGCAAGAAGGAAATGAAGATTTCAAAAACGGAACAATTCAAATAGATCAGTCGTAAAATTTACCAACTCGACTTCATTGGCATAATGAGGTGAAAATACCTTTTAAATCCAGGGACTTTCTTTCCACCTACGAAGTAATTTTCTTCACCATTTATAGAAAACAAAACAGGCTTTAAAGGATCACTTGTTTTAAATATAATTTCTCCACTTGAGTTTTGATTACTTACAAAATCCAAAAGATACTTAGCATTAAAAGCAATTGAAATATCTTCACCTTCTAAATCTGCAGACATTTTTGTGACATTACTTCCAGATTCTGAAGGCTGTGAAATTGATTCAATGACTCCATCTTTAATTACAAGCTTTATCATATTTCCAATATCACGAGCAAAAATACTTGCGAGTTTTATACCGTTAGAAAACTCATTAGAATCGATTGTTACTGTAGTTGTAAAATCAGAAGGAACAACTGAAATATAATCTGGATATTCACCATCTATAAGTCTAATTTGCGCTTCATAATCATCGGCTTTTAGCGTCACAACATTATTTTCTGGGAAAATCGTAAATGTTATGTCGGAAGCCTTGCCGGCAAAGGCTTTTATATTTTCAGAAAAAGCCTTTGCCGGCACAACACAAGAAACAACTTCATCTTCTTTAATTCCAAGAGGTGACGCTTGCAAACCCATCGAATATTCAGCCATTCTATAGCCATCAGTTCCAGCAATCACCAATTCATTTTTTGATATCTTGAAATAGATTCCAGTTAAAACAGGCCTTCCTTCATCAACGGCAACAACATATTGGATTTTTTGTATTGCTTTTGAGAATAATTCTGATGGCAAAGTAACTTCGTATCCTTTATCAGGTCGATCCATTACTGGAAATTCCGATGCGGGAATCCCTGTTAATTTTGCATTTACTTTATCTGTTGATAATTTCAAAACCGAGCCACTTAAAGAAAAATCGATTTTGTCCGAATTTACTTGATTTACAAATTCTATAAGTATTTTTGCAGGAACTGTAATTTCACCAGGCTCATCAATTTTTGCTCCAACTCTTGCAGAAATGCTCATTTGCAAATCTGATGCGAAAAGTTGAACCATTCCCTTTTCTGTTTTTATTAAAATATTTGAAAGTATGGGCAAAGGGCTTCTTTGGTTTACAGCTTTGCTTACTACGTTTAAAGCGTTTGATAGATTTTCTCTGATAACAGTGAATTTCATTTTATGATGAAGAACTACTTTGAGGTACGATGATTACTCTTCTATTGTAACCTTCACCTTCTGATATCGAAGAAACACCTTCGAGTGCAGATATCTTTTCATGCACTATTTTTCTTTCATAGCTATTCATAGGATATAAAGCAACAGACTTATTAATAAACCTGGCTTTATCTGCAGCGCTTATTGCAAGTTCTATAAGTTTTCTTTCTCTTTCTTGTCTATAACCTGATATATCAATAACAACTCTAATTTGCTCTTCATATTCTTTGAATAGCATTACATTTATTATGTGTTGTAGTGAACTTAATGTTTCTCCGTGGTATCCGATTAATAAGTTGGATTGTTCTGTTTTTATTTCTAACTTAATTGAGTCAGCTTCTGATTCTACAAATTCGATTTCATATTTTATGCCAAGCAAATCAAGCATCTGGCCTAGCTTTTCATTTATTTTATTTTTAATATCATTTTGATCCATTTTTGTTTTTATTAAGAATCATGTACTGAAATACAGCTAGCAGGGTTGAAACAAACCAGTATAAAACCAAACCTGACGGCAAACTTATGCCTATGACCAATGTCATTATTGGCATCATATACATCATTTGTTCTTGCATATTATACATAAAATCATCTTTCTTGTCAGGAGTATCCAAAACAACCTTTTCTATCTTTTTAGACGAACTCATCATGTATTTGGACAAAAGAAATTGTGAAGCTGCTGACAATACTGGCATAATATAAAATTGATCAGCTTTTGCTAAATTAAGATACAAAAAGTTGGTATTCAATGTTGCATCACTTGCGAATTTAAGATAGTCAAAATTATATAAAAGACGATTCATCTCACTTATCAAAACTCCGTTTGCGTTAAGAATATCTGTGAAAGCTTTATATAAAGCGATAACAACAATAAATTGAATAATCTGTGGCAAACAACCAGCAACGGGATTTATACCGTTTTGCTTAAATAGTTCCATCTGCTTTTGTGCAAATTCTTGTTTATTTTTATATTTTAATTTTAACTTTTCAATTTGTGGCTGAAGCTCCTTTTGCTTTTGAGCCGCAATAATTGAAGGTTTAGTAAGCGGGTATGTAACGACTTTTATCAAAACTGTAATAGCTATAATTGCAAGTCCTAGATTATCAAAAAGTAAGTGATAAAAAGCTATTAGCAAATTTAGTAAAGGAAGATATAAAAGTAAATTCCAGCTTTCTGTAAAAATATTCATAATGATTTATTGTACAGGATCAAGGCCACCTTTTGAAAATGGATTACATCTTAATATTCTATAGATTCCCATAAATGATCCTTTAAAAATACCGTACTTGTCGATTGCTTGATATGTATACTCTGAACAAAATGGTTCGAAACGACAGACTTTTAAATGAAAAAGTTTACCAAGAAAACCTTGGTCAAACGAAAACCATTTTTGATAAAAACGTATTGATTTCAAAATCAATTTCTTTAGCATCTATTGATACTTTATCATTAAACAGAACAGTTTTTTTTGGAATGAATACGAAATTGTAGTTAATTGGAAATTTCGATACATTTTTTTGTATAGAACCTGCTATATATCGCCTAATTTTATTTTGGGTAACGGCTTTTTTAGAAAACCGATTAGAAGTTATTATTCCAAACTTCAAATCATCAGATCTTTTATATTTTATTAGAAGGGATTTTGAAGAGTAGCTACTTTCACTATTTAATGTATTTCGAAAACTGTATCTTGTTTTCAAACTATATTTTCGGCTGTACATTAATGAAATATTAAGCTACCCATCCACGATCAACAGCAAGCCGTGTTCTTCCTTTTGCACGTCTTCGTTTTAAGACGTTTCGTCCTGCTTTTGTAAGCATTCTTTTAAGGAATCCGTGCTTTCTATTTCCTTTTTTTACTTTTGGTTGCCAGGTTCTTTTAGGCATAATTGTGAGGATTTTAACACAATGAATAATAAGTAAGCAATGTGTATATTGTTACAGGACGCGGAGTCCCTTACGTGGATAAATAACCGTTGACTGTGGATAACTCAATGAATAGAATGACCGTATCGTGAAAGATACAAGACTAGATGAAATTTGGAAATCAGTGAAAGGTGAACTAGAAATAGTTGCAAATCCTTCATATTTTAAAGCTTATGTGCCTGGTTGCTATATAAAAAGGATCGATGAAACGGACAAAGTAATCGAAATAACAACCTCAAGTGAATTCCAAAGAAATTTTATAGAAGAAAGACTTTATGGACATATAAAAGAAGTCTGTGCAAAAATAATCGGTCCAGAATTTCGTTTAATGTTCACTGTTACAAAAAAAGAACCAACACAAATTTCAATAAACGACCTAGGTCCACTTTTCAAACAAGATGACGACATATTAGAAGAAAATGCTTTTTCAAAAGCCCGTGAATATGGGATAAATAGCCAATATTCATTTTCTAGATTTATAGTTGGTAATAACAACCGTTTAGCATATGCAGTATCAACCGCAATTGCAGATGCTCCTGGGAAAATTTATAACCCATTTTTCTTATATTCAAGCGTCGGACTTGGAAAAACTCACTTAATTCAAGCAATTGGAAATGAAATCCTAAAAAAACATCCAGATAAAGTAATCATCTACAAAACAGGTGAAGAATTCCTAAATGAAGTAATAGACGCAATTCAAAGAGGAAAAGGCAACAGCACAAAAAGGACTGCTTTAAAAAAGAAATATAGAAATGTTGACGTTTTAATAATCGACGACGTCCACTCAATTGCAGGAAAAGACGCCACACAAGAAGAATTTTTCCACACATTTAATACTCTTTATATGAATCATAAACAGATTATTTTGACTTCAGACCGTGCGCCCCATGAAATAAGAACGCTTGAAGAAAGACTTTCATCTAGATTTGCAAGCGGAATGATAGCTGATATTCAAAAGCCAGACTACGAAACAAGACTTGCAATATTAAGATCTAAAAATGAAGAACTAAAATTAAATGCGCCCGATGACGCGATGGAATATATTGCATCAGCCGTCGAAAGCAACATTCGCGAACTTGAAGCAAAACTACTTCAAACAGTAACTACTGCAAAAAGTCAGGGAAAGGATCTAAATAAAGAATTGGCCTCATCAATAATAGGCAAGATTGAAAAACAAAAACAAAGTAGAATCACACCTTCTTCAATAATTAGAGAAGTTGCAAAATATTACGGAGTAACAATAAAAGATATAAAAGGTAATAGAAGACTTAAAACTTTCGTTTTGCCAAGACAAGTATGTATGTACTTTATAAGGGATTTGACTGCTTCTGGTTTTCAAGTTATCGGCGAATTTATAGGAAGTAGAGATCATTCGACAATTGTTCATGGTGTAGAAAAGGTAATCAATTTAATAAAAAGCGATTTGGATTTTACAAAAGAAATAGATCAAATTAAAAATAACATTTTGTCTTCTGAATAAAAGTTATCCCGTTTTACTTAGTAACTAAATATGAATTTAAAATACAGAAGTAGATGTAGTAGGGAGTGTGGATATGTTTATAACATTAGAAAACATTTAGATACCAGCAATATCTCGTTTAACATTTGTTGATATTTCATTTTCTTCAGTGATGCTAAACGTTTAGAATTTTGTCATATTTAATTTCCTCTTATATCAGTATTCGGTTAGTGTTAATTAATTTCACCTTTTTGGGTTAAGTACTGTTGAGAAAAGTGCCACTTGCCAACAATGACCTATATTAAATTACTAAGTTATTAGGTATGTTTAGCTATCGGTTATTTTGGATTAGTTGCTTCGGATTTAGTTGATAATATGGCTCTCTTCCGATAAAATCGTTTGCATATGAATCCATTCTCAAAAATAATGTCGATAAATAAGAAATTTATAATTGCAGGAGTTCTTCTTTTGGTCCTTATTATTGGAGCTTCTTCTTTAATGTTTATGAATAAAGAAAAGGCTCCTTCATTAAAGCCAGTTACTTTAGAATATTGGGGAATAAATGAGCCTGAATCAGCAATGAAGCTATTAATTGGCGAATATATGAAGATTCATCCAAACATTACAATCAATTATTCAGATAGGCAGTTTGATGATTTAGTTAGGTATAGAGCAACATTGTTAGCTAGATTAAAAGAAGCAACTGGGCCTTCTATTTTTAGAATTCATTCGACTTGGGTTTCGAAATATTTTCCGGAATTAACGGGAGCCCGTGGTGAACTTTCAAATGTTTCTTCATATAAAAACCGTTTTTATCCTATCGCATATTCGGAATGTAGTACTTCAACTGGTGAAATTTATTGTGTTCCACTTGAACACGATGGTCTTGTCCTTTTATATAACATTAATATGTTTGACCAGGCAGGTCTTCAAAAGCCAGTTACATGGGAAGATCTTCGTGTTCTTGCTATGAAATTAACGATAAAAAATGGTGATGCAATTTCAAGAGGTGGATTAGCACTTGGGACTGCATTAAATGTTTCAAACTCAACAGATGTTTTTGGACTCATGCTTTCTCAAAGTGGAGTAAGTATTCCATCAGGCTTAGATACAGAGGCAGCAACCGCCGCTTTGACTTTTTATAGAAGCTTTGCAACTAAAGATAAAGTTTGGAATAGTTCAATGCAAAATTCAACATTGGCTTTTGCAACTGAAAAAGTTGCTATGATGTTTGCGAAAAAAGCTGATATTCAAAAGATTTTAAGCATCAATCCGACCTTGAAATTTGGAGTTACCGGTGTTCCTCAACTTCCTGGAATTGATGGCAAAATAAAACAAAAAGATTGGGCTTCACTTTGGGTTGAAGCCGTAAGTGCTGATTTAGACGAAGATCAAAAAAACGCGGCTTGGGATTTTTTAAATTGGTTAAGTCAGCCTTCTCAACAAAAGATGTTGTTTGCTGAAACCTTAAAGATAGATAATATCGGATACACATATAGCGATAAAAGTATTAAGTCAGAGTTGAAGGATATTCCATACTTATTTATGTCGGCAGAAACAGGTTTAAGTTCGGATACATCTTTTATTACTGATAATTCTGGAAACGATAATTATTCTCAAGCATTAAAAGCAGCAATTGATTTGGGATCCGACGCACTGACAGATTTAAAAGTAGTTAAAGCCGTTTTATCAAAATGAACAAAACTTACGATCATAAGACATTAGAAAAAGAAGTTTATGAAATGTGGGAGAAGATTGGTGCGTTTTCGCCCGAAGGGGCGAAAACGCTAAGAGAAAAAGGTGGGAACAATCTCCCCTATAGTGTTTTGATGCCTCCTCCAAATGCAAATGCGCCGATTCATTGTGGACATGCAACGTATTCATTGCAAGACATCATGATTCGATATAAAAGAATGCAAGGTTTTGATGCTCTTTATCTTCCTGGTACTGATCATGCAGGTTTTGAAACTCAATATGTTTATGAAAAAAAACTTAAGGCCGAGGGCAAAAGCCGTTTTGATTTTGATCGCGATACTTTTTATAAAGATGTTTTAAATTTCGTTAAAGAAAATTCAGATACGGCGATTAATCAATTAAAACTTTTGGGTATGAGCGCCGATTGGGATCGAAATACTTTTATGCTTGGTCAAAAAGTTATTGATATTGTTTACGATACTTTCATCAAAATGTACAACGAAGGCTTGGTTTATCGTGAAGGCTATATGGTCAACTATTCGACTTTTTATGGAACAACATTTAGCGATTTAGAGACAGATTATAAGGATTCTGTTTCGCCTTTGTACTATGTCAAATACGCAATCGGGGCGACCCCTAAAAAAGAAGGGCTACCCTTATATATGACAGTTGCAACTGTCCGCCCAGAAACTATTTATGCAGATGTTGCTATTGCAGTTAATCCAAATGATAAAAGATATAAAGATTTTGTTGGTAAAAAAGTTATTAATCCTTTAACAAACGAGGAAATCCCTGTTATTGAAGATGAATATGTGGATATTGAGTTTGGAACAGGATGTTTAAAAATTACTCCTGGCCATGATTTTAATGACTATAAAATCGGCAAAAAACATGGTCTTAGCGTCATTTCGCTTATAAATCTTGACGGACGTATGAACGAATTTGCAGGCGAAGTAGCGGGACTTTTTCCATCTGCGGCACGCAAAAAAGTCGTTGAAATTTTACAAGAAAAAGGCGCGATAGAAAAAATAAATGATAAGTATGAAAATCGCGTTCTTGTTGATTATAAAGAAGGAAATGTTATAGAACCGATGATTCTTCCAAATTGGTTTATAAATATGGATAAACTTTTGGATCCTGTAATTTCCGCAATTGAAAAAAACGAAGTTAAGTTCAATTTGCCAGAATGGAAAAGAGACACTTTAAGATGGATCAAAGAAAAAAAGCCTTGGCCAATAAGTAGGCAAACTGTTTTTGGAATTAGGATTCCTGCTTGGTATAGCATTTCCGAAAATCCTGATTTGCAGGTAACGTTTGTTGATAAATCGGGAGTTTATCGCTCTGGTAATTTGAAACAAATGTTAGGGACAAACAACGGAAAAGATTACTCCCTTGACGAAATTAAATCTGGTCTTCAAAAAGTGATTCCTTCAAAAGATGCTAAATATTTAATTCAAAAAGATTCTCCAGGAGATGACTTTTTACAAGAAACAGATACTTTTGATACTTGGTTTAGTTCTGGCCAATGGCCGCTAACAACTACAAAATATCCAGATTCTTCTGATTTCAAGAAATATTATCCAACTGATTTTTTGGATTCTGGTTATGACATCATGTTTTTCTGGATCGCTCGAATGATTATGTTTGGGCTTTATTTAACTGGGGAGATTCCTTTTAAAAATGTTTATTTTCATGGAATGGTTACGGGAAAAGACGGAAGAAAAATGAGTAAGAGCAAAAATAATGGAGTGAATCCTGTCGAAATGATCGAAAAGTACGGCGCGGATGCTTTGCGTATGGGTCTTATCGTTGGCGGAAATACAGAAGCGAAGTTTTCTCCATTTGATGAAGATAAAGTCCGTGGCTTTAGAAATTTTGCAAATAAGATTTGGAATGTTTCAAGGTTTATTAATCAAAAAATAGAGGATGATCACTTAAATATTCCAGATGAAATGTCTGATTCTGATTTGCAGAAAGAAGATAAAGAGCTTCTATCGAAGCTAAAGTCATTAATAGAAAGTGTAACGAAAGATTTGGATAGATATAAATTTAAACTTGCCGGCGAATCAATTTATGATTTTATTTGGAACACCTTAGCCAATGATTATTTAGAGTCTATAAAGTCACGAAGTGATGTATCAGCCATGTTTACATTAAGAAGATCATTTCTTTCCGCAATCAAACTTTTGCATCCTTTTATGCCTTTTGTGACCGAGGCCGTTTGGAAAGAAATTTCAAAGCCGAAATCAGAATCCAAATATATTATTATTTCAAAATGGCCGATATAACTTCCACTTTTGTTTCACGTGCCGGTTTTAAATTAGATTTCGCGTTAAATCATTTCAATTTAAATGTTTCTGATTTAGTTTGTGCTGATCTTGGGTGTAGTACAGGTGGATTTGTAGACTGCCTTTTAAAGCGGGATGCTAAAAAAGTTTATGCGATAGATACCGCATATGGTGAATTAAATTGGGGCTTACGAAATGACCCTCGTGTTGTTGTTATGGAAAGAACAAATGCTTTATATGTATTGCTCCCTGAAAAACTAGATTTTATTTGTATTGATTTGGGATGGACTCCTCAAAAAATAGTTTTGCCAAAAGCAAAAGAAATGTTGAACGAAAATGGCGTTATTGTTTCACTTATTAAACCACACTATGAAGCTGATAAATCATTTTTGCGAGGCGGAAAGGTTTTAGAAGAAAAACTTCCAGAAGTTTTAGATAAAGTTAAATTAGAAATTATGAATTTAGGATTAAATTTAAAGGAAATTGTTGAATCTCCAATTGAAGGTAAAAAAGGTAAAAACAAAGAATTTTTAGCTTTGATCGGATTTGGAATCTGATTTTTCGCCGCCTTCTTCTTCATCGTCTTCTTTCTTGCCTTTATCTAAGACTTCTACATCATCAACAGATTTGGCTTCTTCGACTACTTCTTCTTGTTGCTGTGCGTGGTCGAGTTTGACTAAGATTTCTGTTTTGTCAGTTAAAATTGTTACTTTGGATTCATCAACATGAATCGCGTCTGCAATTGATATCATGTCGCCGACTTCACGAAGTTTACTTACATCTACTTCAAAGTGTTGTGGAAGATCTCTTGGTAAACATTCAACTTCGATTTCAGATAAAACACTCAATAAGATTGCATCACCTGATTTTATGATTGGATTTAGTTCTTCGCCAATTATTTCAACAGGTATATTTGCGGTAATTTTTTCGGTAAGATCGACTTCGTAAAAATTTACGCTTCTTATATTTAAAGTTACTGGATGAAATTGAACTTCAGAAATTAAGCATTCTCTTGTTTTATCGCTTTCGATTTTTACTTTGATTAAAGTTGATTCTCCTGCTTCTTTATAAAGCTTCAAAAATGAGATTTGTTCAATTGATATATCAGTAGATTCGGCCTTTGCTCTTGATGATTTTGTTGAAAAAATCGATCCAGGAATCAAACCTTGATTTCGAAGTTGTTTTACTTTTGAGCCTTTAATTGTTCTTTTTGTTGCAGATATTTCCATAAGTTATTAATTTCTGACCTAAATAATGATTTCAATTGCAAAATCTCTTGATACGTAACCTTTCCCTTGTTTACAGTATCCTTTTTAACTTTGTTATTGGCAGGTCGTGATTTGTTTCTTAAATTTTTATTCAATTCCATATATTCAATCAAGACTGGAATATTCTAGCATCGCAAGCGACTTTCTTCAAAGGGGAAATTTTAGGACTTCGTCCTTTTCTAGTTTTAAGCTTTTTGATGTGTTTCCGATTTCCAAATTTAATTCTTCCGATTTTGTTCCTGATTGTTTTTGAACTGATAGTGTAAAGAACTTTTCGTCCACTGATTTTGGAGCTGATTCGTAATTTAGAACTAAAGAAACAGTTTTTCCAGGCATTACTAAAATATCAGTTGAATACGTTGTGTATTCGCCAGAAGCTTCTGACTTTATACTTCGCACTATGTTTGTTTCGCCTGTTTCTGATACAAGTTTTGCGGAATTTAATAAAGCATCATTTGGAACATAAACTCTTAAATAATTTATGTATTGTGAGTCACCTGAATTTATTTCTTCTGAATTATTTTTGTAAGTAATAATTAAATCTCTTGATAATCCTGAATCATCAGTTGGAAGATATGCTTTATACGAAGTAGCTTTTTCTATGTGCTTGTTAACAGAGTTTTTTCCTAGGTTTGTGTCCACGATGTATAGATAATCATTCGAATTTGATTTTGTAATTTCGCCTGTCCAATTATTCTTTGATAAAGCATTCATTATTTTTTCGTTTTCATTAAAGACCTGAATATCTTTTGTTAAAAGCCCGCTTAAAAGTGAATGAATTAGAGGACTTTGAGGAACGCCTTCTTTAAAAATTTCATCAAATATTGCGCTTAAGCTTTTGTTGCTGTTATTTGTAGAAAGCGACTTTATAAAAGTGTAATTTATTGATATTACGCCATTTATTTCTGATTTTGTACCTGACTGATATAACCCCTCTATTTTTATTGCGCTTTTTCTAAAGTCTGGATTCCAATTTGCATCTTTAAGATGAAATAGATCGTCATTAAAAGCTAAACTTAATTCTTCTGGCGATTTTTCAAGTACGTTGTTTAATTCCAATTGTTCGTCAATTTCTGATATTGGTCCAGTTTTGGTTATTTGAAATTTGCCATTTTCAATTTTTAAAACCGCATATTCTTTTATTTTTCCACCAGTTGGTCTTATTTCGTCTGTGTCTTGGAATAGTAATAGGTATGTTTGATTTGAGGTATATCCAAGTAAATCTCGTAATACTGGATTAATATTTTTCATATTTTCGATTATCGATTTGTTCTTTTTTATGAATTCATCAATTTTTGTTTTGTTATATATATTGGACGTGTTGGCTTCGACTAAGTTTGCAAGCTCAAAGGCTTTTTCGAGTTCAATATCTTTAGTTTGATCCGTTTGTGCTCCAAGGACATTTTTGTAATCTTCAGCTTCGCTTGCTTTTTCGCTAGATCCAAATGAGGACGCAAAATATATCATTTCTGAAAGATTTTTACTTGTATTTAAAAGACTATATGCATCTGCTTTTTGGACTCCAAACAAATTTGAAATTGCGAGTATTGGAAGTGGAATCGATTCAATATTGTGAAGTTTGTCGTACGCTTTTTTGCTTATTTCATTTGCAGATTTTAAATCGATTTTATTAAATGCTTTTTGTGCAAGGTCTATATTTTGTATGGATGTTCCTACAGAATAAATGAAAACAAATGAGGGAAGCGCAAGAATTAATGCGAGCGCCGCCCCAAGTTTTATGATCTTTTTTGTAGGAATTGGTTTTTGTGATTTATTTGGTTTGTTATCTGTATGCGCGGGCGGCGCAACATTTGGTTCTTGTAACCTTTTTTCTAGCATCGCTATTTTGTCTTCGAGTTCTGTGTTCTTTTTTTCATACTGCATGTTCAGTTTTGCTCGTTCAGAAAATAGGTCTTGTGAAAGTCTTATTTGAATACTTGAAAGTTCCTCGCGCTCTTCGCCTTTTATTGGTATGTCGTATTTTTTGAAAAGATCTTGGATCCCTTTTTCAAGTGTAATTGTAGGTTCCCAATTATTAGGAAAGTATGAATTTGTTTCTGAATCTACAATATCTGTTTCAAATTCTGAGTTTTCCGCGTATTCGATGTTTGTTTTTAAGTCCGTTAAGTCTTTTATGAAGTGGACCATTTCGATTTCTGTAATTGGTTCTGGATTAAATAGCGTGAATTGAGATTTTGATTCGCCAGTTTTAAAATCTTCCAAGATTTTTTCGATTCCAGATATAAAATCAGTTTGGTGCATTAGGTAAATATCGTTTACATCTTTTACTATTTTGATAGGTTTATTTCCCAGAATATTTGATATTAGGTTGTTTAGACTTTGTGATGTGTTTATGTTTTGACCGTATATATCTTCAATTTGAATTGTCGTTGATTTGTATCCGTCTTCTTTTCCATATTGTGAAATAAAGTCGATTGCGATGTTAATTGAGTCTTCCGTTTTTGCATTTGGATTTTCTTTATATACAAAAAGGTAAGGAGCTCCGCTGACTTTTGCTGCATCCATGAGCTGTTTTACTGCTCCAGTGTTGTGTATAAATAATTTTGATGAATCTTCCCTTTGTACGGCGTTTGTTAAATCTATAACTGCAGATAAATCTTTGTATGTGTAGTTATTGATTTCGCCAAGTTTTTCGATTTCGACAATATGCCCATTTTGCGATAAAGCATCTTTCAAAAATGAGGATATTTCGTTGTCGTCTATTAATAAAACTTTTGGCATGGCAGTTAAATTTAGTCTATCAGCTTTAAGTAAAATTGGTATAGTATATGGATATGTTTGATACGTTTACATTAAATACTGATGGTGGTGCAAGGGGAAATCCAGGCCCATCTGCAATTGGTTGTGTTATTAAAAATTCTTCTGGTGAAGTTGTAAAACAGTTTAAAGAATATATTGGAATTGCGACTAATAATGTTTCGGAATATTCCGCACTTATTAAAGGTTTGTCGATTGCTTTGGAGTTAGACATCTCTTCGCTTTCGTGTTTTTTGGATAGTGAACTTGTTGTTAAGCAAGTAAATGGTTTGTATAAGGTGAAGGACGAAAATCTTAAGCTTTTGCATTCAGAAGTAACTATTTTAAAGTCTAAATTTAAGCAAATAAGTTTTAATCATGTCAGAAGAGAGGCGAATTCTTTGGCTGACAAACTTGTAAACGAGGCTTTAGATTCACATGGTTGATATTATATTAACTTTAAAATTTTTCGATTCGATCGATTATTTACCAACAAGGGCCTCGGTTTTAGATTTTTTTATTACAAAAGATATTTCAAAACAATATAAGAGGGATGAAATTAATGAGGAAATTTGGAAGCTCGCGAAATCAGGAAAGATTGTTTTGTTTGATGATATTTATTTGGGCTTACCTGGTTGGAATTTTGAAGAAAAATTGGCGGCTCACATGAATCGGATAACAGATTCGAAAGTCATTTTAAAAAAGTTCAAAAAATATACAAAGTATTTTAAATTTATGAAAGCAATTGATCTTGTTGGAATTTACGGCAAAAATTCTGAAAAGAATTTTTGCATCTTAAATAGCGAATTCAGTCGATTTGATAAATTGATTCTAAAGTTTTTAGGAATAAAAGATCCGATTATTATTTATACATCAAACTTAAAAGTTGAAAACAAGAATTTTAAAACGGCTTATTATCTTTTAAAAATGCCGATTGCTTACACAAAACCAGGAATTTATGAAAAATTTATATTCAAAAACCCTTGGATATTTGATTACTTTGGAAACTATCCAGTTGATAAAATCAGCCTAAACTACAAGGTTGTTTTGTAATTAATAAGTTTTTTACTTCTTATACTTTTCTGCCAAAGCCTTAATCTCGGCAATCATCTCTGGGGGAAGATCTTCCATTGTTGGCGTATCTGATTTTATTTGATCCTTATACTTATTCATAAGATTTTGGACATCAATCAAAAACCCTTTTTGAACCGGCGTATCACCCTTTGGATTTGTAACAGTAGGTGAAGAAACCTGATTCACAGGTGTTTCAACCTTCGTGCCTTGTGTTGGGCCGCCGGTAGCTCCAGCTCCATCATCAAACGGTCCAACACCATCGCATGTTGGGCTAAGAGTTGTACATACTTGACCCGGATACCCTCCATGAAGTCCAACTCTGAATATGAAGTAGTCGCAATAGCTTATATTTCTGCCCCATCTGCCTTGTGTTGCCGCATCTGGTTCGCATGTCCATTCGCCATAATATCCTCCTGATGCGTAAATCGCTGTTGCAGGATTATTAAAATCTACGTTAGGTATAAGATTATTATTGGCTGCAGTTTGAGCTTTGTCTTTTAATATTCTTGCAGCAATTTCCATTGCAATTCCGATTTGACATCTGCCGTCAGAACTATAATCTTCGCCTACAGCCCAATCGGTTCGAATATTCCACGTTGTTGCTTCATTACCCCTCAAGTTGCCCGAAACTGTTCCATCTGTAATTTGCATAGGACCTGTAGCATTATATGAATTTCTATCGCAAACATATTCCGATTGTTTAAAGTCCGCAGTTCCGTATTCGACTTCCAAAATAGCTTTTAATACTGCAGCCGGGATACCATTATTGCTACTTGCAGCATTTACCGCACCTTCTACATCTGTTGATGTAGAGGCTGGTGCTCCTGGATCAAGTAAATCAAACGGAATACTAGATGAAACTGTTCCAGCAAAAGAGAATGGGTCACAAAGAGGAGACCTTTCTGCGCCAGGTAAAGCCAAATAAGACTGACTCAAACAATAACCACTAGCTTGCGGTTGATAAAAATTATAATAGCCGATATTCATAGACTTAGTCGACTCATCGGCTGGAGTTTCTAAAAACAAATAGCTGTTTGGGTCGGTGAAAGACCCTTCATCTCCAGGTCTATCATTATCGCCGATTAATTCACTAGTAGTTGTACCTTTTAAAGTGTTTTTGGTTGTATCAATTTCAAGCTTGAAAGATACGTTGGCCATTGCATATTCAGGTTCAAAATACTCATCGGTGATTTGCGGAACTTTAAAAAGCGCATTATTAATCTGCATGTCTGATGATCTATTTTTATTCAAATCACTATTAAAAGTTTCCGGATAAGCATACAAAAGATACTTATCGACCTTGTAGGCGCAGACCCAATTGCCGGAGCCGTCTTCTTGGTCATGATAATTCTTTGGGGGGAGCTTTTCATCTGAAATACATGATCCAGAATGTGCTTGTCCACCGGCCGGTTTATAGCAGTTTGTTTCAGACGATTGCTTCTTGCATTTTAATGCACCAAAGCTTCTGGTGTCCCCTGATCCACCAAAGAAATTCTTGAACCAATCAATAACTGATTCGAAAGCTGATGTCCATGTCCAATCGTTACCTACAGGTACGTCAGCAGGATATTCCACCCCGACTGCATTTAGGTCAACAGCAGTTGTACACACTCCATCTGTACATTCTTTTTTGGAAATTAGAACTGGTTTGTCGAGTTTTTCACACGCATATGGCGGTGCCCATGATCCACAATCTCTGCAATCTACGATTTTTTCTGGAGGTTTTGGACCAGGTTCGCACGTTGATGTAGTTATGCCACTAGCGTCTCTGCATAGTTTACAAGTTTGAGACAGTGATTGACTCATATCAGGACAGTTGCCAGTTCTACCTCCTGCGATTGCAAAATTTACGTCAATGCATCCACCGCCTGGGGGGATTTGATATTGGGAACCTGTTAAAGGGGGTAGGTTTTTTGATTGGTCACTGCTTCCACCGTTTCCGGCTGTATAGCAACCGTTATTATTTGTGTAAAGGCTTCCACTTCCACCATCAGGTCCTTGGCCTTCGACCTTTATAGAAATATGGTCAAGATTACAATTTTGGCCTTCGCCAATCATACAAACTGCGTAGGTTGGGTTTCCGTTGTTATCTAGACTTAATTCTGGCCTCCAAATTGGTCCTTGATTAGGAATTCCATAGCAACCTTCTTCTGTGCACCCTGCTGCGCATTGATATCGATGCGTCGCTGGATTGCAAGGAGTTGCAGGTGGTGGTGTATCTGCAGAAGCTAAGTTAGGATCGATTAATTTTTCAAGTGTTGTTCTTTCGTCTTTAGTATTTGTAATTTCTGCTAGTGTGTTTTGTCTTTCTGCCAGTTTTTGTTTTTTCTCTATAACTTCTGGGGTTAAAGCAAGATATCTATCATTTAAAGAATCAACTGGAGTATTTACGTATTTTCGTTTCAAATCTAAATATGCCCTTTCCATTGCAAAAAGTTCTGGGGGCTCTATAAGGTCAACTGTTCCATTAAACTTAAATTTTCTTCCGACTTCAACGCAGGACGTTTTAGGATTTACTCCTACGCATTCACAATTGTCAGCTCCGGTCCCTGTTCCAGAAATACTGCCATCTTCATTCCTAATACACATGCCAGTATATGATGATTTAATACAATTATTCTTTGCATCAACTGAATTTTGAGATGCATTACAAACTGGATTTTGCAAACACGCCATAAATTCAACTGGGATTTCAGACTTCGATCCGAGCTGTTTTGGATCAGCACCAGTTGGGCCAGCAGGCATTAATCTTTTTGAAAAATCAACATAACTTTCCTCTTCCTGTTTACTAGTGCTTTGAACCTCGAATGATCCTAAATAGTCAAAGCCTGGAACTTGCGAAACAAGTGTTGCAGGCGGTTTGAAATCCTTAATTCTAGTTTCAATATAATCAGGAGAACTTGTTTTTACAGATCCAACAAGTTGATCAACAACAGAAGAAAAATTAGTATGAAAATATTGCTGGCCTTTTAAAGTTAGCTCTGTAGAAAGTTGTTTTGCAAAATCGGAAACATTTGGTTTTAATTGTCTAAAATAACCAGAAATTTCCCATGGCTTTTGACCATTATGACCAATAACTTCTGTTAAATTAGGTTGTTGCTCGCCGTTGTATGGTCCTTCACAGGCTTTTCTAAGTCCTGGGAGTGATTCTAAATCGCAATCTGGTGTTAGCCACGGTTCTAGGTCAGGTTCGTTTGGACCAGCAATTGCGTAGATTGGATCTCCGGCAGGAGCGATAGCTGCCAAAAATGCAATATAATCGTTAACATCATCAAAACCTCCTGAATCTGCGCCAATTCCAATTCTGACAATTGGTATCATGTTCTTTGCGCGGGCAGCTTGAATGCCTGTTTTTGTGTGTTCAACGGATTGCGCTATTTCCAGTGTCCACGTAGCCCCTAAACTAGAGGCAGTATCATATTCTCCTGTGGAAGTATCGTACACTGTCGCAAAGTTAATTCCTAATTTCCCCCCACTTGCACCAGCTAGTTCTCTAATAATGTCATCAGAAAATGCATGTTGGCTCCAGCCACCGTTGGTGTTAGTTCCATTAAATAACAAGGCCGCCCTATATGAACCATCACCGCCAATTTTTCCAAGTTCTTCTTTAAGCGAGGCAATCCCATTTGCAGAGTGGTCAAATGTTCCGGTTTCTGTAATAAAAAATGGGCCACTAAATTGAGCTTTAACTGTTTCCATATAAGTCGAAATAGGTTGTCCTGAAACGTTATAAACGTTACCTGCAATACCTTCTAATTCTCCGAACCTTGCTGGAGCTGGATTTCCATTTATATCCTTTGCATTTTTCATTGCCTCTACAATTTTTGTAAATGTATAAGAGGTCATGTTAAAAGCAGGGGATAGAAGATGTACATTTGCTGGAATTAATCCGTCGGCTTTAGCTTGAATTACTGCATTCATATAGGCTGCTAATGGATCTCCCATGCATGCATATACAGGATCTACAGGCTCTGGTTCTGCTGCATATGTGTAATTTGGTGCAAAAAAAGTTTGCGCGGATATTACGAAAAGCAAAATTATCGATGTAAGTTTTTTTATAATTCGTGTTTTCATTTTGCAACGGCCTCCATTATAAAGTAGCTGGCACCTTTTGATTTGTCCGCCGTAATTGAAGAAGCTTCAAAAATATAAACAGGGACCAAAAATCCATTTACAGCATAATATCCAACTGAAATCCCATTTAGAGATGCCGACGTTATTTCTTCGCCGATTGGAGTTTTTGAATTTATTAATTTAAGCTTGCCTGTTTGAATATCGTTTGCAACTTGATTTTTATTTTTTAATTTAAAAGACCCAATGCTATTTTTGACTGTTCCAACCTCATTAAATTCCATTCGGATTATATTCTTATCAACATCAAGCCAAACTCTTAACGGATTTCCGTTAATGTCTGTATTGTTGTCTATAATCGGAATCTCTAAAACCCTTGCTCTATATGAAAACTCTATAATATGACCCCTACTTGGATTTGATACTTCCTCTGCGTCATCTCCATCTGCTGAATAATATTTGGTTTTGTCATAAACAAAATTATCAAGATTAATTCCTTTTGAACGAATAAAACTTTCTCCTGCAAGCTTGTAAGATTCAGTTTCTACAAAGTTCGTAAATTTTTGTCTGTTGATAAATTTGTCTTTAGAATAAGAAATTATTCCTAAATCCTCATAAATTCTAAGTGAGCTATTTTCGTCTACCATAGAAACATATTTACCTATGATTTGATCAGTAAATGTTTGATGATCTATCGCACTTAATCCAAAAGCTTCTGCTAACGCTTTTTGATTTTCTGGTCTTGAAATCTTGGAACTTTCATATTCATAGATATTAGTTTCTGTTGGAAGCGACTTGATTACAGAGTAATTAAGATTTTGAGCATCAATTTGAATTCGTCCTGAAGTTATTGTAAGTGCTTGTTCTTGTTTTACTTCGGATAAAATATCTACACCCGCAAGCGGATAATTTGTTGGTTCTTGAATATTTAACTTTATTAAAACTGCTTCGCCAAAGTAAAAATATAAAACAATGCCAGCAATACCAAAGAGTATTGTCGTAAATATATATTTAACAGTTTTATTAGTCATAATTTCTTTTCAATTCTTACGGAATTATGGTATTTCCGCAACCCGCGACTTCGACACAGACTCTTGGAATATTTTTAGGAACGTAGCTAGGTGTATTTCCGATCTTTATAAGCTTTAGTTCGTGACCTGATAGACATTGATAACTTGCAGCATCTCCTGGATTTCTGAATTCATAATGTAGGTGAAATCCTGTTGAGTTGCCAGTTGTTCCAAGTATTCCTAAAACTGTATTGACATCTACTAATTGCCCATTTGTTAGACCGGGGTTAAATCTGTCTAGGTGAGCATAATATGTCGAAAACCCTTTTGGAGATCTAACAATTGCAAGGTTCCCGTATCCGCCGGAAGCATTTGGAGTTGAAAACCAGACTGTTCCTCGATGAGTTGCAGATACTTGTTGACCACTATTCACATTATAAGTGTAGTTATAAGGAGCAATATCAGCAGCTTCGCTAGTTTCATGCGACCAGCTACCTCCGGGACCTTGTGTTACAGCATAATTTCTAGTTCCAAGGTTGGTAAATGGCCAACCAGATGGACAAGTTACACATCCAGGACCATCTTGCATGTCGGTTCCTATTGATGCCGTTGCAGTTCTATTCGGTTCGTTTTTGGCTTTTACTTCTATAAAGTTAAAATAAGTGCCTTTTGTTTTATCTCCATTTACAGTGTAAGTCAAAACCATAGGTGCTGCTTTTGTGACGGTTCCAGTTATGTCAGCTGGAAAATCAGTAACATTCCACGTATATTCTGGTGTGTTGTTTTGATATGTTACGGTTGCACCGCTTCCTCCTTGGTCTGGACATGGAAATGTGAAGTTTAATGTATCGCTAATTGATTCGATATCTACAGCATCATTTTCGGAAATATTTGTAATAGTAATTGTATATTGAACATTTGTGCCAGATCTTACAGCTTCTTTTTTAACGGATAACATTTTTGAATCAATATCCGCCTGTGAACCCCCACCAAAAGGATTAAAATTTGCAAGTTGTGATGCAATGACAATAATTATTAGCCCAATTGGGGCTACAATACATCCGCAACAACAAGCAAGTGGATAGATAATAACTTTTTTAACAACTTCCCATTTTGCTTGAAGCGCTTCTTTGGCTTCTGCCCAAGCACGTCTAAAATTAAGCTTTAAAGCATTCTTGCCAAATTTCCAAATTACATCGCCAAAAGCGGCAACTACCCAGCCAATACCTCCTGTTAAAGCTCCGCCAAGGCCTGATAATAGATAGCCGGCGCTTTGCAATAAAGCCTTTCCTGCAGCACTTCTGGCTAAAGAAGAGACGGTACTTGCAAGAAACTTTCCACCTATTTTCCCAATTGCTCTGATAGAAGCTGCGTTTGTAGCTGTACTTGCAGTCTTTGGACTTTTAAGTAGATTTCCTAATACTGTTGCCTTTCTAACAATTCCCCATTTGGCAACTGCTTGGCCAAGTAAAACATCATCTTGCATACCGACGGTTTGAAGGATTTTTCTTAGTGGGGTTGAAGCTTTGATTAACCCTTTAATGAGTGCGCTGTTGCCCCCATACTTTCCGAATATTATTTGTTTATACAAGAAGTTTTGAGCGGCGTTTGCATTTCTGTTATACCAATTCAAAGCGCCCATATATTTGGTTGTAAACTGTGCTGCTTTTCCTGTTCTATCTATTCTTGCTAAAAAAGCCCATCTTTCTGCGTCAGGAATACCGTCTGCAGATTGGCTTAGAGTATTAAAGATTAATTTTTCGCCACCATTTGCTGATGTATATTGCGCATATTGTGCTTTAAATTGGGCTAATGATTCTGGTGTATCAAGCCCAAGATGTGTCGCTAATTTTTGATAGGCGTCGGCCGTGCTAGATCCAGGGCCTATCCCAGCTTGCAAATTAGTTGCTTCTAATTCTAGGTTATCAAAAAAGTTTCTTACGTTTTGAGGATCGCTAAAGAGTGCTTCTGGTGTACTAAATTCTGTTACAGGGAAGTTAATATCTTTTAGTAACTGGCCGTTTGATTTTGTATAAAGTTCGTTGACTGTATCATAAACGCCGAATTCACCATAAAGGCCAGCTCCCTGTCCTGCTTTTACAGTTGTTTGATGCCAGACTGTATTTCTAACACCTGGTGCGGATGGAATTGTAGTTTCCCATTCAACCGAAACTTGGCTTTCCATGGCAGTCAATTTGCTTATGCCTTTTAGTTTTGATCTGTCTTCTACTTCGAATGCAATTCCAGCGTATAGCCCGGCGGCTATCCCTAGCTTTTCAGGTGAAAGACCTTTATTATCAAGCCATTTGGTACCTTTTTCTAATTGTTGAATTATTGGGTTGTTTGTTCCGTCCCATATGCCGTTGCTAATAAAAGGTAAGGTGCCTGCAAATCTAGTTGAAATGAAAAATGCTTTTAAAAAGCTACCTTTTTCAATTGATTCTAATAAATTTCTTGTGGTAGAAGCGAAAACAAGATTGTGAGCAACATCCATGGATTTTGTTGCAGAGCGAAGTCTTTCAAGTGCACGATCTAGCTCTCTGTCTATTCTCAATTCCGTTCCATCTAGCGCTAATTCTGCAGGTGTCCAAGGGATCGGCATTGGTATTAACATACCTCCAACCAGTCTCATTGGTCCTTGTCCAGTTCCTGCCAACATTGCTGCGTTTCTCTTAGCTACTTCAGCTGCAATCATCGCTGGTTTTCTAGACAAAATATTTGCTTTAATCGATGTTCTATATGCGTCAATTTTCAGCTGGAATTGAAGTGCGGCTTCTGTTTTTGCTTGCGCCATTTGGGCTTTTGTTTCGCCAAGTCCTGTTGCCAGTCCTTGATTCCTGAATTCTGATTCTAAAAATGAAACGTGCAGAGCTCTAATATCTGAAGTCATTGCGTTAACTTCTGTAATCGGTTTCCCCAGAGCTTGGGCTAATAAGTTATTGTTTGTGGTTATAGCTTCTAGCTTTTTAATTGAATTTGCTCCAGGAGCTGCAAGAAATGTTGATTTAAAGGTTCCGTCGGCACCACCTCTTTCAAATTTGTTTTTTGTTGCATCCCAGACTCTTCTTGCACTGGTAGTCGGAAGTGTTTTGTCTAAATCTATGCCAAGTTCTCTCATTACAGATCTGTTATATGCATCTAGAGCACTATCTCTATACCTTAATGCCGTTTTTGGGTCTTCTAATGCAGAGGTAATTCCTGTTAATGAACCTGATAGGCTTGTATATGTTTTGTATTGTGATCCGCCTCTTTCTCCTTCTTCAGCAGTTCTTCGGTCTTCAAGTTTTAGTGGTGCTCCACTGGGAGCTGTGTTGACTACAAGTCTAATTGCTGAACCCCTGATTGGATCTATTATTCCGTCAAAATTGAGTAGTTTAACTTTTTTTAAACCTTGTAATATATTGTTTGTAGGGTTGTTTAGGTTTCTTGATCCGATCGTCGTGTCTCCTCTAGTTAAAGACTCTATGGTTTCGGACCTTCCGATTGAAGCGATGTCGTCTAGCTTGAAAACATCAGCCACAGTACCTTTCCCAAGTTTGTCGAGTGTTTCTAGCGGCTGTTTTATAATATCTTCTATTTTGAATTTTGTATTCACTCCCGAAAGATCTTTAAAGGCTTCTGGGCTTTCAACGAATGCTGAAATTAATTCGCTTCTTTTACTGGCATCAACACCTGTTGCGCTAACAGTTATCTGCAGTCCACCAGTGAAATTGTCTCTAAATACCATGAATGATTTTTGTGGAAGCTCAAAAGGCACCTTGAACAAGTCTTCAATCCATCCTAAAAATGTTATCGGTTCTTTTACTGGAGGAGGCATATTTATGCTCATTTTAACGGTACAAACAGATTCATGCAATTGTTTCTAGCCAAGAGGTTTTAATGTGTTGTATACTATGAAATTCAAAGGGCTCATTGAGAAATAATTTTTTACGTGATAAAAATATGGTAATGAAATCTTTTAAAAATCTTAAGAATTCAATAATACTTTTAGCTATCTTTCTACTATTCGCCGGATTTTCAAGAGGAATAATTTTAAGGCCAGCAAATGCTGGGCCTGTTGAATCTGTATTCGAAATTATTACTGACCCTGCTGTTCATTTAGGGAATTGGGTTCAAAATATTTTCTGGAGCATCCTTATGAACGCTCCTCTAAAACTCGCTTGTGGCGGAGAAAAGGATATGGATGCGGTTTTTGTTGAAGGGAAAGCTTGTTTGACAGAAGAGGAAATGAACAATATCTATACATATGTTGAAGACGGCAGAATGCCTGGTGGGTTATTCGCAATGAGCACTTATACTTTGGGGCAGATAATAAATGAACCATCTGTTCCAACAAACTTAGCAATGTATATAGATGACGTTAAAGGTAATAGCATTTTTAATGATAATGCATATGCTGCTGATGGATTATCAAAGCCATCTGATTTTTTCCAAGCTAGTACTTTGTCTGTTTGGAAAGCAACAAGGAATTTATCTTTATCCTTGTTGGGACTATTCTTAGCAATCGCAGCGCTAGGAGTTCTTTTTAGACAGAAACTTAGTCCTCAGGCAGTTGTCACTATATATAGCATTTTGCCTTCCGTCCCGTTGGCTATTATATTCATTGTTTTATCTTATCCGATTGTTGCGGTTGTTATGAATTTGGCAGAGCCACTTTTAGGTCTTTCAATCAAACTCGGGTTAGATATCTTCAAAGAAATTAACCAAGGGGCCGGTGGTGTTTCTGCGCCTGTTGGAGGTTGGAATATGTTTACAGTTATGATATCGGTTATGTCTGGCCTGTTTGATTCTATTGCAACAATTGCTATTTCTATCCCAATTGTGTTGCTTGTGATTTCGATGGTAGTTTTATTGGTTACTTTAGTTATTAGGGCGATTTATGAATTTGCTAAGTGGTATGGAACATTTGTTGTTTTAACAATTGGCTTTCCAGTTGCTGCGGTAATGTCGATTTTACCAGGAAAACAGGCAGTGTTAACGACTTTTATAAAGAAGCTACTTGTAAATATGTTGGTTTTCCCTGTTGGCATATTACTTTTATTTACTGGGTTTGGTTTTATGGCCACGGTTGTTAATCCAACATTAACTTTCACTGGAGGTATTGGATACATTTTAAATTTTGGTATTTTCGTAACGCTGGTTAAATTTATGATTGGTTTTGGCATAGCATGGAGTGGTTTTAAAATTAGAGGTACTTTAGAGAATGCCTTGGGTGCAAGCGGTTCAGTTGTTAGTATATTACAAAGTGGTGGGGTAGCAGACGATAAGGCGAAAAGAAGATAACCAAATAAAGTTTCGTAATTATAATTTATCTATCAAATCGCTAATTAATTGTAGCCAAGGATCAACTCCTCCGAATCCAAAGAATTTCAAAATAATATTTAATGCGCTTCCTCCGCCGACGATTAAGACAATAAAGATTAATAAATAAAGCCACCTTGTAGGAATTTCTTCCATAATTTTAGAATTCGTAGTATTTGTTAACATCTTGTATGTTAGTAAAAGTGTGAAAATTATTGCGATTGCAACAAGGATTGTTCTAAATACAGAAAAAGCGCGAGGAATAGCACAAGTAAAATAATCTCCTAGATCTATATAACCACCTGCAGTTGGGTCTATATCTGTTATGCAAGGAGCTGCTGCCGCATTTGCATGTGTCGATAAAGGTCCGCTAAAAAGAAAAATGATTCCAAGTAAGACGCTAATTGATAGAAATAATTTAGAAATTTTCATTAGCAAAATTCTAGCATAGTATGGAAAAAAACTTATATTTTGATACTATCTAATTGTGCAATTAAACTTTCCAAAAACGATAATCTATTTCTTTTCATTTGTTGTAATCACTTTTTGTTTCTTTTTAGGTTCGACTCCAGCTTTCGCAGTATCTCAAAGATTGCTTGATATAGATGGCGAGATCCTCGATATGAAGATTGATTCTGATGGAACATTTAATGTGTACGTGAATTTTTTTTATACAGGAGCTCCAGGTGATGATTTATCTGATATTGAATTTACATTACGCTCATTCCCAGATCCTGATTTAAATAACACAAAGTGCTATTTGCCGGATTTGACACCAAATCCGGGAACCGCTGGAAAGGTTGTTATTGTTCGTTGTGATTTTAGAGATGCAGGAATTGCTCCTGGAACATATATACAATTATATTCGTATAATAATGCTTTTGGAGATAAGAGAACGTACACACAACAATTCCCGTTTCAAAATAGAATAGGATCAAATGGAGAGCAGTATTTTTCGAGGGTATATCCATTAGGACTTGGTAAATATACAGTTGAGATTGGAGGGGCGACTTCGAGTAGAGCTTGTAATGTACTTATTAATACTCTTTGTAACCACAGAGTTCGTGTTTTGGGAAAACTGGGTGCTTATGATTCTTGGGATCAAGGATATTCTTGTACTGACGGGCTAGATAAACAGGTGGCTTTCGGTAATGCTTTAGGCAATTCTTTTGAATGTGATTTTACTTCTTTTTTAGCAAGAGGTGAAACTTCATTAACTTTAGGATATTACATTGGTTCAGAAACTAGTTTTACAGGAGATACTCCACCAGCTGGTGGCCCAACTCCAGTTAGTGTTTATAGCGTTGATTTATCAGCGGAAAAGGGATTCTTTGTTAACTACTCTAGAAATTCTGCATCTAGTGTTCCAAATGATTTATTTGCAAATGTTACTTTATACCAAGGATATGGGAATGTTTTATACACTATTAAATTAAAGAATTCTTCAGGGGCACTTTTTTCGCCAAGAAATAATTGTACTGCGACGAGCGTTGATTCATCTGTTCAAACAATAAATGCGTTTTGTGATTTTAGCCAGGTAGATCCTTCAGGGACATATAGTTTATCTTTAAGGAATCCAGCTGGCAATGAAATTGATTCTATGGATGTTATCTTAGAAGATTTTGATCCTGCATCGAGTGGTGGAACATGTAGCTGTCAGTTTAGTGGCTCAAGTTGTGTAATTCAACCAGCCGCAAATGCTTGCTCTTTTGGGTATGATCCAAAGATTACTCTTTGTGGTGATCCAGCAGATCCCATATGCACATGCGGTTGTAGTCTAAACGGTAGAGGCGTTGTCCCTGGCGGTTTACCTCCATTGACTTTTGATTTAGATAGTTTTGCTGGTTGGGCTGCCAAAGGCCAGCAGTATATTATTGCTTTTGGGATTTTTGCTTCGATTTTTATTGTCCCTTATTTTGGTGTGCTTTTGGCTTCTGGAAATCCTGAAAGTATTAAGGAAGGTTTAGAGTGGGCAAAGTCTTGGGCTTTTGGTTTGCTTTTGTTACTACTTTCAAGCCTTGTTATAAGAATTATTGGAAGCGATATACTAGGGTTCTAAGATTTTGATATCCTTCATTGGAAAATCCGCTTTGTTTACAGTAACCAAGGTTAAGTTGTGTACTTTTGCTGTTGCTGCAAGCATACAGTCGAGCAAAAATACTTTTTTAGTTTTAGTATGAAATTGTTTTCGATATATTCCTGCTTGTCTTGCTACTTCAATATCCACGGGTAAAATCTTCACAAATGAAATAAGGTTATCGAACATCTCTTTGTCTTCGTCAACTGCTTTTGCTAGATATTCGGCTATTGATATCGTCGAGATTGATAGAGTTTTATTCTTTTGCCATTGGCTTAACAAGTCAGAGTAAGGGCTTTTGCCTAATAAGGCATAAATATAAATATTGGTATCAGGTAAATACATATTATTGATATAAGCGCGGAGGATCTTCTCGCATCTCTCTTTGCCACTGAATTATTTTTTTCTTGCTGCTCCATTCAGGATAGTTTTTCGCTTTTCCTGATCCGACAAATGCTTTCACCGCTTTCATTCTTTCTTCGTCATCTGATTCTTCATTTTTAATCCTTGCCTCGATTGCTTTTCTAATATATTCAGACATGCTTTCTTTATTTATGGCTGTTTTTCTTGCAACGATTTTTTTAAGGTTTGGTGATAAAGAAATTTGAGTGCGTACAGAATATTGTTCCATGATGTAATAGTCTTACATCATGAACTGTCTGTCAAGAGGGACGAGGGTAACTAGAGCCAGGCCCGACGTCCTTTACTTCATCTCTATATTGAAGAGCAGGCTTTTTAGATGTATTGCTCCTGGAGCACGCAGATTGAACATTGCTTTAAAGTCTTCTCCGCTGAATGTGTAGTCGCCTTTATTTGTTTTTACTTTAACTTCTGCTGTAACGCCTGAACTTGAATAAGTTACGTCTATATCTTTGACTTCTGTTATGCCTGATTTTTCTTTAACATCAGCCCTTGACCATGTATCTGAAATATCCTTTCCCCAGCAACTTTTTGCGTCAGGTTGAGAAAGATGCGTTTGGCTTCCACTATCATCTTTTATAAGAACCATCGCTCCGATAATATCGGAGAACTCTTCCTGGGTTAGCCAAGGATGCGTCCTTGAACAGGACTTATTATCACGAGTCTTATACCATCCTTTATAAAACCATGGAGAGCCTGCAATGCTTTCATATGCGTCGCTGGTCCAACAATCCTTACTGCCACACTTTGTGTCCCAGCCACCCTTTGTGGAATGACCTAGGCTTGTGTAGGCGTAATTATATCCTCCGGAGGTTGCTGCATAATAAGCTGAAAAAATATCGCCAGTTTTTTTACTAATCATAACCATGCCTTTTGTTTCTTCAACGGCTTGATGCCACCTTGCTGCAGAATCACTTGTTGCTTTAGATGAAGACCAAACTTGGCAACTTTCTGTTGTGCAAATCTTACCTGAAGGACTTGTACTACCAGTTCTCCAACCTACATAAGACATTGCATAAGTTCTAGCTGCGATTGCTTGAGCCTTCATTGCATCCATTGGCCAACTTGCTGGCATTTCAGCGAGGCCCTTTAAATATTTGCCATCTAAATCAAAAGTACCCTTATCTGTATTTATAGTAGAAGGAAGATCAGGCTTTTTAATTTCGATATCGCCGTAATAAGATGAAAGAATCTTTTCATAAGATTGGCCAGATTCGGCGCGCCCCTTGGCGCCATATTGACTCATGCCTTTTCTGTGTGGCGCGCCGAATGAAAACGCTGCGAAAGCAGGTTTAAACCCTGGGTGATAACTTATTTGTGAATTAGGATCTCCAGTTGTTGGAACTTCTCCAACGCTTGTGCTAAATGTTTCTGTTTTTTCTTGTAACAACGCAGATTGTTTTGCGGAAAGCTCACTTAATTTCTTTTTTATACTATTTTTTTCATCTTCCAAAGCCAACTTTTTCTGTGATATAGAAGCAAGCTCACCTTTTGCCGAATTTACTTGAGCTAAAACTCTATTTAAAATAACTTGTAAATCTTTTTTCTGTTTTTCGACCTGTGTTTTTATATCTTCAATTTCTTTTTTATCGCTTTGGTAAACAGTAATTTCTTTATTAATTGATCCTATTAAATGTTCAGAGCTATCGACAAAACTTAGATGATAAGCTGCATTTTGCGCCGCATCGGATAAAGTATTTGGTTCCAACAAAAGCTCAAATAAACTTGTTCTTGATGAAATATAAAGATCTCGAATTGTTAGGTCTCTGATTTTTCTCCTTTTTTCAAGTTCTTCATTTTTAATATCTAACTTTGTATTTAGTGTATTCAAATCGTTTGAAAGTCCTGTAATTTGTGATTGTAAAGAATTCACTTGAGCTTGCGTTGCACCCAAATCTCCCGAAAGTTTTTTAATAGTTTCTGAAATCGAATCAGCAGTTTTTTTGATGTCTGAAAGTTTGCTATCTGTTTTTTCTAAATTCTTTTTGGTCTCTTCAATTTGTTTTGCAATATCCTCTGCGGATTCGGCCTTAGTATCAGTAATGTTTTGAGTAAAAAACAAAGTCGGTGAAATCAAAAGGGCAATATATATAATAGATAAAAGAAATTTTGGCAGTATTTTCATAATATTAAGTCAAACTAACAAACAGTTTATCATCATTTTGAAATCCCTATAAACTCTGTTATACTTTGCGGTTTCCTTGATAGTTGTGAATGTAGATTGTATACAGTACAATCAGAATTAGGGACAGGGAAAAGTAATTAATTTAATTTTGTAGGAGGTGTAATGATGAAAAGTAAGTTTACAAAGACAATCTCGGCTTTCTTTGTGGCTGTTATTGCTATGACAGCTGCAAGTACTTATTCGATGGCGGCAGGACTTGATACAACCTCGCTTCAGGCAGGAAACTCGATTGGAGTTATAGGAAATGTTGCTCAAGCATTTATTTGGACATTTAATTTGTTTAGATATTTAGGCTGGGCTGGAGTTATCGTAGGGGTTGGAATGGCTATATTTTCATTAATATATAAACTATTCTCTGGAGATAGCGAAGAAGCAATGAAGCAAGTCTCAAGTTATATAACTAAGGCTGTAATTATTGTTGTCGCAGGAATTCTTTTGATTAGCGCAGGATTTATAATTAAACAAGTTGGTGCTTTAATTGGAGTTACAGCCACACAAAGTTACACAATCGAAGTCGTCACTGTTGGTGGTGCTGGAGGTGGGGGAGGAGGAGGTGGTGGCGTCGGTACTTGTGCTGCAGTAATGTCTGGCGCTGCGTGTTTGATTACTAACAATAGCTGTGCTGCTGGTAAAGTACCAACCGCAGCCATCATCGCCTGTGCTTGTAGTTGTTTGTAATAGCCGATTTTGTTGAGTATAAGTGGTAGTAGTTTTTTTAGGAGGTGATTTGAATTATGGTTCAAGCATACGCAGCTATATCAGCTGATGCATTAGCTGTTAGTAATGTAATCGGCAGTATTAATAGTATTCAAGGTGCCTTTATTTGGACATTTAATTTGTTCAGATATTTAGGATGGGCAGGAGTTATCGTAGGAGTCGGTTTAGCTATATTTTCATTAATATACAAGCTATTCTCTGGAGATAGCGAAGAAGCAATGAAGCAAGTCTCAAGTTATATAACTAAGGCTGTAATTATTGTTGTCGCAGGAATTTTATTGATAAGCGCAGGATTTATCGTAACACAAGTTGGAGCATTAGTTGGTGTAACAGCAAACTTTTCAGTTCCATCAGAACTTTCTGGTCCGTAATTAGGAATTAGAAAGGTTTTTGGGGCGGGCAACCGAATGGTTGCCCGCCTTTGGGGAAGTTAGTTTTAAACTATTTTTTCTTTCTTATGCCAAGTCCAGGTTTTTCAAGTTTTATTCCAAATCCGTTAGCTGGTATGACAGCTTCAGAGAATTTTTCTACTCTTAGTGGAAGCTTAAATTATTCTATAAATGCACTTTTGTATTTTTTATATGCATTTTCAATTGTTCTTATTGGTTGGAACTTTTTCCAAGTAATATATGCGTATTATGGAGCCGAGTCTGATGCGACTAAGAATTTTGAAAAATTATCAGGCGCTTTTTTGAATGCATTTTGGATATCCCTTGGAATTATTATGATGGTTGGTGGTAGGTTTCTAATATCAAATTTCGTTCGACTTCTCGGGATTTCTGACGCAGAAAATCCGTTTTTGCATCCTTTATAATTTTCATTTTACTTTTAATAACGTAAACGCAGATGTTTCTAAAATAACGTCTCCAAATTTCGTGACTGTTTCCTTTGCGATTTTTTGACCTTCAGATAAACACTTCATTTCCGAATCAATAGAAATGTTATTCACAACAATGTATTTTATATTAAATTTCGATATCGTTGATTTTACATCATCGTCTGTAAAATTTGTTGAATAGTTATCTAAGTAGATTGCTCTGTCATAATAGTTATCGATGAAAAAGTGTATGTTTGCAAAAACTGCTGATGAAGTAAAAAGTATGTTTGAATTTGGATATTGGTTAACGATTTCAGCAATTTCACTAGTATTTAAATATGTAATGTGACCTACTCCTTTTTCTTTGGATATTGATACAGCTTCTTTTGCACTAAGTCCTGTTGGAAAATATATGTTTGGCGAGTGAATCAATAAAAGTGTAAGTATATAAATTATAAAAAATGATATAGTAAGAATTTTTAATATTCTCGTTATATATTTGTTTGAATTTTTTAATATAGATATATATGCGATAAGCGATAACATTATTAATGTCGGAGATATATACCAAATATATAGTGGTGTTAGTTTGAGCCATGGAAGTATTGAAATGATATTTAAAATTCCTAGTATTTTAAATTCTTTATTTGTTACTAAGTTTTTTCTTTTCAATAAAAACCAAGCTATATAAATGAAAAACGAAGATATTATCAGAATTCCGCTATCTAATAATGAAAAGCCTTTTAGTTTTGAAGCATTAGCTGATATATAGAATTTCGGGAGTTTTAGATAGCTAATTATGTCTCTCTTGAATCCAGAAAAATATATTTCTTCTTCGTAAGCGCTAACTTCTGTAATACATTGATTTATTGTTATGTCTTCTGGGATTTCCTTTGAGTATTTAGAAAGGCCTATTCCAGTTAAACCGATTCCTGGAAGTTCAACTTTGTATAAAGTTATCCATGGAAGCATTGGCAAAATCATAAGCATAATTACGATTAAACTTTGCAACAATTTTTCTTTTAACGCGATTTTTGAGAATAATATTTTTATTGCTATGTATGCTCCAAACGGCAAAATATAGAAAGCAGCCGTCATTTTGACTAAGAATGCTATTGTCATAAAAAATGCTGAAAGATACGTGAATTTAATTTCGTTTGATTTTATATATTTGTAGAAAGAATAAAAAACTGCAGAGGATATAAATGTAAAGAAAATGTCTATTTTGTATTCGCCCGTCAATATCTGTATAAATGGTGGAAATAAAATTATTGGTATTAATATTATGTAATCTGATTTTGATTTTATGTAATTTTTTGCGATTAAATAAAATCCTATAATATACAAAAGTGACAAGAAATTTAAAGTGAATATTGATGTTGTAATTTGTCCCAACATGTAAGCTGGGCCCATTAAAATTTCCGTGAAAAAAGGCGCATTTGTCATGTATCTTGTATATGGAAGTGAATGATTTTCTGCTAAATATCTTGTTAGTGAAAGGTAAGCTCGAAGTCCATCTGGTCCGTATATAAATGATCTTAGTGAATTCGCGATTATTGTCGAAATATAAATTATTGAAGTTGATGCAAATAAAATTCTATAAATATTTAATTCGACTTGGATTTTAGTCGTAATAAATTGTTTAACTTTTTTGAAATTAATAAATATTGGGGCAAAACCCATTGCTCCTGCAGTATATAAATTTAAATAGCCAATTGAGGCAAGAACAAAAAAGAAAGTTCCGAGAATTGATAGCCCCATCGCGATTGATAGAAAAGAAAATGCAAATTCAGATGTGTGTTTTTTGAAATTTTTTAAAATGAAATTTCCAATAAAAAGTGATGAAAATACATAAGAAAATAAAACTGAAATAGATAAAAGAGACATCTTTGCAAACGCAAGATTGAATTTAAGCATTAAGTTCAATGTTTCTGGAAAGACTTTAATATTATTTGAAAAGAAATAATATGCATATGTATTTGCGATAGTTATGGTTGTTATTATGATCGCGATAATTATTGGTAGTGGTGAGATCAAGGCGAGTTTGCTCCACTTTCCTAGCGTTGCTTTTGCGATTAGCAAAACATATAAAATCAAAAAAATAGGAATGATATAAAAGATATGATAATTAAGATAAATACCGCAAATTGCAGATGTCAAAAGAACAATCAGTATTGTGCCAATATCCGCTTGAGGTTTTAATTTTCTAAAATCAAATTTCAACATTAATCTTTTTCTTTTATGGCAATTTTAGTAGAAAGTTCCTTAATCTTCCTTTGAAGACTATCGATTTTTAAATAAATCTTATAAGAAATGTAATAAAGAAAAATAATAGATGAATAAATAACAAGATCAACTCCTCTGCTTATTCCGAAAAGGTCGCTAATTTTCACTGAAATGCCTGGATAAGAAATAACAATGCCGCCAAAAACCCAAGCGGAGATCCAGAATAAAGATTCGCGGATGCTAAGTTGTCCGATTCGAATTTTTATAATTACCTTATATAGTGACCAAGAAATGAATAGAAGAAATACGAATTGAAACAGATTCATATCCGAATTATATCAGTCGGTATATATATCGGATATAATTTGGTTTATGTCAAAGTTGAAAAAGTTCTCAGCTGTTACTGTGATAATAGTTACATATAATAGTTGTGATTATATAAAGCGATGCATAACCCTTCTTTTGAAGTATATATCGGAAAGAGATGAGGTGATTGTAGTTGATAATGGTTCATATGACAGCACTATCTCTATTTTGAATGAATTTGAAAGTAAGATAAAGTTAATTATTAATGAAAAAAATGCTGGATATGCCGGAGGGAATAATTTAGGCGTGCTGAATGCTAAAAATGATTTCATATTATTTATGAATCCTGATGTCGAGGTAACAGATGGGTTTCTTGAAGACTTACAAGTTTGTTTAAATGAAGATAATGTCGTAGCTGTCCAACCCCTTGTTTTAATTTCTGGAAAAGAAAAAATAATTAACCTTACTGGTAAGTCGTTACACTTTACAGGATTGGAATGGTGCACAAATTGCTTATTAAATTATGATGCGGTTGATTTACGTAAATCTTATATTGATGCAATTTCTGGGTCCTGCTTTTTGGTAAAGAAAGATGTGTATATGAACTCGGGTGGATTTGATGATGAGTATTTTATGTACGGAGAAGACAGCGATTTATCTTGGCGTCTACGAGCTATGGGGTACAAACTTGTTTTTTGTCCATCAAGTATTGTTTTTCATGATTATAAATTTTTAGTAAACAAAAAAAATTTGTCTTTAAAAATAAAATTTTATTACCTCGAAAGAAATCGTCTTATAAATATATTAACCAATTATCAGCTTTCAACCCTAGTTATTTTATTTCCTGCTTTGATACTTACAGAAGTTGGGATTTGTATATACTCTATTTTGAATGGTCTATTATTATCAAAAATTAAAGGTTATTTGTTTCTAATAACACATTTGGATTATTTACATAAAAGACGTATGAGGATTAATAATGCAAGGATTGTATCAGATAGAAATTTGCTTGAAACCGCAAAATTTTCCGTTGAATTCGGAATGTTTGACGGTTTTGGAATTAGATTCTTTAATTTATTTTGGAAATTATATTGGAGATTAGTTAAACCTCTGATTTAATGCCAGATTTCTTATTACTCTAATTGCGTTGGATATTTTTTGGCCCTTTTTAAGGCTGTATTCTGTATAGATTGCGGCAATCGGAATTGTCGAGATTTTTAAGTTCCCTCTTATTGCTTGGACTATTATTTCTGATGAGACTTCGTATCCGCTTGATACCGGTTGTATTTTTGATAGTGCGTTTTTGTTGAAAGCTCGAAGACCTGACTGCGTATCTTCTGTGTATTTTCCACAAAGTATTGCAGTTGCGAAATCCATAAAATGATTACCGTAAAATCTTATTCCATTTATGTTTTTCATGTTTTTTAGTCTTGATCCAATTATGAAATCACATTCATCTTTTTTTATCTCGTTTGCGATTTTTTTAATATCTTTAATATCGTGCTGTCCATCGGAATCTACAGTTATTGCATATTGAAAGTCTTTTTGACGCGCGTATTCAAGCCCTGTTGAGGTTGCCCCTCCGACTCCAATATTAATTGGGTGTTTTAAAAGTTTCGCCTTTGTCTTTTGAACTTTCTCACAAGTTTTATCACGGCTTCCATCATCGATAACGACAATATTTTTAAATCCTGAATTTAACAAATCAGAAATAACATCCGAAACCTTTGTCTCCTCATTAAAGGCGGGGATAATAATTAAAACATCAGAAAAACCCGAATTCATATGGAGAAATTATACAGGAAGGAAGTATGTGTTATTTTGGCCAAACGGCTTTCATAACTCCTTCAGCCATATGATCCCACATCGCTTGCATTTGCATTGCTTCGGCGGCGACTTCGATTTCTCTTTTTGTTTTATCTGCTTTTTTCGATAGTTCCGAAACGCTATCGGGATTAAAAACCACAGAAGTTGCGCCATTTTTGTGTTTGGTTTTTCGTTCTAAATTAATGCTAGAAATGTCTGGTGGGTGTCTAAAGTCCATCATCACGCCAAGGTATAGCTCTTTGTTATTTCCTTGACTTTCAAGGCTTTTCCACATCGTTGCTAGGTGTCTTCCGTTGAAATTTTGCCGACTAGTACTAAGTTGATGGAGCTGGTTTGAATCTTCTAAATTAACACCGTGAGCTTGTGCTTGCTGTTTCAGCTCATTTCGAGTTTTTACTAGAAGTTTGTCGGTTTCTACAAATTGGACTAATCTTTTAACATTGTATTGCGCCGAACTTTCTCTTTCATCGCGTCTTTCGCTTGGTTTTGGTGATATCCATCCTTCATTGATTCCTTCTTGTCTGAGATTTTTTTCTATCATTGACTTTTCATCTGGGTTGTTGGAAGTGTGGTATCTTGCAATTTCGGTAGCTACTATAGAGTTAAAAGTTATCATCTCGGCCTGTGATGGCAAAGAATCGTTGTTTTCGGTTTTTAATGCTGGGTTTGCAATTGTTATTACAGAGTCATTCATAAAGTAATATTATCATATCATTTTCCCTGTATAATACCTCGGTAATATTATGATTAAGGCGAGTAATTTATCAAAAACTTATGTTTCGGAGCCAGTTTTTTCTAATGTAAATTTCGTGCTCGCTGATAATTCGGTTGTCGGTCTAATTGGAGATAATGGTTCTGGTAAAACAACTTTGCTTTCAATTTTGGCAGGCAAAGTCGAACACTATGATGGAGTTTTAAATACCGATGGCGAAACAATTGGGTATCTTCCGCAAGAAGTCCATTTTGAAGACGTAAAGCTTGTCGGCGAATTTATTGAAAAAAGCGTTTTTTCATTTGAAAAATATAAGATTGAATCGGCATTAAGATTTCTAGGCTATCATCACTTTGATGAATATCAGGAAATTAAAACTTTAAGCGGAGGCGAAAAAGCAAAACTTTATTTATCTGCTGTTTTAGCGCAGGAACCTACAGTACTTTTACTTGACGAACCTACAAATCACCTCGATATTGATAGCATAATTGCTTTAAGCGATTACTTGTCCTCCTTTCGCGGTAAAGTTGTAACCGTTTCTCATGATAGAGCTTTCTTAGATGCCGTTGTTAACAAAATCTGGGAACTTCATGACGGAAAATTCAAAGAATACATAGGCAATTACGCAACATTCGAAGAATTAAAACAACAAGAATTAGAAATTCAACAAAAAGCATATGTTGGTTGGGTGAAAAAAAGAGATCGTCTTGAAAGTCTTATTGCACTTGAACATAAAAAAGGCGTTTCTGGAAATGTTGGAGCAGCCGAAAAAAGATTTGAAAGAGAAGTTGTAAAAGTTGAAGTAAAAGATCCATTTAAAGATAAGGCAGTCGCGAAACTAAATCTTACAGGGGAATCTCATGCTGGAAAATTGATTCTATCTGTTTCTGATTTAAATAAATCATTTGGTGAAAAAGAAATTTTGAAAAACATCTCATTTGAAATCCGAGGAAACGACAAAATTTGGTTATATGGAAAAAACGGATCAGGAAAAACAACGATTCTAAAAGAAGTTGAAGAATGTGTGGAAAAAGGAATACTTGATGATGGAGCAATTAGAATTGGGAACAATCTTGGAATTGGATATTATGCTCAAACACAAGAAATATTAAACTTTGATGCGAAACTAGAAGACGAAATTCAAAGACTTGGAAAAATTGATTGGTTAAAAGCTATATCAATGCTTGGAAGACTACAGTTTGATAAAAGTGAATGGGAAAGACAAGTCAAAAGTCTAAGTTATGGACAAAGAGCAAGGTTGATATTTGGCGCGTTTTCGCTTGGCAACTATAACTTTTTGATTCTTGATGAGCCTACTAACCACCTCGACATAAAAACTAGAACAATCATCGAAAACGCGCTCATAGACTACAAAGGCGCAATGCTAATCGTTTCTCACGACAGATACTTTGTTGAAAGACTTGGAATAAACAAAATCCTATTTTTAGAAAACGGAAGAATCTCAAAAAGCGAGATTTTGTAACTTACCCAATTGTTTTAACCCCCAATTTTTTAAAATGTTCGTCGTATGTGAATATTTTATCGATTCCGTTGGCCTTCATAATGGAGACGTATAAACAATCAAAGAAAGGAATATTTTTTGATTGTTGAGAAAACAATATTTGTTCTGCGAGTAAAATTTCGCGCGAGGTGATTTGGTGTATTTTCAAGTGCAGGTTTTTAAAATATTCAGAAAATTCTTTAGCTGAAGGAAGTCCGAATTTTTGCGAAATAATGGTAACACATTCGAAATAGACTAAATTAGAAGTCGAAAGTTGGGTTGAGTCAGTAAAGTTCTTTTGGCATTTAAAAGCCTTTTTGTAATTTGAATCTGTTTCAATAAAGCCAGAAATAAAGGCTGATGAGTCGATAAAGATTTCCATATTACAATTTCAGTACTTTACTCATATCGTCGCGAAAATTGCTGGAGTCTAGGTCTTTACGAAAATCCTTTTTCCCTTTAATGGGGTTACTAAACATTTCAGAAAGTGCTTCCTTTTGGCTTTGTGTGGAATATACTTCTACATCTTTTTCTATTGCATCCCTTATTACATCAGCCATGGATCTGCCTTCCATTTTGGCCTTGTATTTAACTTTCCTTTTAATTTCGGATGTTAGCATTATTTGAGTGCGTTCCATAATAAGCTTATCGTATTACACCACTAAAGTTGTGTCAAATGTTTAAACCCACCTTCTTGCTATTGGGTGAAGTCGGTTCCATGTTGATCTGGATTCCGCGTATCGTTTTGTTTGCTCGTATTCAGAGATCCTTCCGTCTGATTGAATATATCCAAAAAATCGATCCTTAATTTTCTCTCTTTTCACAACGTCTGCTTTGGGCTCGCCGGTATGTAAGTAGGTTTCATTGTATGAATGTATAGCGGATGTTTTTGCTATTGTATGTGGGAATAGAGTTGATATTATTTTTCGCTGTCTTTGCTTTTCAACTGTAATAAAATCCGCAACCGCGCTTTCTGGGTATGAAAAATATTTTCCATATACGGCCCCTGCATTATGCCCACTTGCTATAGATGTGTTTATCCAATCCTTTACGTTGCCTCCTGTGTACGGAGGAACAATGCTTGATCCAAATGTTGCTTTTTTTAAAGTTTCTTTGTTATATAAAAAATATGAATATGTTGGATACTTTCCTTTTTCGGCAAATGCCCAAAACTCTATGGCAAGTCCATATTTATCAAGTGAGGTTTGTAGCTCATAAACAGCCTGTTGGTTGTGTGTTTCTCCGACAAAAGTCAATTCGGTTCCAGCTTTAATTCCACCTGCGACCATAAGGACATCTCCCATAAGTGGTATAAATGCATATGGAAGTGGAGCTTCTTCGAAAACATCTGAACAGATTTCAATTGCCTTTGTGGCCATTTGCTCCAAATCATCTTCTACTGGCTCGGGATTAATTGTTGTGATCGGTGACATTAACATGAGTCTATCTTATTGTCCCGAATTAGTGGAGTTTTTTTGTCTGTTTTGCTAAACTAATCGCAAGTTTAAAAATTGAAAGTAAATAAATTATGTCCGGATCAATCAGAAATGAGAATAGAACTAAGAAAAGTCTATTCTCAGAACTTCACTAAGAGTGCGAGTCTTGTTAATAGACTAATTAATAAATCCAATATAAATAGCGATGATGTTGTTTTTGACGTTGGTTGCGGAAAAGGCATTTATTCCGTTTGTCTTTCTAAATATGCGAAAAAGGTTATAGGGATTGAAATTGATAAAAACTTATTGCCGATCTTGAAAGTCGCAACAGAGCCTTTCGAAAATGTTGAGATTGTTCTGTGTGATTTTCTTAACTACGTTACTCCAAAAATTCCATACAAAGTATTTGCAAATATTCCATTCAATCAATCAGGAAAGATTGTTAGGAAACTTTTGTTTAGTGCGAATCCTCCAAGCTCTTGCTATTTAGCTTTAGAGTATGGTTTCTGGAAAAAATATTCTGGCTCTCCAAAAGAGACTCAAGTTTCACTATTTTTAAAACCGATTTATGAAATGAAAGTAATTCATCACTTTAGTAAATTTGATTTCGAGCCTGCCTCAAATGTAGAAATAGTTTTCGTAGAAATTATAAAAAGGGAGAAATCAGTTATAACCGAATTGGAATATGCAAACTACAAAGACTTTATTATATATACAACTTCACAATCGCAATGGAAATCGAATATACAAAAGTGCCTAAAGGATATTTTTACGTACGAACAGATGAAAAGGCTTTCTAAAAATATTGGCTTTGATATGAAAGGAACTCCAATGGATTTAAATTTTGAGCAGTGGGTAAAACTGTTTAATTACTATACCGAGAATGTAATTGAATCAAAAAAAGTATTGATTCGTGGAGGGTATAAGTCGTGAAAAGAAAGGGCATTTGACAAATGTAATGGATAGTGCTAAAAGTAATGCATGGAATACAGCGCAAAAGTTACAACAAAAGGACAGGTAACGATACCTGCAAGTCTTAGAAAAAAATTCAAGATGGATTTGCAAAATATTACATTCATAGTAAGAGGTGCTGAATTAATTCTTCGGCCAAGTCGAGATATTTTATCGCTATCAGGCAGTTACAAAAACAAGGCTTTCAAGGGCAAATCGAGCTCTGAAGTAGAAAGGTTGGAAAAATCTTCAATAGAAAAAGGTTTTGTAGAAAAATTTGATAATGCAAAACATCTACATTGATACTAATTTCTATCTTAGATTTGTGCTTAATGATATTCCTAAACAAAACCAAAAATGTCGGTCCGTAATTGAGTCGGCGAAAAACGGAAAGTGCGATTTGCATTTAACTGAGGAGATCATTTGTGAGATTGTTTATGTCCTGCTTAAACTATATAAACTTAATAGGAAAGAAATTAAGGAAGATCTATCATTTTTTTTGAGTCATAAATTTGTAAAGAATGAAAATAAAAGCGTTATTTTTTTAGCTTTGGAAATCTTTTTAAAAACAAATCTAAGCATCGTGGATAGCGTTTTAGTATCAAAAGCAAGCTTTAATGAATACGCGATAGCGACATTTGATGAAGACATTATAAAAACGGCTAAAGCTAATAATGTTTCTGTCGTGTAAGAATTTCAAATTTTGAGCGAAGTATTCTGTATAACACTAATGTTTGAATTCCATGTGAAAAAGTTGTAATCGCCATGAGTATCATATGGAAAAAAGTGAATGGCAGTATCAACCATGTATCTGCTATTGATTCTATTAGTAAATATGGAGTCAAACACATTAACGCATATGTTACAAATCGAATTGCATTTTCGATGTGTTTGCCTTTTTTGAATCTCATGTCGTTTAGTGAAAGCAAAGTATCCATATTAAATTTTGTAGACAATTTGGCAGTGGTAATGTCGAAAATGATAGCGGGAACATAGATAAAAAAAAGCATAAAAACAAAAACGCCACCCATTCCAAAATAGAAAAGTGGCTCTCTACGAAATCCTAAATTATATAATACGTCTCTCGTAAAAGGTGGATTAAATAATTCAGTGTCAAAGAAGCTCAACCAATGGAGGGCTATTGTGAATAACAAAAGTATTAAATTAGTTTCTGCAATATCTTTTAGGTTAAAGTGTTTCATGGATTTTAATTAAGATCTCAAAATTTTTCACGACGCCAAATGATTCTCCCTTGTCTGCTAGGATGACCAATTCCTCTTTAGGATAGACACTATAATCAACATTATTAGGATCAAAATCATAGATATCATAAAGGTTTATCTCTACTGAATAGTTCGACTTATCGACCTTTTTTGCTATATAACCTATTTTTTTAATACCATGAATAGCAGAACTTAAATCACCTGAGTCGAAAATAAGCGTATTTTCAGGAGTACTACCTGTGAATATTTCGCCACTTAACTGACCGTTGTTTATTTCGTTTCCTATTTGTTGGAGTATTTTTTGATACTCTTCATCTTTTTTAATTAATTTTGCTAGTGTACTTCTGTTTCCAAATATTAGATTTTTAGGGTTTTGACTTATGGCGTTTTGCATAAAATTTGCAGTATATTTTCTTCTCGAGACTTGCATAAGGTGAACAAAAGCATGGAGACTAAGGTAAATAAAATCTTTTTGTGTTGCGCTATCAGAAAACCCGGATAGGTTCGTGTAGTTTTCTGAAAATTCAATTTCTATTTGATGAATTGTTGGGCTTTGGTCATACCAAATTTCCACAGAATTTTCTAGCGATACAAAGTGATCTGCTCCAAGTGTTAATGTGTTTGCGGATCCTTGGAGTTGATCTCCTGCAAAATAGAAGTTTTTGTATTTGTCGGAGGTTGAAGCCTCTTTGTTTTGAATTATTTCTCCATTCAGAAGTACTTTTAGATTATCTCCATCTGTATTGTTTTTTTGTTTTCCGCTTTGCGCAGATGTCGTGATTTCAAATACTTTTGGTTGTGGGCCAATGAAAATAAAACTTATACATGGTATTCCGTTTCTATCTACGTCATCTGTATTGCTTGGTTTTAAGTCGGTTAGTTTAAAGATCTCGTTTGAACTTAATTGGTAAAATTCAATTGAGTCTAGATACGGTTTTCCATCTGCATAAAATTGTAATTGGTTATCACCTACTTGAGTTGCGTAGAAAAATGAATATACAGTTTTGGAATTACCTTTTAGTGTTGCGCCGTTCCACGACGATGCATTATCAAAGCCTTTGTAGTGTTCTTGTCCTTGCGGGATTTCATATTTCCCTAGCTCATAACCGTTTAAGGCCATTCGTAAATCGTCGTCGTCTGTAGAATTTTTCTGATTAGCATTTTTTGCTTTCGCTGTAACCTTGATTAAATGCCATCCTTTTTCTACACACAAAAGTGATGTCCTTGCCTCCTTCAGTTCATAATTATCTCCGCCTGGAGCTGTAAGATTGTAGCTTTTTGTAAACAGCTTTTTCATGAAAATAATCTAGCATTTAAATAAATTGAGATCAAATTTGAAATACGCCATTTGGGTTTACTGGCTAAACTTTATGATGAATTTTGGTATTTCCGCAGATATTTTCCAGAATTAAAGCAATAGGGTAAAGTATTTAGCTGGTATAAAGATTATTTTTTCGTCTGTTTGTATCAACGAATTTGTAATGACAAATCCGATGCCGCTTATCTTGTCCTTTTTCATAAATGTTTTTATTTCTAATAATTCATCTTCTGGAATCGAGTTTTTATTCTTTATCTCGACTGGATAAATTTGTTCATCTAAACAAAAAACAAAATCAATTTCTCGGTGCGTTTTTGTATTATCCCAATATGGTATATTGTCGTAAATATTGCCTGTTATAGATAATTTATGTCTCAATAGTGCATTGTGTATTAGATTTTCTATCACAACACCTTTATATGCATTATCCTTACTTAAATCTTTTGCGTTTTTGAAGAGCAATGCATTTATCAGCCCAGTATCGATAGCGTATATTTTTTTATTGGACTTTATATTTTCTTGTCTATTAAAAGAAGAATATTGTTGGCTAATGAAAGCATAGTGTGAATTAACGTAGTAATCGATATACCTTTGGACTGTTCTATCGTCTTTTACTCCGACTCTTTCTGCAAGAGATTGTAATTTAAAAACACCGCTAATATTCATACATATATTAACCATTAGTCGCTCGAAAGCTAATGGTGCTCTGATTTGATCTTCATGCAATATATCTCTAGAGAAAGTCATTTGAAGTATGTCCCGTAGATATTTTGAAGTGTCTTCCTTATTTCTATTTTCAATTACATACGGAAACCCTCCATAGAGTATATATTCGTTAAAGTAATGATCTAAATCGATAGTATTAAGTATCAATGTGATATCTTTTATACTTTGCTTTATTTTAAAAACATCTCCTTTTAATAAAGCGGCCTGAAAGGATTCTCTTATCCTATCTACTTCACTAAGTATTTCGTTGTTGGCTTTTGTTTTTGTTGTTAACTCGTATCCTAGAAAATCTCTGAAACTAAATGGTGAGAGTATCGTTATATATACCCTCCCGATTAATGGTGTTTGAATTCCTTCTCTGAGTTTGCTACTCGAAGATCCCGTGATTAAGAATTTAATCTTATATTTTAGGTCTATCAGTGTTTTAATTTCTGCATCCCAGTTTGGTAGAGCTTGTGCTTCGTCTAAAAGAATATATATAGGGTTTTCTGTTTCCGATATATCTTCATCTAGAATATATTTTTCATAAGCGCCTATGACTGTGCTGAGTATATTAGTTGTGCTGATGCTCTCTCTGAGAATTGGATTATCTCCTTGTATGAATAATATTCTTTTTTGTTCTACTCCGTCTTCTAGCAGAGAGTTTATTAACTGATAAAGTAAGATGCTTTTGCCTACCCTTCGACCTCCTATTAAAAGAGTCGCTAGATCGGTGTTCGTCATTGTTTTTTTTATCAAGCTTAATTCTTGACGGATGTATGGTTTAATTAATTTTTCCGGGACTTTTCCATCTTTAAACCATGGATTTAGCTTTTTGATTGTGTCTAATATGTTGTCTAACTCGCCCTGCATCATAATGTAATAAAAATCTTACATTACAATGAAGGAAATTAACAGCATCATAATGCTCACCACTTGTTTTTGCTTATATGATAGCTTTTTCGTTATTTTTATAAAAGAAAAAATGCTTTCGACACCCGAATATCTTGCGTATACTATTTTGAGAATAAGGCATAATAAAATAATCTGACTTTGGATTTAAATGTCTTTTATTGAAATGAAATTTCGGCTAAATTCCTTATATGGTGGAGATGGGGGGAATCGAACCCCCGTGCTAAAAGTTTCTTCTAACAAATTTTTTACAAGCTTATTGGCCTTTTATAAATGTGAACGGATAGGTCAAAAATCTTTTTGTTCACATAATGATTTCTTGCTTTAAGTCGCAAAATGACTTTCGGTTTTGGTTGAAGCTAGCCTTTGGATCCAAAAACCAAATTGGCTAACCCGCTGAAAGGATAATTCCTAGTACAAATATCTCGTTTTACGCAAAAGCGTAGGCGTTTACATCTGCGTCAGCAAATACGTTTGCATTTTTTGCATTTATGTTTTGATTCAGTTTTAAGACTTATATCAGGTCTGCTTGATTTGTAAGGTTCTACTTCTAGGCGATGCCTGGACATCCCCAAACTGGTTGTAATGATATCAAAATGTACTCGGACTGTCCAGTATGACAGGCTAGGACAAGTTTATTACCGTTTTTGGTTTTTGAGGTCTCTTTGTATGTCTCTTTTTTCTTGAGCTTCAATTAATGATCGTTTTTTGTCGCCTTTCTTTTTTCCTTTAGCGAGGCCGATTTCAAGTTTTATAATTGAACCTTTTGTATAAAATTTAAGTGGAATTAAAGTAAAACCCTGCTTTTCTATTTTATCTAGTAAGGAATCGAGCTCCTTTTTTGTAAGAAGCAAAAGTCGTGATCTTGCTGGATCATAATCAATTAGGATTCCGGATTTTGAGTAGGGCGGGAGGTTGAACCCAATAAGGTTCAACCTCCCGCCCGTTCCTTTTACATAAGTTCCATTAAGATTACCTTTGTTTTCTTTTATTGCTTTTACTTCACTTCCGAAAAGCTTTATTCCTGCTTCGTATTTTTCTATAATTTCGTAGTCATGATAGGCTTTTCTATTTCTTGTAATTGTAGGCATTTTATTTCTCCACTATAAATGCGCTCTTTCCTTTTTCAAAAACAATTTTTGGATTCTCATCTTTCGTTAATGAAAATGAAGTTGGAATATCTTGGTCAGTATCACCTGCCAGAATAATTTCCCTTTCAAATTCTCCATTTATTTTTTTGAAAACAACAATTTTTTTCTGATCAAGAACAAATATTGATTTTTGTGTAATTTCTATTTGTGTTGGATTTTGTAGTTTTGATTTATCTAATTTAAATGATGTTACTAGTTTTCCATTTGCATATTTGTATACATCATTACTTGAAAGAATATAAACATTAGAATCAACTGCAATTGATTTTGTATTACTTAATGCTTCATCCTTCAGCCATTTTTTTAATTCTGTGTTTTCACCAATCTTATGCGTATAAATATTATCCGCGGTTAAAATATAAAGCATGTCCCAAGATGGATATATATCAATAACATTTTCAAGATCTACAAAATATTTGTCTATTTCGTTTTCTTTTTTGTTTGCATCAAAGACTATGAAACCATCTTTTCCGTACATGAAACAAATATCCTTATCGGAACTCATATGAATTTGGCATTTTATTAATTTAGGAGCTGATAATGTTGATTCGATTTTCGAAACACTTTTATCGGCCAGGTTTATTTTATAAGCAATATCTTTTGTTGAGTCTAAAACTACTAGATTTTTTCTTATCGTTGTCATTGATATTGGCAAAGCGTCTTCTTCAATTTTTGAAAATTTTATTATTTCTTTGTGTAAATCAGTTTCTTGGGATTCATCACTTTCACCTTTAACTTCTCCTATTTCGTAGTTTTTTACATTGAATGCAACCTCATTAACGTTGGTTTCGTTTGCGCTTAATTTCTTTTCATAAAAAAGCTTGTAGTTTGCAAAGCCTATTCCCATCAACATTAGAATTCCAACGATTATTTGTTTTTTCCCTTTCCCGTTTGATTTTCTTTCATTAATCCTGCGTGGGCCACGTGCTACCTGACTTTCTATTAATGTTTGTGGCTTGTCTGCCAATCCTGTAATAGATGAAACAGGAGCTGCTTTTTTGCTTTGATAAAATTTAAATTTTTCTGAAAGAGCTTGGCTTCCAGATAGCTTTGATTTCACTTTCCAAATTGTTCCTGATATAGAATGTCCAATATTTATTGATTTGACCTTTTCTGTAATTGAGGCGGATTGCTTTTCGATTGCCGCGGATGCTTTTATTAACACTGCAGATATTTTATTTGATTCTGCGTGAGTCGATATTGCTCCCGATAATGATCCAAGATTATTAATGATTTCGTTTGATGGAAATATTTTTGCGAACGTTTCAGTCCCGATTATTATTACGTCTTCGTTTTCAATGATATTTGAGCTTGTCCATATTTCATGTGAACCTTTTTCCAAAACAAGATCTCTTGCTCCAGCTCCTCTTATTAAATATATTGCGGGAGATCCAATATGGCTTGTGTATAAAACTCTATTCCAAACCAAGGCAACAGCACATGAGATATCAAATGCTGATTGAGCAGAACCTAAAACGTCATCGCCTTTTTCTGATTTTATAGATAACAATAATTGGTAGGCTCTTTTTAGTGAAGACTCAATTGCATGAAGCGGAGTTTCATCGTTTATTTTATAGAAAGATTCTTGAATGCTATCAATAAATAATGATGAAGCTTCTTTTAAGTCAAAATCCTTGTTTGCCGAAATATTTAATGTGATAAAAAGTCGACCTCTTTTTGATAGGGACTCCTCATCTGACACCTCAAATTCATGCGTAATTGCAATATATCCTTCTGTGATTTGATTTGTTGTCCCAATGCTTTGGACTTTTAGGGAAAACCTCATAGACTAATTATACCTCAAGAAGATTACAGGATTATAGTTGTTATTAAAGTGAGAAGTAACACGACTGCAAGATGAAAATATGCGAAAAAGAATATCATATTAGTTGTATCGCTTTTTATTGTTATTGTCATGAATTTTATTTGCCTTATTACAACAATAGCAATTATTGAATATACAAATAAAAATATTTCGAGAAACCATTTTGCAAGTGCATAAATATTGATTCGATTTATTATTTCAAGACTACTTATGACTTCCATGATTTTTTTGCCTTTCAACAAGATCAGTTAATTTATCGTGAACGAGACCAGGTTGTGGAATTGCGGAAAATTCAAATTCTGTTCTTTCTGCGGCGGTTTGCATAAAAATATCTCCATAATCAAAAAGTATATGTAGGAATTTTTTAGTTTCGTATGTTACATCTTCAACGCTTGTTAGTTGCGCTTCCGAAACTCTTTTTCCCCAGAAGCCCTTAAAGTCAACGTCGATTACTCTTTTGTTTGTGATTATATAAACATTAAAATACCAAATCAAAAATGATTCGAATGTATAAAGCATTGTAAGTGAGTACCATAATATTAATAGAATGACTTGGTATTCGGCGTCTACGTATTTAAAAGTGTTTATATTGTATTTTGATAAAGCAGACATTATAAGAAGTGGGGTGAATACAAAAGCTAAGGAAAGAATCATCCAGCCAAGGTTTGTAATCGGATGTCTTCGAAGCAAAAAATATAATTGCTCTTCTTTTTCTTGAGACTCAAACCTTACGCCTTTTGGATGCTGTAAGATCGCGTTGAAAATTGCCATTTTAATTCCTTTGCGCTAATTATACATTATGGAATTCATCTTTTGTTAATGTTAAGCATGTTATGTTCTTAGCGCCGTTTAATTTAAGTATTTTTGATGATTCAAGCATTGTTGCACCTGTTGTTAATACATCGTCAACTAATAAAATAGATTTGCTTTTTATTTGTGGAAGAAAGTCAGAATTTATTTTGATTTTCCCGGAAATATTTATATGTCTGCGTTCTTTTGATAATCGTTTTTGACTAATTTTTGTAGTTTTTATGAGGGCATCGCAAATTGGTATCTTTATAGTCTCGCTTATTTTTTGAGCAATATATTCGGCGTGGTTTATATCTGAAAGTTTTTTAAATGACTTTGTCATTGGAATCGGAATTATTATATCGATGGTGCTTATGCTATTTAGTTTGACTAAATTTTCGTGAATGTTTATAAAATCGTCGAACAATCTGTAACTCTTTTGGTTATATTTTGCATTTAAAACAATTTCCCTTGCTAACTGATTGTAATAACATAGCGAAATATATCTGTCTGGTGAGAATTTGTTTTTGCACTTTAAATGCGTTACACCGTCGACTGATAGTCTGTCGCAGACTATGCAACTTTCAAATGAGGTTAGTTGTAGATTCTTTTTGCATTTTTCGCAAAGGTTTGATCCGAGTGATTTACACAAAATGCAATATTTGGGAAAAATTGAATCAAGTAAGATGTTCATACCTCTATTATTCTGTTTAAAAATTAAAAAATCATTTCATGGATTTAAATTATCGGCAAAAGATTGTTAAATGTAGTATTATTTCAAGGTGAAAACCGTGGACAAGAAGAAAAAATATAATATCAATTTAAAAAATATCAACCCGTTTAATATTTTGCTTATTTTACTTATCACTTGGAGTGTTATTTCTATCTTTATAGATCCGCTTCTTAAAAGTGCCCCAAAAGATATTCCTTTGACTGAGGTATTTAAATTAATTAAAGATCAATCTGTAGATAATATTGTCATTGAAGGTGATGTTGTTACGTTATCACTTAAAAATGGTGAAAAGAACGTTTCGTCAAAAGAATCTCAAATTAGTTTTTACGAACTTTTGTCTTTGCAGGAAATTTCAACTGATCTAATTCCAGGAGGAGTTAAAGAAAAGACTAATTTTGCATGGCTTGATCTATTTATAAATTTAATAATCCCAATTGCGATGTTAGGATTTTTCTTTTGGATGTTTAGATCGGCCGGAAGATCATCTGGTGGTCTTTTTAGTATTGGAAAATCTAAAGCAAAACTTTTTAGCAAGACCGAACAAAATAAGATTGGATTTTCTGATGTTGCTGGAGCAAAGGAAGTAAAAAATGAACTTGTCGAAATAGTTGATTTTTTAAAAAGTCCAGAAAAATATAGAAAACTTGGCGCAAGAATTCCACGAGGAGTTTTGCTAATCGGACCTTCTGGAGTTGGAAAAACGCTTTTAGCAAGAGCAATTGCTGGTGAAGCAGGAGTTCCATTTTATTCTGTTGCCGGAAGTGAATTTATTGAAATGATTGTTGGCGTTGGTTCTGCAAGAGTTCGCGATTTATTTAAAATGGCGAAAGAAAGCTCTCCTTCTATTATTTTTATTGATGAAATTGATGCAATTGGAAGACATCGTGGAAAAGCTATGGCCATGAGCAATGATGAAAGAGAACAAACTCTAAATCAAATTTTAGTTGAGATGGATGGATTTGATCCGCGAACTAATGTAATTATTATTGCCGCAACAAATAGGCCTGATATGTTAGACCCTGCACTTGTTCGGCCTGGAAGATTTGATAGACATATAAGGCTTGAGCTTCCAGATGTTACAGAACGTGAAGAAATTATGAAGATTCACATGAAAGGCAAGCCTTTTGCTGGAAGTGTAGAGATAAAGAAGTTAGCAAAACAGTCTGTTGGTTTTAGCGGAGCTGATATAGAAAACATGCTTAATGAAGCAGCTATATTAGCAGCAAGGCGCGATGGCACGGAAATATCGGTTCATGATTTAATAGAAGCCTCGACTAAAGTAAAACTTGGTCCTGGCAAAAAACTTTTACAAACTGAAGAAGAAAGATCAATTATCGCTTATCATGAAGCTGGTCATGCACTTGTTGCATCTTTAAATCCAAAAGCTGATCCTGTTACTAGAATTTCAATACTTTCAAGAACGATGAGTCTTGGACATACGGAGTTTATCCCGGAAAGTAATTCAAATAATAAATCAAAGGGCGGACTTTTAGCTATGATTCAAAGTTTGCTTGGTGGACGTGTAGCAGAGCAAATTGTTTTTAATGATGAAACTATTGGTGCTTCTAGTGACATTGAACGCGCAACATATATTGCCAAAAAGATGGTTACAGATTTTGGTATGAGTAAGCTTGGACCAATAAATTATGTTTCAGATAGCATGTCTATGTGGGATTCTTCGGCCGAGGGCAAGTCAATCGGATATAGCGAAGATATTGCGAAGATGATAGACGATGAGGTTCAAAGAATTATTACGACAGAATATGAAAATGCACGCAAAATGCTTAAGGACAACAGAGGAACTCTTGATAAATTAGCCAATAAACTTTTAGAGGTAGAGACCCTAGAGGAAGATGACTTTGAAGCTATCATAGCCGAAGATCGAAAGAAACTTAAGTAATAATTACCCCATAACATTTCCAAAAAGGACATTGCTGACATTCGTATATTGTAGTTAAGTAGTACTTGTCATACAACAGATTGTTGTTTGGCTATAGCAAGTGTCCTGCAGAGAGCTTTGCTCCTGCCCTAAAAAAAAGACCGATTAAAAATAAAAGATGATTTGTCCATTCTGTAGAGAAAAAGAAACAAGGGTCGTTGATAAAAGAGACAGTGATGAATCTTTTGTTTCAAGAAGAAGACGTGAATGTACTTCGTGCAAAAAAAGATTTACTACTTACGAAAGACTTGAAGAAATAAAGATAAAAGTTCAAAAGAAAGATGGTTCGATTCAAGATTACGACAGGGAAAAATTGCATCGAGGAATAGAAATATCTTCAGAAAAAAGAATTTCTGATGATTTGCTTGACAAAATTGTAGACGAAATTGAAATGAAAATAATGAATCGAAAAAGTAGCGTCGTTCCGGCAAGTGACATAGGAAGAATGGTTTTAACAAGGCTAAAACACATAGACAAGGTTGCGTACATAAGGTTTGCGAGTGTGTTTTTAGATTTTGAAGGTATAGATGAATTTAAAGAAGAATTAAAAAAGATAGAGTAAGTTATTTTTATATTTTCTAGGACGGGAATTGAAAAATATGAACAAATTAAAAGAAAGGGTTGAATATTCAACTCTCAAACCAATAAGAGCTATCGATCTTGATGATAATGCTCGTGAGATTTTCATGCGGAGATACGCTTTAAAAGGAACTGATGGAAAACCAAAAGAGAATGTAGAAGAAGCTTTTTGGCGAGTTGCGAGTCATGTTGCAGAAGGTGAGCCAAACAAGAAATTAAAAACGCAATATTCCGAATGCTTTTATAGATTACTTGGCGACAAAAGATTTATACCAAATACTCCAACTTGGTCTGGTGCAAAAACAAAACTTGGTCAATTAGCTGCTTGTTTCGTTCTTCCTATTATTGATGACATGGGAAAGGAAGACGGCGGCATTTTTGACACACTCAAAAATGCCGCCCTAATCCAGCAGACAGGTGGCGGTAACGGATTTTCTTTCTCTAACTTGCGGCCAAGGGGTTCGCGCATAAGTGCAAGCAATGGGGTCGCCTCTGGCCCTGTAAGCTTTTTAGAGGCATATGATAAAGCCTTTGGCATGATTGCTCAAGGTGGAACAAGAAGGGGTGCTAACATGGCTGTTTTACGTGTCGATCATCCAGATATCGAAGATTTCATAAAGTGCAAATCTGTTGAAGGTTCCGTTTCAAACTTTAATATTTCTGTCGGTGTCACTGATAAGTTTATGAACGCCGTAAAAACTGATTCAGAATTCGATCTTATAAATCCTCATGATAATAAGGTTTCAAGAACTGTAAAAGCCCGCGATCTTTTTGACATGATTGTGAAGTACGCATATAAAAACGGAGAGCCTGGAGTTTTATTTTTAGACGCTGCAAATAGACAGAATCCAGTTCCAAATCAATATGTTTTAGAAGCAACAAATCCCTGCGGCGAACAGTGGCTTGGGCCGTATGAAAACTGTTGTTTAGGTCATGTAAATATAAGTGCGTCTATTTTTGACGGCAAAATTGATTGGGATCATCTTCGCGAGACAACTGTACTTGGAACAAGATTTTTAGATGATGTTGTTGAAATTAATGCATATGTTCCGTCTGTTCCAAAGTTAAAAGAAGCAGCTCATAGAAATAGAAGAATCGGACTTGGATTTATGGGACTTGCTGATGCGATGTATCAACTAAATATTAGATATGGAAGTGCTGAAGGACTAGATTTCACTTCTCAAGTTACTGAATTTATAAGATATCATTCGATGCTTGAAAGTATAGCTTTGGCAGAAGAAAAAGGAGCATTCCCTGGCATAAAAGGCAGCATTTATGATAAGGACGATTTGAAGTGGACAATTCCAACTTCTTTGGTTGAACACAAATTAAAATTAAATCGGCCATCAGTTAATTGGGTAAAAGTTCAGACTCAATTGAAGAAATTCGGAATAAGAAACTCAACACAACTTACAGTCGCTCCGACTGGAACAACGGCGACAATTTCAGGTCTTGAAGGATATGGTTGTGAACCAGTTTTTGCATTGGCATATTTTAGAAACGTTTATCAAGCTGCTGGAGGAGATGAAAATTTAAGATTAACTTATGTTAGTCCATCTTTCCAAAAAGCAATTGATGAATCAGGGCTTGATCCTGATTTCAAGAAATCAATAATAGAAACTGCAGTTGAAAAAGGCACAATTCAAGATATAAAAGGTTTGCCAGAAAGAATTAAAAATACTTTTGTAGTTTCAGCTGATATTGCGCCAAGTGAACATGTTTGGATGCAAGCTGTTATTCAAAGATTTGTTGATAATTCAATTTCGAAAACTTGTAACTTTCCTACTGAAGCAACTGAAGAAGACGTTAAAAATGTTTATATTTCTGCTTGGGATCTTGGTTGCAAAGGACTTACAGTTTATGTAACAGGATCTAGGGATGAGGTTGTTCTTGAAACTAAAGAGACAGCACAGAAAAAAGACAAGGATGCGAATGCTTCGTCACAGCCTTTAGATCTTGGACACAAAAGGCCAAGACCAGCTGTTGTTATTGGAAGAACACATGAAGTAAAAACACCATTTGGAAAAGCTTTTGTAACTGTTAACAGAAACGGCGAAACAGGCAAAAAGCCATTTGAGGTTTTTATTATGATTGGAAAAAGTGGAAGCGATTCAGCAGCATTTTCTGAAGCAATTGGAAGACTTATTAGCGGATGGCTACGAAGTGCCGCGGATCCAAATCAAGCTTTAGAAGAAATTGCATATCAACTTCGTGGAATCGGTGGATCTGCAAGTATTGGCTTTGGTCCTGAAAGAGTTGCAAGTATTCCAGACGCTGTTGCTAGGGTTTTAATTAACGAGCTTAATTTAAGCGATAGATTAGAAGAAACAAGTGTTTCCGCAATGCTTGAAAGCGGAGACGAGTTTATACAAAAAGATTTGTTTAGTGAGGCTTCCGAGTCGACTGAGGACAAAGTTTTTGTAAATAAGAGTGCAGTATTTAAAAATGCATCCGTTTGCCCTGAATGTGGAAATATGACGCTTGTAGAGACCGAAGGATGTATAAAGTGTCATACGTGTTCGTATAGCAGATGCTAAATCTTAAACGCAGATTTTAGGTTTGATGTCTTGTTCATTGGCGGCGCCGATAAATCGGCGCCGCCTCTTTGCATTCATTCCCTTTTTCTTATTCTGTTAGAAATCATTTCATAAAATTTTTCGATTCGTTTTTAGATTAATTAATCCTATTTTGTAGACTCGCTTTACGAGTTGTTTAAATATTTAATTTAAAAGGGGGTGAGAAAAATGAAGAAATTTATAACAAGTTTGGCGATTATTGGTTTGTCTTTGTCAGGTCTTTTTCAGGCTACGTCTGCTGTGTTTGAGGAAACTGTAAAGGTTGCTGGAAATTCGTTTTCTGTTGCAACTATATTTGAAGGTGGCGGTGGGGGAACGCCAGGAACTTCAAATACTGCTTTGAAGATTTTGAAAAATTTGTCGCTTGGTGCGGAAACGTCTAATTTAGCGGATACAGTTCCTGGTTCAACATTTGAAAATATTAGTCCAACGTGGGTTGCTGAAAGCCCGCTTAAGATACATAACGACGGAACTACTGCTTTGGATGTTGTTGCTTCGGCAGATTATGTAAGTGATGTGAATACTCTACGTGATGATATTTACATTGAAATTAGCGCTTGGAATGACGCAAATAATAATGGTGCCGTAGATGCAGGAGAAGAAGGCGATTCTTTTGGTAGGGACACAATATTAAGAATGAAAAATGATACTTTCCCAATGGGCGAAATTGCTGCTGGTGAAACAAAAGGCTATCTTTTAAGGTTTGATGGCGCAGGGTTGACCGAAGTAAATAAAGGCATGTCTGCGGTTTATGATTTTACATTTACGGGTTTAGGATTATGAGTTTCTTTGCCGAGGGGAGCTCACCTCGGCATTATTGAATAAACTATGAAAAAAATTATAAAAATATTTATATCTATGATTCTTTGTTTTGTTTGCACTGTAGGATATTTTTCTAGGTTTAGTGTACTCAAAAACTATGGCTTGTATGTTGTTGAATCAAATTCAATGTCGCCTAGTATAAAAAAGGGAGATTTGTTAATTAGTTCCAGGCGTGATTTATATAATGTCTCGGATGTAATAACTTTTACATATCCGTACGATGTTAATAAATTAATTTCTCATAGAATTACAGATGTGATGTTTGAAATTGAGGCAGTTGGTAGTCCGTCTACTTTATATAAAACAAAAGGCGATGCAAACACGACGAATGATCCATGGCAAATAAAGAGTTCGTATATAAAAGGTAAGGTGTTTTTTTCTGTGCCACTTTTTGGCTATTTAGTATTTTTCATACGTAATCCAATTGGCTATTTATTAACTGTTATTGTTTTTTGTTTTCTAGTTGTTACAGAATCAAATGATGTTTTTTTAGAAACTTTGAGTTGGTACAAATCTATTTACAAATATTTTGGAATTAAAATTATTAAGTATCGAAATTGGCTTCGGAAATTTAAAGAAACTGATTTGTATAAAAATTATATTGGAAAATAAGTGGAGATACTAAGGGCGGGCGGCATAAATGCCGCCCGCCTCGTATTGCAATAAGTTAGTAATATTACTTAACTGCTTCCTTTAAAGGTTTGGCAGCTTTGAATCCTACTGCATTTCTTGCTCCGATGGTGATTTTGGCACCTGTCTGAGGGTTTCTTCCTTCTCTTGCAGCTCTCTTTCTTACTTCAAATGTACCAAGTCCTGAGACTTGTACTTTCTCGCCTCTTACGAGTGTAGCGGTTACTGTATCGACTAATGCATCAACCATTCTTCTTACCTGTGCTTTTGGAGCATCGAGGTTGGTTGCCAACATGTCTATTAAATCTGTTTTTGTCATTAATCCGTCACCTCCTTAGAATTGCGAACTCGAAACGTCTTCTAGCTTCTAACATACAGCGAGAATCATTGATCTGTCAACCTTTCTCAAGAAGCTGTTGATACGGCTCTTGTCTCTCTTATAACTATAACCTTAACTGTCCCAGGGAAAGTTTGCTCTGATTCAATCTTTTTTGCGATTTTGTTACTTACTATAGTCGCTTCTGCGTCGGAGATATCTTCTGGTTTTACTATTACACGAAGTTCTCGTCCTGCTGATATTGCGAATGCTTTTTCTACACCTTCAAATGATTTCGCAGCATCCTCAAGCGAATGCATTCTTTTTACAAAATTTTCGAAGTCTGCATATCTTGCACCTGGTCTTGATCCAGAAATTGAGTCTGCGATTTGAACAATTACTCCTTCAATAGATGAAGGTGTATCGTTGTGGTGTTCTCTTACAGCCGCGACAACAGACTTTGGTAGGTTGAATTTCTGCAAGTAGTCAGCACCGAGTTCAATGTGATTACCTTCTTTATCTGTAATGACTTTTCCTATGTCGTGAAGTAAGCAGGCAAGTTTTGTAATTGCGACGTCAGCTCCTATTTCACTAGCCAATTTGACACCGATTTTTGTTTCTTCGAGTGTGTGCTGAATCATGTTTTGTCCAAAGGATGTTCTAAATTTATAATTTCCAAGTTTCATAATTAATTCTTTTGGAAGATTATATACACCGACGGTTTGGCAAAGGTCTTCTCCTGCGGCCGTAATTATTTTTTCGACTTCAGCAGTTGTTTTTGCTACGACTTCTTCGATTCTAGCTGGATGAATTCTGCCGTCTTTCAAAAGCTTTTCTAATGAAAGTCTAGCGATTTCTCTTCTGACGGAATCGTAACTTGAAAGTCTTACTTCGCCTTCTTCAAAATCGACATTTACGCCGGTAAGATCTTCAAATGCTCTAATGTTTCTGCCTTCTTTTCCGATAATTCTGCCTTTTATATCTTCGTCAGATAATCGAACTGTTGATATTGTGTATTCAGCAACGTAGTCAGTGGAAGCGTGTTGCATGGCTTCTACTAATAATTCTTTGGCTTTTGTATCAACCGTTGTGTGTAAAATCTCTTCTGATTCTTTAATTTTTCTTGCAATATCATTTTGCAAGGTTTTTTCGACGTTGGATAGAATTAATTGTTTTGCTTCTTCCTTTGTTAAAGATGCAATTGTTGCTAACTTATCTATTTGTTCCTGTCTTGCTTTTTCGGCTTCTTTTAGCTTTTCTTCCCATTGGGTTTTTATGATGTTTGCTTTTTTGAAGTTTTCATCGGCCTCTTTAGACTTTGCATGAGATTCGTCTATTCTTGATTCAATTTTCTTTTCAAGATCTAGTGCTTTGTCTCTTATGGACTGTGATTCAGATTCGGCAGTTTGTTTTATTTTTATAGATTGGTCCTTGGCATCCAAAATGATTTGTTTGGCTTCCTTTTCTGCCGCTTCTATAATATTTTTCTTTTCCTCTTCTTCTTTTTTTAGATCAATTTCTTTTTCTACTGGCTTGGTCTTATCTTCTTTAGCAGTATTTTTTTGGAGAATAAAATACATCAGGCCTGCTGTCCCGAGTGTACTGAGCAGCGTCAGGATAATTACATCAATCGACATTTTTAGTTAGTATTTGATTTTAAGCGGAATATTGTCAAAAAATTTGATATTTATATATTTGCTTTGCATCTACTTCGTATTTTAACTTGAAATCACGCTTAAACTTAATACTTAGAATTAACTATACTTTACTAATCGATATTGTATTGGTGCTCTATATAAGTGTCAACAATAGGTTGCACGGCTTCGTAAGAAAAACCCTTTTGTAAAAGATGGGTATATAAGGCTTTTTTTGTCTCGTGAACATTTTTGTTTCTACTTTTTAATTGTCGGATTTTCTTTTCTAATAGAGATTGGATTTTTACTGATTCGGAAGAAATATCAATGTCTTTTGATATTTCTTCGATAATTTCGGCGGAGATGCCTTTTGTATGTAATTCGGCTTTTATGTGTGAAAAGCTCTTTACTGATCTTGAATTATTTCTTTGTGAAACAAGCCATACTGCAAAATCTTCGTCGTTTATGTACTTCTTTTCTTCAAGGTAATTAAGAATTTCGGCGGAGATGTTTTTTTGATCATCTGCAATTTGCTCTTTTAATTCTTTGTTCTGGAATATCTTTTTCTTTATATATTGGAGAACTTCGTGTTTGCTATGAGGCCGAGAAGAAATATATCTTAGGCAGGCATCCAAAAGGTAACTTTTGGATGCCTGCCGTTTAAAACCCTCTAAATCTTTTTCAGATATTTCAACTTTTGTCGAAATGCCAGATTTCAAAAGATCGTTTGCAGATATGCTGAAAGAATACAGTTCATCAACATATACGTTATATCTATCAGATCTATTCGTCTGTTTGGATACTCTCGTTATTATCATCTTCTTCTACTGCCTTTTTATTATGGACAGGTTTTTGTTCATGCAAAGCTTTTATTATTTGATCACTTATATCTTTTGCGAATTTTGGATTATTAGTGATGTATTGCTTTGTGTTTTCTCTTCCTTGTCCAATATTTTCACCTTTGTATTTAAACCATGCTCCTGCCGCATCAATTATGCCAAATTCCAAGGCTCCATCCAAAAGACTTCCTTCTTGGCTTATACCTTTTCCAAACATAATATCGAATTCTGCCGTTTTAAAAGGTGGTGCAACTTTGTTTTTTACAACCTTGACTCTTGTTTTATTTCCCGTTGCATCGCCTTTGTCGGTTATGCTTTGGACTCTTCTAATCTCAAGTCTTACTGATGCATAAAATTTAAGAGCGCGTCCGCCTGTTGTAGTTTCTGGATTTCCAAACATTACACCAATTTTTTCTCTAATCTGGTTTGTGAATATTACAGTTGTTCTGCTTCTATTTGTTATCGCAGTTATTTTTCTTAAGGCTTGGCTCATAAGTCTTGCTTGAAGCCCCATGTGGCTGTCTCCCATTTCACCTTCAATTTCTGCGCGTGGTGTTAATGCTGCAACCGAATCAATAACGATAACGTCAAGCGCACCGCTTCGAATTAAAGTTTCCGTAATTTCAAGGGCTTGCTCTCCATTATCTGGCTGGGATATATACATTTCATTAACATTTACGCCGATTTCTTGTGCGTACCCAGGATCAAAAGCATGTTCTGCATCTATAAAAGCTGCTTTACCGCCAGCTTTTTGCGCTTGTGAAATTATGCTTAATGTTAAAGTTGTTTTTCCGCTTGATTCAGGCCCGTAAATTTCGACAATTCTTCCGCGAGGAACTCCGCCAACGCCAAGTGCAATATCAAGCGTAATTGCACCTGTTGGGATCACTTGAATATCCTGCTCAATCATAGAGTCACCCATCTTCATGATTGACCCTTTGCCATAATTCTTTTCAATCTGCTCGATTGCTGACTTCAGCGCATCGGCCTTATTCATTTTGATTTTTTCTTCTTCTTTAGTTGCCATATTTATAACTTTCAAAAATATTTTTACTTGCAAGTCTATGATACCAACCTAGAATAACAGAAATTGAAAAAAAAGATTAAAAGAAGATAAAACAAACATTTGCAGAAGGAATCCTACAATTAAAATGTGTATAATAACTTCCATTATGAATGATCTCCCAGATGAGAATTCAAAAAGATTTATTGCTGTTTTAAACAAGAAAGTTGAAACTGGAAAGTTAATGAATGCTTTGGGTCATATGACAGCCGGACTTGTCGGTGGATATGGAAGCATAGAAGACATGTGCTTTTTGCAATACGAAGATAAAGATGGTGGGAAGCATCCAAACATTTCTCACTTTCCATTTATTGTTCTTCAAGCTGATAATTCAAATAAAATTAGAACTGTCCGCAACGAGGCGATTATAAGAGCAATTCGATTTACCGACTTCACAAGCACCATGACTGTTGGGACATCTGCAGAACAGGTGCAATCCACAAAATTATCACACGAAACAGAATTGGAATATTATGGAATTTGCCTATTTGGCAAAACGTTGGAACTAAAAGAAATCACAGGAAAATTTTCGTTATTTAGAGGCTAGACATGAAAATTGCAAAAATAATATCTAGCAATTAAAGATTATAATTTTGATTTTCTACTATTCATTAATAGCTCAATTGTCCGGTTAGTTTTATAGGTCTCGAATTCGATGCTTTTAAATTCGAAGTTGTAAAATTGCTTCCAAATTCCAATAAAAGAAATTGAGCCCGAATTTATTAATTGATATTTCTAACTACGTTTGATAAAATACTTTCATTACGACGAAAAAGGGTCCGAAAGGTTAACTACCTAAGGCACCTTTTTCTTTTTTATCTCAATCTTTTTTCTGATGTCCGCATCATCCAAATACGCAAAGAAATTGTTTGACAGGCTTTTGTAAAGTGATGATCTGTTTGGCCTGTTTGGGAAAAGTAACTTCGCTAATTTATTTTCTTCAAGCAAAAAATCAATTAACATTTTATAATCGCCGTCTCCAGAGACTAAAACGATTTTATCAAATTCTTCTTTTTTGTATAAACGTTTCATAATTGAAAAGATAATATCAGAATCAACGTTCCCCTTTTTTAATCCTGCCATTGTTGAGCTATGTTGTCTAAATACTAGAATAAAACCAGAATGTTGAATGTTTTCGTATAAATTTTGGTGCTTTTCGTTTACATATCCCAAGTGATAATAAGCACGACATACATTGTATTTTTGTTCAAGGTAGATTCTAAATCTGCCTAAATCAATTTTCCATGGATTTTTGTTTATCTTTGATGTACCCATATATAAATTTTGCCCATCGATAAACGCTATATTTCCAAGCTTTGGTTTATCCATCTTCTCAAAATAATTCAATTGACATAATTAATACTATCAATCTAGAGCAACAAAAATTGAAAAAAATATTAAATCTTTGATAAAAAGAAATTAAAATACGAATAAATAAATTATGAAGGTTGGCCTTTTATCACGTTGTCTTAGTCGATTTCCTTTTTATTGGTTCGTGTATAATTTATTCATGGGGAAATCTACGGCCGCATATATAATCAACAATAATCAACTACTTTTACTTCGAGATAACATACCAACAATTAAAGATCCTAATAAGTGGGATACTCCCGGTGGAGGATGCGAGGGCGATGAATCTTATGAAGATTGCCTTATTCGAGAACTAAATGATGGCTAGAAAAGTAATTTTTTATGAAACAGAACTACAATAATCACCATGGAGTGAACTTCGAGTATGACGTGAAGCGTGAGTTGGATAAACATTTTGGAAATCCATTTGTTCACCATCAAAATAAACAGGGTAGTCATTTATTTGATTTTATTGTATACGCATATGAGAATATTATAGGGATAGATTGTATTACCGCACCTTCCAACAAGAAGCAAAATCTAACGAAAAGTATACGTTTACATATAAAAAGATACAGGAGTTACAGTTTTGATGTTTTTTTGGTAAATGGTACCGAATCTTTTAAAGATACGCTAGATACAATAAAAAATGTTCCTAGTCATATAAGCCTTGTTAACTTCCAGGAGATTGAAGAAAAGCTTTGTAATAAGTATGCCTCGCTTATGAAAATACCCGAGATCAAAAGACTTGTAGATGATGGTGTAATTAGGGAATTTGAATTGCATAATTTAGCAAATAAATTCTCTAGAGATTAACATAGAATTTATAGTTAGAAGGTTGCGTAGTCTTTTTACTATAAAATGAGCAAAGTGCCTAATAGAGATATTTTTCTATACATGTATTAATTGCTAGAGCCTTTACCGATGTGTCACGCCAATCAACGGCGCCAGGTTTGTCTTTTCTCAAATCTTGAATTAACTGGGCGTGATTGCAAACACCAGTTACCCAACATGCCTTAAGAGCCTCTGCTTCCATGTTATCCAATTCTTTTATACTCTTTTCCACAGAATCGATACATTTTTCTTTTAATTCGAAATATTGTTTTTCCTGGGTTTCCTTTGTCTGTTGTTGTTCTTTAATTTCAAGTTCAGCATTACGAATCTCCTCTCTATGCTTATTAAACGTAGGAATATATATAACGAAGTAATAAAAAACTGAAAAAGAAACCAAGGCTAATGATAATCCAACCGTGGACACGAAAATTTTATCTTGCAATTTCATGCTTCAATTATACAACAGTGAATGTGTTGGTGATTGTTATAGTTACGGTTTTATCTATTAAAAATTAAAACGTCTGATTTCAGATACTCTTTAATCGTCTCCTCAATACTTGTAACTTAGCACCCTAGATTTTACTGAACATTTGTGTAAGGTTTACGGATCGAAAAAAGAAGAAATCAAAAAAATAATTTTCTAAGTATCCAATCTCCCACTTATGTTAGAATCGATTCATGATTATTTTATTAGATTTTTATGCTGACTGGTGTGGTCCATGTCAAGCGATGAAACCCGTGTTTGAAAAGGTTATGCCGGAGTTTGCTGGAAAGATTGAACTCCAAAAGGTTAATGTTGATACTGATCAAGCAAAGGCGGGGCAGTATGGAATTATGAGTATTCCTACAATGGTTATTGTTAAAGATGGCAAAGAAGTTGATAGAAAAATTGGAATGCTTGCGGAGCCAGCGTTTAAACAATGGCTTTCTGGCCACGCACTATGAATATTGCAATAAATGGATTCGGGAGAATCGGAAGAGCTGCTTTCAAAATCATTCTTGAAAGAGTGGCTTTAGGAGAAAATATAAACGTTGTTGCGATTAATGATCTTTCATCCGCTAAAGCTTTGGCCTATTCACTAAAGTTTGATTCTGTTTACGGAAGATATGAAAAAGAAGTTTCTAACACAGAAAGAGCTTTAATTGTTGATGGCAAAAAATATCCACTTTTTAGTTCAAAAGATCCACTAGAACTTCCATGGAAAGATTTAGCAGTAGATGTTGTTTTAGAATGCACGGGAGCTTTCACAAAATCAGAATCTGCAAAGTCTCATATTACAGCCGGAGCTAAAAAAGTATTACTTTCGGCTCCAGCATCAGACGATGGATTTAAAACTGTTGTTTTGGGCTCAGACAATATTGACGTTGATATCGACCTAATTTCAAATGCTTCATGCACTACAAACTGTATAACACCAGTTATGCATATTTTATCTCGTGATTTTGGCGTAGAAAAAGCCTTAATGACAACTGTTCATGCTTATACAGCAACTCAAGCCCTTGTTGATAGTCCAGATGAAAAAGATCCTAGGCGCGGCCGTGCGGCCGCGCAGAACCTAGTCCCATCAAGCACAGGGGCGGCAATTGCGACAGCAAAAGCAATGCCAATTTTTGAAAACATATTTGATGGAGTCGCAATCAGAGCTCCAATTGTTTGTGGATCAATTTCCGATATCACAGCCGTTTTAAAAAGAGATGTAACTGTAGAGGAAGTTAACAACGCCTTTAAAAAAGCAGAATCAGAAGAAACCTTTAAAGGAATTTTAAAATATTCCAATGATGAATTAGTTTCAACTGATATATTAAAGACTTCGTATTCCTCGATTGTCGATGGTTTACTTACACGTGTTGTTGGTGGAAATTTGGTAAAAGTTTTTGCTTGGTATGATAATGAATGGGGATACTCCCATAGACTTGTAGATATGGCGATAGTCTTGTCCAAGAAAATTTAAAATGCCGAAAAAATATTTAGTTGCGAAAAGTCCTCAAAAATGTATTGGATGTATGCTCTGTGTTCTTGCTACATCTAGGTACGAAAAGAAAAAGCTTGGGACAAAAGATTCTCCAATAACAATAAAAGGTAAACCTAGCGCGTACAAAATACAGATTGATTATGGCGAAGACATGAAATTTCCTGAAAAAATAGTTCAAATTTGTCCACAAAATTGTTTTGACACAATATGAACTTTGATTACAAACGAATCCTATATATAAATCTTGAAGAACAAACCTTTGAATTCAAAATTCACGAAGATTTGTGGAAATATGTTGGAGGGATTGCTGTTTCATACAAACTAGTTATGGATAATTACTTAGATAATCCAATGGTTTTAACTTGTGGGCCTCTTTCAGGATTTTTTCCATACATTTCTAAATCTAGTTTTTTATATCTTGATAATGGAAAAGTAATTGAAAAATATGGCGGTGGAAATATTGCAATGAATATGAATCTTGCTTCAATTGACGGCATTGTTATTTTAGGAACTCCATCAGACTTCGTAAAAGTCACTGTTTACGATAAAGAAGTCATTTTCACAAAAGAAAATGAAAAAGAGTTTGATAAAACAATTTACGATTTCGTTTTAAAAAAGCACGCATTGAATTCACTAAATTATTTTTCATTCAGAAATAATGAATCGGAAACTATAAATATAGAAGGTGGTTTTGGAATTAAAATCGAAACTTCAAGGTCCATTGATTTAAGTGATTTTTATGATTATGAAAACTTGTACAATTCCTTTTTAAATCAATATAAAGAATTAACTGTTGAGCCAAGAAATAATCCTTCATGTGCTGGATGTCCTATGGGTTGTGATAATTCGGGAAAAGGTGAAGACGATCTAAACATAGCAATTTTGCCTAGGTGCCTAATTTCGTGCGGATATGCTGAAGAAATTTATAAGAATATTCCGAATGTATACGCAGCATTAAATAGTGTAGGATACAGATATCACCATTCTCATCTTGAGAATCTACCAAAATTGGTCGGTGAAATAAGGGCAAATTTAGCTAAAAGAAACTCATGAAATACTTACTCGCTAACTGGAAACAAAATATGACAATTTCTGAAATAAGAAATTGGGTTGACGTTTTCTCAAAAAAAGTTTCAAAAGAATCATTGTCTAAAAATAAAATTATAATTGCCCCATCATTTATTCATTTATATGAATTAAAAAAGATATTAGTTGAGGCGGGTTTATCCGATGTGATTTCTATCGCTTCACAAAGTGTTTCACAATTCGAAAAAGGATCTCATACAGGTGAAGTTGGCGCATTTCAAATTTCTGAAGTTGCAAATTTTACGATTATCGGACATTCAGAAAGAAGATCTATTGGTGAAGACTTTGAATCGATTAATAAAAAAATTGAAATGGCGATGAAATATAATATCGTTCCAATAGTTTGTTTTAGCAAAAAAGAAGAGTTCGAATCTTTCATGTCTTCTAGTATAAAAAATTCACAAGAAGCACTATTTTTGTTTGAACCACTTTTTGCAATAGGAACAGGAAATCCTGCAACAGTAGAAGATTTAATTGCTGTTCATAATGATTATGCTAATACAGATATTATCTACGGTGGAAGTGTTGACAAAATGAACGTTGTAAACTATCTTTCTTGCAGTTTTGTTAAGGGTTTTGGTGTCGGAACGGCAAGTCTTGATCCTTCAGGTTTTGCTGATATCGTAAATGCAATATGAGCAAAATTAAATCAAAGATTAAATATTTCATTTTCTTTTTATTGACTGTTTTTATACTAATTGGAATTGGATTTAAATCCGTAATTCCAAATCAGATGGCTGGTTTTTTTAAACCTGTATCCGTAATTTCTCAAGTTGTTCCAGAAACGAAATTAAAAAGCGATGATGGAAGAACGAATATATTGGTTTTAGGAATCGACAGTAGAACAGGAAGTGCAAGTACAGGCATCGCCGCACTTACAGACACTATTATGATTATCTCTTTAGATGAAAATGGAAAAAAACCAGTTTTGATTTCTGTTCCAAGAGACTTATGGGTGTCTCAAATTCCTTCAAAAATAAATGCTGTGTTTCCTCTTGTTTTGAGAACTGAAAAATCTAAAACACAAGATATAAATGCTGCAAATAAAGTTGCAATTAATACAACGATTTCTGCTGTCCGCGAGGTTGTCGGCCTTCCTATACATTACTATGTTGTTGTTGGTTTTGATGTTTTTAAGGAGACTATTGATTCTGTCGGTGGACTTAAAATAAATGTAGAAAAAACTTTTGACGACTATCTTTATCCAATAGAAGGAATGGAGGCAGCCCCTGTCGAAAGCGACAGATATTTACATGTTCATTTTGATGCAGGTCAACAAATATTAACTGGCGAAAAAGCTTTACAATATGCAAGATCAAGACATTCTGTGAATGCAGAAGAAGCCGGAGACTTTGCACGTGCAAGAAGGCAACAAAAAGTAGTTGATGCTTTAAAAAGTACAATCCTTTCGTCTGAAACATTGTTGAATCCAGTCAAACTAAAGGATTTATATACTAGCTATAAAGAAAACGTGACAACTGATATATCTTTATCTGATGCATTATTATTTTATAAATTTTCTGATCTTGAATTAGGTGGTATTTCCCAAATCGTTTTATCAAATGAAAGGGAAGAACCTAATTTAAAGGGATCTGGAACTCTAGTTTCACCAGATAAAGAAGAAAGAGATCAAAAATATGGTGGTCAATATGTTTTGGTACCAAATGATAGAACTTACGATAATATACATGCGCTAATAAGAAACGTTCTTTTTGCCGACTAAAATGCTTACTATCATAAGCGGTGCTGATGCGGTAGCCATCTTAAATTTTATAAAATCCAAAAAAAATACATACGCTGGTCAAGAGATAATCGAAGCTGAATCAAAAAAATATACGCCAATACAAATTGCTGATATATCTAATTCGCAAGGAATGTTTTCGGTCAAAAAACTTATTATATTGCGTCCCGAATCAGTTTCAGATGTTGATTTTAGTGACGAATTTTTGTCATTTATTGCGGAAAACAATGATGTTGAAATTGTTATTGATTCAGTAAAACTCATAAAAACCACAAAAATATATAAATCACTAATAAAATTTGGTAAAAAAGTTTCTTTTGATGAAAAGAAAAATTACGATGTTTACAATATTTCAGATGCGTTTTTGATTGAAAATAATAAAAGTCGCGCAATTGATTTACTTTTAAATTTTTGCAAAACAGATGATGATTTTTACATAGTTTTAAGCAATGTTCATTTTGGCCTTAAAAATCTAGTTTTTGTTGCCGAAAAGAATAAAGCATGGGACTCTATGCATCCTTTTGTTAAAAAGAAAATGTCAAACGTAAAAGTTGACATAGAGAAGTTAAAAGTAATGTATAAAAATATATTTTTGCTTGATGCGACATCTAAATCTTCATCTGAAAAGCGCCTAAATTTGTTGATTGATTTTATGTTAGAATCGAATTTATAGAGATAGTGGACAGGGTCTTATAAATAAATGTTTAAGCCCTATAAATACGAAAAACATATTGAATATCGAGATCCTAGAAACCTGCCCAGGCAAATAGGCCTTTTGACGAAAAAATCACCCCTAGCAGTAATACTTTTGGCTACTGGAATTCTTATAATGTTTGTAAAAGTTTTACTTCCGGTTGTTAAAATTCAGGCCGACAGTGAAGATAAGACCCCAATTATTAGCCCTGTTTCGTCAAGCAATTCGGCAAATCTAGATTCTGCAAACGAAGGTCAGGAAAAATTTATATTTACAGAACTTTCTGGTGGATTTAGAGAAAACGATGACTATGTAGAGGTTGATGGAATTTCACAAAAGAAAGAAGACATAGAGAGAGCAAAAAGAGAATCATCCAAAAAATCTATTCCCGAATATTTCTATTTGACTATTCCAAAATTAGATATTGAAAATGCAAAGGTTATAACAAATTCGACTAATCTTGACCCGAAGGATGCTTTAGGTCACTACAATGGAAGTTGTTTGCCAGATGAAGGATGCAATTCTTTTATTTTCGGGCATTCAACATTTAAAAATACAAAAAATAAATATATAGAAGGTGATTATGGCGCGATATTTGCAAGTCTTGATGAACTTGAATATGGTGATGAATTTTACATAAATTATGATGGTAAAGAGTATCGATATCTTGTAGCATTGAGTAAAGTTCAAAGGCCAGAAAACGTGAATCCTTTAGAGTCACCGCTTCCAAAAAGTTTGGGCAAACATGAAGGAACTGTAGAGCTTTTTACGTGTACGCCTTCTGGTACAACGAAATATAGATTGTCAGTTATTGGAAAGTTAGTTGAGTAAAATATGAACGCTAAGATGACGTCAATAATGATTCCGGTTTTAATATTTATAGTTACTGTAGTTGTTGGCAGTTTTATTGTTTTGTATTCCTTAAATTTAGATTCAAAAAAAGGTGTGGAAGTTAAAGAAACGCCTAAAGAACCTTTAGTTATGGGCGTCAGTACAGAGACAAAGGCAAAAGAGGCGAAAGAAGTTGTTGATACATCAAATGTAACTCCCGTATGTGAATCATTTACAAATATTTCAGATGGCGAAAAAGATTCTAAAGACGATGCTAAGTTTTCTTTTGAAGTCGTTGCGTATGAAACCGATTTAATCGATTCCATTGAAAAAGTAAAATTTTCCATTTTAAATTCTGAAACAAATGAAAGTGTTAAAGATTATGTTTGCAATTTGTCAGATGAAGAAAGTGAATTTGAAGACGGCTCAAAATGTATAAATTCTATAAACAAAAATGATACGTCTTCAAAAGTTAATAGCATTCTGTCAAATGTTGAATTTCCAGGTAGTGGTGATTATTTTATTAAAGCCGTAGTTGAAAGTTCTGACGGAACTTTTTCGAAATGTGCAGTCACAAAAAACAATGAATAAAGTAAATTCGTTTCTCGCCTTTTTTATGTTGACCATATTATCCGTTAGTGGAGGCATTGGTGTTGCTTCGATTGATAGCTCTTCGTTTTTGTCGAATTTTGAAAATAGATTAAGTAACTTGGCATATGTTAGTAAAGTTGAGGTACAAAAACCGCAAGGACAAGTTGCTGGAGTTTCTGTATCAGAACCACAAATAATTCCCAAAGAAGCTGAATATGCAATGCTAGTGTCTATTGCAAAGGCAGCCACAAAACCGACCTGTACTTCGCTCTTTTCTGATATGAAATCTGGTGTGGCGCCACTTGATGTTAAATTTACAGGGAAAGGAGAAGGCGATTCACTTTCATATAAATTTGTATTTGGAGATGGCGAGCAAGTAACAACACTTGATACACAGACAATTCATACTTATGTTAACCCTGGAGTTTATACTGCAAGCTTGCAGGTTATTTCAAGTAAACTCGAGTCCGATAATACAGATTCATGTAAAACAGAAATTACAGTTACAAAAGAAACTAAAGTAGTTACGCCCGCTCCCGTCGTAACAGAGGCCACACATTTAGTTTGTAGGAATTTCGCATGCGTTAGAGTAGCAGGAGAAGGACAAAGCGAATGTAGTGCTAACGCCGATTGTGTAGCACCAAAGCCAATTGTGGAAAATAATACAAAGCCACAACCAGAAGTTAAACCATTAGTGCCAGTAACTGGGAATAGCCAACTAGCAATATATCTTGTTGTTGCACTTGGATTTATATCTGCTGGTTTAATATTACTGATATTTCTTTAAGATCTTTTAATCTTCTCTGTTATTTATAAATTCAATAAAAAGGGGATAATCGGCAACCGTAACATGTCCATCTTTGTTGAAATCATACTTTGTGTCATTAAAAATGACAGCATCTTTGAATTCCTTTATGACCATTTGATCTATTATGCTCGTGTTTTTACCAAGGACAGGACTTTCATTATTAATTAACGAGTCAAACGTTGGCTGTGTAGATTGTTCAGGTTCATCTACTAATATACCTTCGAAATCGCTGTTGCTGTCTGATGGGTTAGTGAAACCTTCGACAATTGATTGTTTAATTTGAGATGTAGGCTCAACTAATTCATTTGTTACAAACTTTAAGGCTTTATCTTCTGGGAAATATTTACCATCTGTCATTTTTAAGTAAAAAAAGTATTCAGTATTTGAATTTAAATTTATGAGCCGTATAGAATGTGATTTGGTTTGCTCGGATTCTTTGACATCGGTACATGTTGAATTTGTATCAACACACCTTATATCAGACATAGTAAATGTTACGATGCCTTGAGATGTATCTTCTGTTGTCCAAGTAATTTCAGCTGAAGTTTCAGTGATATTCTGAACTTGAATATTTAGTGGAATTACTTTTGGCACCGAAGCTTTGATTTCTGTATTTTGTGTTTGTGATATATAGTTAAAGCCAAAAAGAACAGTAAACAATATACCAACTATCAGTAGAAATGTTATAAATCCTTTATATCCTTGAGCGGAGTTCATAAGCTATGACTCCTTTTATTAAGCGTCTGACTTTCTATATAAAGAAGCGACTCCAAGTCCTATCATGGATATAGAAATAATAAGATAGTAAACAATTTTGTTGTCACTGATTCCCGTTGCTGGTACAACGGCTTCTGATGTTGTTGCAACTGATGGACTTCCTACTGCGATTGATGTAACAGAAGTATCTGCTGACGTTGCGGCAGCTGTTGTTTCTGGCAAGCTTAAGTTATAAACACCATTTATAGTTTCTGTTAATAATTGTTCTCCACCAGCACCGTTTATTTGGCTTGTCGAACTTATTGTTAATTGAACTTGACCTGTTTTTTCTAAAGCTTGGAAATCAACTGATGCTACTTTAACTTTTCCTGATTTGAAATTTCCAGCGTTATTTACTGCATTGATGGAAATTTCTCTTGTTGCAGGATTATCAACTTTTTCTAAATAGCTATCAAATTCGCCGTTGTTAACAGAAACAACTTTTACATTTGCTGGATAAGTGATTTTTAAATTTGCTCCAGCCATTTCTGGTTCGCTTGATGTTGATTCAACGTAGAAACTAACTTTAAAATTTTCAACAGTTATTAATCCTGATGTAGGAGAAACGTATGCGGAAGACGCATTTGCTTTGACTACGGAAAGGGAACTGAATACTAAGAAACCAAAAAAGAACGCGAAAAATTTGATTGTGTTGGACAGGTTTTTCATTTTTTTTAACAAAACTTTACTACTAAAAATTAGTCTATCACGAAACTTTCTTTTTTAAAATCTTTGACTTCATTCTGTTACCTTTGTTCTTATGTATAACGCCGGATTTCACAGCTTTATCAATACGTTTTTGAATTTTCGATGCGGCTAATTTCTGGTCTTCTTTTTTAGAAGTTGAATCGGTTTGTGACAAAATTAAGTTTAATGCTTTGATTGCAGATTTAACTTTATTTTTCCAGGATCTATTATAGTCTGTCTTTCTTTTTGTCTTTCTTACCATCTTGATTGCTTGTTTTGTATTTGCCATGTTGTGAGTATTCTATCAAGTCGTTGTATATCCCGCAATACACATGATAGTATCTTTTTGCTTATGGTCATGAGGTTTATTCAAAAAGGATCCAAGGCGTTTACTTCTCAGCAACATACAATATTGTCTGCGGCGGCAGTAATAGCTGTAATATACTTATTTTCAGCCCTTTTAGGGTTTATTCGTAATCGTCTATTATCCGGATATTTTGGAGACTCAATTGAACTTGGGATTTATTTTGCTGCCGATGACATTCCAAGTTTGATATTTTCATTGATAGTTTCTGGTGCACTCTCGGCTGCATTTATTCCAGCATTTACGCAAACATATAAAAATAATGAAAAGGAGGGTTGGAAGTTAACTTCAAGTCTTTTAAATATTTCACTTGTCACCTTTTTGATAATAGGAATATTTATAATGATTGGCGCAAAAACGATTGCGGGGGAAATAATTGCAAGAGATAGCTCTTTGACTGTGGAGAATTTAGAGTTGATGGCGAGCATCATGCGCGTCATGATGCTCGCCCAAATCATACTAATTTTTAGTAGTTTTTTTACTAGTGTTCTTCAATCATTTAAGCGCTTTGTTGTTCCATCTTTAGCACCAGTTTTTTATAACATCGGAATAATTACTTTTATTTTGCTTTTCATTAATAAGCTAGGCGTTTTTGCTCCTGCTTGGGGAATGGTTTTTGGAGCAATCTTGCATATGACTGTTCAGTTAATTGCTGTAAAAAAACTTGGATTTTCATACACACTTAGTTTTGATATTAAAAATACAATCGTTAGAAATGTTTATAAATTAATGGCACCAAGAGCCTTCGGTCAAGCTGCTCAAAAGTTTTTGGATCCTTTATATACAAACTTAGCTTTATTTATATCAGCACCAGCTAATGTTATTTTGACTTTTGCGATGGATATACAGATGCTTCCTGTAAGAATTTTTGGAATGTCTATTGGACAAGCCGCTTTACCTATTTTGGCCGGTGCATATAGAGAAGATGATACAAAAGAATTTAGCGACTTACTTTTAAAAACGATTAGACAAATCGCTTTTTTCGTTGTTCCTGTAAGTATTTTAATGTTCATACTTAGAGTTCCACTCGTCAGGTTGTCGGTTGGTGCTAGAAAATATTCGTGGGAAGCAACTGTCATGACAGCTTATGCTTTAGGTTTTTATTGTATTTCTTTAGTTGCGCAATCTTTGATTCTTGTTTTAGCAAGAGCATTTTTTGCAATGCATGATACAAAAACTCCTTTAAAAGTAAGTTTGTTTGCAATATTCATAAATGCATCTACCGCCATTTTGTTTGTTAGATATCTACATTTGGGTGTTTGGAGTTTAGGTTTGTCTTATGCTTTGGGAAGTATGGCAGATGCGTTCATGCTTTTTTATTATCTCGTTTTTAGATTAAAGAATTTAGACATGGCAAAATTCATGAATGCAATTAATAGAATAGTACTTGCTTCAGTAATAATGGGAATTGCTCTTTATATCCCATATCGAGCATTAGACGCTTTGGTTTTTGATACAACAAGAACTCTTGAGCTCATTGCTTTAACCGTAATCGTTTCTTTAATTGGATTTGTTACTTATATGTTATGTGCCTGGCTATTCAAAATTGAAGAATTCAATATGATTATTGAGCTTGTTGATAGTAAATTTTTGAAGAAAGGTTATTTAAGGTTTCGACGTCAAGGTTTGGATCAATCTCCGATGCAATCTCAACTTTAAATTCTGGCAAAGTACTTTTTGTAGAAGCAATGTATGCTTCGTAGCCTATCCATACAACAAGCATTATGCCGACAATTATTAATAATTTAAAAATTTCTTTTGTGTTCATAAGCTTAAAAAATAACTTTCTGCATTTATATTGAGTTCAAGTATATTGTCACCATATTCTTTGTCAGGTCTTATTTCCACAGAATTTATATTTACAGGTGTCAATAAATTATTTATATCGCTAAACATTGCAATTGTGTTTTCATATGTTCCCGTTGCCTTGAAGTTAATCTTAACTATTGGACTTAATTTATCAAATTGAAACTGAATGTTTCCAAGGAGTATATTATTTTTTGCGGCAACGAAGTTTATGTTATTTAATATATCTGATTCATTTGCCTTGTCGGTGATTGCTTTATTTAATAAAGCAACTTGATCTTTTCTTGATTCTTCTTCTGATTTGATCTGCTCTAGTATTTTTATTTTTGTATCTAACCTTTTTGATAAATCCACATATTCTTTTGATCTTTGATTTAATTCTAAAATTAAGAGTATTGAAGGTTTAATTATGAATGTGCCAAAAAAGATTAAGGTCACAAGCGTTATTGATAACATTAAATAGTCTTCAGGTTTTCCTTTTTTTCTAAATGCCGCAAGCCTTTGATCCATAGAAAACCTAGATAGATTATTTTTAATTTCGTTATTCATTTAAATTTACCTCCATAGAAAATGTATAAGATTTATCTTCTGTAACGTAGTGGCTTTCTGTTAATAAGATCTCTTTAATTTGAGAATCTGAAATTAAGATTGTTAAAAACTTCGCGAATGATTGAACTGAATTTGTTGTAGCTGATAGGGTTACGCTATTTTTTGTGTATGTAATTTTCTCTATAAGAACATCGCTTGGTAGGTTTTTTGAAAATTTATTAAATCGTTCTGCCCAGTTTATTTCATTTGATTTCACGGAATTTAAAAGCTTAAGTTTTTTTTGTATCTGAAGGTGATCTCGTTCTGTTTTGACAAGGCTTGAGATTTTTGCTTCCTGGGATTCAATTTTTTCTACGGATTTTGAAATATCGTAGTCTATTTTTATTCTAATTAGAAATATTGTGATTACAATTGCTGCCGTTATTACTAGAATCTTACGGCCGCTTGCGATTGTCCAGTCAAAGACAATCGCAAGCGGCCCTTTTTTCTCTTCTTCCTTTTTTAATAATTCTTCTGGAATAAAATTTATTGGATCAATCGTTTCTGGCATTGCATGAATTCTAGCAGAAGGTTGTATACTATTTCCATTATGAAGGCATCTAATATAAGGAATTACTGCATCATAGCTCATATTGATCATGGAAAATCGACTTTGGCCGATAGAATGATGGAAATTACAGGTGCCATTAGAAGAGAATCAAATGCAAAACAACTTCTAGATAGTATGGACCTCGAAAGAGAACGTGGCATTACAATAAAGCTCAAAGCAATTAGGATGAATTATGTTTATAAGGATGAGGAATTTCAATTAAATCTTATTGATACTCCTGGACATGTTGATTTTGGATACGAGGTCTCAAGGTCGCTTGCTGCGTGTGAAGGAGCGATTTTGGTAGTTGATGCAAGCCAAGGGGTTCAAGCTCAAACTATTGTTAATTTGGAAAAGGCAAAAGCCGAAGGTTTAAAAATTATTCCAGTTGTAAATAAAATTGATTTGCCATCAGCTCAAGCAGAAGCATGTGCATTAGAGTTAATTGATTTAGGTTTTAAGGAATCAGACATTTATTATACTTCCGGAAAAACTGGTGTTGGAGTTGAAGATTTAATAAAAGGTGTTATTGATAACGTCCCGGCTCCGGTAGAGGATAAATCAGATTTAAGCATTCCAAAAGCTTTAGTTTTCGATTCATTTTTTGATGATTACAGAGGAGTTATTGTTTTTGTCCGCGTTTTAAGTGGTGTTTTTAAATCAACAGATTTTGTTAAATTTATTGCTGCAAAATCAGAATCTAGGATTGTTGACATGGGTTTTTTGTCTCCGACAGAAAAGAAAACCGATTTTCTTAGTTTTGGTGAAGTTGGTTTTATTGCAACAGGTTTAAAGCACATCGAAGACGCAAGAGTTGGAGATACCGCAACAATTATGGGAGAAAATCCGTCTCCGATTTCTGGATACAAGGTTCCTATTCCAGTTGTGTTTTTGAGTTTTTATCCTGATGATTCTTCTGAATATTTAAATTTAAGAGAGGCAATGCAAAGACTTGCTTTAAATGATGCTGCTTTTTCTTTTGAACCTGAAAGCATTGGCTCAATCGGAAAAGGTTTTAGATGTGGTTTTTTGGGGCTTTTGCACGCGGATATTATTCGCGAAAGAGTTGAACGTGAGTTTGGAATTTCGGTTATAACAACTTCTCCATCTGTAAGGTATTTGGTTACGACAACTTTGGGAGAAGAAATGGAAATTAAGTCGGCTGCAGAATTTCCTGAAATTACAACGATAGAAAAAACAAAAGAGCCTTGGGCAAGTTTGAGCATTTATACTCCGATTGAATATATGAGTGAAATTATGAATTTGTGTAAAGAAAGAAGAGCTATTTATATTTCCACATCACAACTTGATGGAAAACGCATGAAGGTTTCTTACGAAATTCCACTTATTGAATTAATTATAGATTTTTATGATAAGTTGAAGTCGATTTCATCTGGATACGCTTCGATTGATTATTCTTTAATTGATTATAGAGAATCAGTGGTTTCAAAATTGGATATTTTAATAGGTGGAGATATTGTTGCACCTCTTTCGACACTTGTTCAAAGACAATATGCTGAAACAGAAGGAAAACGAATTGTTTCTAAACTTAAGACAATAATTCCGCGTCAACAATTTGCAATCTCAATTCAAGCTGCAGTTGGCGGAAAAATACTCGCGCGTGAAGATGTTTCTGCTTTTAGAAAAGATGTTACAGGTTATTTATACGGTGGGGATGTTACAAGAAAGATGAAGCTTTTGGAAAAACAAAAACGTGGAAAGAAACGTTTAAAGAGATTTGGAAATATTGATATACCTCAAGATGTTTTTTGGAAGGTTATGGAGAGATAAGCTTTTAGTTAGCTATTGTGACGACGACAATTGGTTCTCTGCCTGTTTCTTTGAATAGAAATTGTTGAAGTTTATTTTCTATTTTTCTTTCATCCTTCTTTTCTGTTAAGGATTTTCTGATTATGTTTTCTGCTGATTCTAGAAGCTTCTTAGAACCTTTAATGAAAACAAATCCTCTTGTTATTATTTCGATATTTTGGCCGTGAATTACGACAGCTACCATTCCATGATTTGCCATTTGAATTCTATCTTTAAGAACGCTTGCGCCAACATCACCAACTAAATTTCCGTCTACGTATACTTCTTTAAGTTTTAGTCTGTCTCCAAGTGCCGCTTTTCCATCTTTAAAAACGATGCTTTGACCATCAAGTAGTTGAGCTACATTTCTTTTGTCAAAACCATTTGCATCGATTAAATTTGCATATGCCCTCATGTGCTTTATGCTTCCACCAATTGGAATAAAATATTTTGGTCTAACAATATTGGCAAGAAGCACCATGTCGCCTTGACCGCCGTGGCCAGAAACGTGAAGATCATCTTGGATTTCTGAATAATAAACATCAACGCCTTTTAAATATAGTTCGTCGATTAGTGAATTTACTGCCGAAACGGAATTCGGTATTGGATCAGCAGAAAAAATTACTACTGATTTATCTGAAATAGTAATACTTTTGTGTTCGCCTAGGGCGACGCGCCACAGGCCCGCTTCTTTTTGGCCGTAGCATCCAGTTATAATGTAGATTAATGTTTCTTGTTTGTGGTTATGCGCGTCGCGCTCATCAATAATTGTGTCTTTTGCTTCTTTTATATATCCCATTTGTTGTGCTATTTCGATTGTGTTTCTTATTGATCTTCCACTTAATACAACTTTTCTTCCAAATTTTTCAGCAGCATTAATTGCCTGTTGGATTCTTGAAATGTTTGAGGAGATTGTTGTAATGAATACTTGTTTGTCTTTTGAATTTTTTAATACTTTTTCGAAAGTTTCTTGGATTTTGCTTTCAGATTCTGTGAAACCTTCAGAAGTAGCTCCTAAACAGTCTGAAAGAAGAGCTAAGACGCCTTCTTGCGGCTCGCCTGCAAGGCGAGCCGCCTTTTGTACATCAAAAGGTTTGTCCATTACAGGTGACCAGTCAAATTTAAAATCTGAATTGTGGAAAATTCTTCCTTGTGGTGTATCGATTGCAAATCCGAGCGTATCTGGGATTGAATGGTTAACTCTAAATGGTGTCAACCTAAAACATCCAAGTTGGAATGATTGATTAGGATCAAAAGCTTTAACTTTGTAATCTCCAAGATTTGTATACTCTTCTAATGATTTTTCTATTAATGCCTTTACAAATGGAACAGCATAAACATCGAACTTATGTTCTTGAAGTAAGTATGGCAGTGAACCTCTATGATCTTCATGGCCATGTGTTATTACAACACCGCGAACTTTATGTCGATTTTCTAGTATGTAAGTAAAATCAGGTATTGTAACGTCAACTCCAGGAGTTTCCATATCTGGAAATCCAATTCCACAGTCCATGACGATCATGTCGTTTCCGCATTCGTAAACGTACATATTCTTTTGAACTGTTGTTGTTCCGCCGATTGGAATAATTTTTAAAGATGGTCTTTCGCTTATATTCATATTAAATTTGTCATCTCTATAATATCAGGTATTTTTAAAAAGTCCTCTATAAGCTGAAGTTTCATGTTTGGATTTCTAAGTCCCGCCGCCGGATGATACAAAGGATAAATTACAAATCTTCCAACTTGGTGCGTTTTTCCGTGTGCCTTTGAAATTACTGCATCAGGCAAGAAATAATTCATCGAAAACCTGCCTAATGTGATAATAATTTTAGGATTAATAACATCAAGTTGCCTAGTTAAAAAAGATTTGCAGATTTTTATTTCTTCAGGGCTTGGATCCCTGTTTTCAGGCGGCCTGTGCTTTATAATGTTCCCGATCCAAACATCATTCCTATTTAATTTGATTTGACCTAATAAAAAATCTAATAATTTCCCGGATCTGCCTACAAAAGATAGACCTAGTTGGTCTTCATAAAACCCAGGCGCCTCACCAATAAAAACAATCTTTGTATTTGGATTTCCACTTCCAGGAACTGCCTGTATCGCGGATTTACATAATGCACACTTTGTACACAAGGAAATTTCATTTGAGATGTTTTCAAGATTTTCTTCATTATTCATTTTCAGTGATTTCATCCCAATTTGTATTTATTAAAAGTCGTTTTTTGAGTAACCATTGTTTAATTTTTATGTCTTCTTCCTCAGCTTTTTTAAGTTTATCCGCTAATGCGACCGATAATATCCTGCTTCGACAACCGTATGGATACCTTTTTGAAAATGCATCGTAGAGTTCTATGGGTATAGTTACGTGAACCTTTTTGAACCCCATACCTCTTCCGGCGAATGTGACTTGCTCGGTTAAATTGATAATATCTGTCATTACTTGATTATACAATTTAATAATTAACGAATTTTTACATTTTTTTAAACTGCTTGTATGACAAAATATGGTTCACCCTTCCGCCTAGGTGTTTTTTTGGTGATGCCACCCAGTGGCCCTGTAGTGGCATCACCAAAAAAGTGTGCATGGCGAAGACTTGGATTAAAATACGTTACGACATAATTTAAAAAAATTATTTTTCTTTCCTCGCAAATTCCATGTAAAATCATTGCATGTTTATTAGGTCTATCGAACTCGAGAATTTTAGAAGTCATAAAAAATCCACTTTTGAATTTTCAAAAAATGTAACAATTATTGTTGGTCTAAATGGTTCAGGTAAAACTAATTTGTTGGAATCTATAGCTTTGCTGTCTTTGGCAAAGCCAGTTAGAAGCGGTCTTGAAGCGGATTTGATTAACATCGATTCTGATTTTGCTAGAGTCGTTGGAATTTATGAGGACTTTGATGGTGACGAAGTTAAGTTAGAAGCTGTTTTAAACAAGAATGCGGAGTCAAGAAGAGTTGTGAAGACTTTTAAGATTAATGGGGCGCAAAAAACAGGTGTTCAATTTGTCGGCCGTGCGAAGGTTGTGTTTTTTGCGCCAGAAGATATTCGCCTTGTCGCAGGTTCTCCTCAAAGACGTAGAGATTATATCGATAGAATTTTAAGTCAAGTTAATGTTAATTATCATAAGGCGCTATTAAAGTATGGAAGAGTTTTAAAACATAGAAATAAAGTTTTAGAACATGGTCATGAAGCTCAACTTTTAGTCTGGGATGCTCAACTTTTGGAGTGTGCGCAGATTGTTCAAACTCACAGACGTAATTTTTTTGATTTTTCAAACCAAAATCTAAAGGCTATAAGTATAAATTTGTTCAGCGATGGTTTTTCCCTTTCTACAAATTATTCTCCAAGTTTTTTATCGCGTGATAGTTTAACTCGTACAAGGCAAAGAGATTTGGTTTACGGTACAACGCAAATCGGACCTCACAGAGACGATTATTCTTTTATATTAAGAAATCATCACGTTTTGGATTTAAAACATTATGGTTCGCGTGGACAACAACGAACTGGCGTTTTGTGTATGAAAATTTTAGAAGAGAAGTATATGTTTGAAGCTTCAAATCTCCGCCCAATTCTATTGCTAGACGATATTTTTAGTGAACTCGACGAAAACTATAAATCAGCAATCGAAAAAGTAATCGGACCAAATCAGACAATTATTACAAGTGCAGACATTAATTCCATACCTGACAGCATAAAAAACAATGCTAAAATAATAACGCTATGACATCAACAGAAATCCGCAAAAGGTTTTTAGAATATTTTGTTAAAATTTTAGCCCGCGAAAACATGGAGCATGTCGAAGTTCCATCTAGTTCTTTAATTCCAGAAAATCATCCAACTCTACTTTTTACTAATTCTGGAATGGTCCAATTTACACCTTATTTTCTCGGAGAGAAAAATCCTGTTTCCGATTTTGGATCAAAAAGATTATGTTCTGCACAAAAATGTATAAGGACTGGAGATTTGGATATTGTCGGAATCAGTAAGTATCACCATACGTATTTTGAGATGTTGGGGAATTGGTCAATTGGTGATTATGGTAAGAAAGAGGCTGTTAGATTTTCTTTTGAACTTTTGACAAATAAGGATTATGGTTTTGGCCTAGATCCAAGCCGTTTTTACCCAACTGTGTTTGCTGGGAATGAGGATGCGCCAGAAGATTCAGAAACTATAGAGGCTTGGAAATCTGTAGGTATTCCTGAAAATAGAATCCCAAAGCTTCCTGCTTCCGAAAACTGGTGGGCACCTGGGCCGGTTGGTCCATGTGGTCCATGTACTGAAGTCATTTATGATAGAGGCGAAGATTTTGGTCCAGAGGAAAGTGTTCCTGGCCTTACTGATAATCCTCGTTATTTAGAAATATGGAATGCTGGTGTATTCATGCAATTTAATCGCAATGAAGCCGGGGAATTAGTTCCACTTGCAAAAATGAGTGTCGATACCGGTAGCGGACTCGAACGTTTATCAGTCTTATTACAGAATGTGGATAGTAATTATGAAACAGATCTTTTTAGGCCGATTATTGAAAAGATTGTATCTTTGGTTGGTGAGAAAAGTTCAGGCGAAACGAAAAAATCAGTACAGCGGGTGGCGGATCATATTAGAGCTTCTACTTTTTTAATAATTGAAGGATTGTATCCTTCTAACAAAGATCAAGGTTATGTTTTAAGAAGGTTAATCAGAAGAGTTTTTGATGAATGCGTTTGGAAACTTGATATTGATAGTTCAAAAATTATTGAAATCATTCCAACTGTTATAGAAATAAATAAAGAAAGATATCCAGAAATCGATAAGCTAGATTTTATTACAGGTGTTTTTAAGACAGAAATTGATCAATATAAATTAGCAACTGATCGAACTAGATCATTTATTATCAAGAATTATGTAAAAAAAGGTGTGAAAGATATTATTAATCCTTTTGATATTTATCAATCCCAGGGTGCTTCTAGAGATTTGATTGAGAATCTCGCTATAGAGCAAGGCATCAGTATTGATTTTAGTAATTTTGATAGTGATGTTGCTTCTCATCAAGATAAATCAAGATCAAATATGTCGCAACGATTCAAAGGCGGCCTTGGTGATCATTCAATCGAAACAACAAAGCTTCATACAGCTACTCATCTTTTACATCAAGCTTTGCGAGAAGTTTTAGGGGACCTTGTTCACCAAATGGGAAGTAATATTACTTCAGAACGTTTAAGATTTGATTTTTCCAACGATACAAAAATGACAGATGATGAAGTTAAAAAGGTCGAAGAAATTGTTAATCAAAAAATTAAGGAAGCATTGCCTGTAAATAAGGTTGTTATGTTAAAGGCAGATGCCGAAAAAACTGGCGCTTTGCATTTTTTTGGTGATAAGTATGGCGATGAGGTCAGCATATATTTTATTGGCGATTCTATTGAAAATGCGTGGTCTAAAGAGTTTTGCGGAGGCCCTCACGTCACGAACACTTCAGAGCTTGGAAGCTTTAAAATCATTAAGGAAGAAGCCGTTTCCAAGGGTGTTAGACGTATTAAGGCTTTGTGCTAAAATTCGATTGTGAAACTGCCAAAATCAAAATCTCACACGAATGGATATTTAGTTTTGGATTTTTCTCCGACTTCTTTAAAGACGTTATCGTTTGAGGAAGATCTAGATTCTAAAAAGCTCTCTTTAAAAGGCTTTTCAATTTCTGATAGCTACAAAGATTTATTACGAAAAGAAGTCGTTCGAAGTTCCGTTAAAGAATGTTTGTCTCAATCAAATTTAAAAGCAACCGATGCCATTATTGGTTTAAGTGGTCCTGAAGTTTTTGGATTTACTCTAATTGCCAAAATTAAAAGAAAAAATGCAGAAAAGCAAATTACCGAAAAAGAAATTTCAACGATTTATGATCAAGTTCGCGATTCGTGCTATGAACAAGCAAAAAAGAAGTGGTCCTTTTGGTCAGCAGATGATGATGGGTTTGAACCTTTAGATTTGGTTGTTACTTTAATACAAGTTGATGACGCTGTCGTTTCCGAACCTGTGGGAGTAACTGGCGAGTTTGTAAAAATTAGCGCATTTTGTTCTTACTCAAGCAAAAAATATTACAGATGGATTTTAAGTTTGATTAACGATCTAAAATTCTCATCTATAACAGTTACAACTACGATTTATTCACAATCAAAGCTTCTTTCGGAAGATGCTAAAAATTTCTTACTTGTTGATATTGGAAAAGACTATACTGATGTCGCATGTATATTAGGTAAAAACATTATTCAATCGAGATCATTTGAAATTGGCGGAAGTTATTTCTCAAGACATTTAGTCGATAAACATGGATTTGATTTTGCCGCTGCAAATTCAAAAAAAGAGGCATTTGCTTTTGGCACGCTAGATGAGGAATCGATGGATAAATTCGGCGACTGCCTGTATGATGCTTCAAAAGTTTGGAGAACAGCATTTGCGACTTCACTTGAGTCTATGTCTGGAATTAAAAGCTTTCCTCATAAGATTTATTTAAGCGGTGGAGGATCAATGCTTCCATTAATTCAGGAAGTTATGCTTGAAGATGAATGGAGAAAAGCAATCCCATTTGCAAATGATGTCGAAATTTTATCTACAGATGGAAAGTCGCTAGATAAAAATATACTAGATGAACTTAATGTTTTAGATAAATCTCGCATGTTTGTTACGGGGACTTTAGGAGTTATTAAATTAGAGCTAGATCAAGCAGATGAATTATAATATTACGGCCGATGAAACTACAGAAATTAATGATTTGATTATTGCAATTGACGATGCAGTAGAATCTGATGTCAAAATCCTTTTCAAGAAGAAATCAACGTTATATTTAAAATCTTTAAATTTAAAAATTCTCCAAAAATTAGCTAACGAAAAAAATAAAACAGTTACTTTCGATGTTGAAAATAAATCACACAAAGACTATATTGATGCCGTAAACGGAGATTTTATGCAAACACCAGACGAATCGGTAGATTTAAATATGGATCAAAAACCTAAAAAAGAAAGAAGAGAATTTAAACTTAATATTAAAGGTGCAAAAGTTTTGATATATGTTGCTGCCTTTTTATTAATATTTTTTGGTGGTGGATTTGCATTGTGGTGGTATTTGCCGTCTGCAAAGGTTACTGTTTCTATTGATTCTCAAATATTAGTTAAAATTCTAGATATCAAGGCAAGTCCAACTGCGACTTCTGTTTCTGTAGCTGATTCAACTATTCCAGCAATTAATGTTGATGTTACGGTTTCTGATTCCCAGACTATTCCGACAACTGGAAAAAAGGAAATTGGAGATAGTGCCAAAGGAAAAGTTACGCTTTTTAACAAGACAGACGAAGTTATAACGCTTAAAAAGGGTAAGGTTATAAAACTTATTTCAACAGATAACGAAAGTTTAAAGTATGAAATTCAAGAAAACATTGATATTCCTGCACAAATAAAGACACCAACAGGAACTGGCGGTTCTACTACAGAATACGGTAGTAAAGAGGTAAGTATTACTGCCGTTTCGTATGGTGATAAATATAATCAAGATAAAGAAGAAAAATTTGAAGTTGATAATTACAACACAGAAAAATTGGTTGGTGAAAATAAAGAAAATCTTGAAGGTGGAACACTGAAAGAAGCAAATGTTGTCGCACAAGCCGATTTAGATGGGCTAAAAAGAACTCTTGATGAATTTATGAAAACGAAAGTCATAGAAGCGATAAAAAAGAAAGTTGTAACAGGTCAAACGTTACCTGAATCTTCAATTGAATTTACAACTGTATCAGGAACTTTTGATAAAAAACTTGCCGAAGAAGGAGATGAGTTAACTTTGGAAATGACAACAAAGGGTGTCGGAATTGTTTATGATCAAAAAAATCTTGATGAAATTGTATCCGAACTTGTTAAAACAGTTGTGCCTTCAGAATATAGTTTAGATGGAGGCAAGCCTGAATATGAAGTTGCTGCCACAAAAGCAAAAGCAGGAACAGGCATTGTTGACCTTCAAATCAAACTTCGAAGTTATATAACGCCAAACCTTGATGAAAAGAAAATAATATCAGACATGACTGGTATGAAATTAGATCAAGCACAAAGTTATTTAAATTCTATTTCGAGTATTAAGGGATTTGAGATTACACTAAGTCCAAAAATGCCTGCGATTATACAAACTATGCCTCATCTTTCCAAAAACATCGAAATAGTAATTGATAAAAAGTAATATGCGGATACTCGGAATCGATTATGGTGAAAAGAATGTTGGTGTAGCTCTTGGCGTAAATGATATCGTTTCTCCTTTTGGGATTTTTCAATCCGATATACAAAATTCGATACTAAAAATAATAAACGACGAAAGAATTGAAATTGTAGTAATAGGTCTTCCATATATTAACGGCGTTCCAACTAAATCATCAGAAAAAGTCAAAGCTTTCGGAGACTTCTTAAAGAGCAAGCTGCCAGAAAATATAAAGTTAGTTTATGTCGATGAGTTCGGAACGACAAACGAGTCGTCAGAGATTGCAGTGGCTTCTGGTGTTTCTATGAAGCGTAGAAAAGTAGATGACTCAATAGCTGCCTGTCAAATTATTAAAAGATTTATTGAAGGTTTTCCTTTGTCCAATTGATAAGTTTTGTAGTATCGCCGAATCTGTCTTCAGAACCTAAAACAACGATTAGAAATTGGTTGTCATTATCTTCATATAAGTAGATTAAGCATTCTCTTGCGCCTGTTGTAAAACCTGTTTTTACGCCAACAGTTCCAGGAATTGTGAAAAGAAGATCATTCGTATTTTTTATTTTGTAAGTTCTATTTGGATTGGTTAGAGATCTCAAAGTTATTTCTTTAGTGCCGACGATTTTTCTAAAAACGCCGTATTTAAGACTGTATTTCGTTAGCTTTTCTAAATCATTAACAGTTGAAAACTGAAACTTGTCTGAATCAAGGCCTATTGGATTTTCAAAAATCGTTTTTTCCATTCCAATCTCATTTGCTTTTTGGTTCATTTTATCTATGAAATCCGTTTCGTTGTATAAATTTGCCAAAGCACATGCGGCATCGGCTCCTGATCTGACTAAAAGTCCATATAAAACATCTTCAAGTGTCAAAACTTCGTTTGCCACAAATCCAACTTTACTTGCATTAATTTTTGTACAATTCTCTGGGATTTGAACCGGTTTTTCGAGATCGTCTTGATCCATTGCAACAATTGCAGTCATAACTTTTGTAACAGACGCTGGAGGAAGTGGAAGATCAGGATTTTTTGTATAAATTGACGTGTCTTTTTTCATGTCAAAGATTCCGTATGCTTTTGCAGAAACCTCTGGTGGAGCTACTTCGATTTTTGGCGTTTCAGAATCAACATTGGTCGATGCATCTGCTATACCTAAAACTTCAGGTAAATCTTGATTGGATACGATTTGCACTGGAACCTGTTTTTCTGGTTTTAATAAATTCCCTGCTGTAAAAGAGGCAACCATTAGAGTTCCTACCAAAAATGAATAGACGTATTTATGAGCTACAATTTTGTTTCTTTTGAACTTATGTTTTGATTCGGGTTGCTCTGTCTGCTTTTTCGCATGAGTTTCTTCTGTATGAACTTCTGGAGCAGGAAGCAATTTCACTTCTTCTGTATTTTTTCGTTTTTCTTGAACCTCTTTTTCAGCGAATTTTCCAAGGGTTGGTTTTACAATTTTAACCCAATCGCCAGTATTCATTCTTATGCTTATTTTGTGATCTCCTGCGTTAAATTCTATTTCCGAAGTTCTTATAATTCCTGCTTCGACAAAAACTTGAATTGCGGGTTCAAATAAATTTCCAAATGGTGCAACAGCGCCTGGTTTTACTCCAGATATTTTTTCAACTTCGTCACCGGAAACCATTTTTAAAGTTTCGAATCCAAAGCGTGCTTTAAATTTTTCTTTGTCTACGCGCTTATTTCCTTGAATTACGAGTTGTATAAAAATCTTTTCGTTTTGGCCAGATCTTTTTGCCTGAAAAATTAGTGCCTTTGCGCCTTCTTCGGGACTCGTGCCTCGAATTTTTGCGGCTTCCTCGCTTGTGAAAACAGCTTCGTGTCTTAATTCCTTATATATTATTTTTTTTGAATCAAGAGCAATTTTAATTTTGGAATATAAAGAAGACATTCTAGATATTATACAATTTTGTATCCAAATTGTTTTGTATGTTTTTTGAAGTGTGAATCGAAAGTAAGAAGTTGCTTAATTGAGTATTCTTGCATTAATGCAATTGTTGAGCAATCAACATAGGACATGTTTTTGTCGGATATTATTTCAAAAATGCCCCAGGATGATTTTTCTAGATCTTGGTCAACTTTTATTATTTTAATTTCTGGCATGTTTTGAATTGTCTTGCCAAATTCAATTGCTGCTTTTTTTGACACACGTTGTGAGATAACAGTGTAACTTTCAAGCAGGATAAAGTTCGATGTGAATATTTTTTTTGTGTTTAAAAGTTCAATGTATGATGAGGCTTTTTTAAATAATGCGTCATTTTCGTTATAAAATGCGCAAAAAAAGCTAGCATCTATGAAAATTTCATTATCAGATTTCATATACGAATTTATCAATATTTTGGGATAAATCTTTTGGGCCATTAAAGGCAATACTATTTCTGCTATTTAAAAGGAGATCTCCGACACCGAATTTTTTTACTTTTATTTGTTTAGTTTTTGTTGTAACTTCATAGCCAACATCAACCATCTCTCGAACACTTTCAGAAAGGCTTACAGATTTAGCATCGGAGTATTCCTTTAGTTTTCTATATTGTGTATCTTTTAGGTAAATTTGTGTGCGCTTCATGTCTATACATTATGATGTATGTTATTAACCGTCAATGCTCTTTTTCAAATCCTTAATTTTTATTTCTATTGTGGTTTTTTCGTTCCATGTGTTTTGAGAGAGATTAAAGACGATGTCTGTAGTTTGGCCATTTTTAAGTGAGTTTGATAGGTTTCCTTTTCCAAAAGCGAGGCCAGTGAATTGATTGTGATTCTTATCTTCAAGAAATAGTTTTAGGTGGTCGTTTTCTTTACCGAACCTTGAAAAGTTAGTAACTGTAATGTTTTTTATGCAAAAGACTGGCTCGAAATTCCCGGCGCCAAATGGTTTTAGGTTGTTTATTTCGTTTAAGGAATCAAGTGATATTAAATTTGTATCTAAAATCGCGTCGATTTTTAGAGTTTTGTTAAAAATTTCAGACGGCCAGTCGTTGAGTGAGTAGAGTTTTTCTTTTAATAAAGGGATATTTGAAGGTTTTATGGAAAAGCCGGCGGCCATTTCATGGCCGCCGAGTCCTTCAAAAAGTTCATTAAATTTTCTTAACACATCGACAATTGATATCCCAGATATTGATCTTGCAGAACCTTTTGCAATATCTTCCTTTTCGTTTATAGCAATCGCAATTCCAGGCCTGTGATATTTTTGTGTTAGTTTTCCTGCTACAAGTCCTATTATTCCTTCGTGATAGTTTGTGCTTGATGTAACTATAAAATTCTTTATTACTCCGTCAGAATTTTCTTTTTCAATTTCTTGTATTGCCGAAAATGTGTCTGAAATTGTTTTGTCTTGTCTTTGTGTATTAATCGAATTTAGTTTTTTGGCAAGTATAATAGCTTGTTCCATTGAATTTGTTGATAAAAGTCTTAAGGAATCCATTGCGTCTTCCATTCTGCCAGTAGCATTAAGTCTTGGCCCGATTTGCCATCCTGCTTCGTATTCGCCGATTTTTTCTTTTATTCCTGCAATTTGCGAAAGGGCGTTTATTCCTATTGGCATGTTTAGGTTTAATTCTAAAAGTCCATGTTTAACAATTGATCGATTAAATCCAATTAGAGGTTGAAGATCGCAGATTGTTCCAAGTGCGGCGAGCCCTAGCTTTTTTATTGATGTTTCTGGCGAAAGTTCGTTTGCAAGTACCCACGCGATTCCAGCTCCAGTTGCATTTGTTGTGTGAATGATTTCATCTGCTTTTGGAAGATTTTTGTGTGATTCGTGATGATCTGTGATTATTACCGTAAATCCAAGCTTTTTTGCTTCCAGAACTTCATCAATAGAAACTATGCCACAGTCGACCGTTATTAAGAGGGCAGGCCTAGCTAAAGCTTGGCCTGCCCTTTTTGAAAGTGTAGCTCCTATATTCGCCAGGCTTTTTATGCTTAGTCCGTATCCGTCATCGAATCTGTTTGGTATAAATGGTTTTACGTTTTTGTATCCAAGATCTTCATAAATCGTTTTCCACAGAATTGCTGTTGCTGTTTGTCCATCTACGTCATAATCGCCATGAATTATTATTTCCTGTCCTTTTTTAATTGCTTCAAGTATTAGTTTTTTTGCTGGAATTACGTGCTCTTTTATAAGTGCCACCATTTCTTTATCGTTTTTTATGAATTCAAATGGTGTTTTAGGATTAAGAAACTCTGAAACATCTTCAATTTGCCTGTTTTTTAGAACAACTTTAATGATGTCTTCTTTATTTTTAATTTCTGAGTCATTTAAAAACTGCCATACGTAATCCTGCATTAAAAAAGAATAGCATGGTGGGAAAGTCATAACGTGTTGCGATTTGTGCATTTTCAGCGTATAATCCCGCAAACTTTAGGTTTTGAATGTTCTGTCCATAAACATTTTCGTGAATAAAATTATAAGCTTGTTATTAAAATTACAGAGTAAGTGGATTTATTGGCTTTTGACCTCTATTGCAGGGGTTTCTCTTGGACTTTCAATTGGATATTTTATTAATAAAATTAATGGTGATGATTATGTCACGAATGATGTAGAGTCAAATTTAGGAAGTGTTTTGTCCGATAGCAAAATTGATGAGGTTATTAAAAAGGTTGAGAATCTAGTACTTTCTTCAGGTAGAAGAAACGCAAAAAGTTCAACTATTCAAAATACAAGCAATAATAATGATGATAATAACGATGAAGATTCCGACGACGATGATGACGACGACGATAACGATGATTCTTCCGGAATAAATACACCTCCAATTATTTTGTTTACTGATACGTCATTTATTGCGGCAAGGTATAAATTTGGGCAAAATGTAAATATTTCTGTTCGTGTAATTGATAATGATTTGAAGTACACAAGACTTTTTATTAATGGGTCGATGGTTTCTGAAGTGATTGAAAAGCCTGTTCACACTTTTATTTTAGTAAGGCCAGCACTTGGAATTTATGAAGTGCAAGTTCAAGCAATAGACAAGGCAAATCAGTCTTCAAAAACATCAAAACATTTGTTTTTTGTTGAAGTACAGGGAGATATTATTTCTCCAATAATTTCAGATCCACTATCAAATCCGACATCTGTAATTTTAAGTACTCCGTTAAGTAATGGAATTAGTAATATCGTAAGTCATCCATTATCGGAGATAATTTCAGACATTGTCTCAAGTCCAATCAGCGATGGAATCAGTAATATTGTAAGTAACCCAATCTCAGAAATAATTTCTGACATCGTCTCAAGCCCAATATCCGGCATAACATCAAGCCCAATCAGTGATAGAATTAGTAACATCCTAAGTAATCCAATTTCAGAAATCATCTCTGATGGAATCTCAAATATCGTAAGTAATCCAATTTCAGAGATAATCTCGGACATCATCTCGAGTCCAATATCTGATATAACTTCAAATCCAATCAGCGATGGAATAAGCAATATCGTAAGCAACCCGATTTCGGAAATCATCTCGGATGGGATTTCGAATGTAATTAGTAACCCAATTTCGGAGATTCTCTCGGACATCGTTTCAAGTCCAATATCACAAATAACCTCAAATCCAATTAGTGATGGAATCAGCAACATCGTTAGTAACCCGATTTCGGAGATTATCTCGGATGGAATTTCAAATGTTATCAGCAATCCAATATCACAAATTACATCAACTCCAATTAGCGATGGAATTAGCAACATCGTGAGTAACCCAATCTCAGAAATAATTTCGGACGGAATTTCTAATGTCATCAGCAATCCAATTTCTGGCATAACATCGACTCCAACCAGCGATGTTATAAGTAATCCAATCTCGGAGATTATTTCAGACATCGTCTCAACTCCAATTTCCGAGACTATTTCGGATGTTCTTTCTGATATTTTAAGTTTTCCAATAAGTAATTAATATCCATTTTGGTAAGTTATCTGTAATATGAATTATGTGAAAAGTGTGAAAAGTTTGTTTTTTGGAATCGAAAATTTAGTTTTGTTTTTTCTTTTTGTTTTTGTTCCATTGCTTTTTTCGGGATCACTGTTGAGCGTTTATGAGCTTCCAAAGCTTATGTATGTGTCTTTGATTTCCGCTATTTTGTGCGGTTTTTTGCTGTTTAAAAAAACAGAACTCAAGATTTCAGTTTTAATTGCAGCGTTAGCGTTTTTTGCATTGAGCTATTTGAACCTTTCGAGTTCTATAATTCCATTCAGAAGTTTTGCTGGAGACGCCATTCAAAACGATTCAATATTGGCACTTATAAGTTATCTAGGACTTGTTTTCTATTTTGCTCATTCAGGAAAGCTTGAAAAAACAAATAAATCACTTAAATTTTTGATTTTTGGAGCTGTTTTACTTGGAACATTAACCATTATCCATGGCACTTTATTGTATTTTGAAATTATTGATTTAAGCTACGACGGAAGAGCTACAGCAACAATTGGACAACCAAATTTACTCGGCGGAATTTTGGCAAGTGTTATTCCTATAATTTACGGTTTACTAAAATCATCGAAATTTAAATCAAAATGGAACCTGATTTCATTGGCCATACTTTTTACTGGAGTTTTCATTACAGGATCAAGAGGCGCTATAATCGGAATCGCAATATTTGCTTATTTAGAAGCCTTTTCATTTATCCGCAATAAAAAGATTCGGATTTCTTGGATTGTTGTGCCGTTTTTATTATTCGCACTTTTGGTATTAACTCCTCCAATCGATACTGAAAAGCTAGATTTGCCATATAACGTAGAAAGATTCTTAAGCTTCAAAGACAGAAACGGGTTATACGACAAGCGTTTTGACCTGTGGGGAGTAGGAATTAGAGCATTTAAAGATAGGCCAATTTTTGGATATGGAAATGCGAACTTTCAAAACGTTTATCCAATGTACTTGGATCCAATGAATGATAAAAAGGAAGTTTTATTTTTGGAAGTTGAAAGTTCTCACAACCAAATCGTCGATATACTTGTGGAAACTGGCTTAATTGGGCTTTTAGCTATGTCGGCATTTTTTGTGTATGTGTTTTTTATTGTCGATTCCAAGGATTTCTATTTATCAAAATATATAAAATTTGCGATTCTAATAACCTTTGTTAAAGGAATGTTTGAATTTTATTCCGTTATAAACTATGTTTACGCGGCTTTTTTTATTGGTTCTTTATTAGCTTTTTCAAATGGAACAATAAAAAAAGCCCTAATATCAAAGCTTTTCGTCCTTTTTATGATTTTCCCGCTTCTTCTTAGCGCTTTGATGTTTAGCCAAATTGGTTATTCCGAGAAATTTGAAAAAGCATCTATGTTAGAAGGGGATTTTAGAAAATCTTTAAAACTTCAAGAAGAAGCTATTAAATACAATCCTTTTAAGCAAAGCCTTTTTAGCAAATATATTGCTCTTCTATATTGGAGCGGAGATATTGAGAAAATGAAAGAGAAAATAGACATAAAGTATGCAGGATTTGATGATTTTAAGACAAATTTCTATTTGGGAATGTATTACTTGAAAAAAGCCGACGATAGATCTATAGAATCCTTAAGCAAGGCAGTTTCGCTTAATAAGCGTGATCCATTAAGCTATCACTATCTAGGAGTTTTATACTATGCCCGTCAAAACTACGATGATTCTTATGCAAACTTCGAAAAAACAATCAAACTTGACGCCAGAAACTTCAGCGACGATTATGTATATATGGCCGATATGCAAATTAAAAAAGGTGACATTCAAAAAGCCAGCGAACTAATACAAAAAGCCGCGCCGTCGGTAAACAAAGATGCGGTGGAAGAGCGAATTAATAAGTATGGGTTATTCTTATAGCAATGTATCCTGGATTGCATGAAGTACCTCATCATATGCTTCATCAAATCCTCTTGCGTATGCACGCCGTGTAGCAATTTGTATGCCTTTAAGTACTCCGCCTACTCCAGCTGCGGCCAGAAGTACTCCACCCGCATAAGTCGCCGTTTTTTTATTTTCAGAAAGGATAGTTGTAATAACATTGTTGCCATCTGTGGTTGTTGGTAATGTTAGTGACGCATCGCTCAGGTTCTCCTCTTCAGGTTGATTGCTTGCTAATTGCTTTTCTTGTGGCGTTTGTAAACGCTGAGTTACGGAATTGCCCTTAGTATTTGCCATAGTCTCGCCATTTTGTGGAACGTTAAGGACGGTTTCAAGTGTAGCCATGATAGCTGGATTTGCTGTGTTTTCAGCAGATGTAAGTACCCCTGAAGCATCGCGAAGTGTTAGTGGGTTTCCACCAAGTTTTACTTGTGTAAGCTGTCCTGCTGAATTTGATATCGCAAATGTTGGCGCACCACGATTTATTATCTCGGCAGTCTGAATTTCTTCTTGAGTGAATCTTCCGTTTTGTGGTTCGATCGCGCGCCATATAGAACCATCATGGACGTATACAAAACCATGCAATTCTTTGTCTGTCAGTTCGTTGTCTTTGTCGTTTAGGAATCCACTCGCATAAATTGCGGGGATTCCGACAGCGCGTAAGCAGGCAACGAGTCCAATTGCAGATAGCCCACATGGGCCTTCGGCCATTGTGACTAATGTTTCGTAAGTCATGTCTGGTGGTGTGAATTTAGAGTATGCGTACTTGAGCTCCCAAAATTTCGTTATCATTGCTATTTTTATATCTGTATGTGCATCTAAGTCTCTTATTGCTTGCAATGCAAGACGGTCATTTTCGTTTGATAATAAGCTTATGTCAATGAGAGGAGCGACATCATCTTCTGTTACTGGCATATTAGCTATATTTGCCCATGGTGAATAGACATCGCTAGAATCTCCTTTTTCAGTAATATAAGCCTTTAAGGGTTTGCTTTTATCCCCAAGTATTTTTGCTTTTAATGTTTGTGAGTTTGTGTCAACAAAGAACTCCGCGGATGGACCAGTATAAGAATTCACAGTGGCGCCAAGCTTTAATGGTATTGTCACTTCATCTGCTTTTGAATCATATACAACTGCAATGTGATGTTCGCTTTCTGGTTTTCCGTTTCTTATTTGTATACGTGTCATTTCGGCTGGAGGATCTATAAAGTGATATGGATCAACCGGCATTTTATGATATAAACGATTGAGATAATAGCCGGATTTTAAGACACCTGGATGAGACGCTTTTAGCTCGATAGGGTCGGGAACCGTGGCGTTTTCGAGTGATTCTGATCGACCAGGTAACAGAGCACTTCCAAATGATATTGGTGAGTTGCTTGCCGCATTATCATCAAGCCTCCCAGCCACCAATGGTCTTGCCTTGTCGTTATTCAACTCGATACTTGAAAAGGCTGATCTAAACAGGTCTCGCCTGCTCGGCTGTTTTGGCGCCTCTCGGCTTCTTCCGTGTGAGCCGGCCAGTATAGATGTTGATAATATCCAAGTTAGATGATGGATTGCTGATGAAGCCCTTGCTTGCCAAACATTAAGTGTTTCTGTAGACACTCTTTCTTCAGGGCTTTGCGCCACACTTTGTTCCATTCGAATCTTTTTGTCACGGGTTAATTTTTGTCTGTTTTCTTTTTTCCTTCGCCATAGTTCCGCAACTTTGAGTTTTAGATTTCTGTCTAAATTTTCTTTTTTTATCTCTTTTTCTTTCAAAATGGCCGCACGGAAATCTTCATACAATCTACTAACTTCTTCAAAGGTTTCATCGCTTAATCCATCTATTCTTACCATTATTTGCGGGTACGCAATGTTTCTTCTGTTTTTGATCTGTTCTGTATGGCTTAATATTGGGATTTGATTGGTACCTTTTATCGGTCGATAACTTGACTCAAGTTTGGTTTTGCCTTGAGACATCGATACTCTTGCGATTGCCATCGTTCTTGTATTGCGCTTTGCTTCAGCCCATAATATGAATTTAATGAGGTCCCGTAACAGAGCGTTTTGAGCAGTTTGTTCTACTAAAGTGAACAAATCGCCATGCATCAACTGACGATGAGGATCTAATCGAATTGGGTGATAACCTGATTGTGAAACACTTATCGTTGATCCACTAAAGCTTATTTTTAAGCCTGGATCTTTAGCTACGTCTTGTAATAATAATGGAAGATTAAATGGCACTTGATTAAAGGTTTCATCGTGTTTCCAGCTTTGAATTTCAGCCATGTCGTCAATGCGGCGTTCGAGTGTGTCGATGGTTATTGCGCCAGAAAGGCACATTTGTGCTTTTAAATCATCTCCGACTAAAGCTAACTTGTAATTTTTAAGTTTGACCCTTACTTGAGGGCTTAATCTATTGTATAGATCACATAAACGGGCGTATTCTGATAGGCTACCCATCGCAATTACATCCATATCATGACTTATAAATTCGTCAAAAAAGTTTTTTGTTTCCCTTGTCCAAGGCGAAGTCTTATAACTTCTAGTACGTAATTCGATTGGTAAGTTAACTAGTCGTTTGTCCCATTTATCGTCTATTCCTACGATTAAATCTGTATATAATCCACTCTCGCGCATTCGCAAAACAATTTGTTGTAATAAAGGGATATTACCTTTCTCCATTTGATCTTCGATTGCGTATCTTGTGTATTCACCATTTAACATGGATCCGCTGTCTAGGCTTCTTGTCGGCGAGTATGTTGATTCTGGTGATGGTCTTATTGCCAAAGGCAAAAGAAATCTAATTTCACGGTCTTCAAGAGCTAGCCAGTCAACCGCAGCAGCTTTGTATAATCCGTTTCTGTCTACACTGGCTTCGAGTGCATGTATGCCCCTTGGTAGTAGTTCATAGTGAGCATGGCTATAATCGAATTCCGTTATATTTACTAAAGTGTTTTCTGCCGGCTGTACTAATTTGGCATGTTGGTAATGTGGATCAGATAATATGTAACGTTTATGCATGTTTGCTGCTGCTTGCACTAATTCTGTTGGTGGATTTTCTATTTTCATTAATGTTGAATATGCTATATGCGGTAAATCACCCTTTCCATCTTGTTCTTTCAGATAATCAAGAGCTAGTTGATGTCCTATGCCACTATGAGCTTCTTTTTGCTTGTATTCACCGGCCCAAACAACAGGTCCTTGTCTTGGATGGTTGTATCTCGATAGGATTTTTAATCGAGCCTTACCAATAGTTATTACTAAATTAGCAAGAAATTTCAGGCCAAAATTATGACTGCCTGCCCCTTGGTTTTCTTTTTTACCAGCTTGGGCTGTTGCTTCAGTTTCATTTAAGCCTTCTCTGGCACTTGTGGCGTAATAAATCGCTGTTACCGTTGCTAACCTAGATTGGTCGATATCAGTGCCAGTGTATTCTATAATTTCTGTAGGGGTTTGGAAAAAAGTTCTCGGTGGTGAGGTTTGATCGATGGCATATCCCTTGTTTTGTTCTGCTTCATAGGCTACTATTTCAGCGGCCTTTTCTGGGGGCAGATCATATGCTTTTCGTGAAGTGCTTGTTAATCCAGTGCGTGCTTCAAATGGCAATTGTTGATCGAAATCTATTGAATCCATTGCTTGAATTGCTATTTCGATTGGCGAAGGTTCAGCTTGATTTTCTGGCGTAAGCCCAGTAATTGATGTGACAGGCATATTTTTATGATATCATTTTTTCGTTATGAGTAATCAATTAATGACAATAAATCCAACAGAAGAACCTTTTGGGCAGGGTAGTACGGATGGTTCGGGTGGTATGACTAGACGACAATTTTTGGCAGGTTCTGCAGGAGTTGCCGCGGCAGCAGCTTTAGTTGCTGCCTGTGTTCCGTCTGTTTCTAACCCTGAAAAGCAAGGATATCGCCCTGAACCAGCGTTTAAGGATGCGAATGCGTATGTTGCCGAAAATTACGCGGGTGTTTATGACAGCGTTTCAACTGTTGTTAGGCATGCTTATTCTGTTGCGTACGGTGAAGATTTCGTTTCATCTGAACAATTTCCATCTGGTGATCTATTTATGTTTATACCATTACCACCAGCAAAACACCAAGATAATCCAGACGGATCTGCATGGAAAATGTCTTTCACACCAGAAGGTATCAATCCCAAACCTAAAAATGTGCCAGGAGTTACCGAAAATTTTCAGGATAGAGGTTTTGGTTTATGGGTACAAAGAATTGAAGATACTGGATCGCATACTCAAGCTTTTATTTCTGATAGAACACCTTTGAGCAAATATATAACACATATGAATGGACTTGGTGGTAGTGGTGTTCGTGTAACAGAGCTAGGGAATTTCCCTCAAATGACGAGTCCTGACGGTAGTCATTCAGCTCCAATTGCTGTTCCGATAGTAATAATTCCCGCATCAGAGGGTATGTTGGTCGATACGCTTGTTATGTATGTCCCAAATTCAGTGCTTACGCAGATAGTCCCAGGAGGAATCCAAAACCCTGGATTCAGATACGAAGTTGTAGAACCCGAATATCAATAAAGATTTTTAGTGCCGTTACTAATATGGATCCAAAAAATACCAGAATTTATGCCCTGTATGAAACTATGGCCTAAGCCCGTGGAGTTTCATGTGTTTGACAATTTGTTCGACGCGTTTTGGAATTGGCATGTATTTAGTACCATTACTAAAATGAAAAGCGCAGATATTTTAAAACTAAAAAGCCTTCCATACTTTATGAAAAACACATTAAAGATGTTGGTTCCTGAAAGTGATAACACTTTAAATCAAAGCATAAAGCAATTTAACAAAGACTGGTGCGATAACTTTCATGACTCGTATTCTCATTGGGGAAAGTATACACTTTTGTATACTTTCCCCAATGAGATACAACACGTTTAACGAATTTCAAAGTAAGAGCAATTTATGGATTTTTTATAAAAATTAAGAACGGACTTTATTATTCAAAGGACTTTATTCCGAGTACGTATTCGATTTCGGCATATCTGATTAAACCTTCGTATATATCCTTAGAATCAGCCCTTTCTGTATATGGGCTTATTCCTGAAGTTGTTTATTCAATTACATGTGTGACAACTAAAACCACAAATGAGTTTGATGTAAATAATATGTCATATTTATACAGGAGTGTTAAAACAAAAGCTTTTACGGGATATACCAAAATGGATAACTATTATATGGCTAAACCAGAGAAAGCTGTTGCTGATTATCTATATTTTGTTTCATTGGGCAGGATTGCATTTAACGACAGATTAAACCTAGAGAAAGTGAATAAAAAAGATGTTGTAGAGTATGCCGAATTATTTGATTCTAAGAGTTTGAGTAAGTGGATTAAGGAAAATTATGATAGACAAGCAGGAAATAAAGAAAAAATCTATTAAATTTCAAACGGCAGAAATAAATATAGCGAGAGAATATTGCCAACATGTTTTTTTGTCTTATTTTTATGCTAGTAATCCTGAAATTTATTTTAATGGTGGAACCGCCTTGCGAATAGTGTTTAACAGTTCAAGGTTTTCTGAAGATTTAGAATTTTCTTCTGCATTAACTGTAAAAAAAATTGAAGGAGCTATACTTGTGGCGTTAGATTGTTCTGCAAAAGAAGGCTTTGATGTAGGCGTTTTAGTATCGAAAGCTACGTCTGGTGAGTATTTATCGAATATTTATTATAAATTTTTTGATTATAATATTGAAATAAGCATACAGGTGTCGCTTAGACAAAATGGTGAATTGAAATCTGATATGCATGTAATATCAAGCGAATTCGTAAATGACTATACGTTACTTTCTTTATCTCAAGATTATTTAGTCGAAGAAAAGATAAAAGCTTCTATAAGTCGAAAGAAGCCAAGGGATTTTTACGATATCTATTTTATGCTACGTAATGGATTGATAACTCTAAATCAAAGAAAGTTGTTAAAACAGGTTTTAAATGTCTTTAATACCACAAAGATAAATTTCTCATCTGAACTAAAAGCTTTTCTTCCAAGAAGCTTGCATAATATTATTGGTAACTTCGACGTTGTTTTTAGAAATGAATTAGGACGATTTGTTTGAATTGGCCCCCCTGCACAGGTTGAGAAACACAGGTAACACATTGGGCAGAATGTGCACTTTTTAATTACTATGACGATTCAAAACTGGATAAATCTTAGGGCGGTTGCAAAAGATTACAAAAAAGAATACGGAAGAAACAGGAATAGTTAAGTGTGCGTAGTGCAAGTTGTACTTTACAAAAACCGTCCATTTATGTAAAGTAGTAGCATGAAAAATCGTTTAATTTGGGCAAAATTGAAAAAAGAGCTAACTACGGAGGAGGTTATTGTAATAACTGGTCCAAGGCAGGTCGGAAAAACTACAACCATATATTGGCTTTTAGACCAGCTTGAATCAAAGAATAAAATCTATTTCGATCTTCAAAATATTTCAGATAGAGAACTTTTCGAAACTAAAAACTTTGATGCTTTGGTAAATGAGTTTGAAAATAGGGGTTTGAATATAGCCGAAAAGTTATATATCGCTATTGACGAAATACAATTACTCGAAACAATTCCGGATATCGTTAAATACCTACATGATCACTATAATATTAAATTTTTCTTAACAGGATCGAGCTCTTTTTATATCAAAAATAAATTCTCTGAATCTATGGCAGGAAGAAAAGTTATTTATGAAATGTTTCCATTAAGATTTCAAGAGTTTCTAAATTTTAAAGGGGTTGGTTATGATTTGCCAGAAAAAATTGATACAAACGGTGAATTTAATAAAAATGCATATAACCTTCTATCACCACTGTATAGAGAATACATAGAATATGGTGGTTTACCTAAAATAGTTCTTACCGAAGACATTGAAAGAAAAAGATTATTGCTGGAAGAAATATTTAGTTCGTATATTACTTTAGACATCGAAGCAATTGCAGATTTTAAATCTTCTAGTAATTTAAGAAAATTAATAAAGTTACTTGCTTCACGTATAGGAAGTAATACAAATGTTAACGAAATTTCAAAGATATTAGGCATTAGCAGACCAACGATAGATTCTTATATTGAATTTTTGGAAAAGACTTATTTAATTAGAAATATAGAAGTATATTCTAAATCCATAAATGTTCAGACAAGAAAAGCTGGGAAAATTTATTTTGTGGATACGGGAATAGCAAATTTAAATGCAGACATATCATCCGGAAGTAAATACGAAAATACATTATGCCACCAATTATCTTTTTATGGAAATCTGAACTACTATTCAAAAAGAGACGGCGAAATCGATTTTATATTGAATAGAAGCCTATCGTTAGAGGCAAAAGAAACTCCGACAGATATTGATTCGTCTAAGCTAAGTGCTAAAAGTGAAAGTCTGGGCATAAAAGATTATCGGTTGATAGGAAAAGAAGAGTCTGCTAGATTTAACGACTACCTGTGGGGCGGTTATATTCAGTAAAATTTTTAGTTTATAATTTATTTTCCCCCTTAATGTCCCAAGACATTTGCGACAACTTCTTGTAGAAGATTTGTTTCGTTGACTCAATTCGAGCCAGCAAAAAAAAACAAATTTTAATCATTACAATGAGTCGGGTATCTACTAAAGTTCGTTTTTAAAGTGAGTTTTATTGGATATTTGAATGAAAAATTAATGATCGAAGGATGAATCTTTCGACCAACTAGGGAACAAATCGTTCGCTAGAAGCAATAGCTTGTAGATCGGAACAGAAATCCAATTTAACGCCTCACACTTACGTGTTCGGCTAGCAATTCTTCGCTTACACTTGAATTGTAACCCCGGGAATGTCTTAAGTAAGTACTAGTTTGTTCCCTGGTGTGTTACAAGTAAGTTGCAACTTGAAAACTAAAGTAGTATTCTTTTAAGATGAGAATAAAACGAGCTATTCATAAATATTTACTTAACTGGAAAGATAAAGCCGATCGTAAACCATTAATACTTAGAGGAGCCAGGCAAGTTGGAAAGACTATGGCTGTAAATATTTTCGCAGAGCATTTCGAAAATTACATATATTTAAATTTAGAAAATATTGCAGATAGAGATAACTTTGATGGGGAAATTAGCATAGAGCAATTTGAAGATATTTTAAAAACCAAATATAATAAATCGCTTGTAAACGAAAAAACATTAGTTTTTATCGACGAAATACAAGTAAATCCTTATTTAATTACACTGTTGCGGTTCTTTTATGAATTAAGACCCAATATCCATGTTATAGCGGCTGGGTCGTTTTTCGAAGCCACAATAACCGAAACTGGAGTCTCTATTCCGGTTGGGCGGATTGAGTATGCGTATCTTAATCCATTAACTTTTATAGAATTTCTTGTGGCCTTAGGGAAAGAAGAATTTGTAAGTTATATCGAAAAAATTGATTTGCTAAATCTCGAAGTAATCGATGTTATCCATGTCGAATTAATAGAGTTATTTAGGCTGTATACCTTAATAGGAGGAATGCCAGAAATAGTTGCGAATTATGCAGAACATAGAAATAATAATTTATTAACTAGCATATACAATTCTATCCTTTCTGGGTATGCAGATGATGTGTATAAGTATGCGACATCCTCTAAAACAAAATACCTCGATTTGATAATTACACAAGGACCATATTATGCTGGTTCTTTAATAAAATTCGATAATTTTGCGGATTCGGGCTATAAAAGTAGAGAAGTAAGAGAGGCTTTTACTTTGCTAGAAAAAGTCATGTTATTAACTTTGGTACCAGCAACGTGGTCTACAGAGGTCCCGATTCACAAAAAGAATAAGCCACCACACAAGTTATTATTTATTGACGCAGGGTTTACGAACTATTTGTATCAAGTTAAAACACCAGAACAAATTGACAAGACCAGATATACATATAAAGGATCGATTTATGAGCAGATAATCGGGCAGAATATATTGGCAAATAATATGGCTAATCGACAGCAGCTATATTATTGGACGAAAGACTCTAAAAAGGGGAGTGCCGAAGTCGATTACTGCATACAAGGAAGCAGTAAAATAACAGCCATAGAAGTTAAATATAACGATTCGAAGGGGAAATCTATTGACAGCTTTTTATCGGATACCAATGGTGGAATTGCAGTAAAACTGTATTCTGGACACCCTAAAAAAGAGCTAACCGCACATGGGTATAATGTTCTTTCTTTGCCATTTTACATGGTTAACTATCTTGAGAAGTTCTTATTTTAAGAAAGAGGTAGACGATTATTCTTTTATATGAATCTCCACGGGCTTACACCCGCAGTTTCAAGTTTGGAATCTATGAATACAATACATAAAAGCCACATGAGAGCCATGGACAGGACACGCCAGTAGAATATGTACAGAAGGTGATAAACTCGTACAATAGTTTTTCAAAAGTGTTACCCATGTACCCGGCCTGTACATGCCTTTGACATCTTGATTGCCCTATAGTAATATTAGCCTTCACTTGAATAGCCTACAGTATTAATACTGCAGTACGCTACAAACACAAGTTGTAGCGACTGATAGCTTTTTAAGTGAAAGGTCCTGTCAGGCCGCAACCATTAAGTTAACCTCACAGGATATCGATCATTAAATAAAACCTAATAAGTAGCAAAAACGATTGAAGGGTTTTCCGAAGGGCAGGACGGGAAATCCTTCAACCGACTAAGGAGCAAATCGCTCGTTAGCAATCGGAAACGCCGAAAGGCGTAGTTCTTTTAAATAGTATGAGTTAGACGAATAAAGGCCAATCAAATTCTGACTGGATCTTTAGGAATCTTTATGCTCATACGAGGCACTATATTACAAACGAAGTGAGTAATAGTAGCCGCGCACGCAAGTGCAAGGCGTTATATTACAAACTAAGTTAGATAGAGACAATGTAGAGACATTCAATCTTCAAAGAACAGAAAAACAAAAGATAGACACTTCAGCAACTAAATTATCCGGAAAAAAACTCGGGATAAGTTAGTTGTTGAAGTACCTCTACCCGTGTTTTTTCGTAGTAAGGAGAAAATCAGAATGTTTCAGATTAGTAAGTTTTTGAGGGCTTTGATTGCGTTTGCAATCATCGTAGGAAGTACGCTTTCGCCTTACGTTGCACGTATCGTTACCGCCGGATCGCCGAATCTCGCACAATTCTGTGCAGGATCGGCCCCTTGGGTTTCGAGTACGCAGCAAGAGGCAGATGCGCTCCCCGTTCAAGACCCGTGTTCACCAGCCGGAGGGCCATTCCTCACAATAGGAGTGGGTACCCTTAACGGAGTTAGGTGGCCGGAATGGACTGGAGCGAGAAACGCAACTGTGAGTGCAGGCGGATCGTCGATATGGCGCATTCACTGGGAGGCAACAGCCACCCCAGAGACGAACACGTCAACGAGTACGCCGGTTCCGACTAGCACAGCGACGAATACGTCAACAAGTACGCCGGTCCCGACCAGCACAGCGACGAATACGTCAACGAGTACGCCGGTTCCGACTAGCACAGCGACGAACACGTCAACGAGTACGCCGGTTCCGACTAGCACAGCGACGAATACGTCAACGAGTACGCCGGTCCCGACCAGCACAGCGACGAACACGCCAACCGCGACACCAAGCAGTACTCCGACGAGCACGTCCACAGCGACCCCGACCGCGACAGCAATGTTCGATGCGGCACCGAGTGGGTTCTGTGATGGGTCATCCCCGTGGGTGACAAGTAGTTTGGCCGAAGCCAATAGATTGCCGATGTCAGATCCGTGCACGCCAGGGGGTTGGTACCTTACAACAGGTTCCCCTGCAGTGGATGGAAAGACTTGGCCGACATGGGCAGAGGCGCGAAGTGCGACTATCGCAGCGGGTGGATCGTCCATTTGGAATGTTGAGGAGCCAGTGGCTACCCCGACGCCGAGTGCGACACCCAGCAGTACTCCGAGTTCGACGCCGACACCGACGAGCACGTCGACACCAACCAGCACGCCGACGGCAACAGCGACGGTAACCCCGACGCCAACACCGATTTACGTGTGCTACGTGTACGAAGGCGGCGGTGAGGAGCAAGAATGTCTTTACAGGACAAACTTGCCATTGGTGTTCAAAAATCAGTAGTCAGTAGGATGTAGTGCCTCAAGGGACTGTGACTCTCATGCGATTTCGTATGAGTTTTGGTTGCGCAAGCAATCAGTTTTTAAAAGTCACAGTCCCACAGTAGTTTTTGATTTGCGATCTTTTCATCTCAGTTAAAAACTAGCCAAGGAACAATTCGTTCGTTGGTTTAGATTTACCGCAAGGTAAAAGTACGTTCATATAGTGTTTGCTTTTTCAGAGATAAGCTCAATAAGCTTGAGCCAATTCAAAGAATTATGTAAACACGGCACAAATATTACGGAAAGAAAAAGCGTGCGTTCGCATTGACTTTGAAATCCTTTTTTGGAATGTTGCGAATACTTAGAAAGCACGAATTAAGAGAATGAGGTCACAACCTCGTTAGCTTAAACGTGCTTTTTTTATTCAACAACACAACAACGAGGAGATTTCCATGAAAGCGTATTTCGGTGTTAAATCAGCAATTGCAGCTGGACTGCTAGTCCTACTGATCGTGTTGCAATTCGTGTACAACCCACTAGGGATAGGAGAGCAGGAGCCTTCGGCCCCACAACTCCCGGCTCCCCAGCCGAGTGCGATTGTGACTGCAACACCGCAGCCGTAGTTCCGTAGTACAATTTGTGCTTTTCTGTTAGGGTCGAGGTCGACTAGGGTAGCAGATTTTGCTATTTGTGCTTATGCACATTCCCTTTTCGATCTCGACCGCTTGTTTTTATTTAGGAGAGATTTTAATCTCGTAAATAGAAATATGAAATTTATGAATAATATTAAAGAAACCGATAGCTTGTTAGTAATTTCAAGTTATCCAAGTAGAAATAAAAAATATAAAAATATGACAGGTGGAATTGCCTGGCATACACAAAAAACCCTTAAATGGATGAAAAAAGCGATGCCTGAATTAAATGTTAAGGTTATTGCTAATATTTTCAATAAACCAGAAGCATACGTAGACGAAGATGGGATTAACGTTCAAAGAAAGTGGAAAATTAATAGCCTTAAGGGTTTATTTAGTATTGCAAAAGAGATAGTAAAGTCAAAATCTAATAAGATATTATTTCCTTTTGAATTTTTTATCGTTGGGAATTTAATATATTTACCTATATATATAGGTTTAATTTATCTTTCAAAGATTATAGGTAAAGATGTTACTTTAATATTCCACAATGTTGTTTCTGATATAGGTGTTTTTGAACATAATAAAGCTAAAGCTTTTATCTTTAATAATTTAAGAAGTGCTTTTTACAATTTAATCATGTTTCCATGTGAAAACGTTATTGTTTTTGAGCAGAGTATGAAAGAACACTTGGGAGATAGTGACAAAATTTCTGTTATAGCATTAGCTGTTGAACCAAAAAAAATAATAGATAAATCGATTGCGAAAAAGAAATTAGGTTTAGATGCAAATAAAAAATACTTATTATACTTTGGCTTTTTATCTTTATATAAAGGAATTGATGATTTACTTCAAATCTGGGACAAAAACACAGGGTATGAACTAATAATTGCAGGCGGAGAAAATCCGGCATATGCAAGTGATGCTTTTTATCAAGAATTTATAGAAAAGATAAAAAAACTTGCAAAAGAAAAAGGTGCAATAATGACGGGTTTTGTTCCTGACGATATGGTTGATTATTATTATAATGCTTGTGAAGCCGTTATATTGCCATACAAAACGTTTATGTCATCTTCGGGGCCATTATCATTGGCTTTTTCGTACAATAAACCTGTCTTATTATCGAATGTTTTGAGCGAGTATTTTAAAAGCAATGATATAAAGTATTCTCTTGCAAATTCTGGTTTGAAAAATGAAGATATTATATTTAATATAAATTCAAAAAGTTTTAGATCTAGGCTAACAAAATTAGAAGGAAATATAGAAAAATATGTTGCGTTTTCTAAATCTGTTTTTATAAAGAGACAGTGGGAATCTTTGTCGTTAGACTATTGTGCCCTTATTTTTAATCAATATGCTAAACTTAAATTAGTGAATGTTGAGTTAAAGCCTTTAGTAGTAACCGTTAGTTAATGGAATTCTATAATGCGGTCTTTTTTGTTTGGAATTAGAGATTTTGTGGCTCGTTTTTCCATTGCTCTTTTGGTTGCATATATCGTTTTGTTAGCTTTATTCATATTCAATATGAACAAGTGGCATAATAGAGGAGTTGATACTTCTTTTAACTCTAGCCAAAGCGATTTATCTATTACACTCCCATTAAAATCAATTAGTTCTAGTGCAAGTAAAGAAGATCGATATTTCTCTTGTGAATCTTTAAAAGAAACCGAAATTTCTAGACAGGAAGCTAACAACTATTTTAAGTCAAAAAATATTAAGATAATAATTTTTGACAAATCCATGAAAACACCATGTCCGCAGTTTTTTAAATCATGGTCATACATAGCTGATAGTTATAACTTTGAGAGCGAATATACGAATGGATACATTCAAAAATCTATAGAAGTTATACCAGGCCAAGATATATCAAAACCCAATTTCACTTTTTTAAGAAGCGGAAAATTTTATATTGATGGTTTAATGACTTCACTAGATAATTCGGCAAATGTTTACTTAACTACTCCAAGTGACCAAAAACAGATTGCAGATTTTAAAGAAACTTTAGAAGGAAATGTCCACAAATTTGAGCCAGTTTTTACTTACGACGTTAAAAGAGGCGATTCTATTTCGCTCAATTTTGATAGGCCGCAAGAAAAAACTTATTTTTTAACCTATTGGTATGCGTTTGACCCTATATATGACGATGTCAATACAATGGAGTTTTTTTCAAAAATATTTGCTGACGAAACAACGGAAATTTTCCGAGTTAACTAAAAATTGAAAATGAATCGATTAAAGCCAATTATCAGCTTTTTATTTGATTATAAGGTTTTAATTCTCATTTTTGTCATAGTTATTTTTTTTACTAGGTATTTCTTTTCTGTTTTTATAATTTACACACTGCCGGCAAGGATTTGGCAGGAAGCCACTCCAACTGGCTTATTTTCTGTTCCAAGAGTCTTTCAAAATCTAAGCCCTTCTTATCATATATATGATTTGTGGGCGAAATGGGACACCAATTATTATCTACGTATTGCTGTAGATGGTTACGACAGAGTAAAATTTAATACTAATTCTTATCACAATTGGGCATTTTATCCACTGTATCCATTGTTAGTGTTTATCTTTACGTGGGTTTGGGGCGATTTGTCTTATAAGAATGCACTTGTATCAGGGGTCATTGTCTCTAATATTGCGATCTATATCAATTATCTTATTGTTTATAAAGTATTATCAAATCTGAAGGTCCCTAAAGATAAGATATATGGAGTGATAATATTTCTGCTTGCTTTTCCGGCAGCTTATTTCACAAGTATTGCTTATACCGAAAGTCTGTTTTTATTATTAATGATTAGTATGTTTTATTTTCTATTTAAAGAAAGATATTTAATATCTTCTTTATGTATTGGTTTAGCTATGATTACTAAACCAATTGGATATACCTTGGTTTTTCCGTTCGCCTATTTTTATCTATCTGGGCTTTTTTATCAAAACAATTTCAAATTTTCGTCAATTTCTAAAATTGTGTTGTATAGTTTTGTGTCACTTCTTCCTATAGCATTGTTTTTTTATCATCTGAAATCGGTATCCGGGAATTTTTTTGCTTCATTCGATATACAGAAAGTTTGGGATAACGGTGTAAAATATCCATTCGCAATTGTTATTGATTATTTAAATGCATATAGCAATAATTTACTAATACAAACAATTTTCATAGTTGTTAGTTTCATCTCTTTAATCATTTTCACGCTGTTTTATTTTTTAAAACTTTTTCATCCATCATTTAAAAAGTTACCAGCTAATGTTCGTAAGCAATTAGTAACGATGACAATTTTTTTGTGCGTATATACTTTTAGTATAAGCTCTATAGGTAGCATGGCGAGTATCATTAGGTATTCTTTGCCTGGTTTTCAAGTAATAGCTATTATGTCGGTAATATGGAGCGATTTTAAGATTAGTAAACTATTGTCTTCTCTTGGCATTTTTATCTTAGTTGCTATTCAATGTGTTTTATTTACTTTTTTCCTATTATTAATAGGAATCTCCTCTTTTTAATAAAATGGCAAATATGGCTTTGAATTCAATGAAAACAAGAATAAAACGTATTTTTAATCCTGTCCTAATACTATTTTTAGTGTTAGTTTTTCTGGCAATTAGCAATATAAGACCTAATACATATCTTTTGGGTTGGGATAATCAGCAAGTTGAGTTTGATCCAATATTAAATCTTACTCGAAATTTTAGTTCTGTATGGGAAGAATATCAGGGTTTGGGTTTGGTTGCAGGTCATGGGCATTCTACAGAAGTTGTTCGAATTATCTTATTTTCTCCATTATTACTGCTTCCGCAGTGGCTATACAGATATGTTTTCCAATTTATACTGCTCGCAATTGGCGTGTATTCAACATATTTTTTATCTAAATTGGCTATTTTTGAGAAATATAAACATAGTTCGTTAGTGTCTTTTATTGTCGCTTTGTTTTACATGCTAAATCTTGGTACGGTTCAGAATTTTTATTCCCCACTTGAAGCTTTTTCTGCTTTTTATGCTTTTTTACCGCTATCAATATTAATTTTTTATTTATATGTATATAAAGGATTTGGATTCAAAAATGGGTTAATGCTTACAGCTTTACTTGCAATAACAACAGCTTTTTTTATCCCTACATTATTTTTTGTGTTTTGTTTGCTTTTTCTGCCTTTGAATCTAGGTATTTTTATTAAGTCCCTGATTACGAAGAATTTTATACTCATAAAAAGACAAGTCGTTTTCTGGATGGTGTTCTTTTTTATAAATTTATACTGGTTAGCTCCTTTTGGTTATTATTTATTTAGCGGTGGAGTAGATTCTAGATTTGATTCCATAATCAATCGTATTAGTAGTGAAAACGCATACCAATACAACAACAGATATGGAAATATTTCCGATGTATCAAAATTGCGTGGTTTTTGGTTTTCGTACATCGACTATTATCCAAATAATGAGGGGCAATTTGAATACATGTTACAGCCTTGGATAGGTTGGATTAGTTACAACTTTATCGCATTTATTGGATACTTTCTATTTCTTATAATAATTATTGGAGTTATATTTGCAACCTTTTCTCATCGACGTTTGTTTATTTTGGGCCTTTTGTGTATGTTTTTTTTGTCGTTATTCTTTTTGATTGGTACTGCTTGGCCGACAGGATTTCTATATAGCTTTATAGTAGATAAATTTCCAGTTTTTGGAGAAGTTTTTAGATTTGCTTTTACAAAGTGGATTGTCCCTGCTTCATTAACCTACAGTATTTTTCTTGGATTTGGGTTTGTCTTTTTTGCAAAAACTTTTGAAAAGTTTAAAAATAATAGTTACGTATTGGCGGCAATTATTATTTCGGCTATATTATTACAATCATATCCTATATTCCGTGGAAATTTCATATACGAAAATTTAAAAATCGAATTGCCGAATGAATATAAACAATTATTTGCTTATTTTAAATCACAAGATATTTCAAAACGAATTGTAAATTTGCCGCAACACACTTTTTGGGGGTGGAGATTTCATAATTGGGGATATAGGGGTAGCGGATTTATGTGGTACGGTATTGAGCAAGCTATAACAGATAGGGCTTTTGATGGGTGGAATTATAAAAATGAGCAGTTCTATAACGAACTTCAATACGCGATTTATTCACAAAATATTGATTTATTTGATTCTGTTTTGAATAAATATCAAATTGATTATCTCTTAATAGATGAAAGTGTTATTACACCAGATGCCAAACGCGCTTTATTCTATGAGGCAACCAAAGAACTATTATCCCGTTCTAATCGGATTTCACTTGACACAAAGTTTGGAGATTTCATATTTATATATAAAGTAGATCATAAGGAACCTTCAATATCGTATGTATATACTCCCAAAGAGTCGAGCAATATTTTGACAAGGTATAATTTTTCTAATCTCGATCCTATTTATTTATCCGGGTTTTCTAATTATATTTTAGTTGATTCGATAAACGACAAAAAGCCCTTGCATTTCCCATTTTCAGATGATCGTGTTTTGGCTAGTCTGGAAGATTATTTAATTGATTATCCGTCTTTCGCTTCGAATGATATTTATTCCGTTGTCGCTCCAGGTTTTGATTTTAATAGTCCTCTTCCTGCTTTGGTATCTTTTAATTCCGATAATATTGAGGTTTCTTATTTAAGGCCAAAGATTGTTGATTCAAAGAATAATGATATTTATGAAAATCAATTTAATGAGGTAATCGATGTCATTTTAGATCCATCCAAAAAGATATTATTTAATAATAAACCCGTTAAATTAACAGAAACTGGAAGTTCGTTTTTAATAAAACCTAATTCTACAATTGTTTCTTATGATTCATTTTCGTCGGATTTTTACGATTTTAGTGACCAAATATACAGTAGTGAGGTAAATAATTGTTCTGGTTCGCTCGAAAACGTTGCTAAGTCATATGATAAATATCCAGGAAGCGTAATCGTTTCAAGCGATGGCGGTTCAGTTTGTTTGGATTTTGATGAAAGAATTGAGAATACGACTGATTTTGTTTATGAGATAAGTTATTTATATAAAAATGTTTCTGATTCAAAACAGACTTATTGCCTATACAGCGAAAATGAAAAGAAGTGTTTGAATGAGAAATATAATGGAACTATAAGTATCGATGGTCAATTTAAAAAATCTATTGATTATGTAATTGCCAAAGGTCAAGATAAATTGCGGTTTAGCTTAATTTCTGATCAATTTAATAGTACAAAATCAGAGGAAGTAACATTTAAGGATATAAAAGTTTATAGGTATCCATTAACCCAGATTAAAATATTTTCACCATCGGAGTTGGCTTATTCAAGTAGTCAAAAGATAATTGTTACAAAAGAGCAACTGCCCCTTAAAGTTATATTGCCAGAATATAGAAACCTTAGTAAGTTATATATTCCTGGTGATTTTGGATATAATATTGAGGCAAAAAATTGTGATAATTTTAACGAAAAGAAATTTGCTCGTGATTTAGGCCTTTTTGACGACCGGCCTTTATATAAATATTCAGCAATTGATGCAATAAGTTGTGATAACCTGGAAACAACAGTTATAAACGCAAATTCCGACTATTTAATTACATTTGATTCTAAAAATATAATTGGTAAGAATTTAGATATTTGTATTGCTGGAATTGATCTTGATAAATGCTTAATTCAAGAAAGACTAAATGGAAATGGGAGGGAATCTTTTATTCTACCTTCATATCCATCTGCCGAAAGTGTTGGAATCAACATAGGCAATCAGTCTATAGGCAATGCTCCAACTGAAAATGAGCTTTATGGAGTTGATGTTAAATATTTCCCATATAAGTGGCTTAAAGGGATTTATGTAAAGCCGAAAAATGCACCAGAATTTTATGAAAATGGTGTGAAGCTTTTGAATGTCGATAAAAAGGCTATTTATAAATATGAAGTTAAAGTTGAGAAATCAGAGAAAGCCGATGTAAAAGAAGGCGGACTTATTATTTTAAATCAATCATTTGAAAATGGTTGGGGATTATATGAAAAAGATTCATGTTTGTTAGGAATGACAACTCCATTTACGTGTAAAAAATCTACCGCAAGTCATGTTTTAGCAAAAAACTGGGCAAATTCTTGGATTGTTCCTGGGGTCTCTGCTAGTTATGTGATCATCTTCTGGCCACAATACTTACAGTTTTTAGGGTATTTGGTATTTATTGTGTTTATCTTTGTAATTGGATTTTCTTTATATTATAAAAAGGCAAAAACTGCTAGCCGAGCGTAGAGAAGCGTTACAATTTGCGGGGTACTTGGTTGACATTGTATATGCAATTCATATACTATTCTTATGAAGTACAACATCATCGAATTTGATTCATATAAAAATGATGTATTAAAAGCAACTAGAGGAATAAATTTCGATGATGCAATAAAGTTAATTAGTTTAGGGTATTTGATCGATGATATTGTCCATAAAAACAAAGGGAAATATCCAAAGCAAAGGATTTTGATTATTAATTTTGATGGATATTGTTACGTTGTCCCGTACGTTGAGGATGATAAGAGAGAGGTTATCTTTTTGAAAACCGTTTATCCTTCTAGGTATTTTACTAAAGTGTATTTAATTGGAAGTAGTTAAATAATTATGGTGAATGAAAACAAGAAACAAACAAAGGACCCTTTTAAAGGGTTAGTATTGGATGAATACGAACAAAAAATAGAAGATTCGATTGCAAAAGGCGACTACATCAAAGATGCAGATTTTACTCAAAGAAAGAATATGCTAGAAGAATCTGTACGAAATTACCTTGTAAAGGCGGAAACTAAACAAATTTCCTTAAGGGTTAATGTTGATGATTTATTGGCGATCAAAGCAAAAGCTAAAAGGAATAATATTCCATACCAAACATTAATTGGGTCATTGATTAGACAGTATGCTGAAGGTCGAAGCGAATTAGTTCTATAATTATTAATACTTTGATGTCACTTCTTACAACTGAAGCCCTAACTCCTTGGTCGTTTGAATTTATTCCATCATCTGAAGAAATATAATATCCATATTTTCTTTATACGCCATCGGTTGGTAGTGACGCGGAAGTTACTAATGTTCTTCTTTGGGGACATGGGTCGTATTCAAAAGGTGATTTTGATTCGCAAGTGGAACACATGAAGGAAATTGAAGGTGGTGTTCCGCGGGCGATAAAAGAATTATGCGAACGTAAACAAATTGCATGTTTGATGCCGATTTTACCTAGGACAAGAATAGATGGATCAAATTTTGACACTCAGATGTTGACTAGGCCGACTATATTATTTGATGAAAGTTGTCCAGAATTTTATAGAAGGCCAGATATAGAAATTTTAAAAATGCTTAATCAATCAAAGTTAAGAATGTTGAAAACGGGACATAAAATTGCTAATAAAATTATAGTAGGTGGAATTTCGGCTGGCGGTGGTTTAGCCAATCGGTTTTCTTTGCTTTATCCAGATATTGTAAAGGCTTCGGCTGTTTTACTTGCAGGAGATTCTTATCCTGAATCAGAAATTAATGGTGTGCGTGTTGGTTATCCTTTTGGTACGGCAGATATAGAGCAGATACAAGGGCAGCGTTTTAGTTTTGTAGAATTCAAAAGAATTAAGCATTTCATTTTCGTTGGTGGAAAAGATAATGATCCAAGAAACAACTCGTTTTCGCATGATTTGAATTACGATGAAGATGTGATTACAAGACTTAAGCCAGTACTTGGGGCTAATAAGGTTGAAATGTATGAAAGATATGTTTTGCGTTTAAAAGAACTTGGAATTAGTGTAACCACTATCAAAAGAGACGATCTTTCACATCAGGTAGACGATGAAATCATGTCGCAGGTGTGTGGATTTATTGAATCAGCTTTTTAAAGGCTTTTTGTAATTTGATATCAAAGGTCGCTATATCGATTTCTTTGTCAAAGCGTATCGCGTATGCAAGGTTATAACAGTCTTCTAATTCTAGATTGTTTTTACAGTATATTTCTAGAGCGGATTGTAAAAGTTTTCTTTCTTTAAATTCGATGAAATCCATTTCAAGTATTTTGGATAGTATATCGATAGCTTTGATATTTTCTACTTTATAACTACTAACAAGAACCCAATAAATTTCGAAAAATACTATTGAGGATGAAAAAAGTTTGACTTTACCATCTTTTCCGTCATTAAAGAGGGTTTTTACAATTAATGATTGTTCTTCTATATCTTTTACTAGGAATCGTAAAAAGTAATTTGTATCAACAAATATTTTCATTATGAATTATGAGTTGAAAAGCGTTTTAACTTGGATTCGTTTATGACTTCGTCAATGTCTTTACCTTTTAAGTGCTTCGGTATTGAGAGACTACCGTATAGGTCATCCATTACTGATTTAATTGGCCTTAGGGTAATTAAATTATCTTTTAATGAAACAATTAGCTTATCACCCATTTCGGCATTAAGCTCGTCTACAATATATTTTGGAATTGTTATTTGGTTTTTGCTTGTAATAGTTATCATATGCATTATAAGGAAAATCTACCATGTAAGGAATAGATTTGCAAGTAAGGGGAGGGATTTTCTGCCGTGATTCTTACAGACTTACTCCAATTTCCCCGTTTGCATATTTGTGCACAATTGAGCTTATTAGTGTTTTGCTTTTGATTTTACTTTTGCTAAATCTTGATTATTTATTCTAATATTTATTTTTTTTGACACTTGAAATTGATTATGCATTTTGGCTATTTTTGCAAAGTCGTCTTTTTCAGCTTTTGATATTGAGAAATAATCGCCATCGGCTACTACAGAGTCTTCTATTGCTTGCTCGTATTCATCTAATACCAATCCGTCAAAAGGATCTTTTATTTGTTTTTTCATTTTTTACCTCCATATAACTTATTAAACCTAATTATTGCATTATTTAGTCGATATATGTAGCCTTGTTTCTATTATGAGAGACAAAGCTTTTAAAAAATATGCAAAGTGTGTTCCAGGTTTAAAGAGAGCGGTTTCCAAGATTAGAAAAGAATTGGATATTAATTTAGAAAATGCTAGTGAGGCGACTGTAGATAAAATCACTTTGGTAAAAAGAAAGCCAGTGCATCTATCCAAAATAGAAAGTTTAAGTGAATTTGCAATAAAAGCCGAGTTTGCAGATGCTATGGATTCTATATGTATTTATAAAACCGAGAAGAAAAATCAAAGCTTGATGCCGTTACCTTTATAGACATAGGGACACATTCGATATATGTGTAATTTGGATTAAAAAGTACGAAATGTTAGCTTGTTTATTATTCAGCCAGATAAAAAGCATATCCCCAAGGGCCTTTTCTAAAATCTTTTTCAGCCATTCTCATTTTTCTTACAAACATAAAATTACTTTCGCCTATTTGAGTTCGTACCGGCTCTTTTGTGCCAATTCTTCGATAATCAAAGCGAATTGGTGACCCTGGGTAGATAAGTTCATATTCTCCAGAAACTACAACACGAATACCATTATCTTTATTTTTTGCTACTCCAACTCTTAATATTCCGATAGGATCTTCATTTTCATATAAGGCAATACCTTTTGTTACTGTTTGTTTAAATTGAATTGATCGAACAGGGTCATCACTTATTAGTGGCATAAAAGCGTCTGGAACCAATATTTGTCCTGAAATCGATTTTAATGCCTCCATAGCGGATTCAAAGGCAATACCCCCCCGGTTTCGCTAGGTGCATGAAATTCTTCATCAAATTCTAAAAACATAATTGGCAATAATGATATCATATCGTTTTTAGTATTAGAAATATCTAAGTATAATGTCTTTATATCCAGGCTTTTTATACTTTTTTAAGGGTTTACAAAGTATCCTATAGCCTGTATTATTCCGTTTGTTATTTAAGTTAACTGCCCTGTTTTCTGCCCAGAAAATATATAATGAAAGCAAATATAAAAAGCTTTTCAGTACTGATTTTAGCTATCGCAATGTTTGGTGTATTTTCTAGTACATCATACGCGAAGCAAATCTGTACAACTCAATATGGTGGCGGAGAAACTTGTATTAATGTTGCAGACAATCCAGACCTTGAAGTTGAGAAAACAATATACAATCCAAAAAGTGGTGAGTATGAAAGTGATATCAAATCAAGCGGTGGATCATATCCATATATATTTGAGTCAAGCGAAAAGCTCAAATTCAGAATAACCATCAAAAATGTTGGAGATATAGAAATCAAAGATATTAATGCTTACGATGCATTACCAGCATTTTTAGTATATGACAGTGGAGATGGAGATGACAGAAAAGATGGTAAAGAAGTTAAATTCGAAGTTGGCGATTTAAAGCCAGGTGAAAAAAAGAGCTTCACATTTAAAGCCAAAATCGAAAATGACGGTATTTCACCAAAAAGCGACAAGATTTGTTTATCAAATATTGCAACCGCTAAAGGTAAAAGAGCTGACGATTTGAAAAAATCAGAAGACTCTGCCGATTATGCAAACTTCTGTATAACTTTAGGTAAAGTATTAGGAACTTCTAAATCTAAGATTTCTAAGCTTCCTACAACCGGAGGTGAAAATGTTTTCGCACTCGGTTTATCAATAGGACTTGTACTTGTAGGTTTTGGAATTAGAAAACTTTCGGACTAATTCTCGCGAATCTGTCTTTACCGTATTGATCGTTAAAAAAAGAAGCGGAGTATGTTGAATTAATTTCAACATACTCCGCCATTTTTGTTTTTTGACTTGATCCAAATTCCAAATAAATCGTTCCGTCTTCATTAAGATAATCTTTTGCACTGCCTAGAAATTTTTCAATCAAATACATTCCATCATTCTCACTATAAATTGCGTGCTTTGGTTCGTGTTTGATTTCTTCTCCGACTTCATCATTAATCCCAACATACGGAGGGTTAGCAAAAATATAATCAAACTTTCCGGAAATATTTTCGAACAGATCAGATTTTATGATTTCGTATCTATTTTCACTTATTTTATTTTCAATTAAATTTTCTTTGGTTTGAAGAATCGCATTTTCATCAATATCAGAAAAAGTCACATGGATATTTGTATTCTCAAGAAGAAGCGAAATTCCAATGCATCCTGATCCACAAAAGATATCTAGGATTTTGCCAGATTTCAGTTCTTTTATTTCAGGAGAAACTTTTGAAACCCAATATTCGGTTTCTGGTCTTGGAATTAACACTTTATGATTTAGATTAATCTTAGCCTTTAAAAAATCCACGTATCCAATAATGTAAGAAAGAGGATATCCAGATTCCAAAAGCTCAACATCTTTTTGTGTGTAGTTTGGTTTATCTTTTTGTAAAAACCGTAGATCATTTTTATTCATAATGATAATCTTCTTGTACTCATGGAATTAATAGACGAAAAGCCCAAAAGAACACTTTCAAGTAAGTTGACTATCGCATTTTGCGGATTTTTTCTTGTTTGTATTATATCTGCAGTTTTGGTTTATGCATATTATTTGAATGAAATTAATGCGCCAATAAATACTGCATCTTCTGGGAAAATTAAGTTGGTTATAGAAAAAGGTATGGGTGTAAGCAAAGTTGGTGAATATCTTAAAAATCAAAAATTAATAAAATATCCGCTTATGTTAAAAGCATATATGTATTTAAATCCAAAAATGGAACTTCAGGCTGGGTATTATGAAGTTGATTCGAAAGATTTAACATTAGTAAAGCTTATTGAAGTTTTTCAGAAAGGTTCTTTTGAAAGAAAACTTACATTCATAGAAGGTTGGCGAACTGAAGAATATAAAGATTATCTAGAAAAACAAATGGGATTTGAATTTGCCGATAAATTTTCAAAAAGTAATTATGTAAAAGAAGGCTATATGTTTCCTGATACTTATATTGTTGATCAAAGTTATGATCCGGGAAACCTTGCTTCGTGGATGAGAAATACATTTGATAAAAAGGTTTCCGAAGAACTTTTTGCAAAGGCCGAACTTCGAGGTCTTTCAAAAGATGAAGTTATTATTATTGCATCGATTTTAGAAAGAGAGATGAATATACATTCAGAAAGGCCAATGGTTGCCGGAATTTTAATTAAAAGATGGAAAAGTAATTGGGCAATCCAAGCCGATGCAACGGTTCAATATGCAAAAGGTTTTAGTGGAAATTGGTGGCCAAAAGTTACACGTGAAGACTTGAGAAAAGTAGATTCCCCCTACAATACGTATTTGCAAAAAGGTTTACCGCCAGCGCCAATTTGCAATCCTAGCTTAAATTCAATTGAAGCTGTTGTTAAATATGTGGAAACGCCATATTGGTTTTATATAACAGGTAGCAATGGTGTTACAAGGTACGCAGAAACTTTAGAAAAACATAACCAAAATGTTACGAAATATTTATAAATATTTCATTTCTATTTGATATCTTTTCTGTATGTCATTTAGTAAAGTTTTTACAGGATCAATTGTTGGCCTTGATGCGCATTTGGTCGAGGTTGAAGTAAATATTGATTATCATGGATTTCCTGGGTTTGTAATTGTGGGTCTTCCCGCAAAAGAAATTGATGAAGCAAAAGAAAGGGTTCGTTCAGCTATAAAAAATTCAGGATATCAATTTCCAAACCGAAAAATTACTGTAAATTTAGCACCAGCCGATCTGCCTAAAAAAGGGGCGTTTTATGACTTGCCAATTGCTATAGGGATTTTAGTCGCGTCTGGAGCTCTAACTAAAGATATTTCTAAGTATTTTATAATTGGCGAACTTTCTTTAAACGGAGACGTAAACAAAGTTGCTGGAGTTATACCACTTTCGCTTTTTGCAAAGGATAATTTCGAATATATTTTCTTACCAGAGGAAAATTCATTAGAAGTAGTTTTTATAAAAGGATTAAATGCTAAACCTGTTAAAACGTTAAGTGATGTTGTAAATGATATAAACGAAGAAAAAAATATAGACTTAATTAAAATCCGTTCGTATTTAGAATATATTGAAGATTTAAATATTGATGAGAAGTTTGAAGTTGATTTTAAAGATATAAAAGGGCAAGCCTTCGCAAAAAGAGCTTTGGAAATTGCTGCTTCGGGTGGACACAATATAAGTTTAATTGGTCCACCTGGAACTGGTAAAACATTATTATCAAAAGCATTAGTATCGATTTTGCCAAAGCTTCATGAAAAAGAAGCATTTGAAGTTACAAAAATATATTCAATTGCAGGACAGCTCAAAAAAGAGCAACCATTTATTGTGTCAAGACAATTTAGATCTCCTCATCATTCGACAAGCAAGGCAGGACTTATTGGGGGTGGAAATCCTATTGTCCCCGGGGAGATTTCTATGGCTCATCGTGGAGTTTTGTTTTTAGATGAATTCCCAGAACTTCCAAGAGAACATATTGAAGCATTAAGACAGCCAATTGAAAATCATGAAATTAGAATTAGCAGGGCTTCGGGTGCTGTTATATTTCCGTGCAATTTTATGCTTGTTATTGCGTCAAACCCTTGTCCGTGCGGACATTTTGGAAATCCTCAAAAGGAATGTAATTGTGGACAATATAGAGTCAAAAGATATCAAGAAAAACTAAGTGGTCCAATAATTGATCGAATTGATTTGCATTTTGCTTGCCAGATGATTTCTGTTTTGGAACTTGAAGAAGAACCCGGACTTGAATCTTCACTTGAAATAAAAAAGCGCGTTCAGATGGCTCGTGACCTTCAAGCTAAAAGATATAAAAATATTGAGAATGTATATTGCAATGCCGATTTAAACGGTTCGGATATCAAAAAATTTTGTGAACTTGGATTTGGGCAGAAAGCATTAATGGCGAAAGCAGTGACTAATTTTAGATTATCGGCGCGCGCCTATTATAAAATTCTAAAAGTCGCGCGCACAATCGCCGACCTTGCGGAAGCAGAGTCAATATCCATCAATCATTTAGCCGAAGCATTGCAATACAGATTTATAGAAATGAAAGATTAACCTTAAAAAACCAAAGTGAAATTATTATGCCAAACGCAAAAATAGACAAAATAATAGTTTTAACAAAATCTTTTTTAATAAGATTAATGTCGATTGCTGGCAATTTTGGTGAAAATCCGGCTTCAAGAGTTTTAGTTTTAGAGGACGATTCTTTTTTTGTAGACACTAGCCCTCCCGACTTCAACTGCGCACGTAACGCTTCAACTTCTCGCCTTAATTCTCTAGTGTTTTTAGTTTCTGGTTTTGGCATGTTGGAATAATAATAACATGTGTATAAATTAGATTAATACAATTTTTATGTCTTTAAATGATTTTAAATTTTTGTCGGCTCGATAAAAGTATTTACACTTTATAATTTTTGCAGTTGCTAGATGTATCGAATCTGGGGATCTGTAGTTATACTCAGCCCTTATTTCTGAAGCACAAATCAATATTTCTTTTGAAATAGGAACCAGTTTTAAATTTGGAATGTAATCCTCTATATTTTTATATAAATTTAGTATATTGTTATTCTTTTTCTTATTTGGCAAAACCAACAATTCTAAGTATATCAATTCGCTACTTATAAGTTGCACGTTTTTATTTATTGATTCTTCGAAGATAGTTTCTGCCTTATTGGCGTATTCGGGATTATTTTCAAAGAAGTATATAAACAAGTTTGTATCTATATAGATTTTTGAATTTTCGACTAATTCCACGAATTTCGTTCGTTACCCAAGTAGCCCTTGCTGCTTTTATACATTTTTTCAGATATTCCCTTAAGTGATTTAAGTGTATTATTTGTTTCAGGAGTTAGTGTTGCATATTCCACACCGAGTGCATCTTTAACAACTCCCCATGCTAGCCTATTGCCAGGTTTTACGCCCAGTTGTTTTCTTATCTTCGAGGGAATGGTTGTTTGGTATTGCTTTGACATTTGCGACTTCATAATGGTTTAACATTAGCAAACCATTTAACTTTTGTAAACCATTTATTTAAACACGTGTTGAATGAGTATTGTATTAGTTAAAACAATTTTCATAAGCTATAATCTTGTATAGAGTGGACCAAAATCAAAGTAGTATTACATCAATATTAGGTGACAAAGTAAATAATGAAGACAGCTCGTTTTCTAATGAGGAACAAGTGGCGTACGGTTCGGAAAATAAAGATGCAATTGTGCGTGGTGATAATGCCGAGGTTCCTGTCAGCATTGAACATATTAAACTTTTGGGAAGGGGGTATGAAGGAGAAGCCTTTCTTTCTAATGTGACAGTAAAAGAGACTGGGCGAAGGTTACTGATGGTACATAAGGTGCTCATCTCCCAAGAGGGCAAATCCAAATTTGTTGAAATTTGTCGCACTATGCGTGAGGCAGGACTTGATGTCCTCGATAATTTTTGGATTGTTGACGACGGTCTGTTGATGGATGACCTAACAAATAATGGTGCAAATACGGTTATATCCCTTAACGATGTAAATATGCCTTCGTATCGTGGAATGATATCAAGCAATCCTGTTGGACTAGAGCTATTTAGGTCCATAGACTTGGACGCAATAGAACAGTTTTATTTAGAGAATCAGATAGAATTAGCTAATAAGCAAGGGATACACTTTCAATTTCCGGATAGTTGGTTTATCGTAGTTGAGCCTTCCGGTTCGGCTAGGATTGTTCCTGTTGATTGTCAATATATTGAGTATGTTCCCGGAGTTGCTGGAATGTCAGAACTTGGAAATCTTAATAAACGGAATTTCAGTCAGTTTATAGATCGCCTTAGAATAATGCAGAGAGGGGAGTTTCCTCTAGAGTTAATAGAAAATCGTGATGCCTAAGTTAAAATATTTTCTGTATTGGAAGACGCCATTTCACGGCTTCAAGATGCTCAATATAGATTTTTTATTAATAGAGGTGTCGAGTGTATAAGACTCCTTGGTGAAATTATTTTAATAAAAGTAACGTAATATTGAAAGCTAAAATGGTATGTAAAACATCGAAAAATGATATATAGGCCATTTTCCTGACGTCGGGAAGATGGTTTTGGTTGGTTCTGGGGCAAAAACGTCCCTTTTTAAACTAAAATCTCACAAGAAAACGGTTATTAATCCTTAGGATTCCCATTGTCTTTTTTTGACCGCACACTCGTTACCCACTCCAGTGGGTCTCGCGTGTGATCCCAGTGGGCCTTCAGTAGGCGATGATAAAAAAGAACATGCCAATTCGACTTATAATTGTAAGTTCAACAGGTTATCAAATTAATAAGAACCTATTATTTTCTTGTAAATCAATATAATTCGGGTATGTTATCATGACTTTATGAATGAAAAAATAGAGAATAGTGCTAATAAGTCTTCGTTTACTCAAGGAGACTTTAAACGTTTAATTAACAAGTTATTAGTATTTTGCTTTATTGTTTTTGTTGTTTTGATAGCAGGCTTAATTGGATATTTACTAGGAGTTAAAAATACAGTAAAAAAAATATCTGAGGTTGCGAATTCTGAAGTTGTCCCGACAGTTTCTGTTTCGTCAGAGAAGAAAGCTTATTCACCTAAACTATCTGCTTTTATGCGAAATGGTGAAATTTGGGTAAAAGACTATTCAACCAACAGTGAAAAAAAGATTTCGAAATCGGGAAAAGTTGAGGATCCTAAATTTTCTCCAAATGGTAAATATGTAACGTACTCTGGAATAGGTTATGTGACAGGGGGATTTCCGAGATACCCACTGTACATTTCAGATGTTGATGGCAAAACGGAAAAAATGTTTACGTTAGGATTTAATCATTTTTCTAGTAGGTTGGTGTGGTCTACAGATTCACTCCAATTAGGAATGGTGCTCTTTGGAAATGGTATTATCAGTACTGATCCATCGAATGATGGAAAAGTATATATTTACGATGTAAATACCGCGCAGGAGATTTTGGTTGGTAATCTTGTTGATACATTTAAGGTAGAGGCTTCTTGTGAAGGTCATAAACAAAAATATATTGATTTTTGTAATTATTATGTTGCGGTTCTTGGAAGCGGAGGTGCAATTATTGAGGATTTTCCCGGAGCATATAATTTTGAATATTTCGAGAAATCAAGCTATAGCAAACCAGGCTACAAATTATTTTGGTCGGAAGATCTCCTTAACGACTTAGTTTTACTCGAATATTATACTGGAGAACCTCAAAATCCTGAATCAAAGTGGGGTATAGGTGGTGGGATGTTTATTCCAGGGTATGATCTTGGCGTCAAGGAAACTTATTCAATTTTGTTGAACGAATCGACTGGTGAAGTAATAGATGAAATCCAAAACGCAGTTAATACAGATTTTTTCTTTTAATTCTTATTTCATCTTTGACTTGAGCTCCCAAGTGACGCTAAAATGTACTCAATGAATGATGAAAATATTACAAACAACCAGCCCAAAAAAGAGCTAGATTCCGTGAGTAGTCTTGTGCAAAGTCCTTCGAAAAAGAAAGACGTTATAAGAGTTATTTCAAATGGAAGTTCAAATGCATCTGGAAAAGAGAAGAAAATCGTTGCTATTTTATCGATAGTTTCTGTAGTTTTAATTTCAGCTTTGATTTATGCTTTTGTATTTTCAGGTGGAAGTATTATAAATCCTCTTCCTGATAAGAATGGTTCAAATGGCCCAGATTCTGGCGGAATTGTTTCAAAGGGAGAGACTTTTGAAAATCCTATAAACGGTATGATTTTTTCAAAAGAAGAGGCAAAGAAATTCCAAAATAATAAACCTATTGCTGTAATGGTAAATAATTATGTTGTTGCAAGGCCAAGCTCTGGTTTATCAAAGGCAGATATTGTTTATGAAGCTGTTGCTGAAGGCGGAATAACAAGGTTAATGCCGATTTTTTATTCAAGAATTCCAAGTGTTGTAAGTTCTGTAAGATCGGCAAGATATTATTTTGTCCAGTTAGCATCAGCATATAGCCCGATCTATGCCCATTGGGGAGCTGCTCATGTTCCTGATTGCCAAAAAGCTCCAGTAACTTCGAGCTCATATTGTCCGCCAGTAAATGGCGTTGTCGAAACTGAGCCTGCAGTTGATGCATACGACATGATTGTGAAGCTTGGAGTTCCAAATCTAGATGGCGGAAATTATTCATGTGACAGCGAAAGTTGTGCTTTTGGACGCGATCCAAATAAAGTTGGAAAAATTCCACTAGAACACACCGCATTCACTAGACTTCCATTAATTTATGAATTGGCGAAAAAGATAAGGCCTCAAGATAGCTGGAATACATTTACGCCGTTTACTCCTTGGAAATTTAAAGATGAAGCATCTTTAAAGGATCGTGGAACCGTCGGAAAGGAAACGCCAATTACTTTCAATTATTGGGACACAATGGCTGGTTTTAATGTTAAATGGGTTTATGACAGTGATAAAAACGAATATATAAGATATCAAGGAGACGTCAAGCAAATAGATGGTCTTTCTGGTGAAGAGCTTCGCGCTAAGGTTGTGATTATAAGATTTACTAAACAAGAATTAGTCGGTGATAAGAAGAGCCATTTGTATCATGATATCGCGGGTGCCGGAAAAGCCTTGATTTTTCAGGATGGAAATGTCATAAATGCAAATTGGGCTAGATCAAATCCTGACACCATGGATGTGTATACTGATCTTAGTTCCAAAGAGTTCGAATTTGTAAGAGGGCAAATTTGGGTACAGCTAGTTCCTACGGATAACGTTATTACGTATGAAAAAGCGGCAACCATAATGTCACAATAAAATGTATCTATCTGACATCATTACATCTGAAGTTAGAATTAAGCTTCTAATAGAGCTTTTTTCTGAAACAAGAAAACATTTATACGTAAGAGAACTAACTCGAAGAGTTGGAACTGAAATTAATGCTGTTAGAAGAGAACTAAAACGTTTAAACAAAGCAGGGATAATAAGGAAAGAAAAACGTGGAAATAGGCTATACTATTTGCTAAGAAAAGATCATCCATTTTATTATGAGTTGACTGGTATGGTTTCCAAAGAAGTCGGAATTGGAAAAAGTATTGTTGAAAACGCTTCTGATTTAGGGAAAGTAAAACTCGCACTTTTGTCATCTGAATATGCAGAAGGAAGAGAATCCCAAAAGAATGAATTAGATCTTTTGGTTGTTGGAGATATAAACTTGCCAAAGCTTTCGGAGATTGTTAAGGAAGTTTCGGCCCTTTCAAAAAGGGAAATAAACTATACTGTTTTAAGTGAGTCAGAATTTGAATATTTGAAAAATCGAAGAGATGCATTTTTGCTTTCGTTTTTAGTTTCACCTAATATCTTTCTGCTCGGAGATATAACGAAAATATCGTTTACATAAAATTCTAAAATGAAGAAACCTTTTCAAAATCAAAACCCACGGAATGTTTTAATTATGGTTATGGTTCTTGTGGCTTTTGTTGTAATGATTGATCTGCCATTAATTCCTTTAAAAATAAATTATAAACTTCCACAGCTTTTAGGTGGATATGAAATTAAATACGACAGAATAATTGGCGGATATGATTTATATGCATTAAACGGAAAAATTCAAAGAGATTTGTCAATTCGAAAAGGTCTTGATATTGCAGGAGGCGTAAGCGTTCTTATGGATGCTGACATGTCAAATGTTTCCGAAGCCGATAGAGCTGATGCTCTTAATTCTTTAAAAGACGTAATCGAAAGAAGAGTTAACTTGCTTGGTATTTCAGAAGCTTCTGTTCAAACTTCTAGCGTTTCTGGAAAATACAGAATAATCGTTGAATTAGCTGGCGTTTTTGATACGAACCAAGCACTTACAACAATTGGTCAGGTCGCACAGCTAGATTTTAGAGTTGAAGATACTGATAACCCACCGACTGAACCAAATGCAATTCCAAACTTTATCCATGCTGATTTAAGCGGTGCGAATTTGCAAAAAGCGACTGTAGTTTTTGATCAAAATCAAACAGTTAGTACAGGCGAGCCCAAAATTCAGCTTCAATTTAATTCTGAAGGTGCTAAGAAATTCAGAGACATAACAGAGAAAAATATTGGAAAAAGAGTCGCGATTTATTTAGATAATCAAATCGTTATAGCGCCTGTAGTTCAAAGCGCAATACTAGATGGGAAAGCTATTATTTCAGGACAATTTTCGGTTGAAAATGCAAAAATACTTGTTACACAATTAAATGCAGGGGCTTTACCTGTTCCTGTAAAAGTTTTGGAACAAAGAACTGTTGGTCCAACTTTAGGCCAAGAGTCTGTTAACAAAAGTCTATTTGCAGGACTTGTTGGTCTTTCGCTTGTTGTAGCTTTTATGATTTTCTATTATGGAAGACTTGGCGTTATGGCAAGCGTTGCGCTTGTAATATACGGGCTTGTTACTCTAGCCATTTATAAATTTGTACCTGTTGTATTAACGCTTCCGGGTCTTGCCGGCTTTATTTTATCAATTGGTATGGCTGTTGATGCAAACATTTTGATTTTTGAAAGAATAAAAGAAGAACTACGACTCGATAAACCATTAAGTATTGCTTTAGAAAATGGATTTGGAAGATCATGGGATTCAATCCGCGACGCTAATCTTGCAACTATTATTACAGCATTCATATTGTTTAATCCATTTGAATGGGGCTTTCTGCCAACTTCTGGGCCTGTCAGAGGATTTGCTTTAACCTTGGCACTTGGAATATTTATAAGTTTATTTACAGGAGTAATAATTACGAGAAACCTCGTAAGAGTTTTTTATAAGCGTAGCTTGAGGATTAAGAGATGATTAACTTCATGAAGTTTCGAAATTTATATTTTCTAATATCAGGGACATTTTTGTTAGCATCCATTTTATCTTTGATCTTTTGGGGATTAAAACCATCAATTGATTTTACAGGTGGAGCTTTACTTGAAGTTACAATTGAAAATACAGAAGTTTCTGTTGCAACTGATAAGATGGAAGAACTTGTTCTTCAGGTTAATGATGTAAATGTAAGCTCAATTCAATCAGTAAAAGATACAAAAAATTACATAATAAAATTAAATAATATAGATGAATCTAAAAAAACAGAGATTATTACTAAGTTAAATGATGAATATAAAAATGTTAAAGAAGCTAGATTCGAAACTGTAGGTCCAACACTCGGAAAAGAACTTATGATAAAAACTCTGTCTGCGATTTCAATCGCCGCAGTATTGATACTCCTTTACGTTGCTTATCAATTTAAAAGTAGAATTTATGGTTTGTCTGCAATTTTGGCTATGCTTCATGACACTATAATTTTGATAGGTTCATTTTCAATATTTGGAAAAATATTTAATGTTGAAATCGATACTTTATTTGTAACAGCAGTTTTAACAACATTAAGTTTTAGCGTTCACGACACTATAGTTGTTTTTGATCGAATTCGCGAATCTTTAAAACAAAGTCCAAATGCAAAACCCGTTGATGTAGTAAATAAGGCAGTTACACAAACACTTTCTAGGTCAATTAATAATTCAATGACAATCATTTTTATGCTTACTGCACTTTCGTTATTAGGCGGTGCATCTATAAAATGGTTTTCAGTCGCACTATTAGTTGGAACTGTTACTGGAACATATTCATCAACATTTGTAGCTGTTCCGTTGTTGCTCGTTTTTTTGCGAAACAAAAAAACTTTTTGATTGGATTGTTAAACTGCCCTTGTTGTGCTAGTTTTGATTCAATATGAATGGCACTGTAAAAATCCGAGGTGGCAAACCTCTAAAGGGTTCCGTAAATCTAATACCAAATAAAAATGCTATTGTTGCAGCAATTCCCGCAGCAATTTTGACAGATGAAACCGTTATCTATCACAATGTTCCAAAATCAACCGATGTAGAAAAGCTTTTAGAAATGATGAAGCTTTTAGGAGCAAGCGTTGATGATAGCAATTACGATAACCTGAAAATAAACTGTTCAAAAATAAATACTTACAAAGTCGATAAAGTTTTGGGTGAGAAAATTAGAGCCTCAATTATGTTCGCAGGACCGCTCCTTTCACGCTTTGGTTTAGCTGAAATTCCTGTTCCTGGTGGATGCGTACTTGGCGCAAGATCGATTTCTGCTCACGTTGATGCTTTTCAAAAAGCTGGGGTAAAGATTGAATACTGTGATGGTTTTGTAAGATTCACTGCTCCAAAAAATGACAAAAAAGATTATTTTATTTGGCAAACAGAAGCAAGTGTTACAGCTACGGAAAATCTTGCAATGTATGCAAGTGGTATGGAAAATAAATATGAAATTGTCGATGCCGCTTGCGAACCTCATGTTTCACAATTGTTAAGACTTCTTTCTGATATGGGCGCAGATGTTTCTGGCATTGGTTCTAACAAACTGATTATTGATGGCAGTAGAAAATTAAAAGGCGCAAGTTTTACACCGGAGCCTGATTTTGTCGATATAGCAGGATATATTGTGGCAACAGCTATAACAAATGGAGAAATCACAATAAAAGGTGCAAATAAACCTGATTTTATAGGTGGAATTATTCAGTGGTTTGAGAAATTTAATATTAGTATTACTCAAAGTGGTGAAGATTTGATTGTAAAGAATAATGGAGAGTTAAAAATTGATGTTGAAGCATCAGGTTTTCCACTTGCTGGAAATAATTTGCCTAAGCTTTATCCAAGACCGTGGCCAGGTTTTCCGGTTGATGTAATTCCAGTTATGGCAACTTTGGCGTGTAAAGTTCGTGGTCAACTTCTGCTTTCAAATTGGATGTATGAAACAGGACTTGATTTTGCACGTGAGCTTAATGCGTTAGGCGCTGATATTTTAGTTTTAGATCCTCAAAGAGTTATAATTCGTGGGCCAATAAATTTTAAAGGTGGAGAACTTGTTTCACCTGGTGTAATTCAGGCTTGTAAGGCAATCTTTTTGGCAAGCCTTTGTGATCCCGTCGAAACAACAATTCACGGTGTTGATATTTTAAAAAGACGATACCCAGATATTTTCGAAACATATAAGAGCCTTGGTGCTGATATAACTTTGTTGTGAAATTTTTGTATGTATAACACATTTGGCGTAAAGGCCAATTCATTGTATTTTGAAGACGCAGATACACTTTCAGAGCTTATTAATATTTTAAAGAATCCTTTATATCAAAACGTAGACAAATTTATTCTTGGAGGCGGAAGTAATGTTTTGTTTACACAAGATTTTAATGGACTTGTAATTAAAATTTCATTAAAAGGAATTAACGTAGAAAAAGAAGATGAAAATAATGTCTATGTAAAGGCATATGCTGGTGAAATTTGGGATGATCTAGTTTCGTATAGTGTTGAAAAAGGTTATGGTGGATTTGAAAATTTGTCGGGAATTCCTGGCCTTGTTGGTGCAACTCCTATTCAAAATATTGGCGCTTATGGATCTGAAATTAAAAGTTCTTTTGAATCACTTGAAGCAATTAATATCAATACAGGTGAAACTAGATTCTTCAATTTGGATGAATGTAAATTTGGATACAGAGATAGCGTTTTTAAAAATGAATTAAAGAATCAATACGTCGTGGTTTCTGTTTTGTATAAATTATCTAAAAAGCCAATTATTAATTTATCGTATAAAGCTTTGAAGGACTATTTTGATCTCATAAAAAATAATAATCCGACGATACTTGATGTAAGAAATGCCGTTATAAAAATTCGAAGCGAAAAACTTCCAGATACTATTAAATTTGGTACTGCAGGTTCTTTTTTCAAAAACGCAATAATTTCAAAAGATAAGTTTGAAATCTTACAAAAAAATTATCCTGATGTCCCGTTTTTTCTAGAAGAAAATGAGAAGTATAAAATTCCAACAGGTTGGCTTATAGAAAAAGCTGGTTTTAAGGGACAGAGGTATGGCAATTGCGGGGTTTATGAAAAACAAGCTTTGGTCTTAATTAATTTTGGCGGTGCAACAGGTCTTGAAGTTTTTGAATTTTCGAAATTAATTCAAGATAAAGTGAAATCGATATTTGATATAGACATAGAAAGAGAGGTTGTTGTTATATGAAAGTTCATATTGCAGGAATTGGAGGAGAAGGTTGGTCGTGGATTGCAAAAATTTTGCTTGAAAAGGGTTGGGATGTTTCTGGTTGTAACTTAGATGAAAATGAACGAGTTAAAGAATTATTTGAATTAGGCCTTAAAGATCTTGATTTAGGAAATTCACCTTCTCATATTAAATCCAATTTGGATGCGTTTTTATACACTTCTGCAATTAAATATAACGAGGAAAATAAAAAGGAACTTGATGAAGCCATAAATGTTGGAGTTAAAAGTTATGAGAGAAATGAATTTTTGCCAATATTATTAAATGATAAAGATGTTATTGCGATTTCTGGAACACATGGAAAAACGACAACAACTTCATTAACTTCTTTTTTGCTAGATTCTTTAGGTGATAAATGCGGATTTGGAATTGGTGGAACTTCAATCAATTTTGAAACAAACGGGAGAAATGGAATGTCAAAAAATTTCGTGATTGAGGCTGATGAATTTGCTGATGCATTTTTAGGCCTTGAACCAAAAATCGCTGTTATTACATCATTGGAAATGGATCATCATGATTATTTCAAAGATTATGATTCGTACATTAATTCTTTTTGTAAATTTGTTTCAAATGTGAAGTCGGGTGGTCATGTTTTAATGTGGGGAGATCAGACTCCAGTTGAGAAAATCAAAACTAATTTTGCTGGAAATTTCATGACATATGGAGAAGATAAATCAAATGATGTAGTGATAAGTGGAATTGAGATAAATGGATTTGAGTCGTCATGGAAAATTAATATCGGAGAAAATGTTTATAATGCAAAAATTCCGTTTCCGGGAAAGCAATACGCATTCAATGCTACGGCGGCCCTGGTTGTTTGTATGATTATGGGTTTTGATATCAATGATGCAATCTTAAAATTAAACTTATTTAAAGGGACGGGCCGCCGGTTTCAATCCTCAATTAAAAATGGAATTACAGTTGTAAATGACTACGGTCACCATCCAACTGAAATTAAGGTGACTGTTGATGCAGCAATTTCAACAGGAAAAAATGTGATCGTTATATATGAACCTCATCAATACAAAAGATGTGCGGAACTTTTAAATGAATTCAGCGGAGTTTTTAATGGTGTTGATTTAATTCAATGTCCAATTTATGCATCTAGAGAAAATCTTCCATATCCAATTTCGAACGAAGATTTTTTTAATGTAACAAAGTCTGGGACTGTTAGTTCCGTTTTGTGTAATTCACTAGACGATGCCGTAAAATTAGCGGTTGAGAAATCTAACGAAGGAGATCTGGTTTTGGTTCTTGCTGTCGGTCATGGAGATTTAATTGTAAAAAATTTATTGGAGGCTTTGTGATCTATGAATATTTTTCCTGAATTTAAAGATAAAAAAATAGTTATTTGGGGTTTTGGAACTCATGGAAATGGACCAGCTGCAGTTAAGTTCTTTTCGCAAAATGGCGCAAAAATTTTAGTGACAGATTTAAAAACCGAATCCGATTTAAAAGAATCTTTAGACGAGATTAAAGATCTTCCTAATATTGAATATGTTTTAGGTGAGCACAAAGAATCTGATTTTTTAAATGCAGACATTGTTTTTAGATCTCCTGCAATTCCAAGAGAGGTTCCACTTTTCAAGTTCATAAAAGATCATAATATTGAAATTCAAATGTCTGAAGGTTTCTTTTTGAAGTATTCCAAAACAAAAAATGTTATCGGTGTAACTGGAACAAAAGGAAAAACTACAACATCAACTTTATTAACGGAAATTATTAGATCGCAAGGTCTAAATGTTTACCAGGCTGGAACTCCTGGAAATTCGGCAATGGATTTAGTTTCAAAAGTTAATGAAGATGATTGGGTTGTTTTGGAAGTTTCAAGCTGGGATTGTGAAGGCTTAGATGAGAATCAAGTTTCTCCACATGTTGGAGTTATTACAAATATTTCACATGATCATTTGAATAGATATGCGTCGTATAAAGATTATGCAATGTCAAAGGCCTCAATATTTAAATATCAAAAATCTGAAGATTTTTTTGTAACTATTAAGGATGGTGAGTTTACAAATGATTATTTGCAGATTTCTAAATCAAAAAATATTTTGATTGATGTGATAAGCGGAGGATATGATTTTTCTGGCTCAATTCTAAAAGGCGAGCATAACGTTAGAAATATGGCGTTATGTTTTGAGATTTCAAAAGCTTTGAATTTAGATTTGCAAAAAACTAAAGATGCGATTTTGAATTTTAAAGGAGTTCCTTATAGGGGGGAAGAGCTTAGTGAAATTAAAGGTGTTTTGTTTGTTAATGATACAGCGGCGACCGCTCCGGTCGCCGCCATCTCTGGCATTAAAACTTATTTAGACAGAAACCCAGTTGTGATTTTAGGAGGAGCAGATAAAAAGTTAGATTATTCTGGCTTGGTTAATTATGTACTAGAAACTAAAGTCGATTACGTCCTTTTAAAAGGCACGGCAACTGATATTTATATTAGTTTGGGTCTTGATTCAAATAAGGTTTACGATAATTTTGAAGTAGCTATTTCTTGTGCTTTTAATATCGCAAAAAATAAAAATGGTATTGTTTTGCTTTCTCCGGGAACTGCAAGTTTTGGAATGTTTTTAAATGAGTTTGACCGTGGAGATAAGTTTAAGGATTTTTTTGAAAAGCTTAAAAATGAAAATTGATATAAATGGAAATTCATATGAAGTTAACGAAATAAGAACTGATTCAAGAAAGGTTCAAAAAGGAGATTTGTTTATTGCATACAAAGGCGTCAAGGTTGATGGCCATGATTATATAAATCAGGCAGTTGAAAATGGCGCGAGCGTCATAGTTTACGATGAGGGCTACCCTTTCGTGAAAGGGGCTACCCTTATTAAAGTCGATAGTTCTCGTGAAGAATGGGCGATTCTTTCAGCTCAAAAATATAATAATCCGCAAGATAAATTAAAGTTTATAGGCATCACTGGAACTGACGGAAAAACAACAACTTCTAATTTCGTTTATGAAATTCTAAAAAGTGATGGTAAAAAAGTTGGCATAGTCTCAACTGTTTCTGCAAAGTATGGAGACACAGATGTTTCAACTGGGCTTCATACAACTTCGCCTGATCCTGATGTTTTATTTAAACTACTTTCCGATATGGCTGACGCTGGGGTTGAGTATGTTGTTTTGGAAGTTACTTCTCATGCTTTAGTTCAAAAAAGATTTTTCGGAATTCGCTTTGATGTTTGTGGAGTCACAAATGTTACTCCAGAGCATTTAGATGCACATGGAAGTTATGAACAATTGATAAAAGATAAGTCTTTGCTTTTTGATGTTTCTGAAAACATTGTTTTGAATAAAGTTGGAACCGGAATTCCAGAAATTTCAAAGTATGCAAAGAAAGAAATAGTTTATAGCAATCCTGATGATAAATTTATTTCGTCGCTTACAGATTCCTTCAGCGAAATTTTTCCTGGTGAATATAATTTACAAAATGCATCTTTAGCAATAGAGATTTCAAAGAAGCTTGGAGTTGATAATGACATCGCGATTAAGGCTGTTTCAAATGCGACTCCTCCAAAGGGGCGTTTTCAACGAATTAAAAATTCAGCAGGCATAAATGCAATTGTTGATTTTGCTCATACAGAAAATGCAATGCGAAAAGTTTTGTCTGCTGTTTTGAAAATGAAAAAGCCAAACGAAAAATTGATTACTGTTTTTGGATGTGCAGGGGAAAGAGATTTTTATAAAAGGCCAAACATGGGAAAGACCGCATCGGAGTTTTCGGATACCGTAATTTTAACCGCAGAAGATCCGCGTTCTGAAGATGTTAACGAAATTATAAAGCAAATTGTTTCTGGGAATCCTGATTACAATTTCATTGTTGAACCTGATAGGCATAGTGCAATATTTAAAGGTATTGGCATGGCGCAAAAAGGTGACTGGGTTTTGATTTTAGGAAAAGGTCATGAGGAATCTATTAACATCGGTGGCACAGAATATCCTTGGTCTGATATAAAAGAAGCCGAAAGTTTTTTCTTGAGTATGCGTAATGACGATGATAAGCTTTTGTCATGACAAAAAACCCTAAAAAGAAAAATTTAAAAGACGCCAATGGTTTTTATGTCCACGATGAACCATTAACTATTTATAAAAGCGGAAACAGCAAAGTTGTAACAATTCCTGCTGAATTTCCTTTCGAAATAGGAGACACTTTGAATGTTTCTTATGAAGGGGAGTCTATTACTTTTGTGAAAAAGGAAAAAAATGCTGTGACCGAAAAGGACACTTGGGGAAATGAACTTCGCGATCTTCAAAAAAAATATGGATTTAAAGGTAAAGCAATGTCTATAGAAGAGCTTGAGGAATTTCTAGAGGGCATTTATGAATGAAAGCAGGATATTTGTAGATTCAAATATCTTTATAAACATGCTCAAAAGTAACGCCGAGTTTTATGAACAGGCTTGTAATTTAGTTCATGAATTCAGTAATAGAAATGAAATCGGGATTATTACTCCGTATATACTAAATGAGTTACACTACTTTTTCTTAAGGAAAGATGGTCAAGAGGTCGCACTCAGGCTTTGTAAAGATATTTTGAAAATGAAACGGATAGCATTGATTGATTTAGAATTGGTCTCAACCGACGTGATTGATATCCTTGGCTTGGCCAAAAAATACAATCTTAAAACATTCGATGCATATCATGCATACTATTGTAAAAAGTTAGGTATCAAAAAAATCGCAACATTCGATAGCGACTTTAAAAAAATAAAATGGTTGAAGGTAGTAGATAGTTGAAATTTAGATATGCAGATTGTAGTAGATAGAATACTTACAAATTATGAAGAGTTCGGTCATGGAGATAATGTTTTAATAATTCTTCATGGATGGGGTAGATCCTTAAACGAATGGGTTCCTGTGGCGCAAAATCTTTCGACTCGATATAGAGTTATTTTATTGGACCTTCCTGGATTTGGTGGAACACAATTACCAGAGAGACCATATGATACATATGAATATGCAGATTTTGTCGAAAACTTTTTAAAAAAACTTGATATAAATAAATATTCACTGATTGGTCATTCATTTGGTGGAAGGTTAGGAATAATTCTTGCTAGTAAAATAAAAGGTATAAATAAACTTGTTTTGGTCGACAGTGCAGGAATTGAAAATAAATCTTTATATGTTCGTTTAGCTAATTCACTCTTAAATCCAATTAAGAAATTTATTCCTGAAAAAATAAAAATGAAACTAGGAAGTGCAGACTATAAATCATCCGGTAAATTAAAAGAAACATTTGTAAAAGTTGTTAATCAAGACTTAACATTTCTTTTTAATAAAATAAAAACGCCAACTATAATTACATGGGGAGATAAAGACAGCGTTTTAGATGTAAGTCAGACAAAGGTTTTCAAGAAGCAAATCCCAAATTCAACTGTAAGAATTGTTTGGGGCGCAAATCACAGTCCACATATCGAAAAACCAAAAGTATTTTTAGATATTTTGAATGAATATTTATGATTGAAAAAATATTTCCATATAAAATTCATTTAAACATTTTGCAACTGGAAGGTTACGAGATTTCAAGATTTTGGACTTGGATATTAAGTAATTTTCTTAAAAGAGATTTAGAGGGAAAAAAACAATTAGTTTGGACTAATAAAGCCAAGCTTATTTTAAGAGTGAGCATTATCTCTGCCTTAGTTTTAACCGGTATTTTTTATCAAATATTTGGCAATTATGGATTGTTGTTCGGGTTTTTATTATCAACACAGAGTTACATTTATTTATCTATGGCAATCGTTCTCATTAAACCATATGAAATTTTAAATAAGTATTTGGTGAAAAATAAAACCAGACAAAAAATTAAATCATTTAAAAATTTAAAAGTAATTGGAGTAACTGGTTCGTATGGAAAAACGAGCATTAAAGAATTTTTATATTTTATTTTGAAATCGCAATATAAAGTTTTAAAAACACCTGAAAGTTACAATACATTATTCGGTATTTCTAAAGTTGTAGATTATGAACTCGATGACAATTATGATTTTTTCATTTGCGAGATGGGCGCTTATACAATTGGTGAGATAAAAGAACTTTGTGAAATGACATCTCCAAATTTCGGAATTTTGTCTGGCATCAATGAACAACACTTGGAGAGGTTTGGGTCTATAGAAAATACAACAAAAGCAAAATTTGAGCTGGTAGAAGCGGTACCGTCAGATGGTTTTTCGATCGTAAATATTGATAACGAGATTGTAAAAGATAACTACATCAAATATCAGGGAAAAATTATCGCATATGGATTTTCAAACTCTGAATTTAGTGTTAGAAATATTACCTTGTCTAAAGGTGTAACCAATTTCGATTTGGTTTTAGATTCAAAAGCACACAAGGTTAAAACTAATTTGATAGGGAATAGTAATTTATCGAATATTCTTGCGGCTTCGACCATGTCATTTTTACTTGGCGTGAAGCCTGAAAAAATCGTTGAGCAAATAGGTTTGTTGAAGTCCGTTGCGCATAGATTAGAAATAAGTGAGAACAAAGAAAACGATGCAACAATAATAGATGATGCATATAACAGTAATCCGACTGGATTTAGAGAAGCAATAAATACATTAAATTTATTTGAAAATAGACCTAAAGTTTTGGTAACTCCAGGGATTGTTGAATTAGGAAATAAGACAAAAGAAACCCACGTTGAGTTAGGTGGAATTGCTGATTCAATTTGTGACTATATCTTTTTAGTTGGCAGAAACGAAAGAACTATATCTATTGAAGCTGGCGTTAAAAATAAAAAGAAAGTGATTTATATTGAAAAAATAAATTTACTTTGGCAGGAAGTAAAAAAATTAAATTTAAATCACCCAGTCGTTTTGTTGGAAAATGACTTGCCGGATAATTATTAATTTGATTTTGATCCTTTTGTCCCAGATCCAAAATTTTCTAAGATATTACTTGAAAAGTTAACTATAGTATTTTTATTGTCTTGAAATTTTTCAAATGCTAATTCTATTAGCTTTGTAGTAAGCTCTTTAAATTTCAAATTACTCTTTTCCCACAGATAGAACGAGATGCTTCCTGGAAGAGTATTGATTTCAACCACTATAAATTTTCCTTTTTCGTCGTCAACTAAAAAGTCTATACGGGCAAGACCGGAGCAATCAAGGCATTTAAAGGTTTTGATTGCGGTTTCCTTTATTTCATTTTCTAGCTTTTTTGATATTTCAGCTGGGATTTGCCTTTTTGTTGAAGCCATTCCTTCAGATTTTGAATTTCCTTTATATTTATCGTCGTAATTGAGAAATGCGTTTGATGAATAGACTTCTTCACATGCTGAAGTCATTACATCTGAATCGCTATTTCCTATTATGGAGACATTAATTTCTTTTGTGAATTCGAAACCTTCCTCAATTATGATTTTTCTATCAAATGCTGCTGCTACTTCAATCCCATTTGTTAATTCTTTTTGATTATTAACTTTACTTATGCCGATGCTTGATCCTGAATTGGCAGGTTTAACGAACATTGGGTAATTAAGTTTTGATTCGATATCAGAAATTACATCAGGGCTATTTTTTCCCCAATTAGTTCTATAAAATGAATGAAATTTTGCGACCGGTATGTCATTTTGTATGAAAAGTCCTTTCATAATTATTTTGTCCATTCCGGTTGCGGAACTTAATATGCCAGATCCGATATATGGGATTTCTGATAACTCGAATAATCCTTGAAGTCCACCGTTTTCTCCAAGGCCTCCGTGCAGGCAAGGGAAAATTGCATCTATTTTAATTGGGTTTTGTTTTCCGAATGATAAAAATGATTCGCTTTTGTTTACAAATGATAATTCTTTCTTTTGCGGATTTTGAGAAAGGATAACTTCGCTTGTTTTCGAGGGGATGGTTTCTAATTGTTTATACGTATCTGGATTTTTTAATTCGTCGCCAATATGCCAAGTTCCAGATTTTGAAATATAAATTGCAATTGGATCATATTTATCTGTGTCGATATTTTTAAAAACTTGAAGCCCTGTAATTACCGATACTTCATGTTCTGTAGACTTGCCCCCAAAGATAACTGCGATTTTTTGTTTTTCCATAGTGTGAATTATATCAGTAATAAAATTTTGGAACTCTGGAATTTAATTGATTTATGCCAGTTAGGATTTCATATGGAATTGTTTCTGCCAATTTTGCAATTTCTTCTGCAGTTATAGTCTCATGTCCTTGTGTGCCTATTAGGACAACTTCGTCTCCGATTTTTACTTCTTGGACACTTGATATATCTACAACTGTCTGGTCCATGCTTACTCTTCCACATATTTTGCATCGTTTGCCATTTATAAGTACAAGACCTTTATTGGATAACGAACGGGGTAGTCCGTCTGCGTACCCGCACATTATTAAGGCTACTTTAATTTTTTTATTGGTCTTAAAAGTTCTGCCATATCCAATGGTATCTCTAGCTTCAATTTCCTTTATCAATCCAATTCTGCTTTTAAAGGACAATGCTGGCTGTAAAGAAATACCTATCGGTAAATCTGAAATGGGTGATATGCCATAAGTTGCAAGGCCAACTCGCACCATATTGTAATGATATTGTTGCAATTGCAGAGTAGCAGCGCTGTTTGAGGTATGAACTATTGGGATGTTTACTCCTTCTTTGCTTAAATTATTTATTATAGATTCAAATTTTGTGGCTTGTTCGTGAGTAAAGCTTAAGTCATTTTCATCTGCAGAAGCAAAGTGTGTAAAAATGCCTTCGATATTTATGTTTGGTAACAATGCCAATTCTTTAACTAATTGGACTGACTCGCTTTCTAGTGCTCCGTATCGTCTCATTCCGCTATCAATTTTTATGTGAACGGTTGCGATTTTATTTTTTTCTTTTGCGACTCGGGAAATTTCCTTTGCAAATTCTAAACTAGCTACGCTAAATATTAGAGTATTTTCGATTGCATCAGAAATAGCGTCGAAAGGTATTGCTGACAATATCAAGATTGGTGCATTAATGCTTGCTTTCCTAAGTTCGATCCCTTCCTCAACGCGTGCAACAGCTAATCTATCTGTGCCGTTTTCTAGTGCGATTCTTGAAATCTCAATAGCTCCGTGTCCGTAACCGTTTGCTTTCACTACCGTAGTCAACATAACATTTGTTTTCAGAATTGTTCTTATTACCTTAATATTTTGACTTACGGCATTTTTATTAATTTCGACCCAGGTTGAAGCTTTTTCATTCATGCCACAAATATACACTACAATGCATTATGCAGTATATAATTCGTTGTAGTGATATCATTGATATATATCGCCCAAAGTCTATTAGTTCGTCAGGATGAAAGGTGGAGTTCCAAATGATTGATTATGTTTTAACTATTTTGGCTTCGTTTTTTTTGAGTTTTGCAGTTACTCTTCCATTTATAAGTCTTTTGTACAAGTTTAATATTAGACGTGTTTCTAAGCTTGATTTAGAAAAGTTGCTTCCGGGTCGAACAATTAAAATGGGAACTCCGATTATGGGAGGATTTGTTATCATTTTTTCAACAATTGTCATGTCGCTTTTTCTTCTAAATGATTGGAATTATTTGCCAATGATCATTCTCGTCTTAATTTTTGGGGCGATTTTTGGCGGGATTGATGAATATGTAAATACTTTGGGTAGAACGATTTTGGCATTAAGAATAAGTCAAAGTACCGACAAAGTTATGAAAAGCTTTTTCCCAACAAGGGGAATATTAAATCATATAAAAAAGACATTGCTTGTTCCTTGGAAACTTTTTGAAGAAACTTTGCGAATTATGGGTGGAGAACAGCGCGGTTTAAAAAATCACTTTAAGTTTTTAATGTATTTGTCTGTCGCCATAATTCCGATTATCTATATGGAACAAAATGGACATATTACTTCACTTTATATACCGTTTTTGGGCTCTTTTGAATTAGGCTATTTTTATTATGTCCTTTTAGCATTCTTGCTATTCGGATTCGGAACAGCACTAGGGATAACTGACGGCATGGATGGCCTTTCGGCCGGAACTCATTCTGTTGCATTTTTGTGTTACGGAATTTTAGCAAGTTACCTTGGATATTCCGAAGTGGCTACATTATCTTTCATACTACTTGGAACAGAACTAGCCTTTTTATACTTCAATATTAACCCTGCAAGATTTGAAATGTCTGATGTCGGAACCTTACCAATTGGCATGGTTATGGTTTTGATTGCTTCGTTAATTCATAGGGAAGCAACGCTTTTACTAATTGGAGGGATCTTCGTTATAGAAATACTTTCAAGTGTTTCTCAACAATGGGCTGTAAAACTATTCAAAAAAAGGTTGTTTTTAGTAGCTCCAATTCATCATCATTTTGAGAAACTTGGCTGGCCAGAAACAAAAGTAACAGCAAGATTTTGGATAATTAGTATGATACTTGGACTTTTAGGATTAGTACTCGGCCTAAGTTGAAATTTCTGTTGCTTGCTCTTGCGATTATGATAGGGTAGAATCATTCGCATAGCCAAAAAAGTTGTGTATTTTGTGTATTGACACTAAGACAGCCTGTTTGTTATATTTGCACTCGCGTAGATTGAGCTTTCGAATTTATTAAGGAAAAATACTTTAATGAGAATTGCTTTCTCAAAACAAAACATAGAATTCCCACTGCCGAATCCAATAGAGGTTCAACTTAATTCATTTAATTGGTTAATTGGCCAAGGAATTAAAGAGACTTTAGAGGAAGTCGGCGATATACACGATAATACCGGTCGTGGATGGGTTCTTTCATTTACAGATCCAAGAATCGATAAACCAAACAGAACTCCAGAAGAAGCTAAATCAATGGGACTTTCATATGATGCCCCTTGGTACATCACAGCAACCATTTCAAAAATAGGAACAAAACAAGAAAAAAGAAAAGAAATTTATATGGGAGATTTCCCAATAATGACTGATGATGGAGTTTTTGTTTCCAACGGTGTGTCAAAAGTAATAATTAACCAACTTGCAAGATCACAAGGAGTATTCTTTGGTGTCGATATTGATCCTATCACAGGGTTAAGACTTCCAAATGCAAAAATACTTCCAAAAACAGGAGTATGGATTGATTTCGAAACTAGCAAGTATGGTGTCATGTACGTAAGAATTGATAGAAAAAGAAAAATAGCAGCAACAACGTTGTTAAGAGTTTTTGGTTTAGATACCGATAAAGACATTCTTAATGCATTTAGTGAATATGTAAAAGAACCAATCGGCTCATATATAACAAAGACTCTTGAAAAGGATATTGCAACTAACTACGAAGAAGCAGCACTTGAAATTTATAAAAAGATGAGACCTGGCGAGCCAGTTGTCTTAGAAGGTGCAAAATCATTAGTAGATAATATGTTCTTCAATTTAAGAAGATACAGCCTTGGTGATGTTGGAAGATTTAAGCTAAACATGAAGCTTAAGCTAGATACACCAAACGAAGAAAAATATTTTGGATTACAACAATCAGACATTGTCGAAATAATAAAATACTTAATTCATCTTTCTAAAAATGACCAAGGATATGTCGAAGATGATATTGATAGTCTTTCAAATAGAAGATTAAGATCTGTTGGGGAATTGATCCAATCAGAAATGAGATATGGTTTTTATCAATTAGAAAGATTAGCTCGTGAAAAAATGGCGCTTCAACCAAGAGAAGTTTTGCCAGATCCAGCTACACTTATTTCTCCAAGACCAGTTTCAGCAAGAATCGTTTCATTCTTGTCATCAGGTCAGCTATCACAGCTACTCGGGGAATATAATCCTTTAGATTCACTAGATCACAAGAGAAGACTTAGCGTTATGGGTAAAGGTGGACTTACAAAAGAAAGAGCAAGCTATGCTGTTCGAGATGCTCATCCAACTCATTACGGAAAAATCGACGCTATTCGAAGTCCTGAAGGTCAAAACATTGGTCTTGTAACTTACTTAGCTCTTTATGCAAAAGTAAACAAATACGGATTTTTAGAAACACCATATGCAAAATTAGAAAAAGATAAATCGGGCAAAATGAAGGTGACTTCACAAGTCGATTATCTTGCTGCATATGATGAAGAGCACACAAATATAATGGGTGGCGATGTAATAGTAGACGAAAAAGGATTTATTTCTGAAAAAAGAGTTCCTATTAGACGTGGTTTAGAATTCTTTATAGGTTTTGCTTCTGATTGTGAATATATTGAAGTTGCTCCGGAGCAAATTTTAGGAGTTTCTACAGGTCTTATTCCTTTCATAGGAAATAATGACGTTGCTCGTGCTTTGATTACAGCTCAACAATCATCTCAAGCAGTTCCTTTGGTTAAAGCAGAAGAGCCAATTATCGGAACAGGACTCGAAGGCTACATTGCTGATCAAGCAGGTCTTACAGTCCGTTCTTTAGATTCCGGTATTGTTGAATATGTTGATTCAAGCAAGGTCATTGTTAAAGATGGTCGTAAATCAAATGAATATAAATTAGTAAAATTTTCTCAATCAAATATGGATTCGAGTTATTCTCAAAATCCAGTAGTTAATGTAGGGACAAAAGTTAAAAAAGGCGATTTATTGGCCGAAGGTCCATCATCAAATAATGGAGAATTAGCACTTGGTACAAATCTTAGAGTTGCTTACATGAGTTATCACGGATTTAACTACGAAGACGCTTTTATCTTATCTGACCGTGTAATAAAAGATGACATTTTATCATCGATAAATATCTCTGATTACACAATTCAGGTAATGGATACGAAGCTTGGTCCAGAAGAATTAACAAATGATATTCCTAATGTTTCTGAAGATTCTTTACGAAACTTAGACACAGACGGTATCGTTGTTATCGGATCTCAAGTTAAATCTGGCGACATTTTGGTCGGTAAGATTGCTCCAAAAGGTCAGGCAGAACTTTCTGCAGAAGAAAGACTTTTAAGAGCAGTTTTCGGCGAAAGAGTAAAAGAAGTTAAAGATAACTCATTAAGATTGCCACATGGAAGATCAGGCGTTGTTATAGATGTAAAAGTCATGACACCTCGTGATAAAGAACAAATGGCAAAGGGTGTTTTAAGAGAAGTAAATGTTAAGGTTGCTGAATTTAGAAAAATTACAATTGGAGACAAACTTTCGAATAGACACGGTCAAAAAGGAGTTATCGCAAAGATAGTTCCAGAAGCTGATATGCCATATTTGGCAGATGGTACAACAATAGACGTAATTATCTCGCCAGCTTCTATTCTTGGCCGTATGAATATTGGAAATATTCTTGAATCCCATTTAGGATGGGTCGGATATAAAACCGGAAATAAATATGCAATGCCTCCATTTAGAAAAGTGCAGGTTGAAAAAATTGCTGAAGAGCTTAAAGCTGCGGGTCTTCCAGAATCTGGAAAGACAAAATTATTTGACGGAACAACTGGAGAACCATTTGATCATGATGTGACTGTTGGATCGATTTATATCTACAAGTTGCACCACATGGCTGAAGAAAAGATCCATGCAAGGTCAACTGGTCCATATTCTTTGATAACTCAACAACCACTTGGTGGAAAGGCTCAATTTGGAGGTCAAAGATTTGGGGAAATGGAAGTTTGGGCATTAGAAGGTTATGGCGCTTCCAATCTTTTACATGAAATGTTGACTATTAAATCAGACGACATTAAGGGAAGATATGTAGCATTCCAATCAATTATTAAAGGAATGCCGATACCAGATTCTCATGTTCCAGAGTCATTTAAGCTTCTAGTTAGACAGCTTAATGGTTTGATGATGGCTATAACACCAATTGGTAGATCAGCTTCCATAGTCGAGGAAGAAGATGAAAAGCCAATTGTTATTGATCCAGAAGAGCTTGATGATTTAGATAAGCTTAGCGAAGACGACTTGAAAGATGATAGCGATTCTGAATTAGACGACATTCCTGAACCTACAGCAGAAGATATAGTAGAAGTTGATAGTTCAAAAGAATAATAAATTATTATGGAAGATTTAAATAAACTAAGAGATATTGACGCATTAAAAATTACATTGGCATCTTCGGATGATGTATTGTCTTGGTCATATGGCGAAGTTACAAAGCCAGAAACTATAAACTATCGTACTTTTAAACCAGAAAAAGATGGTTTGTTCTGTGAAAAAATATTTGGTCCAGTTAAAGATTATGAATGTTATTGCGGAAAATATAAAAGAATAAGATATAAAGGTGTTGTCTGTGATAGATGTGGAGTTCAGGTAACTACATCAAAGGTAAGAAGAGAAAGAATGGGGCATATAAATTTGGCTTCACCTGTTGCTCACGTTTGGTTTTTTAAAAATATTCCGTCCGTTTTAGCTAATGTTTTAGGAATTGCTCCAAGGAGCTTGGAGCTTGTTATATATTTCTCATCTTTTATTGTTACAGCTATTGACCTTGAATCTAAAGAAGGTGTTTTTGAACAATTTGAAGATAAAATCATAGAAGCCAGAAATTTAGTACACGAAGAAGTCGAATTGAAAATCAAGGCTATTTTAGACGAAGCCGAAGGTAAGGTTTTATCACTTGACGCAAGACCTCAAGATCAATGGGAAAAATCACTTGTTGATAAAGCTTTAAAAATAAGACAAAAAGCAAATGAAAAAGCAGCTGAAGCAAGAGATCAAGAATTAGTGGAACAAGAGAAAGCTGAACTTGAGCTTAAAAAGATAGAAAAGAAATTACACGAAGTCGAACTACATACAGTAATGACTGATAAAGAGTTCATTTCCTTAGAAGAATATCTTGATGAATTCTGTGAGGTTTCAATTGGTGCTGAAGCCATTCAAAAAATATTAGCAGAATTTGATATACAGAAAGTTGCTACTGATTTAAGAGAAGAGCTTGCACATGCTAAATCAACAAAAGCTGAGAAAATTAAAAAAAGATTGAAGACTATTGATAGTTTTATAAAAGGTGGAGTTAATCCATACTCAACAATAATAAGAGTTTTGCCAGTTATACCACCAGATCTTAGACCTATGGTTCAACTCGAAGGTGGAAGATTTGCGACTTCTGATTTAAATGACTTATATAGAAGAATTATTAACCGAAATAATAGGTTGAAAAGATTAATGGAGCTTGGTGCACCTGAAATTATTGTTAGAAATGAAAAAAGAATGTTACAAGAAGCCGTTGATGCATTGATTGATGCTTCAAAGGTAAGAAAATCAAGAACAAGAGATAGAAAAACATATAGATCATTAGCCGATTCTATTAAAGGAAAACAAGGTCATTTTAGATCAAACTTACTTGGAAAACGCGTTGACTATTCAGGCCGTGCAGTTATTGTTTCTGGTCCTAACCTAGAACTTGATCAGTGCGGTTTGCCAACAGAAATGGCTTTAGAATTATTCAAGCCGTTTTTGATTAGAGAAATAATGGAAAGAGGTTTTGCTCCTAACATGAAGACTGCTAAATCAGTTTTAGATGAAAAACCAGCAGAAGTATATTCGATACTAGAAGAGCTTGTCGCAAAAAGACCAGTTCTATTAAATCGTGCACCTACATTACACAGATTAAGTATTCAGGCATTTTGGCCAAAGTTGACAGATGGAAAAGCTATACAGCTACATCCTGTCGTTTGTGCAGGTTTTAACGCAGACTTTGATGGAGACCAAATGGCTGTTCATCTTCCTTTATCGGAAAGAGCTGTTAATGAAGCAATTGAACTAATGCTTGCAAGTAATAATTTGTTAAAGCCAGCTGATGGTTCTGTTGTAACTATTCCATCAAAAGAAATGGTTTTGGGACTTTATTACATGACAACTGTTGATAAAGGACTTCCAGAATCCAAGATTATATTTGCAGATAAAGAAGAAGTTCTACGTGCATATGGAAGTAAAAAAGTTAATCTAAGACAAAAAATTAAAGTTATGATTTCTGGAAAAGAAGTCGAGACTACAGCTGGGCTTGTTATTTTGAATAAGGTAATTCCTTCTGAATTCGGCTATTTTAATAAGGCTCTTGGAAAATCAGGTGTAAAAAATCTTATACAAGATTCACTAGATTTAACAGGAATCGCAACAACCGTTAAATTAATTGATGATTTGAAGTATTACGGATTTAGATTCTCTACACTTTCAGGTATTTCTTTATCAATCTTTGATTGTGAGAGACCTGTCGATATGGATGATGTTTTGAAAGCAGCTCACTTGGAGATTGATCAAGTAGAACAAAATTATCATATGGGTTTGATAACTCAAGGTGAAATGAGCAAAATGAGTCATAAGATTTGGCAAGGTGTAACAGATCATTTTGATGAAACAATTATTGGCGCAATGGATGATGAAAATCCGGTTAAGATAATTATTGCTGCAGGAGCTGGAAAAGCTTCACCTGCACAGATGAGACAAATTTCAGCTATAAAGGGTTTGATTGCTGATCCGTCTGGAAGACTTATTGATATGCCAGTTCTCGGAAACCATGCTGTTGGTATGTCGAGCTTTGATTATTTCTTGGCAGGACGTGGTACAAGAAGAAACTACATGGATAAAGGTTTAGGAACAGCCGACGCCGGTTATTTAACAAGAAGACTTGTTAATATAGCTCAAGATGTAATGGTTCGAACTGAAGATTGTAAAACAAAATCATTTAGGACCATAAGACGTGGCCAGGATATTCCTTTGCATCAATGGTATTTACGATTAATCGGAAGATACTGTGCAGAAGATGTAAAAGATGGATCAAAAGTTATTGTTAAAAGAAATGCAATTATTACAAAAGAAATTGCTGAAGAAATTAATAAATCAAAAGTAGACAGCGTTAAGATAAGGTCAGCTTTAACATGTGATGCAATGTATGGTGTGTGTTCAAAATGTTATGGAACAGACCTTTCTACAAATAAAGATGTTCTTGTTGGTGCGGCAGTTGGTATTATCGCTGCTCAATCAATCGGAGAGCCGGGTACACAGCTTACAATGAGAACTTTCCATAGCGGAGGAATTGCAGCTAAAAATATTACACAAGGTCTTCCAAGAATTGAAGAAATATTTGAAGCTAGAAAGCCAAAAGCTCAAGCTGTTATGGCATCGATTTCAGGGAAAGTTGTTATTGATCAGGGTGATGTTACAAAGATTTCAATTATTCCTACCAAAAAAGATGAGGAAGAAGAATCATTTGTAATAGAGAAATCAATGGAGATTATCGTTTCTGATGGTGATCTCGTTGTTCCTGGAACAAAATTGACAGAAGGAGCCTTGAACTTGCAAGACATGTATGAGGCTTTAGGATCTATGCCTGTTCAACTTTATGCTTTAGAAGAAGTTCAACAAGTTTATGGATCACAAGGGGTTGCTATTAATGATAAGCACGTTGAAGTAATTATTAGACAAATGTTTAATAGAGTAAGAATTAAGAAACAAGGCGATACTGTACTTTTGCCAGGAGATATTGTGAGTGTTTTCAAATTAATCTCTGAAAATGCAGCAGTAAAAGCAAAAGGTGGAACGCCTGCCGAAGGAAAACCTGTACTTCTTGGTATTTCAAAGGCTTCTAGAATGTCAGAAAGCTGGCTTGATGCCGCTTCGTTCGAGGAGACTTCTGGGGTACTTACGGAAAGCGCAATTTCTGGTAAGATAGATCATCTTATCGGACTTAAAGAAAATGTTATAATTGGTCGCAGGATTCCAGTCGGTGAGGCTGCAAGAATTGATAGTTTAAGTTAAAAAGTTAGAATTATGCCAACAATAAACCAGTTAGTAAGAAATAATAGAAAAAGCAGAAGATCAAAAATAAAGACGCCAGCTCTTTCTGTAATGTATAACACGAAAAAAAGAGCTTATATAAAAACGTATTCATCTTTTAAAAGAGGTGTTTGTGTTAGCGTTAGAACAACAACGCCTAAAAAACCAAACTCTGCTTTAAGAAAAGTCGCAAGAGTTAGATTATCAAATAGAAGAGAAGTTACTGCTTATATTCCTGGAGAAGGCCATAATCTACAAGAACACTCTGTTGTCATGATTCGTGGAGGAAGAGTTAAAGATCTCCCAGGAGTTAGATATACGATTGTTCGTGGAACTTATGATTTACTTGGAGTCGCGAATAGAATGAATGGTAGATCGATTTATGGCGTAAAAAAGCCAAAGAAGAAAGGAGCAGAATAATATGTCACGTGGAAAAATTGCACCAAGAGAACCAAAAGAACCAGATACAAAATATAAATCAAGAGTAGTTGCTAAATTTATAAATATGGTAATGCTTGGTGGTAAAAAATCTACAGCTCGAAAAATTGTTTACGATATGCTTGAAACAATCGATGCCGAAGATGTTAAAGAAGCTCGCAGATATTTTGAAGAAGCTATTAAAAATGTAATGCCAGAAGTCGAAGTAAGAACGAGGAGGGTTGGTGGAGCTAATTATCAAGTACCAGTTCCAGTAAAGCACGATAGAGCTGAAACAGTTGCAATGAGATGGATTCTTGATTCAGCTAAAAAGCAAAAAGGTGCACCAATTTCTATAAGTCTTACAAGCGAAGTAAAAGCTGCATATAAAGAAGAAGGCATGGCAATCAAAAAGAAACAAGAGACTCACAAAATGGCAGAGGCAAACAAAGCCTTCGCACACTTCAAGTGGTAAAGTGATAGCATGAGAACTTTTAGGAAATTTCTCCCAATTATTATTGTTTCGATGACGGTTCTTATCGGCTCATTTTTGTTTTATCTTTCACGCGTTGTAAATTCTAGCCAGAGCAATAATGTTGTTAAGGTGGACGGTGTCATTGAGTCTGAAGGAATTGCTAAAGATCCGACTTCTGATTGGGAAAAGTATAATGTCATGGATCTTGGATTAACGTTAAGATATCCAAGTAATGATTACAAAGTTGTTGATTGTCCTGGATATGTTTCCACAATTTATAGATCGCCTAAAATTTTTGATGTAAATTTTTGTGCTTCTTCAAATAGTAGTTTAAAGATTTCTAAATTGTCGAAGAATTTTATTTTTTCAAAAGAAAATTCTAGTGGTTATGTTATTCATAAGTCGACAATTACGATTGGAAATATAGTTTCCGAAAAACACCTTGGCCTAAAAGCTAGTAATGATAGTGGTGCTGTATCGACTACTTCTTCAAGTATATTGGCAACGTCTCCTAGCTTGTTTATAACTGTTTTAATTCCAAAAGCAGATTATGTATTAGAAGCGACTATAAATATTTATGGAGATGAAAATTCAAGTGACCTTGATGTGTTTGAACAAATCATAAATACCTTTATATTTGATTTCTAAATCTATATTAAGTAGACTGAAAATACATGCAATTAAATAATCCAAAAAACAAAGCAGTAAGTTTATTCTTATTACTTTTAGTTGTAATCCTTGGAACTGTACTAACCTACATATCGACAACTCAAAAAAACAAAGTCGTAATCGTGTCAAACAACGGCGGATCAACAGATCCTAAATTAAGAGGTCCTGAATCGGAGGGGATAAAAGAAGATCAGATGAAGGACTGGAAGACGTATACGGATCCAGATTCTAGATTTTCAATTAAATACCCAGAAGGCATTGAGGTTTCTTCTTTGCCGAAATACGAGTTGAGTCCTGAAGTTACGCTTGAGAGCAAATATGGATTAAAAATATATGTCCAATTACGAATTGATCCAAAAAACTTTTGGGGAACGCCAATCTTAAAAGTAGAAGACTCATTTATGGCAGCTGTTGATCCAGTATTCTACAAACACCAAGGTTATTCGGCTGTTAAGTTTAATGATGATTCACTTATTGTAGATGCAAAAGCTACTGGGAGGACAGAATTAGGTCGTAATATTACTATTCTAAAATCTAACGAGCTTTGGAACCTTGATGGATATTATTCGATAAATAGGTTAGATGACTACAAGCTTGTTGATCAAATCTTCTCTACGTTTGAGTTTGTTGACGTTGGGATGAAGATCAACGGCACAATTACGTCAATTAAAAATGACTGTAATTTTGATGGTGTTTGTGAAATACAGGTCGATGGTAGGTCTATAATAGTTGACCTTGGTGGCGATCCTTCACCTGAAATTAGTTTAGCGCGTGGATATCAAGGGATTACGTCAACTGGTCTTTTAAATGCTGATAGCGTTGGGAGAAAAGTTGAGGCTTACGTTGGTGAAGATTCTGGCAAATACACACTATATGGCAACAAGAATTACTATATTAAATTTGTTGATGATTAAAAATATAAAGGCCAAAGGATATTTCTAATTTGATTTTTGGTTTGTTTAGTTTTAATAAAAATTATGAAAAAGGAAGGTGCAATACAAGAGGTTGAAAACAGAGTAGTCAAAGATTCAAATAATCCGGTTGTTCCTGCAGCTCCAGTTCAGACTGTTAGCAAAAAGACTGTGTGGTTTTTGGTTTCCATTATTGTGTTGCTTGGAATTGCATTAACATATCTTTCGTACCTTTTTTTAGGAAATAATAAAGAAGTTGTTAAAGATAATCCTGTAGAAAATAAAGCAACCACGATTGAGACATCCGAATCAGAAGGAATAAAAGAAGACCCGACCAAAGATTGGAAGACGTATACGAATGAAAAGTTAGGTTACTCATTCAAATATCCTGAAACTGATTTAGAAGTTATTGATTGTCCAAGAGGGTCTGTAGATACAACATTTATAGTTCCATCTGAAGAAAAACGTCACTTTGATCCATGTGCATCTTCTGGTGGAAGTTTTACAATAACTAAACACGCGAAAAATTATAAACTTCCTAGCTATTATTACGTTGATTATGATGTCAAAAGTACGTCTGGATTTTTAGTCGGCACGGTATCTTCTGTAAAATATAGCGGAACTCGGAGTAACAATGAACCGGCTCCAATCCCGGATTCGGTTGATTTGATCTTAGTACCTCAATTAGAATCTACTTTGCAGATAAGCCTAGGTAAGTGGACCGGTGAAACGTCTTTAGAATCAAAATATTTTGAGCAGATCCTCTCAACTTTTAGGTTTATAAATGCTGATGAGACGTCTGATTTTGAAGCTTTTGATGTTGTTATTAGGAACCTTTTTTCTGATGTTGATGTGAGTAAACAATCAGTCAGTAGATATACTTTTAAATATCCTACAAAAGATGTCTCATCGGTTGATATGTTATCAGATGGATCTTCAAATGTTTCAGGCATTTCGATCAAATTGAATAATGGTGTGGATTTAAATATAAAGCCTGCTTTTGAAGGCAGTAGTGTTTCATATAATGCTGTTGATGGTAAACCAAATGTGAAAAAAATTTCTAACCCAAATTTTGTTGAAGAAATTTTTAGGATTCTTGGTGTTTCAAATTACTCATATGTTACTGGGTATGGTGAAGGTGCTAACGGATGTAGTCATTGGGATCCTTTGCCATTAGCATGTCACATGAGTAATGCTGGTTTCAATAAAATCGGTGGATACGAGATTACCTGCAACACGAAAGATATTTCAAAAGTAAAATTGTGTGATGGTATAGTAGAAAACCTAGCGATTTCAGTTGAGGAATTAAAATAATTTCTTCGTTTAAATAGAATAAAAAATGCCAAAGGATATTTCTAATTTAATTTCAACTTCTAAGCCCGATTATATTGGGAAGAAGTTTATTATTGTTTTGTTTACGATAATTATTTTGCTGGGAATTTCTTTGGCTTATATTTCGTATCTTTTAAATGCTCTTGCGGATCCTGATGTTCAGCAAATTGGTTCGCCGGCTGTGCCGTCTGTTTCAGTAAAACAGAATGGCCAATATGGAAGCATTAATAATGAATCAACTGGAATTTCTAAGGACCCGTTTGAAAATTGGACGTTGTATACAAATGATGCTGGGTTTTCATTTAAATATCCAAGTTCGTGGAAGCAAAATGGGAGAATGTTTACCTCCCCAGATCAAAGTGAATCCTTGTCTGTGATTGTTAATACTCCGTCTGGATTTGAATGTTCTAAAAGACTTTCATTAGAAAATATTCTTGTTGGGGAGCTTAAAGCTACAAAGGATCTTTGTGAAAATGATGATTGGAAAATGACTACTGTGAATTTTAAGCTGAATTCAAAGACTGTTAACTTCGTATATTCACAAAAAGCTTCGTCTACAGATTCCTCCACTTTCGATAAAATTATTTCATCAATTGAATTTAATGATTCAAGACTAAATCCAGAAGCAAGACAAGAATTAAAAGAAGGGCAAAAGAGATACATATCCGCAAAACTTGGTGTTGAATTTATATATTTAGAATATATGTACCCAAGCACAGTTAAAGTAAAAGAAATTGGGAATAAAATATATATTTACGATTCTTTACTTGCGCCAGAATCTGGGCAATACATCGAAGTTTTTAGTAAGGATGCCAATATGTCCTTTGATGAAGCTTTAACAAAAAGATTTTTAACAACAGCAGAACATAAGGAGAATTGCAAAGTCACAGTAAACTTTTTGACTGTTGGTAATAGTGCGAAATATCCAGATAATATTAAATTCGGAAACATTGAGGTATCCAAAGAACATAGTGATGTTGAGGAATTATTTAAATTACTCGACAAATGTCCGTCGCCATATACGCAGAGCAATGGAATTTCTTACTTTATATACGACACTGAAAATCCTGATAAATACGGATTCGTGTCAATTGGCCAATATTCAATACCGTCTGACAACGCTGGTGGCGTCTGGCAGGACACGATTAGGTTTGTGGATTAATATTTTTTGATATACTCATCGTATGAATTTAGAATACGATAAGAAAAAATTGAATAAGATTTGTGAAGAAAAAGGCATATCGTCACTTGTGCTTTTTGGATCTTACGCAAGGGGAGACAACAATTCCCAAAGTGATATTGATTTACTTGTAAAGTACAAAATGCCTGTTGGCTTGTTGTCACATGCTAACGTTCAAAACACATTGGCAGATTTGTTTATGAAGCCTGTTGACCTAGTGTTTGAAAGTAACATAAAACCAAGAATAAGGCCTTATATAATTAATGATTTAGTTACTTTATATGCAGAAAGATAATTTAGTCTACGTTGAGGATATTTTGAATTCCTGTAATAAAATACTCTTATATACGAGTGATCTATCGCATGGTCACTTTTTAACTGATGACTTGGTAAAAGATGCAGTAGTTAGAAATATTGAAATATTGGGAGAAGCAGCAAACCGACTCGATGACGATTTTTCGAAAAGGTATCCAGAGTTTCCGGTGAGAGATGCTGTTACAATGAGAAATAAATTGATACATGGTTATGACTTTGTTGATTTTGAGATTGTTTGGGAAACAATTCAAACTGATATACCAAGTTTAAAAATTATTTGTGAGAAGATATTGAATTGATATCGCTATTTTGCTTTCGTTAATTTCCCATTTTTAGATTTTTCATTTTCTTGTCATTATTTGTTCACACTCGTTTATTAATATTTGTTTATGGCAGAACAAATGTTATTCACTGAAAGCTCCTCCAAAAACATAGATATTTTAATGGGGAGTAATAAATTATCAGGTGATTTTGCAATAAAAAATCTGCCGGAAGAGGAGCGCCCTCGGGAACGGTTGCTTTTAAAAGGTCCATCGGCGTTGTCGACAAGTGAACTTTTGGCAATTGTTATAGGAAAGGGCGCTCCTGGAATTTCAGCTCTTATGCTTTCACAAAAAATTATTTCCGCATTTGGAGATTTGAATTCTCTTAGCAAAGTTTCAGCCACAGAACTTTTAGCATTTAACGGAGTCGGTTTAGCAAAAGCTTGCCAAATAATGGCGGTTGCTGAAATATCGCGAAGGTTGTCAGGCTCACCGGTTTTAAAGTCGCAAATATATTCTTCGTCTAAAAGTATTTACAATTTAGTCAGGCCGCAGTTGTTGAATAAAGATCGCGAACATTTTTTAGTAATAGCTTTAGATTCAAGAAGGCGATTAATCGCGGTTGATAATATATCTGTCGGAACAATAAGTCAAAGTATTGTTCATCCGCGCGAAGTCTTTAAGGTCGCGATTAATCGCAGGGCATCATTTATTGTTATAGCCCATAATCATCCATCGGGGGATACAAGTCCAAGCTCCGAGGACCTCGCTGTTACGCATCGACTTGTAGCAGTCTCGCAGACGATTGGAATTCCTATACTCGATCACTTAATTGTTTCTGATTCAGGTTATACATCATTTAAGCATGAGGAATACTTAACGTAGCTATGTGATAATATATTGATAATGGCAAAAACAGTCACAATATCAGAGTTAAGAGTCGATCAAAGACTACAAGATGAAGCTTTTTCGCTTAAGGAATTTGAGAAAAAAGTAAGCAGACAAGGAAAATATTATTACAATATTTTGCTTGGTGATAAAACCGGAGAAATTCGTGGAAAACTTTGGAGTGAAAATGTTGATTCATCCTTAGAATCTTTGACTGCTGGTGAAATTGTTTCGATTTCAGGCTTTATTCAGGAATATGCTGGCAAGCCTCAAATAATTGTTGAGAAAATAAACATTGTTACAAATATGGCACCAGAAGAATTCCTTCCAGTTACATCACGTGATCGTTCAAAAATGCAGGAAGATCTTGAATCCGCTATGAACGCTGTCTCAAATCCATATTTAAAACAAATAATCGATTTATTCTGGAAAACTGATTCAAATCGTGATAGCTATGTGAATTTTCCGGCTGGAATGTATGTCCACCATGGTTATGTAGGTGGACTTTTAGAACACGTTTGGGAAATGTGGCAATTAAGCCAGCCATTTTTGAATATTTATGCAAATTTAGACAAGGATCTTTATTTTACAGGTTTATTTTTCCACGATGTAGGAAAACTTGAAGAATTAAATATCGTTGGAGCAACAATCGTAATGACAACGGAAGGGTCATTAAATGGTCATATCGCACAAGGTGTTTTAAAAGTTCAGTCATTAATAGACCAAGTTCCAGATTTTCCAACTGACCTAAAAAGCAAACTATTTCATCTTATTTTAAGCCATCAAGGTCATCTTGAATATGGAAGTCCAGTAAAACCAATGATGGTAGAAGCTATGATTTTAAGCATGGTGGATAGTAATAGTGCTGATATGAATCAAGCAACAAAACACATTGAAAAACAAGTCGATACAGAAGATGATTTTACTGATTATCATAAGCAACTTGGTAGAAGTCTGTACAAAGGTAGCTAAATAAGCTTTTATCATTGCATAGTTATAGTTTATATGTTTAAATATCCGTCGTATGGCTGATGTTCATGTTGCCGATAAGGCACAAAAATATCCAATTAATAAGATTAGAAATATAGGCATTATTGCTCATATTGATGCTGGAAAAACCACAACAACTGAAGCAATTTTGTATCTAACTGGTTTAAAACACAAAATCGGTGTTGTCCATGGTAGTGCTGATACTACAACAGATTGGATGATACAAGAAAAAGAACGTGGCGTTACTATCGTATCTGCTGCAATAACCTCATTTTGGAAAGACTTTCGTATAAATCTTATCGACACACCAGGACATGTTGATTTCACTGCTGAAGTTGAAAGGTCTTTACGCGTTCTTGATGGCGCGGTAGTCGTACTTGATGGAAAAATGGGAGTTGAAGCTCAAACGGAAACTGTTTGGAGACAGGCTAATAAATATAAAGTTCCAAGGATTTTTGCGATAAATAAAATAAATCAAATTGGTGGAGATTTTGATAAGACATTGGCATCTATAAAAAATAGATTAACCCCAAATGCTTTTCCAATTATTCTACCGATTGGATTTGAAAAAGAAATTAATGGATGGGTCGATCTTGTAGAGCAAAAAGGCTACAAATATAGCGATTATTCTGACAAGGATGTTGTGGAAACTGAAATTCCAGAAAACATGAAAGATCAGATCGAAAAATACAGAACAGAGCTTATTGAAAAAGCTGTCGAGTCAGATGAAAAATTAATGGAGAAATATTTGGCTGGCACAGAACTCACGATTGCAGAAATAAAATCAGCTATAAGAACAAGCGTTATTGATTTTGATACACATTTTTATCCGGTCGTTGGCGGAGATTTCAGGGGCATTGCTGTAAAGCTAATTCTTGATGCAGTTACTGATTATTTACCATCACCTTTAGAAGTAGTTCCAGCAGAAGGTATAAATTTAAAAACAAACGAAACAGTTATTTGTAAGCCAGATGCTAACGAGGATTTTTCAGCACTAGCATTTAAAGTCGTAACAGACCCATATGTTGGACGTTTGGTTTATTTTAGAGTTTATTCTGGTTCAGTCGAAGCTGGTTCTTATATTTATAACTCAACAAAAGATAATAAAGAAAGAGCTGGTCGTATAGTTTTGATGCATGCAAATGATCGCGAAGAAGTAAAAGTTGTTCGCGCAGGAGAGATTGCAGCAGTCGTAGGTCTTAAAGAAACTGGAACAGGAGATACACTTTGTGACGAAGATAAGCCAATATTACTTGAAAAAATAACATTCCAAGAGGCAGTCATTTCTATGGCTATTGAGCCAAAAACAAAATCCGATCAAGAAAAGATGGGTCTTGCTTTAAAGAAACTTTCTGATGAAGATCCTACATTTCATATATCAAATGATCCTGATTCAGGACAAACTTTGATTTCTGGAGTTGGTGAATTCCAATTAGAAATTAAAGTAGATCTTCTAAAAAGAGACCACGGTGTTGATGTTACTGTAGGTGCTCCACAGGTTGCATTTAGAGAAACAATAAAATCTGAAGTCAAAATCGAAGGTAAATATATAAGACAATCCGGAGGACGCGGTCAATATGGTCACGTTTTCTTAAGACTTAAACCAAGAGAAAGAGGCGAAGGATTCATTTTCTTAAATGAAGTTGTCGGTGGTTCAATTCCAAGAGAATATATTCCGGCAATTGAAAAAGGTGTAAAAGATGCTTTAACAAAAGGCGTCCAGTGGGGATATCCTCTTGTTGATATTGAAGTTGCTGTCTATGATGGTTCGTATCATGACGTTGATTCGTCTGAAATGGCTTTCCATATTGCAGCAAGCACAGCTTTGCAAGAAGGCGCAAAAAAAGCAGGCATGAATTTATTAGAGCCAATTATGGCAATCGAAGTTGTTACCCCGGATGAGTTCATGGGAGATGTAATTGGAGACCTTTCTTCAAAGAGAGCCCTTGTTGAAGGTACGACACAGATAAGTGGTGCACAGGTTATAAAAGCACAGGTCCCGCTTTCTGAAATGTTTGGATATATAACTAACTTGCGTGGAATGTCACAAGGAAGGGCTTCATTTAGCATGGAACCAAGCCATTATGACGTTGTTCCAACTAATATTGCAGAGAAGTTAAAACTGGCATAAACGAATTTTGTTATTGGTGTTGAATATTTAGTGTTATATTGTTAAAATTGCGTACAGCGATTTTAGTAGATAGTTTATTTTCTCGGGATATGCCAAAAATTTAGTTTTTGGTGTATTCCTAAAAAACACAAAAAATGGTATTTGACAGAAGTAAACCACACGTCAACATCGGAACCATCGGTCATGTTGATCATGGAAAAACAACCCTAACAGCAGCTATTACAAAAATGCTAGCAGGTAAAGGATTAGCAGAGTATAGAGCATTTGAAAATATTGATAATGCTCCTGAAGAAAGAGCACGTGGAATTACCATCAATGTTACCCACGTAGAGTACAGTACAGCAAAGAGACACTACGCTCACATTGATGCCCCAGGTCATGCTGACTATATCAAAAACATGATTACAGGTGCAGCTCAAATGGACGGCGCAATCTTGGTTGTATCAGCAGCGGACGGACCAATGCCTCAAACAAGAGAACACATTCTATTGGCAAGACAAGTTGGAGTTCCAAAATTGGTTGTATTTTTGAATAAAGCTGATGCTGTTGAAGATGAAAGTTTAGTAGAGCTTGTAAAAGAAGAGCTCAAAGAACTTTTGGTTAAGTATGAATACGAAGCTGATACTCCAATGATAGTTGGATCTGCATTAAAAGCTTTAGAAGGTGATGAGAAATATCTCAAGACCATTGAAGAATTAATGGATGCAGTCGATTCATGGATTCCAACTCCAGTAAGAGATCTAGAAAAGCCATTCCTTCTTCCTGTAGAAGACGTTTTCTCTATCAAAGGTAGAGGAACTGTTGCAACAGGTCGTATAGAAAGAGGAAAAATTAACGTCAACGACGAAATCGAAATTGTTGGTATAAAAGCAACAAGAAAGAGCGTTGTAACAGGCGTTGAAATGTTCAATAAATCTCTTGATCAAGGTTTAGCCGGCGATAACGTAGGTATTTTACTAAGAGGAGTTGAACGTGATGATATAGAAAGAGGACAAGTTTTAGCTATACCTGGAAGTATTACACCTCATACAAAATTTGAGGCAGAAATATACGTTCTTACAAAAGACGAAGGTGGAAGACATACACCATTCTTCCCAGGATATAGACCACAATTCTATATTAGAACAACAGATGTTACCGGTGACGTTACTCTTCCAGAAGGAACCGAAATGGTTATGCCTGGAGATAATATAAAGATTACAGTAGAGTTGATAACTCCAGTTGCTGTCGAAGAAGGTCTAAGATTCGCAATCAGAGAAGGAAGCAAAACTGTAGGAGCTGGAGTTGTAACAAAGATTATTAAGTAAGTAAAAAGTAGGCGGGGACATGGGGAATCCCCATGTCCCCGCCAATTGTATTATGTAGTTTGCACATTATGGCTAAAGAAAATAAGAAAGATAACAATAATAACAGATTGAGAGTCAAACTTAAGTCGTATGATGTAGGTACGATTGATCAAAGCACGCAAAGAATTGTCGATGTTGCTATCCGAACTGGAGCAAAGATCTCTGGCCCTGTTCCACTGCCAACAAGAGTAGAGATATTTAGCTACCAAAGAGCCGCAAATAACGATAAAAGGTCTTTTGAGCAATTTGAAAGACGCACTCACAACAGAATTATTGATATTTTAGATCCTACTGCTAATACAATTGCAGAGTTGTCGAATCTTAAGCTGCCCACAGGAGTTGGAATTACAATTAAAAGTTAAGGCATGAAACAAATCAAGCTAAATAGCGTTAATTATAAAAAAATAAATTTAATAAAAGTAGGGATGTCTCAGCAGTTTGCTGATGATTCTCGAGTTGTTCCATTTACTGGATTAAAACTCGTTAATCCTGAAGATAAGGCTTTATTTGATGCTTGTGAATTAAATATGAAATTGGATGTATCGGGTATTACAAAAGGACGTGGATTTGCAGGTGTTATGAAGAGATGGAATTTCCATGGAGGTCCTAAAACACATGGACAATCAGATAGAAGTAGAACTGGTGGTTCAATTGGTACACAAGGTCAAGGGCGTGTTATTCCTGGAAAGAAAATGCCAGGACGATATGGAAACGATATACATTCAATAGTTGCTAAATATTTAGGATACGATGAGTCTTTAGGTTTGATAAAAGTTAAAGGATGTGTCCCTGGCAGTAGAAATTCTAAAGTTGTAGTTTATCTACCTTTAGATTTGATTAAGAAAGAACAAAATGAAAATTAAACTTTTTAAATATAGCGGAATAGAAAACGGAGATATTGAGATTGCAAGCATTGATAAAGTCAAAGTTGTAAATTTGGATTTGATTTCTCAATATTTAAGAGCGTTCCTTTCTAGTCAAAGACAGGGAACAGTAAAAATCAAAAATAAGGGCGAAGTTAGTGGAGGCGGTAAAAAGCCTTGGAGACAAAAAGGTACTGGGCGTGCAAGAGTTGGTTCAAATAGATCTCCTTTATGGAGAGGCGGCGGAGTTACTCATGGACCAAGCCCAAGAGACTGGACTCTTGATATGTCAAAGAAAATGAGGAAGCTTGCATTTCTTCATTCCGTATATGCAAAAGTAAAAGCAGGCGATGTTTGTGCTTTTTCATATGATGACAAAAAACCTTCCACAAAAAATTCAATGAAATTTTTAATGAGTACTGGAAATGATAAACAAATATTAGTTGTTCATAATAACGACGACATATTGTTCAAGTCATTTAGGAATTTGCCGTTCGTTGATGTCAAAAGTATTGAAAATCTAAACGTATTTGATGTGTTTAAAGCTAAAAGCATTTTGTTTGAGGAAAAGTCTATAGAGGCTTTAAATGGGAGATTATCATGAATTATTCAAAGATATTAAAATCTGTTGTGATCACTGAAAAAGGTTCAACCGATGTCAAAAAGGGTAATAAATATACTTTTTTAGTAACTGATACAGCTACAAAGGGTCAAGTTAAGGATGCTGTTGAATCTTTGTATAAAGTAAAAGTTATATCTGTAAATACACTTAAGAATAAGGGAAAAGTAAAGCACAGTATGGTTAAAAATAGAGTAGAATTTACAACAGCCGATTCGAAGAAAGCGATAGTTCAATTAGATCCTAAAGATGTATTGAAATTTTATGACGGAGGTACAAAGTGATCAAACAAGTAAGACCAACAAGTCCAGGCAGAAGAGCCCAGACATATTTAAAAAGTGGAAATGAATCTACTAAATCATCAAGAGCTGTCAGAAAGAAACTAACAGTTGCGTCAAAAGGCCCTGTTGGAAGATCAGCCGGAAGAATCAGCGTTCAATGTAGACATAGAGGCGCTAAAAAAAGATATAGAATTATTGATTTTAAAAGAAGTAAATACGGAATTGAAGGAACTGTTGAGTCACTTGAACATGATCCAAATAGATCATGTGACATCGCTCTCGTTTTATACGTAGACGGTGATAGAAGATACATTTTGGCGCCAATTGGTTTAAAAATTGGAAGTAAAGTTATATCAGGCGAAAGTGTGGATATACTTACTGGTAACGCGTTACCATTAAGACAAATCCCGGTTGGTGTTCCAGTTCATAATTTAGAAATGTATCCAAAAGCTGGTGGAAAATTTATTCGTGGTGCTGGAACTGCTGCTTATGTTACAGCAAAGGAAGGCAAATATGTAGATATTAAGCTTCCTAGCGGCGAAATAAAGAAGTTTTTAGGCGATTGTTATGGTACGATAGGTCAGGTTGGAAACGAGGAGCACAAATTGGTTTCAATTGGTAAGGCTGGAAGAGCGTTCCACATGGGACAAAGGCCAAAAACTAGAGGTAAAGCTCGTTCAGATGGTCACCCACACGGAGGTTCATATAGTAGAAGAATAGGACGACAACCTGTTGATAAATGGGGCAATCTCGCCAAAGGTGGAAAAACAAGAAATAGAAAGCATACAGATAAGTTTATAGTTAAATCTAGGAGGTCTGCGAAGTAATATGTCTAGGTCATCTAAAAAAGGTCCATTTGTCAATGAAAAACTTATGAAAAAAGTCATGAAGGCAAAAAATGAACGAGATACGAAATCTATAAAGACTTGGGCAAGAGCATCTAGTATTACTCCTGAAATGGTTGGAATGACATTCGATGTTCATAACGGTAAAAAACATTTGCCAGTATTTGTTAATGAATCTATGGTTGGTCATAAACTTGGTGAGTTTTCTTTAACAAGAACATTTAGAGCTCATGCAAAGAAGAAAGGTGCTTGATATTAGGAAATAATATTTTTATTAAATTATGCAAGAAAAACCGATGGTAATAAAAAGTAAACACGCAGGCATAGATCTTTCATCTACTAAGATAATGCCTATCGCAAGATACATTAAAGGGAAGAAAGTTTCAGATGCTTTAGCATTTTTGCACTTTAATCAAAAGAAGGCTTCTGGTATCATTTACCACATTGTAAAGTCTGCAATTGCTAACGGCGCATCGAATTTCAAACTTGATAGTCAAGATTTGTATATAAAGGATGTTCTTGTTGGTCAAGGAAGATCAAGAAAGTGGAGAAGATACAGAGGAAAAGGTAGCATGAATCCTATCTTAAGAAGAACTAGCAATGTAACTATTTTATTAGATATAAAAAATGAGTCGAAAAATTAATCCTACAGGCTTAAGAGTTGGCGTAACAAAACCTTGGAAATCAATCTGGTTTGCTGAGGGCGCTAGATATGCTGATAGTGTCATCGAGGATTACAAAATCAGACACTATTTAGGTAAAGCTTTAAGACCGGCAGGGCTTTCTGCTGTGATTATTGAAAGATCGATTAAGGCAGTTAAATTGTTAATTAAGGTTTCAAAACCAGGTGTTGTTATTGGTAGAAAAGGTTCTGGGCTTGCAATAATTAGAGAAGGCATTAAAAAAATTACATCATCGGATATTGATTTACAGGTTGAAGAAGTTACAAAGCCAGAGGCTGATGCAAAGATTGTAGCTGAATTTATCGCAATGCAATTAGAACGACGTGTTCATGCAAGAAGAGCTATAAATACAGCAGCAGATAAAGCGCTTGATGCAGGAGTTAAAGGAGTAAAGATACAAATGAGAGGCACAATTCACGGACCTAACTCAATTGCTACTGAAGAAGTTGTTAGTCGTGGAGCTGTTCCAACTCAAACAATAAGAGCTGATATCGACTTTGCACGTGCTATTTCATATACAAGGGGTGGCACAATTGGAATTAAAGTTTGGATATACAAGGGAGAAGTTAACGAAAAAGTTTCTTAAAAGATTATGTTGATACCTAAACGAACAAAATATAGAAAAGGGATGCGAGATAAAAACAGGGGATTGAGTCAACGAGGTAATACTTTGGATTTTGGTGAATTCGGATTAAAAGCTATGGATCGAGGTTTTTTAACAAGCAGACAAATTGAATCTGCAAGAAAGGCAATTGCAGGAGCGACAAAACGTGGCGGAAAAGTTTGGATAAGAATGTTTCCAGCTAAGCCAATAACTGTAAAGCCATTGGCAGTTAGAATGGGAAAAGGAAAAGGTTCTGTTGATCACTATGTTGCTGTTATAAAACCTGGAAAAATTTTATTTGAACTTTCAGGATTAGAATCAGTAATTGCAAAAGAAGCTTTTAGACTTGCAGCCGAAAAGCTTCCTATGAAAACTAAATTTATTAGTAAAGAATAATATTATGGAAAAAATTGATGATCTTAGAAAACTAGATATGGAAAAACTTAAAGCGGCATTGTCAGAGGCCCGTACAAAGTTGATGGATAAAAAATTGAATAGATCATCAACTAAAGACAAAGATACAACTTTATTTGGAAAAGCAAAAAAACATATAGCTAAATTACAAACATTAATGAAAGAAAAGGAGGTTTTAAAATGAGCGGAAAAATTTTAAAAGGTCATGTTGTTTCATCTAAAATGTCAAAAACTTTGACAGTAAAGGTTGAATTTTCAAAAAAGCATGAAAGATACAATAAAAGATTTGTTTTTCATAGTAATTTCAAAGTACATTGTGAAGATGTTTCAAAATTTAAAGAAGGTGACTTAGTTCAGATAATGGAATGTGCTCCAATAAGTAAAACAAAGAATTGGGTTGTTTTTACACCAGAAGAAAAGAAGATTACTAAGGAGAAAAAATGATACAAATAGGAACAATGTTAAATACGGCAGATAATTCAGGAGCCAAAGCTTTAAACGTAGTTGGAATTCCAGGATTTTCAATTAGAAGATTTGCTGGTGTTGGAGATGTAGTTACATGCTCCGTAAGAGGAACGACAGGCGTTGGAACGAATGTAAAAGATCATGAAGTAGTAAGTGCTGTAATAGTCAGAACTAGGAAAGAAATAAGACGACCAGATGGAAGCTACATAAGATTTGATGATAATTCAGGTGTTATTATAGATAAAGCCAAAAATCCTCGTGGAACGAGAATTTTTGGCCCAGTGGCTCGTGAACTTCGCGATTTAGGTTTTAGTAAAATAGTTTCTTTGGCACCAGAAGTCTGGTAAACGGTATGAAAATTCATAAAGGCGATAAAGTAAAAATAATATCAGGAAAGCAAAAAGGGACACAGTCAGTAGTACAAAAGGTTTTCAAAGATAAGAACAAGATTTTAGTAGAAAATGTTAATATAGTAACCAAACACACGAAACCAACCGCAAATAATGCCGGAGGTATCGTTAAAATAAATCGACCTATCAATGCTACAAACGCAATGGTAATTTGTCCGAAATGTTCAAAGTCGGTTCGAGTTGGTTATAAGTTAGTTGATGGTAAAAAGTTCAGAGTTTGTAAAAAGTGTAACGAGGTAATTTAAAATGTCACTAAAAGAAGATTTTCACAATAAAATAAGACCTGATTTAAAGAAAGCTTTAGGAGTTGGCTCTATCGAAGCTGTTCCTCAAATTAAAAAAATAATTATAAATATGGGAGTTGGAAGTAATAAAGACAATAAGGCATTTTTAAAAGAAGCCGTAACAGAGCTTGAAATTATAAGTGGACTAAAGCCATCAGAAAGAAAATCAAAAGCTTCAATTTCTAACTTTAAGATTAGAAAAGGTCAAATTGCTGGATTAACAGTAACGCTAAGAGGAAATCGAATGTGGGATTTTTATGAAAAATTTGTAAAAATCGCGCTTCCTCGAGTTAAAGATTTTAGAGGCGTTTCAAAGGAATCTTTTGATGGAGCTGGTAACTACAGTTTGGGTATTACAGAACAAGTTGTTTTTTCCGAGATCGATCCTAATAGAATCGTGTATAATAAGCCTTTGCAGGTCACAATAAATACCTCTGCGAAAACTGATGAGTTGGGTTTCAAGTTGTTGTCGGCTTTGAATATGCCGTTTAGAGAAGGAAAATAAAATGTCACGAAAAGGTTTAATCGAAAGATGGAAAAAAGCAAAGAAATTTAAAGTAAGAGAATATAACAGATGTCTTAAGTGCGGTCGTGCAAGAGGATACATGCAAACTTTTAAGTTATGTCGTGTTTGTTTTAGAGAACTGGCACATGAAGGTTTTTTGCCTGGAGTAAGAAAGGCAAGTTGGTAAATAAATAATATGAATACAGACGCTATATCAGACATGTTAACAAGAATTAGAAATGGACAAGCAAGAAAAGCTGAAGTTGTTGAAATGCCACATTCTAATTTAAAAGAAGAAATCGCAAAAATAATTGTTGAGTCTGGTTTTGCTTTGAATGTAAAAGTATACAAAGTAAAAGAAAGCAAATTTAAAAATTTAAGCATTTCTTTGAAGTACGATGATTTAATGGAACCAGCTATAAGTAAGATAGAAAGAGTTTCAAAATCAAGTTTGAGAAAATATTTTAGTGCAAAAGATTTGAAACCAGTTATAGGTGGTTTAGGTGTAGAAGTTATTTCAACTTCTCGTGGTGTTATGACGGCGAATGAAGCAAGAAAAAAACACCTAGGTGGTGAAGTTATTTGTAGGTTCTATTAATATCATGAGCAAAATAGGAAAAGTTCCAGTAAAAATTCCAGCAGGAGTTGACGTACAAATAAGTGATGCTTTGATTAAAGTAACTGGAGTAAAGGGTTCTGTTGAAGTTTCACAGATTCCTGGAATATTAGTTAGTAATGTAGATTCAAATATCTTTGTTGAATTATCATCAAAAGATTTATTTAATGGTAGCGCTTATTGGGGACTTGTTAGATCTTTAATAAATAATGCAGTTACAGGTGTTAGTGAAGGTTTTACAAAAATTCTAGAAATTGTTGGCGTCGGTTATAGAGTTGAAAAGATTGGTAACAATTTAAGGTTTTTTGTAGGATATTCACATTCGGTTGATTTTAATGCTCCAGAGGGCATTTTATTAGAAATTGAAGGTAATACTGTAGTTAAGGTTAGTGGAGCAAGCAAGCATATGGTAGGGCAGACTGCAGCAAATATACGTGCAATAAGAAAGCCAGAACCATACAAAGGTAAAGGTATTAAATATCGAGGTGAAATAATTAAGCGTAAGCAAGGTAAGGCCTCAAAGGCATAATTGAAAGTTTAAAATGATAATTAAAAGCGCAAAAGAAAGACGAAAATTTAAAGTAAGAAGCAAAATAAATGGAACATCAGTTATTCCAAGAATTAGTGTATTTAGATCTAATAAATTTATTTACGCACAAGCTATTGATGATGTTTCTTCAAATACAATTGCGAGCTGTGCATCAAAAATGTTAAAAAGTGAAGTTGAAGTAAAAACGAAATTGAATTTAGCACTAGAAGCAGGGAAAAAACTTGGTGAATCATTAAAAAAATTAAGTGTAGAAAAGGCTGTTTTTGATCGTGGTTCATATAGATATCATGGTAGAGTTAGCAAAGTTGCCGAAGGTTTAAGAAGTTCTGGAATTATATTTTAATTATTATGGAAAAAGAAGAAATTAAGCACGCAACAATTGAAGATCGTGTTTTACAAATTAGACGCGTTTCTACAAAAAGAGCTGGTGGATCTTCATTTCACTTTTCAGCATTAAGTGCATCAGGCGATCATGCCGGAAAAATAGGAGTTGCGATTGCAAAATCAAAAGAAAATCTTACTGCTATTAAAAAATCAAAAGATAAAGCACGAAGAACAATGATAGAAGTTCCAATAACAAAAAACGGCAGCATTCCTCATGAACTTTATATTAAAAATGGTGCAGCAATTATATTTATGAAACCAGCACCTTTAGGAGCTGGAATTATTGCAGGTGGTACTGTAAGACAGGTTCTTGAGCTTGCTGGTATTAAAAATATTTCAGTAAAGATCATGGGAACAAATAATCAGATTAGTAATGCATATACAATAATTAAGGCTTTAAAGTTGATAAAAGCTAAGCCACAAGACCTAAAGGAGGTCACAGAATGAACATTAGTTTATCAAACCTCGTAAAAGCAAATGGATATAATAAATCATCAAAAAGAGCTGGACGTGGAATTGGCTCGGGAAAAGGTGGTCATACAACTGGTAAAGGTACAAAAGGACAAAAGGCAAGAAATGGTGGCCAAACAAAACAATGGTTTGAAGGTGGTCAAACACCTTTAGTTCATAAAATGCCATACCGCGGCGGTTTTATTAATCACGCAAAAAAGATTGTCGTATCATTGAATCTTGGTGAAATCTCTGCAAATGATAGAGTAAATTCTTTAAAAACTATTACTCCTGAAGTTCTAATGACAAATGGTTTTGTAAAAACGACTAAATTTGATTTCGTGAAAATTTTAGGAACCGGTGTTTTTACAAATAAAGTAGAATTCAAGGATTTCCAATATTCAAAAAAGGCTATCGAAAAAATAAAAGCTTCAGGCGGAAGTGCCTCTTAATGGTAGAATACTTTTACTATGACGTCTTATCTGCTTAAAGCGATTCGAATTCCAGATCTTAGAAAAAAACTAATTTTTACACTTATTATTTTAGCTTTATATAGATTTTTAGCTTATATACCAGTCCCTGGGGTAGATACTACAGCTCTTAAATCATTTTTCAGCTCAAGTAGTGTTTTGAGCTTTTTAAATATTTTTAGCGGAGGAGGATTAAGTAATCTTTCTATTGTAGCAATGGGAGTTGGACCTTACATTAGCGCATCTATTGTTCTTCAGCTTTTGACAATGGTCGTACCTCAACTCGAGGAATTATCAAAAGAAGGAAATTTTGGACGTCAAAGAATAAATCAATACACGCAAGCACTAACTTTGCCGTTTGCAATCGTTCAAGCATATGGACTTTATTTCACATTAAATAAACAATCATTAGGAGGCGTAAGCATTTTGCCGACTCTGTCACCGGATAAGCTTTTGGCCATGATTATTATTATGACAGCAGGGACTTTCCTTTTAATGTGGATCGGAGAACTTATAACCGAATATGGCGTTGGTCAAGGAATGTCTGTGTTGATATTTGCTGGAATTGTTGCAGGAATTCCAAGTGCTGTCGGAACTTCTTTATCTATAGCTGAAATTGGGAGCATATTTAATATTCTTGTTTTTTCACTAATATCTTTTATTGTTATTGCTTCTGTTGTTTTTATAAATGAGGCTTTTCGTAAAGTCGAAGTTCAGTATTCAAACAAAATTCGTGGAGGAAAAACAGTTAGTGGAGGCTCAAGTTTTATACCAGTTAAGATTAATCAAGCTGGAGTTATTCCAATTATCTTTGCAGTATCATTAGTCCTTATTCCATCAGCGTTAGCAGGATATTTTCAAAGATCTCTAAATCCGGCTATATCCTCGATCGGTCTTTGGCTATCAGTTAATTTCCAAGCAAGTTCTGTTTTTTATAATTTATTTTATTTCTCATTAGTTTTTGTTTTTACATATTTTTATACGTCAGTTACGTTTAACCCACAAAAAATATCTGACGAAATAAGACAGGGTGGAGGATTTATACCTGGTGTAAGACCTGGCAGATCAACAATCGAATTCTTGAAATATATAATTAAAAGACAAACCTTTGCTGGCGGAGTTTTTTTGGGTTTAATTGCAATTTTGCCATCGACAGTTCAAAGTCTTACAGGTCTTAATTCGTTAGCCATTGGTGGAACTGGACTTTTAATTGTTGTCTCGGTAATATTGGAAACAGTTAAGCAAATTGAATCTCAAGTAATTAGTCGTGAATACGAGACTTTTGCAAGATAGTTTAAGGAATTTTGAAAGGTTAAAAAATGTTTGACCAACTCGGAAAAATGAAAGATCTCTATGCTTTAAAAAAGCAAGCAGATCAAATGAAAAAAGAAATGGAAAAGATATTAGTTCAAGTTTTTGTAGGCGATTTTGAAATCTCAATGAAGGGCGATCAAACAGTCGAGTATGTTAAAGAGAATGGAGAAGAAAGATCTGATTTGAAAAATCTTTTTAATAATGCTGTAAAAGAATCACAAAAGAAAGTCGCAAAAAAAATGCGTGGCAGACTTGGCGACTTAGGAATTCCTGGTTTATGACAAAAAGAAAGACTTTTATAATAGTAATGGGACCACAAGGTTCCGGTAAATCAACTCAAGCAAGTTTACTAGCAGATTACATAGGCTATAAATTCATTTCCTCTGGTAAGTATTTAAGAAAATTGGAACGTGAAGAAAATCCTATTGGTTTAAAACTTTCGGAATTTTGGAAACGTGGTGAATTTGTTCCAGATGATGTTATCAACGATGTTATGTTTTCTTTATTTGAAAAAGAAGAGTCTTCTGGTTTTGTTATAGATGGGTATCCAAGGAATCATTCTCAACTTAAAACATTTTTATCCTATTTAAATATTAATAATTGGGAATTGAGGGCTGTTATATATTTAGAAATAAGCGAAGCCGAATGTTTAGTAAGAATTTCAAACAGAGCAAAAATTGAAATGCGAATTGATGAATCAATTGAATCTGTAAAGAAAAGATTATCTTTGTATCATGAAGAAACAGAGCCTTTAGTCGCGGAATATAACTCACTTGGGGTGTTAAAAAAGATAGATGCGGAGCGTACGATAGAGGAAATTCAACAAAATATCCAATTTGCTTTAGGAGTATAAATTCCAATGATATATATAAAATCAAAAGAGGACATTAAAAATTTAAAAGAGGGAGGCAAGCTTTCCGCTAAAATTATGGATGATGCTTTAAGGATGGCGGTCCCAGGTGTTTCAACTTTGGAAATCAACAATTCTATAGAAGAACAAATGCGCAAATTGGGCGTAAGTCCGTGGTTTAAAGAAATCGACAAATATCCATATGCGACGTGTATTGCTGTAAATGATGGATGGGTACACGGAATGCCTTCTTCGTATGTCTTAAAGGCTTCTGACGTTATATCGATTGATTTGGGCGTTAAATACGGCAAATATTACGTAGATCATTGTTGGACTGTTGTAGTCCCAGGAACGGACGTTGACCCAACTGTATCCAAATTCCTAAAAACCGGCGAATATGCACTTAATTTAGCAATAAAAAGTTTTGTTGCCGGCTCTCGCGTTGGAAATATATCAAATGCGATGCAAACGACGGTGCAAAATGCAGGTTATTCAGTAATTCGTGAATATACAGGGCACGGAGTTGGTCTTAAAGCTCATGAAGATCCCTTAATTCCTTGCTATGGGACAAAAGGTGCCGGTCAATTGCTCAAAATCGGTATGGTTTTTGCAATTGAAGTGATGTATGCTATTAAAGATCCAAAAATTGTAGTTGGAAGTGACGGTTGGACAGTCTCCACAAAAGACGGGAAATTAAGTGGAATGTTTGAGCATACGGTAGCTTTGACTGAAAATGGCGCTGAAATATTGACCATCTAAGCATTTATGCTAGAATATGCCAGTGGCAAAAAAAGACTTTATTGTAAAAGAAGGAATTGTTTTAGAAGCATTACCGGACGGTAAATTTGTAATTAAACTTAAGGATGAAGAAAAAGAAGTCACAGGCTACCTTTCAGGTAAAATGCGAAGATTCAAAATTTGGATTCTTGCAGGTGATATGGTAAAGGTTGAGTTCAGTGAGTACGATGATAATACATGCCGTATTGTATATCGTTTTAAATAAATTTTTCTCGCCCAGTTGATATTAAAACTATGAAAGTACGTGCAAGTGTTAAAAAAATCTGTAGGAGTTGTAAAGTTGTCAGAAGAGTTGGAGTAGTATATATTATCTGCGATGCAAATCCAAAGCATAAGCAGAGACAAGGATAATTAATATATGCCTAGAATTATTGGTGTAGATATACCAGAAAGTAAAAGAGTAGTAATAGCACTAACATATATTTATGGAATTGGTCTATCGACAGCAAAAAAGATTTTGAGTAAAGCAAAAGTAAGCGAAGATGTAAGAGCTAAGGATTTAGATGAGAATCAAATCTCAATGATTAGAAACGTAATTGATAAATCTCAATATATGGTTGAAGGGGAATTAAAAAGAGTCGTTTCGCAAAATATTAAAAGGTATAAAGATATTCAGTGCTACAGAGGAAATAGGCACACAAAGAATCTTCCTGTAAGAGGCCAAAAGACTCAAAAGAACGCAAGAACTAAAAGAGGTAAAAGAATTGCCGTAGGTGGAGCAAATCTAAAAACAGTATCTAAGACGTAAAATATTATGGCTAAAAAAGAAATTGTAAAAAAAGAAACAAAAGTAAAGAAAACATCAGCCAAAAAGGAAGTTATGCCACAAGGAAAGGCATATGTCTTTTCAGGCTACAACAATACCATCGTTACAATTACTGATTTAGACGGCAATACTATTTGTTGGGGAGCTTCTGGAGCTAATAATTTTAAAGGTTCAAGAAAATCAACACCATACGCAGCCACTATAGTTGGACAAAATACTGCAAGACAAGCAGTTACAAAAGGAATTAAAGAAGTAAGTGCTTATATAAAGGGAGTTGGAAGTGGTAAATCACAATGCGTTAAGGCGTTACGAAATGGTGGGCTAATTATTAATAAGATAGTTGATGTGACTCCAATTGCACATAATGGTTGTAGACCTAAAAAAAGGAGAAGAGTCTAATGGCACGTTATACAGGACCAAAATGCAGATTATGTAGAAGAGAAGGAGTTAAGCTTTTTTTGAAGGGTACTAGATGCGCAACTGAAAAGTGTGCACTTTCAAAAAGGGCTCAAATTCCAGGTCAACATTTTAGAGGTCGATCTAGAGTTTCTGATTACGGAAAGCATTTAAGAGAAAAACAAAAAGTAAAGAGAATCTATGGTCTTTTAGAAGCACAATTCAAGACGTATTATGAGAAAGCTGCAAAAATTCCAGGTGTTACAGGAGATATATTCCTTCAACAGCTTGAATCAAGATTAGATAATGCTGTTTTTTCAGCGGGATTTGCATCTTCAAGACAGGCAGCAAGACAATTGATTAGACATAAAAAAATTAATGTGAATGGAAAACTGGTTGATCTTCCAGCTTATCAAGTTTCTGCAAACGATATGATTTCTTATGTAGTTGCAGATTCAAGACCGCAGGAAGAATCTGAATTTCCAGCTTGGTTAGCATGGGATGTAAAAAATAAAGGCGTAAAGGTATTACGATTGCCCGTTAGAGAAGATATTGGTTATGAAATTGATGAGCAGCTAATAGTTGAATATTATTCGCGCTAAACCGAAGATAGTATGTCTTCGATTTGGTTCGAAACAAAAAGATAAATGTACAACACAACAAAGATAAATCTTAAGATTGTAGAGTCTAAAGGTAATAAAGCTACCGTTAAAATTACGCCTCTTGTCAAAGGATTTGGTTTCACGATAGGTAATGCGATAAGAAGATCTTTATATTCCTCTATGAAGGGTGCTGCAATAACAAGCGTTAGCATTGATGGAATTTCACACCAATTCGATACTATTTCTGGTGCAAAAGATGATGTCCTTCATATTTTATTGGCTTTAAAACAAGTTAGATTTAAAAAGTCGATAGAAGGTCCAGTTGTTCTTGAATTAAATGAAGTCGGACCAAAAGATGTTAAAGCTTCCGATATCGAAAAGGTAGCTGGAGTCGAAGTTGTAAATCCAGAATTAATGATAACTTCTCTTTCAGACAAGAAATCAAAACTTACAGCAAAACTAACAGTAAATGATGGATATGGATATGTACCAGCAAACGAAGCCGTTTCGATGCCAATTGGTCATGTTGCAATGGATGCAAACTTTTCACCTATTGTAAATGTAGTTATGGAAGTTAATGATACAAGAGTTGGAGCAGATACTAACTTTGATGAATTGACTATGACTGTAATGACAGATGGAACTATGGATCCAGTTGATGCAATCAGAGAAGCTTCAAAAATGTTAAAAGGATTTTTTCATAAAGTAGAAACTGGCGAAGATTTCACAGAAGCAGATGAAAAAGAGCTAGAAGAAGCAAATTCATCCGAGTCTTCAATGTCAACACAGACTCAAGCTGATGAAGTTGTTCTTGAAGAGCTACATTTGCCAACAAGAACTATAAATGCTCTTAAAAAGGCTGGAATCAAGACTTTAGGAGATCTAGCAGATAGATCCGAAGATGATTTGTTAAGAGTTCGAAATTTAGGTGAAAAATCAATTAGAGAAATTTTATCGTTATTAGAAAAAGAAGGTTTAAAGTAAAAAATGAGGCATAGAAAGCTTGGTAAAAAATTTAATAGAAATACGTCGTCAAGAAAGGCCCTTCTAATTGGACTTATGAAAAGTTTAATTGAACATGGGAAAATTAGCACAACGCTTCCAAAAGCAAAATTTTTGAGACCAGAAATTGAAAAAATCATTACTATGTCTAGAATTGATACTTTAAGTACACGAAGACTTTTAATAAGTAGAATCGGTGATAAACTATTAGTCTCAAAGCTTATAGAGCAGATTGGCCCTATGTTTGTAGGCAGAAACGGCGGATACACAAGGATTTTGAAGATGGTCCCAAGAAGCGGAGATGTTTCAAAAATGGCTGAAATTTCTTTTGTTGAAGATTTGAAAAAGGCTGAAAAATCTGAAGTTATTAAAGACGTAAAAGTTAAAGAAGTAAAAACAAAAGTAATAGCAAAAGCGGAGCCAAAACCAAAGGCTAAAGTAGTTAAAAAGGAAAAAGTAGAGGTTACAAAATGAATTCAACACACGCGACAACAAAGTCGGAACAAAAATACAATTGGCATTTTATAAATGCTGACAATAAGGTTTTAGGAAGATTATCAGCAAGCGTTTGTGTACTGCTTACTGGCAAGAATAAAGTTAATTATGTTCCATATTTGAATATGGGAGACAAGGTTGTTGTTTATAATTCAAAAAAAGTTGCAGTAACAGGTACAAAAGAATTACATAAAATGTATTATTCACATTCAGGAACTGTTGGAAATCTTCGTACAAAGAATTTAGGCCAGGTAAGAGAGCACAATTCAAAAAGAATTATATTAGATTCAATAACAGGTATGCTTCCAAAAAACAGATTAAGAAATGATAGATTAGCCAATTTATATATATATGAAGATGATAAGCATCCTCACACAGCGCAAATGAAGGGAGCAACAAATGAGTAAAAAATTAGAATTCTTTTCAGGAACTGGAAGAAGAAAAAGATCTGTTGCAAGTGTTTGGTTATATGATGAGAAGGGCGAAATCATGGTAAATGATAAACCAGTCGCAGAGTTTTTTTCTGGACAAGAAGAAACATTAGAATGGGTTAAACCATTTCATGCAGTTGGCGTTTCTCATCCTCAAGCAAAATTTAGCGCAACAATAAAAGTCTATGGTGGAGGAATTGTAGGACAAGTAGAAGCTGTTAGACTTGGAATTGCTCGTGCACTTATTAATTATAATGCTGAATTCAAAGGAATTTTAAGATCTACAGGTCTTGTTACAAGAGATTCAAGAGAAAAAGAAAGAAAGAAACCATTCTTAAAAGGCGCAAGAGCAAGACCACAATATTCGAAACGTTAATATGGGGGCTACCCTTTTTATCAGATTGTCATACTTCGCCACGGGTTGGAAACAAGTTTGCCAGCCGATGTATTCATCGGGGTGTGGCGCAGTTGGCTAGCGCGCAAGGCTGGGGGTCTTGAGGCCACAGGTTCAAGTCCTGTCACCCCGACCAGATATGTTATTATTCTTCCTATGGCAGATGTAATTTTAGTAGATGAAAAAGATACTCCAATTGGCACGTGTGAAAAATTAGAGGCTCATAAAAAGAAGCTTTTACATCGCGCCTTTTCCATTTTTATTTTTAACGACAAGAATGAGCTTTTATTACAAAGGCGTGCGATTTCAAAATATCACTCTGGTGGACTTTGGACAAATACAGTATGTAGTCATCCTGCACCTGGTGAAGACACAATTTCTGCCGCTCATCGTAGATTAGTTGAGGAAATGGGTTTTGATACAGAGGTTAAGGAAATATTCACTTTTTCATATAAACACGAATTTGATAATGGAATTACTGAAAATGAATTTGATCACGTAATTGTTGGAAAGTATAATGAGGATCCTGTCTCCAATCCAGAAAAAGTAGAAGAATGGAAATGGGCGACAAGAGAAGAAGTTTTACTAGATATAAAAGAAAATCCTGATAAATATACTTATTGGTTTAAGATAGCATTCCCTAAGGTCACTTTATGAAATTTACTTTAATTAACGGAACTAATCGTTTGGGTAACAATTCAATAAAAACTACGAAGGCTGTTGCACAAATTGTTAAAGATTTTGGGCACGATGCGAATATCGTAACTCTTGATAATTTCGATCAGCTTTTTAGAGGCGATTATATTAATTTCTCTAATGCAAATGAAGTTCAAAAGATTGATTTAGAGAATATGGCATGGGCGGATATTTTGATTTTTGTTGTGCCAACATATCATCATGGGATCCCTGGTTTATTAAAGAATTTTTTTGATCTTGTTAATGAAGTCACTGTATATGATAAGAAAAAAATTGGATTTGTTGCAATTGGTAAAAGCGTTGAAGCGATAAGACAAACTGAACAGGTTCTTATGGGGATTTTTGCATTTTTTAAGAATAAATCTTTTATATTGCCAAAAGATTGTATTGTTTCTCCTTACGAAATAGAAAAAGAAAAACTTGAAGAATATATCAAATACTGTATAGATTGGTAATGGATAAAATATTAAATCATTTTAAGTCTTCTGATCCTTTGATTTTTGAAATTTTAAAAAAAGTAAATCTTAATAATTGGTTTGGTGGTGAAGTTTTGCCTGATAGATATTTTGTAGCTTTGTGTAGGGATATTGTAGGGCAGCAGCTTTCTTCGAAAGCTGCTGCCGCAATATATAAAAAGTTCCTAATTCTTTTTAGTTCCAACGAATTAAATGTTAATCCAGAAAGTATCCTCAAGTATTCAGATCAAAGCCTTCGAGATGTTGGTTTGTCATGGGCAAAAGTTTCATACATCAAAGACCTTGCGGGGAAAGTTCAAAATTGCGAAGTATTCCTAAATGATCTAGATAAATTAAGTGAAGAAGATGTTACAAAAGAACTCACAAGAATAAAAGGAATTGGAACATGGACAGCAGAAATGTTTCTTATGTTCACATTAAAACGGCCAAACATATTTTCATACAAAGACTTAGGACTCAAAAATGGAATAGAAAAAGTATATGGATTAAAAAATCCGACTACATCTCAAATTACAGAAATAATTAAAAAATGGGAGCCCTACAAAACCTTTGGCTCAATTGCACTCTGGCAAAGTCTGGAGAAATAAACTAAAATAACTGGAATTTTGTATCCTGTCTTGAAATAAATTATCGTGAGCCCAATTAACCCATATATAGAAGGAGGAAGTAAATTCGAATGTTCTCCAATCGTTGAGATTCTTTCTACTCGAGGGATTTCTACTGAAACTGTATTTGATAAAAGCTATGGGATTCATGTCGTCAAAATTGGATTAAATGGGGCGTCAGTTGGTTCTTGTGGATTTTCTTTTTTGAGATATAACGTTGTTGAGATTGGTCGTCCTCCATATTATTTAAAGGTGGAGGATGGTTTTACGGAAAATGGTTATGGTGTTGCGTTAATGTGGAGAACTATAATTGAAGCTCAAAGATGTTGGGGCGTGTCTCGTCACGATACTTTAAATCGTATAACTTGGACGCAAGGTGATAATGACGAACAGAGATGTATAGATTTTCTAACAAATCGTCTCTATATTCCGTCAAACTTATTTAAAATCTCATCCGAGGTTTCACCTTATGACCCTGATTGCCGAAGTGAGCCAAAAACTGCAATTGCAAATTCTTTGGTTGTAAGATTGTCTCCGAAAGTATTTGATATGGCGGATGAAATCGATTTCCAATTGAATTCTTTTTGATTTTTGCTGTAATCTTCCTATATGTCTATTTATACAAGGACTGGTGATAAGGGAACGACTGGTTTAGCAAATGGTCAAAGGGTTCAAAAGGATTCAAAGGTTGTTGAATTTATTGGGCTTTTGGATGAGTTGAATTCTTATGTTGGAATTTGTGTTAGTAATTTGTATGAGGCGGATTTTGATTTTTCTCAAGATATAGATGTTTTAGAAGAAATACAAAAAGATTTATTTGTTGTTGGCGCAATTTGTGCAGGCGGAAAGTTAAAGTTTGATTCGCTTAAAGAGGTGGAAAACATTGAAAAAACGATTGATGATTATGAAAAGCTATTACTTCGGCTTACTAATTTTATTCTTCCTGGAGGCTGTATTGCCTCTTCCCACATTCATTATGCAAGGACATTTGCTCGTAAAGTCGAACGATATGCAGTTTCATTAAAAAGTCCTTCTATCGAAACATTTTTACCATATTTAAATCGGCTCTCCGACTTGCTATTCGTAATGGCACGATATGTAAACCGCAAGGAAAAAATTGAAGAATCAATTTGGAAAACATAAAATTGACACTAGATGTCTCATATATTAAAATTTTCCGCAGACGAGAAAACTGGGCGTACCAGTTTTTGGCTAGAGCTTACTAGCCGGGGAGGGGGCAACATCGACAAAATTCTTGTCACGCGACAAGACATCGTATCAATTATCCCCCCTCCCTTCGTCTGAAGTTCCCTTTTCATTTTCATGCTATATTTTCTACATGTCTTCGCCTAATTCCGATAAGCTTTTGCTTTTAGATACTTTTTATTTTTTGCATCGAAGTTTTCATGCTTATCCAAAGGATCTTGTTGCTTCAACTGGTGAACATACAAATATTGTTTTTGGTTTTGCTTCTTCACTTTTAGAGTCGATTTTGACATTGAATCCAACACATATTGCATGTGGATGGGAAAGCGAAGATCAGCCTTCTTTTAGAAAGGAACTTTATCCGCTTTATCAGTTTGCGCGTGTTTCGATGGAGCCAGAGGACGACCATATTTTTAAAGAACAACTTCCTCTTGTGATCGAAGTAATTGAAGCTTTTAATATTCCACGTCTTACACAAAACGGTTTTGAAGGCGACGATGTTTTGGGAACTGCGTCCGCAGTTGCTTCAAAAGATTTAGATGTTGTTATTTCTACAGCTGATCAAGATTTGTTGCAATTAATTAATGACAAGATTTTTGTGTACAGGCCCGCAAGGCCTCCATATATTAAAAGCGAGCTTTTTGATTCCGAGAAATTTAAAGAAAAATATACTTTTGAACCAAAGTTGATGATTGATTATAAGGCCTTGCGAGGTGATCCAAGTGATGGAATTCCAGGTGTTATGGGAATTGGAGATGTCACGGCAAAACAATTAATTGGACAGTTTGGAACACTCGAAAATATTTATGATAATTTAGATTCTATTAAGTCAGCCTCGGTCAAGAAAAAATTAATCGATGATAAAGATGAAGCCTTTATGAGCAAGCAACTTGCGACTATAATTACAAATATTCCAATGGAATTTAATTTGAAAGATTGTTTAGTTCATGATTTTGATGTTTCAAAAGTTCAAAGGATTTTTGACAGGCTTGGATTTCGAAGTTTAAATCGAAAGTTGGATATGCTTGAAAAGAAGTCGATTGAAATTAGAGGAACTGCTCCTAAATTATTATGAAAATTGCAATTGTTCATGATTACCTTGATGTATACGGAGGAGCCGAAGTTTTAGCAAACGCTGTTTTTGAAGTTTTTCCAGAGGCCGATGTCTATACTGCGACATATAACAAGCAGCTTTTAGATTCTTTGGGAATTTTTAAAGGTGCGAAAATCTTTTTTCCAAATTGGGGAAAATACATTCCAAAAAAATTATTAGTTTTGTTTTTACCTTTTTATTTTGAGCATCTTGATTTGTCAAAATACGATTTAGTGATTTCTTCTACAGCGCATTTTGCAAAGGGCGTTAAAACGAACGAAAAACAAATTCATATAAGTTATATACACACGCCTCCAAGATTTTTATATGGATACGAGACCTCAACAAAAAATCGAAATGCTTGGTATATGAAAATTTTGCTTTGGCCGATTGATTTTTGCCTGCGACGCAAAGATCAGGAGTTCGCAAAAAGACCAGACTTTCTTTTATGCAATTCAAAAGAAGTTCAAAATCGAATAAAAAGAATTTATAAAAGGGATGCGGAAGTAATATATCCATTTGCTCAAGTTGATTCTCAAAATATTAAAAACGAAACTTTGAGTATTGATAGCAAATCGTATTTAGTAATTTCACGTTTGGAAAGTTATAAGAATATAGATTTTTTAATAAAAGTATTTGGTAAAAATAATATTCCATTAATAATTGCAGGAACGGGTTCCGAGGAGGAGACGCTTTTGGAACTTGTATCAAAATATCGTTCGATAAAAATGTTAGGAAGAATTTCTGAAGAGACAAAAGATCATTTGTATAAAACTTGTAAAGCAGTAGTTTGTGCAGTGAAAAATGAGGATTTTGGAATTGCAGCAATTGAACCTATGGCATATGGAAAGCCCGTTATCGCATTAAAAAGTGGAGGGTATTTGGAGACAGTTGAAGAAGATAAGACGGGCGTGTTTTTTGATGATCTAAACGAAAAGTCTTTGTTAGGAGCAATACGAAGGTTGCAAAAAATTGGATTTGATCACGAGCTCATCAAAAAACACGCCAAAAAATTCACAAAAGAAAAATTTCAAAAAAATATAAAAAATTTTGTGGAAGAAAAGTTAAAATGGAAATCTGCGTTATAGCTTTTAAAAATAATATCTCCGAAAGAATTGCAAAATTACTCCCGATAAAGAATAAATATTATTTGCCTTCAACTGAAAGTGAAATTCGAAATTTCCAGATAAGTAATAATGTGTTTGTCTTGGGTCTAGGCCAATATAGCGGAAAAGATAATGATAAGTTAAGAATCGAAACGATCTGCAAAAATAAATTTAGAAATAAATTGATAGATGAAAATCGAAAATCTGAATATTTAATTTCGACACAAATCAATCCAGGCGTTGAGTCTAAAAATGCCTGCGGTATAGGGAACTCCTACTGCAATTTGTTGTCCTACTTAATCGCATCGAAAAATCAAAACTATGCATTTATACACATACCAAAAAACTTTGATATCGAAACTGCTGTAAGAGAGATAAAAATTCTATGCCAAAGGTTTCTTCATGACTCCTGATATGTATTCTCTTTTGTAAACATCACCGAAGGCTGGTGTTAATTGTGTTTTGTGGTTTAGCCTAATAACATTTAATTCAGGAAAAGCTTTAATTAATTCGTCGTCAGTAAATGCTTTCTCGATCATTCTTGATTGTGGGATTATATAAGAATTTTCTTCTGGTCCTGGACTTGATTCAAATAACGCCTTTGCCGCTTCGCTGTCTGCTGCTATTGTATAAAAGACAAAAAATCCGTTTGGCTTTAATAATCTTTGAATTTCGGCAAAATATTTTGCGCGTTCATTGGGGTCTAAAAGATGCATTACCATCATGTCGACGATTAAATCAAAAGATTGATCTTCGAATGGTAGTGAATCTCCGACTGATTGATTAACAAATGTTATTTTATTTTGAAGTCCTAGTTCATCTATTGTTTCTCTTGCTTTATCGACTGCGGAGTCTACAATTTCAACTCCAACAACATGTGCGAATCCGTTTTGCGCCGCCATGTAAATAGAATTTCTTCCGAGACCTGATCCAATATCTAGTGCGCTATCCATATGTAAATTCTTGATCTCCTCACTTTCCCAAAATTCTCTTAATGCACGGGAAGGAACCATTGTCTGACTAGATGGAAGATCTTTTCTTTCTTCATATTCTTTTTCCCAAAGGTCTAATTGCGCCATTCTTTTATTATTTGCAAAATTTCTTCTTCGAAATCTGGAATATAAACTAGTTCAATTTGTTTAAGATTTTTTGAATTAATTTCTTCAATATTGTTAAACCCTTCGTAATAATTCTTTTCTGTCATTTCATTTGTTTTTTTACATCCATAAACTATTTTTGAAATATTTGCCCAATTTGAAACGCTAAAACACATTAAACATGGTTGAAGGGAAGCGTATAAAGTTGCACCAGTTAAATCTGTAGTTTTTAGATCTTTGCATGCATCACGAATTGATTGTGTTTCTGGATGAGAAGTCGGATCATTTAATTGATAACCAATTGCTATTCCTTCCGCAATAATTTTGTTGTCTTTAACTAAAATTGCTCCAGCAGGAAAGCCACCTGTTTTTAGAGATTCTTTCGCCTTCATAACAGCTTTTTTTAGGAAGTCTTTGTCGTTCATTTATTCATTATGGTATTTATTTGGGTGTTTGTAAAGAATTTCTCGCCTAGCCGATTTTTGTCGCCCATTGAGATCACATTGATGTCCCATTGAAGTCCCACCGGAGTGGGCCTTCGGTGTTCGGTGAGTGGGCCTTTGGTGTGCGATTGAAAATTTCGTGTGTCGAACTTTCTTGCATGTTACAATAATCATTGCATCAAAATGCCAATAATAACGCGGAGGGATGGCCGAGTGGTTTAAGGCGCACGCTTGGAAAGCGTGTGTGCGAAAGCACGCGCGGGTTCGAATCCCACTCCCTCCGCCAGTTTTTGACAAGTTTAAACCCCGAGATACAATATAGTTAAAGAAGGTGATTTATTATGAACGGATTTAAGATTAATATCGAAGAAGAAACGATAAAGAATACAAACTTTAGGAAGGTTTTGTATACATCAAGTCATAGCCAATTAGTTTTGATGAGCCTGCGTCCGATGGAAGACATCGGTACGGAGGTTCATTCTGACAACGATCAATTTTTCAGATTTGAAAAAGGTGTTGGTAAATGTATTATCGATGGAAATGAATACGATATAAAAGACGGCGTTGCTATCGTTATTCCAAAAGGTGCAAGGCATAACATTATAAATACTTCAAATTCTGAAGATTTGAAAATGTATACGATCTATTCTCCAGCTCATCACAAAGATGGAGTTATAAGAGCCACAAAAGAAGAAGCAGAAAAAGACAGTCCAGAATTCGACGGAATTACAACGGAATAAATTTCATAGCTTCTTTGACGTTATTAATTGTTTTTTCAAAGATTTCTGATTTGTCTGCGGTGGCATTTTCTTTTAAGAATTTTAAAGCGTTATCTATTTTTATGAATTTAAATTTTTCAATTCCGTATCCAAGTTTTATATTTTTTAAGACATCTTCTTTGTTTACCAAAATATAAATTGCGATATAGCCTTTGCCTTTTGGGTTTTTGAAAAATCTAATTCCTCCAAGGTGAGTTTCTCTTAATCTACGTTTACTTGTAATTTTTTTAGTTCCGATTATTTTTGTCCAAATTAATTTGTAATGATAACTATCAAGTCCGATATCTCTGTGAACAACATCCAAAATATCGGATCTTAAATCAGTTCCGGTAATTCCGCCTTGAACAAATCCCCAAAAACCATTTGGATTAACAAATAATATTTCCTTATTTTTTAAATCAATTGGAACAACAATTAACTTTGGTAAATATCCAACAAACTCCCATCTTCGAATTGGGTCGCGAAGAAAAACATAAAAACCAAAAATAACTGTGGAAATTGAAATTAGTACATCAATATTACTCAAGAAAAGATCAGCATTCATATTGTAATTTTAGCACTCTGTTAGAATAGTCTCATATGACAAAAGTATATTGGTTTAAATCAAAGATGTATGGTTTGGGATGGACTCCTGCGACGTGGCAAGGTTGGGTAGTTGTCTTGCTTTTTGTTTCTTTATTGCTTGTGATTTCTGAATATGCTCCATCACAAGGGGCTGCTATAATCGGTCTTCTTATAACTGTATTTTCCTTATTGGTTATTTGTTTTATAAAAGGCGAAAAACTCAGTTGGCGTTGGGGTCCACAAAAATAATCTATCTTCTAGGAATAGAAGGCTTTTTGTTGTAAATTATTACACATGTTAAAAGGTTTTTTTGATTTTATACGTGAACAAGGAGTTGTAGGTCTTGCAGTTGGTTTTATTTTGGGTGGAGCAATTTCAAAACTTGTTGCTTCGCTTGTTAAAGATTTAATAAATCCTATCTTGGGAATCGTTCTTGGCGCTGCGGGCGACTTAAGCACAATGTCTCTTAAAGTCGGAGCAGTCGAAATCATGTTTGGTAGTTTTATATCTGCATTAATAGACTTTTTAGTAATTGCAATCGTTGTATATTTTGGAGTAAAAGGTTTAGGTCTTGATAAATTAGATAAGAAAAAAGCCTGACTACTTGACAAGTACCGCAGTTTTAAAATAAACTTTTAACATGAAAACATTAACTGTTGGAGATTTAAAAAGCGGATTTTCTACTGTAGTTAAAGAGATTAGATCTGGCAAGAAATATGCAGTTTCGTATGGAAAGAGCAAAGAAAAAGTTGCTGTAATAATGTCTTTTGATGAATACTCTATTAAAGATAGAAAATTAGGTTTACTTTCAAATAAAGGTAAAGTGACTTTTTCTGAAAATTTTAAAATGACTGCCGACGATTTTTTAAATTCATGAAAGTACTCATTGATACTCATATTTTATTGTGGGCGCTTATTTCCCCTCAAAAGCTAACAGTATCTCAAAAGAAGATATTAGAAGATGGCAAAAACGAAATCTATGTTAGTGCTATTTCACTTTGGGAGATTTCATTAAAACATTCTTTAGGCAAATTAGAGTTAGAGAATGTGACGATCAAAAATATTTTAAAGGCTATTACGGATACAGGATTTGAATTATTAGATTTACGTTCCGTTGAGGCAATAAGTTTCCATGAACTCCCAAAGCTACATAATAAAGATCCATTTGACAGAATGCTTATATGTCAAGCTATTTATAATGATTTTACGTTTATGTCACAAGATTCGAAGTTGGAAGATTACAAAAAGCTTGGATTAATCTTGATATAATAACCCCATTGTGAAACCTATTATCGCACTCGCTCCAATGGCAGACATGACAGATTCTGCTTTTTGCCAAATTGTAAAAAAGGTTACTGGTATAAAAGATTTTCCAATTGTTTTTCGTGAAATGGTTTCTTCTGAAGCTGTTGTTCGTGGAAATGATAAAACAATGGGAATGACAGCAATACATGAAGCTGAAAGACCTTTAATTCAACAAATATTTGGATCAAATCCCAAAACCATGGCAGAAGCCGCAAAGATAATTGAAAAATCTGATAATCCTGATGGCTTTGATATAAATATGGGGTGTCCTGTTTATAAAATAACGTCTAACTTTAACGGATGTGCTTTAATGAAAGATCCAAAAACCGCAACTGAAATAGTTCGTGAAATGGTCGATGCAGTAAAAGTTCCGGTTTCGGTGAAGATGAGATTAGGGTGGAGCGATCCATTAGAAGCTACAAAGTTCGCTCCACAAATAGAAGATGCTGGGGCAACGCTTATCTCTGTTCATGGAAGAACTAAAGAACAAGGATATTCTGGAAATGCTGATTGGAAATTAATTGCAGAAGTAAAAAAATCCGTAAAAATTCCAGTTCTCGCAAATGGCGATATTTTTACATATGAAGATGCTTTTCGCGCTTTGGATGTTACGAAATGTGACGGCGTTTTGATTGCAAGGGGGGCACTCGGAAATCCTTGGATCTTCAAACAAATATTAGATGTCATTAATGGCAAAACTCCAATAAATCCAAGTATTTCTGAAAGAAATCAAATTGTTCTTGAACATTTTGATTTGCATATGTCACAATATGGCGAACGTGGGGTTTTTACATTTAGAAAACACTTAACCTGGTACTTTAAGGGCATTCCTAAAATTAAAGAATTTAAACAAAAACTTCACACAATAAATTCGAAAGAGGATTTAATCTCTGTTCTTGATGAGATCAAAACATCCTCTATAATTTAGCTACTATGGATTCAATATCATTCGCCGATTTTCAAAAATTAGATATAAAAATTGGGACAATTAAATCGGTTGAAAATATAGAAGGTTCCGAAAAACTTTTAAAAATTATAATAGATTTCGGAACGGAAACCAGACAGATCATTTCTGGAATTGCTAAGTGGTATGTTCCAGAAGAATTAGTTGGTAAACAAGTTCCTGTACTTCTAAATTTAGAACCAAAATCATTTTTAGGAAATGAAAGTCAGGGAATGATTTTAATGGCTGTAAGTGACGAAAGACCAATTCAATTAAATCCAGTTGACACTGTACCAAGTGGATCCATAGTCCGTTAATGAAAAAATATTATATTGAAACATTCGGTTGCCAAGCAAATATAAAAGATGGACAAATAATGTCTGGCACTTTGGATGCAATGGACTTTTCTAGTACATCTGATTTTAAAGAGGCTGATGTAATTATTATTAATACATGTTCTGTTCGTCAAAAATCAGAAGACAAAGTTTATGGTTGGGGATTAAAGCTTGGAAACCCAATTGCACATGAAGTTCAAATTTATGAAAAAAAAGGTAATCAAGTAGTTTTTGTAACTGGATGTATGGTGGGAAGCGCTAAAGGAGACAGAAAAAGATACGACATGAAAATACTTGAAGACAAAATGCCTTGGGCAAATTATATGCTTGCACCAGATGAAGAATATAAAATCCCTGAAATTTTAGTTAAAGAAGGCTTGATAAGTGATTGGACAAAAAAAGCCATAGGAGATGTTGTTCTTGCAAAAGATATTTCTAACAATGATTTAACTGCGTATGTTCATATTTCAACCGGTTGTGATAATTTTTGTACATTTTGTGTTGTTCCATATGCAAGAGGAAAAGAAGTTAGTAGAACTGAAGACGAAATTTTGCACGAAATTAATCATTTGGTTTCCCGTGGTTATAAAAAAGTTTTATTAATCGGACAGAACGTAAATTCTTGGGGGCTTGATACAAAAACTAAATTTAAATTACGTGCAGGATCAGAACATAAAATTCCATTTGCTAATTTACTTCGAGAAGTCCATAAAATAAAAGATATCGAAAAAATAAGTTTTATATCATCAAACCCATTTGATTTTACTCAAGATCTAATTGATACATTAAGCCTTCCTAAAATTGACAGATATTTACACATGGCGGTTCAAAGTGGAAACAACGAAATACTTAAGGCTATGAATCGAAGGCACACAATTGAAGAATTCAAAGAACTTGTAACTAAAATAAAAAAAGCAGTTCCAGATATTACATTTGGAACAGATATTATAGTTGGGTTTCCTGGCGAAACAGAAGATCAATTTATGGACACAGTAAATCTTTTTAAATGGATGAAATTTAACGTTGCATTTATATCAATATATTCTCCGCGCATTGGAACAAACGCTGAAAAAACCTTAAAAGATGATGTGCCTTTAAAAGAAAAAAAGAGAAGACACAAACACCTAACGGAGATTTGGAAAGAAACTCTATCTTAATCTAAGCTTACTTCGCCGGAGCTACAGGCCGAACTCACACTTACTGTTCCGATTATTTTGCCGTTTGTAGATAATTGAAATCTGTTATGCCAACCACCTAAACTCATATGATGCTCTCTGCAACTCGCAATTACGTTTGGTATAGTTGGGCTTTCTGGTTCAGTTATATTTGTTCCAAAATCTCCAAATTTCTCTACATACAAGTCTCCGCTTGGTATCGGGGCATAGCAGTCGTGAACTGTGCATTTGGCAATGACATTTGGGATGATTTCAACTGTAATGTCTTTTTCGGTGAGTTCGGTCTTCATTTGGCGATTATTATACTATAATATCTTGATGATATACATCGTAGGTTCAACTTCTTCTGGAAAAACTTCTTTAGCACTTAAAGTGTGCAAGAAATTTAATAAGGAAATTATATCTAGCGATTCACGTCAAATTTATAAACATTTTGATGTCGGAACAGGGAAGCTACCAGTTAAGTCTAGTGGAGTCTCCGTTGAGAAAAACTCCGGGTTTTGGAAAATCGATGGTGTCAAAATTCATATGTATGATGTTTGTGATGCGAATTCTTTGTATACGGTTTCTGATTATTTAAATGACACAAAAGATTTAATTGGTGAAGACAAGATTGTTGTCGGCGGCACCGGGCTTTATATTGATAATCTTTTGGGATTAAAAAGGCCGAGCCCGGTGCAGCCTAATATGAAGCTTCGAATGGAACTTGAAAATAAATCTCCTTCTGATCTTCGCTTAATGCTTCCGAAAGAAATTTTAGATTCCATGAATCAAAGTGATATAAATAATCCACGAAGATTAATTCGGAAAATTGAAATTCAAGAATATGTCCAAAAAAACTCCGACATGAATAATGTCAGCTCATCAGAATCCCAAGATAAAAATCCCCAAATCATAATTCTCGATCTTCCACGCGAAGAATTATTTAATCGAGTTGATTTATGGGTTGATGAGATTTGGGATTCACTTGTAATTGAAACCAGGAAGCTTATTGATTTAGGTTATGAGAATTCTTTTCCAATGCAAGGTATTATTTATAATAAGGTACAAGATTTCGCAATCCAATTTATAAAAAATGATTTGCATGCATATATCAGACGCCAACAGACTTGGTTTAAGAAATATTCCTCGAATAATGTTCGTAGATTTTCAAGCAGTGAAAGTGCATTTGATTACATAGAAAGTGTAATGTAGAATTAGCCAAGATGGAAGACAAAAACTTTGTTATATCTTTTAAAACAATTCTACTTTTTTTATTGAGTGTCTTTTTCCTTTGGATATTTTGGCTTATTCGTGATGTTATTTTATTTTTATTTATTTCTTTAA